>JBBSGG010000044.1:0-22822 GCA_038254305.1 Pyrinomonadales bacterium
GGGCCGGCGACGCGGACCTTTGCGCCGAGCTTTGTAAGTAAGTGAATATTCGAACGCGCGACCCGGCTGTGCAGGATGTCGCCGATGATAGCGACGTTGAGGCCTTCGATGGTTTTCTTGTGCTCGCGGATGGTCATCGCGTCGAGTAAAGCCTGTGTTGGATGCTCGTTGGCGCCGTCGCCGGCGTTGATGATCGCGGCTTTGCTGACCTTGGCAAGCTGATGCGGCACGCCCGCAGAACTGTGACGCACGACGATGCAGTCCGGCGCCATCGCGTCCAGATTCAGCGCGGTATCGAGCAGCGTTTCACCCTTGCTCAGGCTCGACGAAGAAACGCTGATATTGACCGCGTCTGCCGAAAGGCGTTTTGCGGCAAGCTCGAACGATGTTCTGGTTCGCGTCGAAGATTCGAAGAAAAGATTGATGACCGTCTTGCCGCGGAGCGCCGGAACCTTTTTGATCTCGCGGGAATTTATTTCACTGAAATTTTCGGCCGTGTCGAGAATACCGTTGATCTCCGCGGCAGAAAGTCCGCGGATGCCCAGCAGGTCGCGTCGTCGAAACGGCTTTTCCATCAGCACATATGAAAAAAGCAAGGCGTTTAACCCTGCTTAGAAGCCAAAATTAATGTTTGAGCTGCAATGGGCGGAACCTGTACAGGGCAGAACATTGCCGAATCGTAAAAGTAATCTTCTCCGTCTTCGTCAATGACGCGAAGGCCGCCGTGTTTTTCGGCATCGGGATCTGGAACGATGCGGTATAACTTACCCACTTCTAATGAAGCCGCGTATCCGTCATTATTTAAGCAAACTACAAATTCCGGTGATTTCATAGCTTAATCTAAAAAGGGAAACTTGATCTTACGTCACGTTTACCAATTCCATGGGCTTCGTACCAATGGACCTCGGCAAGCCGCAAAACTTCCATCGCTCAGTCTAACAGTTGCCGTGCCTTTTTTCTTCTTCCACCGACCCTTTCCGTACTTTTTGATCAAAATATGTCTTATGCGGACAGAACTACCTTCGGCAATGGTTTCAATGTCTTCGATCGCACTTACGATTTCGAAAATCATGGCCGCTCGAAGATCCCCACGGCTTCGACACCGTCGAATTCTTTTAGCATTACCTTTATGATCTCGGTCTGCTTGGTCGGCACGACCTTCCCGATAAAGTCGGCCTGGATAGGCAGTTCGCGGTGTTCGCGGCCGCGGTCGATAAGCACGGCGAGCTGCACTTTGCGCGGTCGCCCGAAATCCATGAGCTGGTCCATCGCCGCGCGGATCGTGCGGCCGGTATAGAGCACGTCGTCGACAAGAACGACGATCTTGTTCTCGATATCTTCTTCCAGCTCCGTTCTGTTTACAATAGGATTGGCGCCGACGGTGGAAAGATCGTCGCGATAGAGGGTGATATCCAGAATGCCGTACATCGGGCGCACGCCTTCGATCGCCTCGATCTTATCGACGAGCCGCTCGGCCAGCGGCACGCCGCGGCGGCGGATGCCGACCAGATAAAGGTCCTTGGCACCGTGATTTTCCTCGACAATTTCGGATGAAAGGCGTGAAAGCGCCCGCTCAATACGGGCGCTGTCCATTATTCGGGATTTTTCGACCAGCTTAATCTCGTCTGTCATTTTCAAGCAAATCGTAACAAAGAGCTTTCGAAACTTCAAAGTTTGCAATGCGATGTTTCGCCGCAGACGCTTAATCGATTAAAATCAACACTTTTACCATGCCAGGGATATACGAAAAGCTCATCCGTCCGGCTATGTTTTCCCTTGATGCGGAGACTGCGCATGAGCTCGGCCTCGCGTCGCTGCGGATAGGTCTCGGGACCGCGTCGGCCCGCCGTTTTGCGGCCGAGCGATATCAGATCGATTCGATGCCGCTTGCTGAACGGTTCGGGCTTAAGTTTGAAGGGCCGCTCGGCATTGCTGCCGGATTCGACAAGAACGGCGTCGTTGTCGATCAGCTCGCGGCCTTAGGTTTTGGCTTCGTCGAGGTCGGAACCGTTACGCACAGGGCGCAGCCGGGCAACGACCGGCCGCGGCTCTTTCGCCTGCCGGCGGAAAAGGCACTGATCAATAGACTGGGTTTCAACAATGACGGCGCGGCCGCGGTCGCTGAACGTCTTCGGCAGATCGGTCGCGATTGCATCGTCGGTATCAACATCGGTAAGAACCGTGACGTGCCGATCGAAAACGCGACGGCGAATTATCTGGCCGCGTTCGAGGTCGTTCACCCGGCTGCCGATTACATCGCGATCAACATTTCTTCGCCGAACACCCCCAATCTCCGAGAACTGCAGCAAAGCGACAATCTCGATGAGCTTCTCTCGAGCCTTCAACGACGGAACGCGGAGATTTCGCCCAAACCTTTACTCGTCAAGATCGCACCCGATCTCGGCGAATCTCAGATCGAGGCGATCGTCGATTCGTGCCGGCGTCACAAAATAGACGGCATTATTGCCACCAATACCACGCTAGACCGTACGGGAATCTCGTCGGAGGACAGCACGCGAATAGGAGCCGGCGGCTTAAGCGGCAGGCCCCTTCGCGACAAGTCCAACGGCGTTATATCGACTGCTTTCAGATACTCGAAAGGTTCGATCCCGATCATCGGCGTCGGCGGAATATTCACGGGCGATGATGCCTTCGAAAAGATTGCTGCTGGCGCATCGCTCATACAAGCGTACACGGGCTTCGTTTACGGCGGCCCGTCGTTCGCCCGCGATGTTAATGCCGGACTCGGGCGAATACTCGCGGAACGCGGCTTTGCTTCACTCGACGAGGCCGTCGGAAGCGGCATCTGAAGAGCATCGCAGGTGCCGTTTTCGGGTTTGACACTCATTCCGTAGCGTCTATAATAGGTAGTTTGCTTTCGGGTGGTCCGAAATGCAGATTTTGCGCCTTAGATTATGATCGTAGAATTAGGCAGCCTTGATCGGGAGCCGCATCCTTTTCAACTGTCGGTTCCGGCCGGCGATCTCGATCTGGAGCTTGAAAATGTCCGGATCGACGGGAAGGTCGAGGCAAAAGGCGAGATCGTCAGGCATGCGGTGCAGACCGACGTTCGGGGAACGATCACGGCGCCGATCGAGGTCGATTGCGTTCGCTGTCTCGGGCCGGTCGAGCGGACTCTGGATGTTTCGTTCCATGTCAGCTACGTCAGCCCTGAGCATTTTGCGGCCGACAAGGAAAAAGAGGTGACGGCCGACGATCTTGAAACAGACATACTCGTCGATGACAGGCTCGATCTGAAAGACCTCGTCCGCGAACAGATACTGCTCGACATTCCGCTTCAGGTTTTTTGCAGCGAGAACTGCAAAGGGCTTTGCGCGAAATGCGGCGGCAACCTAAATTTGCTAGATTGTAAGTGTACAGAAGGCGACATTGACCCGCGTTGGGCCGCCTTGAGAGATGCCGGGAATCGTAACTAGAAGGCGAACTTTTACGACTAACGAATTATTCTAAAAATATGCCAAATCCAAAACGACGACATTCACATGCACGCACGCGCGAACGCCGAGCTCATGACGCCCTGAAAACCCCGCAGTTTTACCTGGACAAAGAGACAGGCGAAGCTAAGGTCCCGCACCGTATCGACCCGAAAACGGGTATGTACAAAGGCCGCCAGATCATAGACGTCAAAGAAACCGAATAGTTTTTGAAATTTTCAAAATTTTAAGTTCTAATTCTAATCAATGACGCAACATAACGCGGGTATCCTCGGAATGGGACACGCCTATCCGGTCGGAATTCTAACGAACGCCGACCTGGAGAAGATCGTCGAAACATCCGACGAATGGATCACTAGCCGCACAGGGATCAAGCAGCGGCATAAAGCAGAGAAAAACGAATATACTTCGCAGTTCGGTGTAACGGCAGCGCTGCAGGCGCTCGAACGCGCGGGCGTCGCCGCGACGGACGTCGATCTGATCGTCTGCGCAACGACAACGCCCGATCAGATCATGCCCTCGACCGGCGCGCTGATCCAGGCCCGGATCGGTGCGACCAACGCGGCCGGAATGGACGTTTTTGCGGCATGCTCGGGATTTCTGTACGGCCTGACGATGGTCGAATCGATGATTCGCACAGGGCAGATCCGTTACGCTCTTGTTATCGGTGCCGAAGTGCTTACTAAATATGTCGATTACACCGACCGTGGGACGTGCGTGATCTTCGGTGACGGTGCCGGAGCGGCGCTCCTCGGCCCGGTCGCCGAAGGCAAGGGAATTCTTGCGACAAAGATCCGTTCCGATGGCAGGTACGAAGAGCAGTTGTATGCTCCCGGCGGCGGAACGAAACTCGGAACGACACACGAGACCATCGACAGCGGACTGCATTTCTTTAAAATGAAAGGCAACGAGCTCTTTAAGGTGGCCGTGCGTTCGATGGCTGAGATCTCCGCCGAAATGGTCGAGAAAGCAGGTTATAAGGTCGAAGATATCGACATCGTTATCCCGCATCAGGCGAATCAGCGGATCACGGACGCCGTCGCGTCGCGGCTTGGCGTTCCGGACGAAAAGGTTTATTCCAATATCGCGGAGATGGGAAACACTTCGTCCGCGTCGATCCCGATCGCTATCGACGAATGCATTCAGTCGGGAAGGATCAAAGAGGGAAGCCTTGTGTTACTGACCGCGTTCGGCGGCGGCGTCACGTGGGGCGGGACAGTTATTCGATTTTAGATTGCTATAATGCAGAAGCCCGCACGCAAGTAAGGGCGTAATGCTCAAGCTGAATGTTCCGCCCTTACTTACGTGCGGGCTTCTGCATTTAAGATGGCAAAGACCGCATTCATATTTCCGGGGCAAGGCAGTCAGGCCGTGGGGATGGGTCGTGATCTATTTGATAACTTTGCCGCCGCGCGGGAGGTATTCGAGCAGGCTGACGATGCGCTGGGATTTTCGTTGTCTGAAATGTGTTTCTCCGGCAACGAAACGGACCTGCAGCTTACGGCGAACACTCAGCCGGCGATACTGACGGCGTCGGTCGCCGCATATCGCGCGGTGCAGGCCGAAGGTTTTGCCGCTCCCGCGTTTGTCGCCGGTCACAGTTTGGGTGAATATTCTGCACTGGTCGCGGCCGGTGTTCTGGATTTTGCTGATGCGGTTAGAACCGTGAGAAACCGCGGCACTTATATGCAGGAAGCCGTGCCTGTCGGTGTCGGTGCGATGGCGGCGATACTAGGGTCAAACATCGAGACTATCGAAGCGGTCTGCAGCGAGGCCGCCGAGGGACAGGTTTGCAGTCCGGCGAATATCAACTCGCCGTCGCAGGTCGTCATTGCCGGAAATTCCGAGGCCGTCGACCGTGCGTGCGAGATATTGAAAACCAAAGGTGCAAAACGCGCTATACGGCTCAACGTATCGGCACCGTTTCACTGCTCTTTAATGATGCCGGCCCAGGAACGCCTTGCTGATGATCTTGCCGATCTTGGTTACGCGGATTTCGCGTTCCCGATCGTGCATAACGTCGATGCCGCCGCGAATGATGACCCGGCGCTCGTGCGATCGGCGTTGACGAAACAGGTTTCGTCCACTGTCAGGTGGCTGCAGTCGATCGAATTTTTGCGGACGCAGGGCGTCGACCGATTCGTCGAGGTCGGGCCGGGAAAGGTTTTATCGGGACTCGTTCGCCAGATCGACCGCCAGGCGACGGTTTCGAATGTTGAAAATACTGAAGGTTTAAGAAATACTCTAGAATCGCTATTTAAATAGGAGAAAATATGTCAGAAGTTCAGGATAAGATCAAACAGATCATTGTTGACGAATTAGGGGTCGACGAAGCGGAAGTTACGGAAAATGCACGGTTCATCGAGGACCTCGGTGCCGATTCGCTGGACCTCGTCGAACTCGTGATGCGTTTCGAGGAAGAATTCGATATTGAAATACCGGACGAAGACGCCGAAAAGATCCAGAGTGTTCGCGATGCGTATGCGTACGTCGAGCAGCACAAAGCGGCTTAGGTGACTAGTGAATCGTGAATTGTAAATCGTCGATCTAGATTGACGTTAATTCACGATTCACGATTTACGACTGACATATATGAAGCGTCGAGTAGTAGTTACAGGCCTCGGGCTAGTGACGGCGTGCGGGAATGACGTACCGTCGACATGGGCCGCTCTCATGGATGGAGCGAACGGGGCCGATTACATAAAAAAATTCGATACCGAGAAGTTCTCCGTGAAGTTCGCGTGCGAGGTCAAGGATTTTGACCCGCTCGCGTTCATGGATAAAAAAGAGGCTCGCCGGATGGGTGCCTTTACGCATTTCGCGATCGCCGCGGCCGACGAAGCGGTCAAGCACAGCGGACTCGTCATCGACGATTCGAATTCCGAGATGGTCGGAACCTATATCAGCTCGGGTATCGGCGATTTTTGGGCGATCGAGCGCGAACACGAAAAGCTTCTCAAATCCGGCCCTGACCGCGTTTCGCCGTTCTTTATTGTTTCGGCGATAGTAAATCTCGCGTCCGGAAACGTCTCGATCCGCCACGGGGCGAAAGGGCCGAATTCGGCAACGGCTACAGCGTGCTCAGCGGGTGCCCATGCTATCGGCGACAGCTTTCGCCTGATCGAACGCGGCGATGCCGACGCGATGATATGCGGTGGAGCCGAAAGTGCGATCACGCCGATGTCGGTCGCGGGCTTTGCCTCGATGCGCGCTTTGTCGACGCGGAATGACGATCCGAAACACGCGTCACGGCCGTTCGATGCCGAGCGTGACGGTTTCGTGATCGGCGAGGGAGCCGGGATCCTGATTCTCGAAGAGCTTGAATTCGCAAAGGCTCGCGGCGCGAAGATTCTCGGCGAGATCGTCGGATACGGTATGAGCGGCGACGCCTTTCATGTGACAATGCCTGACGAGAGCGGTTCCGGTGCGATCCGCGTTATGGAGCGGGCGATCAAGGACGCCGCCGTTTCGCCCGATCAGATCGGTTACGTTAACGCACACGGCACATCGACACCGTACAACGACAAATTCGAAACGCTCGCGATCAAGAAGGTCTTTGGCGATCACGCCAAGAACGGACTTGCTGTCAGCTCGACGAAATCGATGACCGGCCACGCACTTGGTGCAGCCGGCGGGATAGAGGCTGTCTTCTCGATTCTTTCTATTACCGAGAAAAAACTGCCGCCGACGATCAATTACGAATTTCCCGATCCGGATTGCGATCTCGATTACGTTCCGAACGTCGCGCGCGACGCCGATGTCGACTACGTCCTGTCGAACAGCTTCGGCTTCGGCGGCACGAATGCGTGTTTGTTGTTCAAGCGTTATTCTGAATAGTTTACCCTCGGTTCCGAGGCGGGCTTGCCTGCCTCTACACCATTAAGATCGATTGCAATGAAGATCATCGTCCTAATGAAACAGGTCGCCAATAAAGATGCGGTTTTGCGCATCGCGGGCGACGAAAGATGGATCAACGAAGCGGACGTCGCGCAGCAGACCAACGAGTCAGACGGCTACGCGCTTGAGGAAGCTTTGCGGCTTCGCGAATCAAAAGGCGACGGCGAAGTGATCGTCTGCACGCTCGGGCCGCAAGGCGCAAGATCCGTCATCAAAGACGCTCTGGCGCGAGGGGCCGACCGCGGGATTCACGTCCTTGTCGAAGATTCGAAACACCTCTCGCCTTACCAGATCGCGAAGGCGATCGCTGACGCTATTCGAGAGGAGAATGCGGACCTCGTCTTTGCCGGCCTGCAGTCGGATGATGCGAGCTACGGGCAAACCGGCGTCGTTCTCGCCGAACTGCTCGGCATCCCGCACGCGACGATCGTGATCGAGGTCGACCGCGAAAGTCTTGGCGAAAAGCTCCGCGTGAAACGCGAGTTGGAAAGCGGCTGGTACCAGTGGTTTTCGTATCAGCTTCCGGCACTTTTAACGATCCAATCCGGAATTTCGCAGATCCGCTACGCGTCGTTAAAGGGAATCATGGCCGCGAAGAAAAAGGACGTTCGCGAAGTGTCAGCGTCGATCGAGGATTTTGCCGGAAAGCAGACTATCGAAAAAGTTTACATGCCGCTCAAATCAAAGCAGACGCAGATGCTCGGCGGCGGCGATGCGAAGAAAGGCGCCGTCGAACTGGTCGAAAAGCTAAGGACGGAAGTTCGAGTCGTTTAGAGCATGAAAACGATATTTGATAAAACAACAAGAGATGAGTTGATCGGTAGAATTAATTCGCTGAACGAAAACAGCACGGCGCAATGGGGAAAAATGAACGTTTATCAGATGTTGAAACATTGCACGCTGTTTGAAGAGATGGTTTTGGGCAGGAGAAAATTCAAAAGATCATTTCTCGGGCGTTTGTTTGGGAAAATGGCTATGAAAGACTTTATAAAAGATGAACCGATAAAGCGGAATGTGCCTACGCTTTCTGAACTTAAGATAAAAGAAAATAATGGGGATGTAGGCTCGGAAAGAAAGAAATGGATCGCCTTAATTGAAGAATATGCACATTTCTCGAATTCTGATTTCGTACATCCTTTCTTCGGGAAAATGACGGAGGAGCAAATCGGATTCCTAAATTATAATCATACTGACCACCATCTTAGGCAATTTAATTGTTAACGGCACTTTTGGGGAATCGATTCTAATCACGATTCACGATTCACGAATCTATGATCTTAGTATTCATCGAACACAAAGATTGCGTTCTTAACAAGACCTCGCTGGAGGCGATCGCCGCAGCTCAATCGATCGGGAAGGATCTGGGGCTGAAGGTCGCCGCAGTAATTCCGTGCGACAAGGACTGCTCGCTGGCCCAGGAAATATCGCAGTACGCGGTCGAAAAGGTCATTGTCGTAAAGAACGAAAAGCTTGGAACCTATACGCCGGATGCTTACGCCGACGCATGGGCGCAGGTCATCAAAACGACGAATCCGCAGTACGTCGTGATGTCGCACACATATCAGGTTCGCGATTTTGCACCGAAGGTTGCAGCACGGCTTGGCCGCGAACTCGTCGGCGACTGCATTCGCTATCGGGCCGAGGGCGGC
Organism: Pyrinomonadales bacterium; assembly: GCA_038254305.1. Taxonomy (GTDB): domain Bacteria; phylum Acidobacteriota; class Blastocatellia; order Pyrinomonadales; family Pyrinomonadaceae; genus OLB17. Next base: position 9,002 of record JBBSGG010000044.1, read on the forward strand.
AAACTCGTTCTGACCCGTCGAATATTCCTCGGCAAACTCGACGCCGACGTCACGATCTGCGGCGACGCACCTTATTTCATCACCTTTCAATCGGGAGCGTTTCGCGGCGATAGTGCGGAAAAGGGAACCGCCGCGATCGAAACGATGGACGTCGAGGTCGGCGAAATACGAATGACCGCCGAAGAGCCGTTTCAGGAAGTCAAAGCGTCCGTCGATCTGACCAAGAGCGAGATCATCGTCGCCGTAGGCCGCGGCATCAAATCGCAGGAAAATATCGCGATCGCTCAGCAACTGGCGGACGCACTGGGCGCGGACCTCGCCGCGTCCCGTCCGATCTGCGACGCGGACTGGCTACCCATCGATCGCCAGATCGGCTCGTCCGGCCAAACGGTGGCGCCGAAGGTCTATATTGCGCTCGGCATTTCGGGCGCGATCCAACACATCGTCGGAATGAAGAATTCCGCAACCATCGTCGCGATCAATAAAGACGCTGAGGCGCCAATTTTCGACATCGCGGACTATGGCATCGTCGGAGACCTTTTCGATGCCGTCCCGGTAATGATCGAGGAAGTAAAAAAAGCGAAAGCGTAGGCTCATTTTTACATGATCGAATGGGCACGCCGAACGATAATTCGTTCAGCGTGCCGTTTCTTTGCGCTACGCTCTTCACATGTCAGCTTGGAGCGGATACTTGGACCGGGATATCAGGTTGGCGGGGCGTATTCTCTCCAAAAAGGCCTGCAGCCGAGGCTCGAGCGCGAATATGCCAGCAGCCAACTGAACTCGATCGAACGGTGGACGAAACGGCTGAAACGCTGCCAGGCTGGCAAGCGAAAGATCCGATCAAGATTAGCAAGCTAAGCCCTAACCCGTTGATTCGCGTGACGTCTTTATCTTTTTCGATAGGACATCAAGGTGCGCGCGCCGTTCGTACGCGATGAACCTGAAATACCCAACGTCGCCTAGTTGTTCTGCGGTTCGTTCTTTAGCTACGAGAAACTCGCTGCAAAACGGAAAAGGCTTCGCTTTGGAATTGCGAAGCCTTTTCTATTTTGCGAGTCGCGTCACTACCGCTCGCGGTTCCGGCAGAGGATCAAATCGAATCCGATACCGCCTCTTCAAATATCTCAAGGGCGACGTCGACGTTTTCCTTTGTCAGGATCAGCGGCGGTGACCAGCGGATGGAATTCGTCCCGCATCCTAGAATTATTAGTCCCTTCTTGTAGCAAGCCATCTCGACTCGGTCGCGTAATTCGGCGTCGGGTTTGAGCGATGTTTTGTCCGTTACGAACTCAACGCCCAACATCATTCCCAAACCTCGGACATCGCCGATCTGTTCGTACTTGTCCATCAGTTTTCTCAGGCCAGATTCGAGATACTCGCCTACGTTCTTCGAGTTTTCGACGAGTCCACCCTGGAGCAGATCGATCGTCGTCAGCGCGGCCGTCAAAGCTACCGGATTGCCGCCGAATGTCGAGGCGTGGGCACCTTTATGCCAGTCCATGATGTCTGCGCGGGCGACGCAAGCGCCGATCGGCATGCCCGACCCTAAACCCTTGGCAAGACACATGATATCGGCTTTTACACCATCGTGATGATCGAGTGCGAACATCTTGCCGGTGCGGCCCATTCCGCTCTGAACCTCATCGACGATGAACATGATTCCATTCTCGTCGCAGATGCGCCGGAGCTCTTTGACGAACGCCTTCGGCGCCGGAATATATCCGCCTTCCCCCTGCACGACCTCGAGCACGATGCCTGCAACTTCCTCTGCCGGTGTCGTGGTCAGGAAGAGCCGTTTTTCTATCCAGTTAATGACGTCCTTCGTGATCTTTTCTTCGCTCGTCGGCATGTCGTCGGCGAAGTGGCGAAACTTGTTAGGATAGGGAATGTGGACGACGTCGAGCGCCTGCCGCATAAAGCCGAGCCGCTGCGCCTTTCGCGATGAGGTGAGACTCAAAGCGCCCAGCGTGCGTCCGTGAAAGGAACCGAAGAACGAGATGAATTTCTGTCGCCGCGTGTGATACATCGCGAGCTTCAGAGCGGTCTCGATCGCCTCGGCGCCGCTATTTGCAAAATGCGTTTTCGTCGGGCCGTCGATCGGGCAGATCTCGTTCAGCTTTTTACCGAGCTGCGGCATGTGCCGGTAATAAAAATCGGTGCCGCAAAGATGGATAAGCTCGCTGACCTGTTTTTGTATCGCGGCAACCACTTCCGGATGGCAATGGCCGGTCGAGCAGACGGCGACTCCGGCGTTGCAGTCGAGAAAAACGTTGCCGTCAGGGTCCGTGATCCAAACGCCGGACGCGTGATCGGCGACCAGTTTGAAATCGGGCCGCGGGTAGCTCGGGGTTACGTATTGTGCATCGGCTTCGATAATTTCGCGCGACTTCGGGCCGGGCAGTTCGGTCTTCATAACCGGACGCTGCAGTTCCTGTGTAGGTGTCATATGTTTCTCCTCTCGCTTTGCGTGTTAGGCCCCTGTGGCGGGCGTTGGCAATCTGAGTATTTAATTCGACTCTCGTGATAGAAAGGCGCATGCCGAATCGGAGAAGTTAGTCGCCGCCAAAGAGATTGGCGCGCTGTCTGGAGGGACGGAGTTTTGCGATGCTTCGCGGGGTCATAAGATGCCATCAATATAGCAGAACTCATTCTATCGTCACAATCTCTTGCAACTAATAACGCGATGCGTTATTATATCTGGAGATGATAAGAAGCTTTGCCGATAAGGAAGCTGAAAAGCCGTTTGATCGCAGAATCTCTCGCAAACTTCCGCCGGATATTCAGAGAATCGCAAGGCGAAAGCTCGAGATTCTGCATGCCGCGGGAAATATTCAGGACCTGAGATATCCGCCGTCGAATCGGTTTGGAAAATTGAAAGGCGAAAGAAAACTTCAACATAGTATTCGGATAGACGAACAATGGAGAATATGTTTTCGATGGCATGCGGGTGACGCGTTCGAGGTAGAGATCGTTGATTACCATTCGGAGAGTTTATGAATGAGAAAAGATTGCCGCCTGTCCATCCCGGCGAAATACTGCTTGAGGAATTTCTCAAGCCGCTTGGAATCTCGCAATACAGGCTCGCCAACGATATAACCGTTCCGCCTCGCCGAATAAACGAGATCGTCCATGGCAAGCGAGCGATCAGCCCAGATACGGCACTGCGGCTGTCGAGATATTTTGAGATGTCCGAACAGTTTTGGGTCAATCTGCAGATGCGCTTTGATCTGGAAAGTGAGAAGGAAAAACTTGGCGAAAGATTGACGAAGGAAGTGACGGTGCTAAAGGCGGCCTAACAGCGACGCGAGCGCGGCCGGATCGGAAGTTTATCGAATATGAAGAGCTCAAAGAAATTCAGTAACCGTCTTATCGACGAGACATCACCATATCTCCTTCAGCACGCGCACAATCCGGTGAATTGGTATCCGTGGGGCGACGAAGCCTTCGCGAAGGCGCAGGCAGAAGATAAACCGGTGATCGTCAGCATCGGGTATTCGGCGTGTCACTGGTGCCACGTGATGGAGCACGAATCGTTCGAGAATGAATCGACCGCGGCGATCATGAACGAGCATTTCGTCAACATAAAGGTCGATATGGAAGAGCGGCCGGACGTCGATCAGATCTATATGGCGTTCGTCCAGCTGACGACCGGACGCGGCGGCTGGCCGATGAACGTTTTCCTGACGCCCGACAAGCGGCCATTTTTTGGCGGTACGTATTTTCCACCTTCGCCGCGTTACAACATGCCCGGCTGGCCGCAAGTCTTGCTGAGCGTCGCCGAAGCGTACCGCGAGAAACGCGAAGAGCTGCTTAATTCTGCAAACGATATCGTCGGCGAGATCCGGCGTATCTCGATCACCGAGGGCGATGCCGGGCGAATTTCGCTCGATCAGCTCGACACGGCTTTCATGAGTTTCGCCAAAACGTTTGACTCGGCCAACGGCGGCTTTGGTGGAGCTCCGAAATTCCCGCCTTCGATGTCGCTTGAATTTCTGCTCCGCTATTTCCATCGAACAGGCGATGTGAATGCACTCGATATGGTGAAGAAGACGGCTGTGAAGATGGCAAACGGCGGCATTTGCGATCAACTCGGCGGTGGCTTTCACCGCTATGCTGTCGATGCGATCTGGCTCGTTCCGCATTTTGAAAAGATGCTTTACGACAACGCGCAGCTTATCCGCGTTTACCTTCATCTTTTCCAGATAACGAAGGACGAATTCTTCAGAGATGTCGCAGTTCATACACTCGAATATGTGAAACGCGAAATGTTGGACACCGAGGGCGGATTCTACTCATCGCAGGACGCCGACAGCGAGGGCGTGGAAGGGAAGTTCTTTGTGTGGACGCCGGACGAGGTCGCGTCAATTTTAGGCGATGATGACGACGCGCGGATCTTCAAGTTTTTCTACGATGTTTCTGAAGAAGGGAATTTCGAAGAGAAAAATATTCTGCAAGTTACCTATACTCATGCTGCCGCGGCGAAGGTGTTAAAGATCGACGAATCGGGGCTGCGTGCATCGCTCGAACGCGGCCGCGACAAGCTTTTCGAAGCACGCGAAAAACGCGTGAAGCCGTTTCGCGATGAGAAAATAATTACTGCCTGGAACGGCCTGATGCTCGCGGCCTTTGCCGAAGCGGCGGCGATCTTGGACAACGCCGACTACCTCGATGTCGCCAAGCGTAACGCAGACTTTCTACTTCGCGATCTGCGGCGCGACGGGCGTCTGCTTCGCACCTGGAAGGACGGCCGGGCAAAGCTCAACGCCTATATTGAAGACCACGCGAACCTCGCCGATGGGTTGATCGAGCTTTACCAGGCCTCCGCGGAAGCGAAATATCTTCGCGAAGCCGTGGCTTTGGCCGATACGATGATCACCGAATTTTGGGATGAGGAACGCGGTGGATTTTTCTTTACCGCGAACGATCATGAAGAGCTGATCGTGCGGAACAAGGATTTCAACGACAACGCGACGCCGTCCGGAAACTCGGTCGCCGCCGACGTTCTGCTCAAGTTGGCTCATCTGACCGGTGACGAACGCTACGCGAGGTTTGCGTCGACGGTGCTCCGTCTTGCATCGTCGCAGATACGCCGTTATCCGAACGGCTTTGGCCGCGCTCTTTCCGCGATCGAGTTTCAGCTTGCCGCGGTCAAGGAAGTAGTATTCACGGGGACGCGCCCGAACGACCTCGAACGCGCCGTTTGGGATAATTACATTCCCAATAAGGTCGTCGCATTCGCCGGTAAAGAAAACGATGACAAGTTTCCGCTGCTCGAGGGGCGCACTGCTATCGGCGGCAAACCGACGGCGTATGTTTGCGAAAACTTTGTCTGCAGCCGGCCGGTCACAAGCACCGACGAATTGCGGCAGCAGCTCGCTGATAAAAACGTCGCAAGTTATTTAAAATAAAAAAAGCGTGCAGCCTTTCAGCGACACGCTTTAATTCTTATCGAACTTTGAACTATTTCTTGTTCATGTTCGAGTTCATGTTGCTCGGGGTCGTCGTCATCGTTCCCGGTCTCGCGGTTCCGTTGACGTTCGTTGCAACAGTCGTGTTGGTAGCACCGGTAGCGCCGTTCACCGAGGTGGTGGTGGTGGTGCTGGTCGTGGTGTTAGCGTTCGATGACATTGTGTTGGTCACCATGGCGGAGTTGCTGTTCATTCGGTTAGCATTTGCGGTCGAGTTGTTGGCGGAATCACCACAAGCCATACCGAGAGCACCAAAAGCCAGAACTGTTGAAAGTGCAATAACTTTTTTCATGTAGATCGATCTCCTGTCTTTCTCAAAGATTAAAACTTAACTTATTTCTAACGAGACCACGCTAAGCAGAAACGTGGCCTTGTCCCAACCTCTTAATTTTGGAACATTGGTCAATATAGAGAGCATCGGGGCCATAGTCAACTCAATAATCACGTTTCCGAAATATTTTTCGATGCGTGGCAGCCACAGATCACGATTTACGCCTAAAAAGCCGATCTTACCGCCGAACGCCAATAATCTATTGACTAAAAGAAAAGCAAAACGTAATCTTCACCGTGGGCAAATTCGCCCTTCCTCGCCGCCACGAGCGGGATCGATCACTTCTCTAAACATATGAAACAGGGGGAACAAAATGTTCCGATCACCGTTAAACGACGCGGACCTAGCCCGACCGTCTACACTGTATTGATCGCGATCGGCTTGGTCGCGCCGGTCGTAACGTTCGCGATCGCTGTTTCCAGTCTCGATCCTCAGGCCAAGATAGTCGGCCTCGCGGCAATGGCATTGATCTATTTCCTGATCTGTTTTTGGTCGTATCGCGAGCTTCGCCAAGAAGCGGCTATTGAATCGGCGGCCGGCATTGCTCCTGCCGATGCCGAAAGCGAGCTCAACGGAAAACTGCTTGCCTTAGAAGAAGCGAACGAATTTTTTGGCACATCGCTCAAACCGGCGGACACATTTCGTCTTGTCTCCAGCCGCATACGCGATATCTATCCGCACTCGGCCAGCGTTCTGTTCGTCGCGAATGCCGACCGCACGGCGCTTGACGCGGCGCAGGCCGACGGGCATAACGCTGACCAGCTCCAGAACGTCGCTCTCGAAAACGGACGCGGCCTCGCGGGCATGGCCTACCTTAGCGGCGAGGTCGAATTTGCCGCCGACCTCGATCTCGACCGCCCGCAGTTCGAGCAAGCGGCGCTCGAAGGCCTGCGGTCCGCCGCCGCCGTGCCGCTTTCGTATAAGCAGGAAGTTTTCGGCGTGATACAGCTTTTTGCCGATGCGGATATTGCACGTGACGATCGCTCACGCAATATTCTCGAAGCCGTCGGCGAGCGCGTCGCGCCGATGCTTCGCGGTTCGATCGCATTCGCCGAATCGCTCTCGAGCGCACTGACCGATTCGATGACCAGCCTGCCGAACGAACGCGCGTTCTTCATGATCCTCGAAAATCAGCTTGCCGAATCGCTGCGCTCCCGTGAGGACCGGCCGCTATCGGTGATCGCCATCGACATCAAGAATTTTGACGAGGACGATCGTGGCTACAGCGCGGCGCAAAGCGAAAAGCTTTTCGGTTTTGTCGCTGATGTCGTCCGCGGCCAGCTTCGCAAAATGGATTTTCTCGCGCGCTCGGTGAGCGACGAATTCCTTATCATTCTGCCGACCGCAACGGAATCGACCGCCGGCGAAATAATGAATCGCATAGTGATCGCGTTCGCTCAGACGCTTTTCAAAACCTCCGACGGCGATGAGATAAAGATCTGGATCAACTTCGGCTGCGCGTGTTTCTGGAAGGACGGCGAAACAGCACACCAGCTCCTGCAAAACGCCCGTCTGCGGAAACAGCAGGCCAAATCCGAAGACCCCGAAAAGATCCTCAGATTTCCCAAGGAATACGTTAACTGACGGCTTCTATCACGACCTCTGATCGATTAGAGGCATACATTAATTTTGGGCGGCTGGCCGCTTCCGTGGCCGGAACCTGATATTCTGGACCAAAAACTATGGCGACGATTTCTTTCTATGGCGGTGTCGGTTCCGTCACCGGCTCTAAATATCTTGTCGAACACAACGGCAAACGCGTTCTTGTGGACTGCGGTCTGTTTCAGGGCCTGCGCGAACTGCGTGACCGCAACTGGCAGGCGCCGCCTTTTGATCCCGCGGGCATCGACGCGGTCATCATCACGCACGCTCATATCGATCACACCGGATATCTGCCGCGGATCGTAAAGCTCGGATTCAACGGTCCGGTGTTCACGTCGCGGGCAACCGGCGACCTTTTGAAGATACTGCTGCCCGATTCGGCTTGTCTTCAGGAGGAGGAAGCCGATTATCGCAACCGCCACGCTTTGACGGTCCATGAACCGGCGTTGCCGCTGTATGACGAGAAGGACGCGCGAGCGACCCTCGAACTTTTGCGTCCGGTCAGCAACAACGCGATGCCCGTGGCGGTCGCCGACGGTTTTACTGCCTCATTTCAAGTCGCCGGGCACATCCTGGGAGCGAGCCTCGTCCTGGTAAAACTGGAAGGTGCAAACGCCGACGGCAGTGATGTCAGATTTCTGTTTTCCGGCGACCTCGGGCATTACGATCAGGCGATCTTAAAAGACCCGGCCGCACCGCCCGACTGCGACTATCTGATGGTCGAATCGACGTACGGCAACCGCCTCCATAGCGACGTTTCGTCCGAAGACCAGATGGCCGACATCATAAACCGCGCGGCAAAGCGCAACGCGCCGATCCTGATCCCTGCGTTCGCCGTCGGCCGGACGCAGGAAGTTCTGTACATGATCCGCGAACTCGAGGACGCCAAACGGATCCCGGTCCTGCCCGTCGTTGTCGATTCGCCGATGGCCGCGCAGGCGACACAGGTCTACAACCGCTGGAACGAGGAGCACGACGAAGAATACACTTCGATACTCACGCAAAAGCGTCACCCGCTGCGGACCGCGTCCATGTCGACCGCGTCGTCGCGTGACGAATCAAAAAAACTCAACGATATGCGTGGCTCGCGGATAATTATCTCGGCGTCGGGAATGCTCACGGGCGGCCGTGTGCTACACCATGCCGTGCGTATTTTGCCGGACGAGAATGCAACGATCATTTTTGTCGGATATCAGGCCGCCGGCACCACCGGCCGCCGCGTACTCGACGGCGAACCCGAAGTGCGCATAATGAAGCATCCCGTGCCCGTCCGGTGCCACGTCGAAAAGGTCGAGGGGTTTTCGGCGCATGCGGATTGGCAAGGTGTCATCAGATGGCTGGAAGGATTGAAGTCGACGCCGAAGAGGGTGTTCACAACGCACGGCGAACCCGAAGCCGCCCAAGCGATGGCCCAGCATATTCGCGAGCGTTTCGGCTGGACGGTAGAGGTTCCGCAGTATGGAGAGACCTTCGAACTCTGATCCGAGGCACTGACTGAGAGTGCGTCAGCTACTCGTATCTCAGACATTCGATCGGATCGAGCTTTGACGCTTTTCGTGCAGGGAGTACGCCGAATACCAATCCAACGGCGACTGAAACGGTCAGGCCGGAGATCACCGCCCACAGCGGGATCGAAGCCGGCAGAGACGGCACAAGCAGCATTATCAGGTCGCTGATCGCGACCGCCAGCACGACGCCGATGATTCCCCCGAAAAAGGTCAGCGTCATTGCCTCGAGCAAAAACTGGAGCACGATCGCTTTCTTAGTCGCACCGATCGCTTTTCGGATACCGATCTCCTTCGTTCGTTCGGTGACGGACACGAGCATGATGTTCATCACGCCGATGCCGCCGACGAGCAGTCCGAGGCTTGATATTGCGATCGCGATCAGGCCGACCATGCCGGTGATCGAATCGAACTGTTTGATGAATTCGCCCGCCGTCTTGATGTCGAAATCATTCGGATCGCCATATTTCACGCCGCGGCGTTGGCGCAGAATTCCCTCGGCGTCTTCCAGAGCCTCGTTAAGGCGGCCGGGCCTTGCCTGAATTATCTGCAGCAGATAGTCACGTTGCGGCGCCGCTTTTCGCGCCGTGCGGATCGGAAGCATCACCTTGCTGTCCTCTTCATTCTCGCCGAAAAGCGCTGCCTTTCGCTTGGCGATCACGCCGATGATTTCCCAGGTTGAGCCGTTCATTCGGACGACTTTTCCTACGTTTCCTGTCGGTTCATTCGGAAACAGGGCCTCGGCGCAATTCACGCCGATGACCAGAACGTTTCGCCGCTGCTGATTGTCGGCTTCGGAAATAAAACGTCCCTCGAGCAGAGCGAGATTCGAGATGCGGTCGTAATTCGGCGAGACGCCGTCAGTATTCGCACGGCGATAGTTTCGGCCTTCGTATGTAAGGTTATCGTCGAAACTTTCGGAGCCGAAGTTGCCGATTCCCGGCGCGACGAGGGCAATGTCCTCGACCGCGGGCGAAAGTTCCATGATCGCGTTAGCGTCGTCGATGGTCAGCGGCTTGCGGTTGCGTTCCGCGCGATCATTGCCGCTGAAGCCGGTCGTTAGATGAAAAGCGTAAATGTTGTTCGTGCCGTAATCTTCGACGATCGAAACGATACTCTGCCGCATTCCAGTCAGTATCGAAGCTACAACTATCGCCGTCATCACGCCGACCACTATACCGAGAATTGTCAGAAAGCTGCGAAATTTGTTCGCGCGAATACTGTCGAGCGCCATTTTGAGCACTTCGGCGGGCAGCGACGCTGAGATTCTCGTTTTCATATGCTAGTTCTGCGTCAGCGCGACGATCGGATCAAGCCTCGCCGCCTTCCATGCCGGGTAGAGCCCTGCGATCACACCGATGATGGACGATACGCCGACCGACAAAAACACATAAGTGATCGTGATCGTCATTGTGATGCCGGCAAGAATGGTGACCAATTCCGTCACGCCCGCGGCAAGTAAAAGCCCGAGCAGTCCGCCGACGATGCAAAGCAGCGCGGACTCGATCAAAAACTGCAGCAGTATCTGGCCGCGGGTCGCGCCGAGTGCTTTTCGCAAGCCTACTTCAAACGTCCGTTCCGTCACCGAAACGAGCATAATATTCATCACGACGATGCCGCCGACGATCAGCGTTATCAGCGTGATCGGTACGATGACGCCCGCGATAGCAGCAGTGAACTGGTCGATCTGGCTGCCGAGGTCCTGCGTGTTCACGACGCCGAACGTATCTTCGTCGCTGCCCATCAACTGGCGGCGGTTGCGAAGCGCGAGCGTCGCATCCTCGATGGCGCTCATAAAATTTTCACGCATCGCCGATTTGCCGTGCACCTGCAATCCGTCCCCGCGATTGAAGATCAGCATGTGCACCGACAGCGGAATATAGATCTGTCGGTCGAACGAATCGCCGAACATCGAACCGCGTTTCGATTCGAGCCCGATGATCTCGAGCGGCACGCCGCGGACGCGAATGATCTGCCCGAGCGGATCGCGTCCGGGAAAAATTTATCGCGGACATCGTAGCCGATGACACAGACCTTAGCGCCGCGCGTCACTTCGTCAGGCGTGAAAAAACGGCCGATCTCGATCTCTTTGTCCTCGATGTCGACCATGTTCGCGGTCGCTCCGAGAATACGCGTCGACGGCATCTCTATTCCGTTTTCTTTGAGATCGGTCTGGGCGTTCATCTCGGCGCCGACATCCGAACAGTTCGGGCAGTTCGCCCTTATGTACTCGTATTCATCCATCGTAATTTTCTTATTACGACGATTGCGACGTTCAAATTCCTCGTCGCTGACGCGGCCCGAAAAAGCCATCCGCGTCATCATGAAATGATTGACGCCGAGCACCTTCGAAACTTTTTCGGTGACGTACGAATTGAGCCCGCTGATCGACGCTCCCACGACGACGACCGAAGCCACGCCGATTATGATCCCGATCAGCGTGAGAAACGCCCGCAGCTTGTGCTCGAGGATCGATTTTAAGGCGATCCATAAAGCGTCGAAATAAAATGAATAAAGCTGCCGCATAAAAATATCGGAACCTGGCGTGCAGAAGCCCGCACGTAAGTAAGGGCGAGATATTCAACTTGGCGCATTTGCCCTTACTTACATGCGGGCTATGGCAAGTCAACAGTGGAAACGTATATGACCGGAAAATGTTCACAAAAACTTGAATATCCGCAATTGCAGCGGGAAATAGGGTGCGTGTTATACTTGCTTTTTGTTTTTACAGCCGATATTAGGAGAACAGATTTGAGCGTCTTAGTTGACAAAAATACGCGTTTGATCGTGCAGGGAATCACGGGAAAAGAGGGCACGTTTCACACGAAGCAGATGATCGAATACGGCACCAACGTCGTAGGCGGCGTGACGCCCGGAAAAGGCGGAACGACGCACGAAGGCGTGCCCGTTTTTAACACCGTCGCCGACGCCGTTCGGGAAACCGGTGCGAATGCCTCTGTCATCTACGTCCCGCCCGCGTTTGCGGCCGACGCGATAATGGAAGCCGCTGACGCCGGAATTCCGCTCGTCGTCTGCATTACCGAAGGCATCCCCGTCGCCGACATGATCAAGGTAAAAGCCTATCTCGCCGACAAAAATTCCGAGGTCAGAACCGGGAGCGGTAGCGACCGGATTCCCCAAACGCGTCTTATCGGCCCGAACTGCCCCGGCGTAATCTCGCCCGGCAAATGCAAGATCGGCATCATGCCCGGCCACATTCACAAAGAGGGAAGGATCGGCGTCGTCTCGCGTTCCGGCACGCTTACGTACGAAGCCGTCGGCCAACTCACGGCGCTCGGGCTCGGGCAATCGACTGCGATCGGCATCGGCGGCGACCCGATCATCGGCACCAACCACACCGACGCTCTTAAATTGTTTCAGGAAGATCCGGACACCGACGCGATCGTCATGATCGGCGAGATCGGTGGCACTGCTGAAGAAGATGCGGCCGCATACGCGAAAGACAATGTCACCAAACCGATCGTTGCCTTCATCGCCGGCCAAACGGCGCCACCGGGCCGCCGGATGGGCCACGCCGGCGCAATAATCTCCGGTGGAAAAGGCACCGCAGCCGAAAAAATGAAAGCCCTAACCGAAGCCGGCATCCGCGTCGTCGAATCCCCCGCCGACATCGGCCAGGCCATCGCCGACGTGTTAGGATCGAAAGCCGCTGCCTAGGAGTTTTTCCGAATGGACGTGAATTAAAGTTCAATCGATAAAGATTGAATCGGTAAAAATTATGGAGAATATTTACAAATTACCGTTGGTTATGGCACCGCAGCCTGAAGGCGGTTGGACTATTACTTGTCCTATATTGCCTGGATTAATAACGGAAGCTGACACGATCGAGGAGGTTTCGGCAAATGTCGCTGACGCACTCGAAGCGATCATCGAAGGTTACGAGGACCTGAACCAACCGCTTCCCGATGTTTTGCGACCGATCGGAAACACTGCTCCTTTTCTGACCGAGACTCTCATTCACCTTGAAGCCGCATGAGATATCGGGAGGTCGAGAAGAAACTAAGAAAACTTGGTTGTGTCGAGATCGCGCGAAAAGGCGGCGGGTCGCATCGGAAATGGTACAACCCAAGCAAGGAGCCTTTGGTGATCGTCGCCGTTCCTGATTGGGGAAGCAAGGATTTGAAAACGGGAACACTCCGCAGCATTGTCAAGGATTTGGGACTAGACTGGAATCAATTCATGGCAGCCTAGTGCGTTCTCAATACCGCCGCCGCTTGCCTTTTTTGGCCGGGCACGTGTCCCGCAGATCGAGTATCAACACGCCCGAGTTGTCTATCTGGCAGTGGTGAAACCGCACCGTCTCGTTTGTATCTATCCCAAACTCCCTGCACAGCCTAAAACCGTTTATCCTTTTCCCGCCGTACGGCCCCCGGTCGATCGCCCTGTACGCGTTCTTCTCCACCGCCAGCCTCGCCGGCCTCAGCCCGATCACGTCACGCTCGCGGTCGTACAGCAGTACATAACTGTCCGGCGCACCCAACGCCTCATGCGTCACCCGGCTCAGCCTGATATGCCCCTCCACATTCAAAGTCGCATAAAGCACACCCCACCGAGCCTCCGTCCCCAACACCTTAGGACACTCCTCCCAATTCCGCCGCACATTAATTGTCTCAACATCTCTCATGACACAAACGTATCATCAATGCAACAAATGTGTCAAGGATGAAACACTACGCTACCTTTCGCTCGTAGAGATGTTTTTGAAAATCGATGAAGGTTGTTCGAATATGTGAGACTTCGCCGAGTGCCTGGACGCCGTCATGGACGGAGTGGTATTTCAGTTCGAGCAGGTGCGGCAGCTTGGCTTCGTCCAGCTCGCCGACGCCGGATTCGATGTATTTGGACAGGACGAACTTAAGGAAATCTCGATGCTGTGTGTTCAACAGTGCGA
>JBBSGG010000045.1:0-22552 GCA_038254305.1 Pyrinomonadales bacterium
GAGTAGGGCGGAAAATTGTAGTGCAGCATAAAGCGGCGTTTAAGCTCGCCCTTTTCGATGTCGTCCATCCATTGCTCGTCCGATTTGGTACCGAGTGTCGTGGTAACGATCGCCTGCGTTTCGCCGCGTGTGAACAGCGATGAACCGTGAACGCGGGGCAGCCAGCCAACCTCGCACGTGATCGGTCGGATCTCAGAGAACTTACGCCCGTCCGGACGGCGACGATTGCCGAGCATGTCTTCGCGGAAGATCTTTTCCTTCAAACGTCCGAAAACCTTTCCGGCCATATGGCGCGTTTCCGGCTGATCTTCTGGATAGCTCGCGACAACTTCTTTTTTCAAAGCGTCGATCGCGGCATAACTCGTCAGTTTATCGGTACCGGTGGTGTCCATCGCGGCGCGAAGCTTATCTGCGTAATTCTTTTCGATCTCAGCCGTGAGGTTCTCGTCCAACACTGCGGGTTCAAATTCGCGTTTAGTGATCTCAAGTGCCTTGCCGAGCTCTTTCTGCCACAGGCAAAGGCGTTTGATCTCTTTGTGCGCAAGCATCAAGGCCTCGACCATGATCGTTTCGTTGACCTCATGAGCCTCGGCTTCGACCATTACGACCGCTTCTTCGGTACCGGCGACGACGAGATTGAGATCCGACTCACGTCTCTGATCGTACGTCGGGTTAATGATGTACTTGCCTTCGATCAGCCCGATACGAATGCCTGCGATCGGCGTCGTAAAAGGGATGTCGGAAAGGTACAGCGCGCACGACGCACCGGTGATCGCGATCACGTCGGGATCGTTGTCCGAATCAGCAGATATCACCGTCCCGACGATCTGTGTTTCAAATCTGTAGCCGTCCCCAAACAGCGGCCGCACCGGCCTGTCGATCAATCGGCACGTTAAAACTTCCTTTTCGCTCGGCCGTCCCTCGCGGCGAAAATAATTGCCCGGGATCCGGCCCGCCGAATAGCTGGATTCGCGATACTCGACCGTCAGCGGAAAGAAGTCTAATCCTTCTTTCGCCGTGCGTGCGCTCACTGCGGTAACGAGCAGCATCGTGTCGCCGAAACGGATAACTACGGATCCGTCGGCCTGCTTTGCAACCCTCCCGATTTCGACCGATAATTCACGGTCGCCGAGCTTGATCGATTCTTTTAAATATTTCTTTGTTGCCATTTCTCAATCGCTCCTAAAAACAAAAGCGGCGGGTGCTATGTCGTGAAGCCCCGCCGCCATTGGAGATGATATCTCTATGATGGTTCTCTTTTGTATGTGGCCAAACACGCTGTCACGTTCAGCAGCCACCCGCAAATTCTTCGTAAGAACCAATGTTAATTTTGACTCGAAGCAGCCAATCCTGAGGTAAAAAAACGAGTGTGACGAAAAAGTGGAAAAGTTCAAAACTTTCAAGTACCAATTTTCACATCTTCACTTCTTCTCGTTACCTTCTCAAGCCGAGTTTTTTGATGATCTCATGATATTCGTTGATATCGCGTCTCTTGAGATAATCGAGCAGCTTACGCCTGCGTGAGACCATTTTAAGCAAACCGGTCCGCGAGTGGTTATCTTTTTTGTGCACCTTGAAATGTTCGGTCAACTCATTGATACGCTGAGTAAGCAATGCCACCTGCACCTGCGAGGAACCCGTGTCGGACCCATGCGTTTTGTAATCCGTTACTATTTGTTCTTTTACTTCTTTGACTGTTGCCATAAATAATCTGACCTAAAATAGTCTCTCCTTGCTCGCAGTAATTTCACCCAAACCGGATGATAACCGCAAAAATTTTTACGTTTTGAACTAATGAAAATTCGAGGTTAACGTACCGATAGAATACGATAAACGCTCATTTTTTTCAATCACCCTAGAGCTGAAAGTCTTCCATGAACTTAGTCGAGAAATTGCCGCTGCGAAAGTTCTCGTCGGCCATGATCTTTTTGTGAAGCGGTATCGTCGTCTTGATGCCTTCGACCACCATCATGTCGAGCGCACGCTGCATTCTTGCTATTGCAAGCTCGCGCGTCCGCGCGTGGACGATCAGTTTCGCGATCATCGAATCGTAGTACGGCGGCACGACATATCCGGGATAAACCGCGGTATCGACACGCACGCCCGGCCCGCCCGGGATGTTGAACGCAGTGATCTTACCCGGACTCGGGACAAACGTGACCGGATCTTCGGCATTGATCCGGCACTCGATAGAGTGGCCTACGATCTGGAGCTCTTCCTGCCTGTAGCCCATGTTTTCGCCCTCGGCGATCTTGATCTGATTGCGAACGATATCGGCGAGCGTGACCATTTCGGTCACGGGATGTTCCACCTGGATTCGCGTGTTCATCTCCATGAAGTAGAAACAGCCGTCTTCGTCAAGGAGGAATTCAAAGGTTCCGGCACTGGAGTAGCCGATCTTTTTGCAGGCGTCCACAGCGACCGCGCCCATTCGTTCACGCTGCTCTGGGGTGACAACGGGCGAGGGCGCTTCTTCGAGCAGCTTTTGATGACGTCGCTGTATCGAACATTCGCGCTCGCCGAGATGAATGCAGTTTCCGTGCTCGTCCGCGAGAACCTGGATCTCGATATGCCGCGGCCGTTCGATATATCGCTCAATATAAACAGAACCGTTCTTGAACACCGATAAGGCTTCGGCCTGGGCTATCTCGAGCTGGCCCGTTAACTCGTCAAGGTTTCGGACGATCCGCATTCCGCGTCCGCCGCCACCCGCTGCCGCTTTGATGATCACGGGAAGTCCGATCTCCTGTACGATCTTTTTCGCTTCCGCGGCGGACTCGATCGGATCCGGACTACCGGGCAGGATCGGCACGCCTGCCGCAGCCATCGTCCGCCGGGCTTCGACCTTATCGCCCATCATGGCGATCACGCTCGCCTTGGGGCCGATGAATTTTATGTTGCAGTCTTCGCAGATCTTGGCAAACGTTGCAGATTCGGCGAGAAAGCCGTATCCGGGATGGATGGCGTCGACGTTGGTGATCTCGGCCGCGCTGATTATGGACGGAATGTTGAGATAGCTCTGAGCCGATGGCGGCGGGCCGATGCAGACAGCCTCGTCCGCATAACGAACATGCAATGCCTCGCGATCGGCTTCGGAGTGCACGGCGACGGTCTTTATCCCCATCTCCTTGCACGTCCAAATTATCCGGCAGGCGATCTCGCCGCGATTGGCTATCAGAATTTTGCGAATCTCACGCGTTTCCATTTAGAAAAAATATTAGCCACAGAGGTCACTGAGAAGATCCTGAAAAGCGGAGTCGAACGATGCGGCCGATTTCGCTAAATTTCTTTCTCTGTGCTCGCTGTGGCCTATCTTACTTTCTGATCCCGAAAAGCGGTTGGCCGAATTCGATGGGCTGACCGTTCTCGACATAGATCTTTACGACCTGGCCGGTGGTCTCGGCCTGGATCTCGTTCATCAGCTTCATCGCTTCGACGATGCATACAACGCTCTCGGGCGTGACCTGACTCCCCTCTTTTACATAAGGATCCTTATCAGGCGAAGGCGAGCTGTAGAATGTGCCGACGATCGGCGAAGTTATCTTGAAAAGCGATGCCTCTTCAGCGGCGGCGTCCGCGGCGGCCGTTTCAGCTTTTGTCGGGGCGGGAACTGCGCCCTGACCCGCCGCGGCGGTCGGCGGCGCCTGGATGTATTGTGGAGCTGCGGCGGTCGTCGCCTTGCTCAAGCGAACGCGGATGTTCTCATTCTCGAATTCGAAATCCGTGAAGCCGTGTTCGTTGACGAGCTCGGCAAGCTCGCGAAGCTCCGTCATGTTCAACGACGCGCTCGGATTGTCCTTTTGTTTTCTGACAGCCTGACTTCTATCGCTGTCCGTTTTATCTTTATCCATTGCCGTTGCAGAGGCCGTAATATCACTCAGCCCGGATATAACACTTCCTCAAAGTTTAGCCCTTGGCTGCGAGTTCTCGCGGGTTATCGACCAATTCTATCACTGCCATTTCAGCATTGTCGCCGACGCGGCGGCCCAGTTTGATGATGCGTGTGTACCCGCCGTTGCGGTCTTTGTACCGCGACCCGAGTTCGCCGAACAAACGCTGAACTGCCTTAACGCCGGCTGTACGTCCGATCGGATCTTTGCTCTCGCCCTTTTTTCCACGAAATCGGCTCTGCTCGGTTTTGAAAGTGCTGTTTCCCGCATGAAAAAATCTTGCAGCCTGGCGGCGAAGATGCACGGCCTGAACGGCGGCATCGTCACCGGTCAGAGCCTCGGCTTTACGCGCAAGCGTGATCGCCTTCTCGACAAACGGGCGGAGCTCTTTCGCCTTAGGAACGGTCGTAACGATGTGCTCCTTTTCCGCGTTGATCAGTGACGTAGCGAGATTACGCAAAAGCGAAATTCTGTGTTCGGTCGTTCGGCCGAGTTTACGGTGTGCTTTTAAATGTCTCATAAATTAAAGTGTAAAGGTGGGGCGAAAGTGTAAAACTGTTTTCGGCCCTATCCTTTTTCCTTCACCTTTCTTGTTAATCAAGGTCGCGTCCGCCCGATCCCGGGATCGGGTTGCCCTGTTCGTCAAAGTCCATTCCAAAGTCGAGGCCCATTCCGTGGAGCAGGTCCTTGATCTCTGTCAGCGATTTCTTTCCGAAGTTCTTCGTCCCGAGCATGTCTTTCTCGCTGCGACGAATAAGGTCGCGGATCGAACGGATGTCGGCGTTCTTTAGGCAGTTGTACGAACGGACCGAAAGCTCAAGTTCGTCTACCGGCTTGTCGAGCAGGTCATTCCGCATTAAAGGCGGACGGGCGATGTCCTCGTATTTATATTCTTCTTCTTCCTCTTCGAAATTGATGAAGATCGACATATGATCTTTCACTAATTTTGCCGCGAGGCCGATCGAATCTTCCGGTTTGACCGAACCGTCGGTCCAAACCTCGATCGTCAATTTGTCGAATTCGGTATTCGATCCCTGACGTGTCTTGTCGACGTTATAATTCACCTTTTTGATCGGCGTATGCACCGAATCAATAGGAATATACCCGACCGAAAGATCTTCGTCGTTGTTAAGCTCGGCCGATACATAACCGCGTCCGCGTTTGAGCCGCATTTCAACCTTCAGCGAGCCCGAGCCGCTGATGGTCGCGATGTGAATATTCTGGTCGAGCACCTCCACATCGGCATCGCTCTGAATATCAGCACTCGTTACTTCGCCGGCACCCTTCTTTGAGATCGTCAGTGTCTTCGGTCCAGGAGTGTGCAGCAGGAAAGGAATCTGCTTAAGATTCAAAATGACGTCGGTAGCATCTTCGACAACGCCCTTGATCGAGGAAAATTCGTGTTCCACGCCCTCGATCTTGACGGCCGTCACAGCGGCTCCCTCGATCGACGACAACAGTGCGCGGCGGATCGAGTTTCCTATCGTCGTACCGAAGCCGCGCTCGAACGGTTGGGCGTAAAACTTCCCGTAACGCTCGGTAAGCGTATCGGTTTCCACATTCAAACGGCCCGGCATCTGGAAATCTGTCCAATTATTGCTTTGTGTCATATTTTTAAAAAAGTTCCAGGTTTCGGGTCTCAGAGATTCAAGTTTGGTAAGGCGAAACTACCCGAAACTTAAAATGTGAAACCCGAAACCTAATAAGCTACTTGCTGTAAAGCTCGACGATCAACTGCTCGTTAATGTTCTGGTCGATATCCTGACGCGTCGGAAGTGAAGCAATAGCGATGCTCAGTTCGCCTTCGCCGGGCGAGATCCACGACGGACGACCGCGGCCCGCGGCTGTTTGCCACGCTCCCTCAACGTGAGGATTCTTATGGCTCTTTTCTTTAACGACGATCTTATCGCCCACTTTCACCTGGAACGAAGGAATATCAACCTTACGCCCGTTCACTTCTATGTGGCCGTGATTGACAAGTTGGCGAGCCTGTCGACGCGACGTCGAAAAACCTGAACGGTAAACGACGTTATCAAGACGCCTTTCGAGCATGAACAGGAGAATTTCGCCGGTAACTCCCTTTTGCTGCCGCGCCTTTTCGAAGTAAGTACGAAATTGCTTTTCAAGCACAAAATAAATACGTTTTACTTTCTGCTTTTCACGAAGCTGCTGTCCGTAACCGGCGAGCATCTTGCGGCGTGCCGCACCATGCTGTCCCGGCGGATTGGTACCGCGCTTTTCGATCGCGCACGACGGTTTGAAACACCTGTCGCCCTTAAGAAATAATTTACCGCCCTCGCGACGGCAAAGCCTGCACACCGCATCTCTATATCTAGCCATAATTTGCCTCCGGGAGGCGATTCTGGATGTTCGATTTCGGATTTTGGATCTTCCCATCCAAACCGCGCAATCTAGATCATAAAATCGACTCGCTTATCGGAAAAGTTTACGAAAAGCTCACGCTTCCCTTCGTCCTTTCGATTGTTAAAATAACTCGGACCGGTTCCGCCGTTCCAAAATCCAAAATCTAAAATTCAAAATCGATCAAACGCGTCTGCGTTTCGGCGGACGGCATCCGTTGTGCGGTATCGGGGTCGTGTCGCGGATCGACGTCACGCGAATACCCGCCTGGTTGACCGCACGGATCGCCGACTCGCGGCCGCCGCCGGGGCCCTTTACGCGAACTTCGACCTCACGCATCCCGGCTTCGACCGCTTTGCGCGCAGCCTCGCCCGCAGCCTGCTGAGCCGCAAAAGGAGTGCCTTTACGCGAACCGCGAAAGCCGCGTGCGCCTGACGACGACTGAGCTACGAGATTACCCTGAGTGTCAGTGATCGAGATCAGCGTATTGTTGAACGACGCCGAAATATGCACGATACCCATCGGGATATTTTTCCGCTCTTTCTTTTTGAAAGTTTTCTTCTTTGCTGGTGCTTTTGCCATAAAATTTGTGAGCAGTAAGCCGAAAGCCGTAGGCAGTCCTGCTGCCCACCGCTCACGGCTCACATAAAACTATTTCTTGCCCGGCGCCTTCTTCTTCGCAACGGCGGCTTTACGCGGACCTTTACGGGTTCGGGCGTTGGTAGATGTGCGCTGTCCGCGAACCGGCAGACCGCGGCGATGGCGAAGACCGCGGTAGCAGCCAATATCCATCAAACGTTTGATGTCCATCTGCACGCGTTTGCGGAGGTCACCCTCGATGTTGCCCTGCGCATCCAAAATCGTACGGATTTTGTTTAACTCGTCTTCACTAAGATCGCGGATCTTCGAATCGATACCGATCGCGGCTTCGCTCAAAATCGCGGTCGCACGGGATTTCCCGACGCCGTATATATACGTCAGACCAATTTGTGCCCTTTTGTTGGGCGGTAGATCAACACCTGCTACGCGAGCCATATTTCCTTCCTATTTTCTATCTTCGATTTTGAGTCCGCGATTGAAGCCCGGTCGAAGCAGCCGTTCAAATGCAATTGCAAATCGCAGACGTTCCATTTAACCCTGACGCTGTTTGTGTTTCGGATTTTCGCAGATCACGCGCACTATGCCCTTCCTGTGAATGACCTTGCACTTTTCGCAGATCTTTTTTACTGACGGTCGCACTTTCATAATTTCTCCAGGCCCAAGCTATTTATAACGGTAAGTTATCCGGCCGCGCTTAAGATCATATGGCGATAGCTCAACAAGAACCTTGTCGCCTGGCAAAATACGGATGAAATTCTTTCGCATTTTGCCCGAGATATGGGCAAGTACTTCGTGCTCGTTCCCGTCCACCGCGACCTTGAACATCGCGTTTGGCAGGGTCTCAAGCACTGTTGCCGTAACCTCGATCGCTTCTTCTTTTGACATGCCTTCTAAGGCCAACTTACCGAATAGTTGGACAAACCGTTAATGTTAACCTTTATTCGTCGTGTTTTCAAGTCACCCGGCCGTGTCGGCTGTTTTCGCGGTTCCCAACTGCCGTTTCTGCTCGCGGGTCAGCGTCAGGATCTCGGGTCCATCCGCCGTGATCGCGATGCTGTGCTCGGCGTGAGCCGAGGCTTTTCCGTCGAGCGTCACCACCGTCCATTTATCGTCCAATGTTCGCGTTTCACTCGTGCCGAGATTTAGCATTGGCTCGATCGCGAAGCAGTAGCCCGGGCGAATCTTTTC
The DNA here is from genome assembly GCA_038254305.1 of Pyrinomonadales bacterium. Taxonomy (GTDB): domain Bacteria; phylum Acidobacteriota; class Blastocatellia; order Pyrinomonadales; family Pyrinomonadaceae; genus OLB17. The sequence continues at coordinate 8,040 of JBBSGG010000045.1, forward strand.
GCGCGTGCCCTGGCGGCCATAATTCGGTATCTGCGGAGCCTCATGCATCGCCCGCCCAATGCCGTGGCCGGTATAGTCACGGACGATCCCGTAACCGTATTTCTCTGCGTGCTGCTGAACCGCCCAGCCGATGTCGCCCACGCGATTGTTCACGCGCGCCTGTTCGATTCCGAGAGCGAGACATTCGTCGGTGACCCGGATAAGCTGCGCGAGATCGTCACCGATCTTTCCGACCGGCACGGTCGTCGCAGTATCACCAACGAATCCCTGATACGTCGCCGCCAGATCGATCGACGCGATATCTCCTTCTGCAAGCGGCGTTTCCTTCGAAAAGCCGTGAACGATCTCGTCATTTACCGAAGCACAGATCGCGTAAGGAAAGCCGTGATAACCGATGAATGTCGGGATCGCACCGGCATCACGGATCATTTTGTCCGCCGCACGGTTGAGGTCCATCGTCGAAATTCCCGGAGCGACCATCGCCCGCAAAGCCTCGCGAACCTCGGCGATAAGCTCGCCGACGGCACGCATTTTCTCGAGGTCTTTTTGGGACTTGGCGATGATCATTCTCTTTCCAATAAAAACGGCGGCTAACTGCTCAAATACTCGCACTTTACTTTCGACCGGTGACTATACAAGACTCTCGAAATGAGCGTAGATCGATTCCAGATCGCCCGATCCGTCGATGGTCTCGAGCCGTCCGGAGTTTCGGTAATAATCGAGCAGCGGCCTGGTCAATTCGTCGTAGGCAGCCAAACGAACCTGAACCTTGTCCTCGTAGTCATCTTCGCGGTGAACAAGTGCGGCGTCGGGGTGAAAATCACAAGAACCTTCGACCTTCGGCGGCTTCGAATAAATATTGTATATCTCGCCGCAGACCGGGCAGCTTCGCCGGCCCGTCAACCGCCGCATAAGTTCTTCACGCGGGACGTCCACCTCGATCGCCTGGATCGATTTGCCCTGTTCGGCAGCGAGCTCTTCTAGCTGCGCCGCCTGCACAGGCGTCCGCGGATATCCATCAAGCACAAATGTCGAGTCTGCAGCATCGGGAAGCGACGTGCGTTCGCGTACGATGCGATAAGTGATGTCGTCCGAGATAAGATTACCCGAGTTCATTACTGCTCGAACCTCGGTCGCAAGCGGCGTATCGGAATTCTTCATCTCGCGAAATATATCGCCCGTCGATATTTGCGGTATACCGCGTCTTTCCTGCAAGAGCCGCGCCTGGGTTCCCTTCCCTGCTCCGGGAGCTCCTATCAGTACAATGATCTTCGCCATTTCAATCTGCTGCTAACACGCCGAAACGCCAAGATGATCGAAGCCGCCAAAACAATGTGGGCGGTTCATCGAATCTCCGCTTTACGGCGGCTATACGATTTCGATCCTCAACTTCTGCGGCCTCGCAGCTTTGATCCGGTGCCAAGGAAACCTTCGTAGTTTCTCATCACGAGCTGTGCTTCGATCTGGGCGACAGTATCCATCGCTACTCCGACGAGGATCAGCAGCGACGTGCCGCCAAAGTAAAATTGATATCCCAAACCGGTCGGTATCCAGCTCAATCCCGGCGTCGCCGTTAAGAACGCGTCGAGCCGATCACCGATGAACGGCAAACGAGCGACTTTGAATCCGCTCAACAATATCTGCGGAACAAAGGCGATGAAAGCAAGATACAGCGCACCGACCGTGGTGAGCCGCGTCAATATCGTATTGAGATACTCGGCCGTCGGCGCTCCGGGACGCGTTCCGGCAATAAATCCGCCGTGCTTACGAAGGTTGTCCGCGACCTCGTCCGTGTTAAATACGACAGTTATATAGAAAAAAGTGAAAAGGACGATCAGCGAAATGAAAACGAGTTCGTAGTACGGATCGCCGCCGTGGAACTGTTGAAAGAAAGCGTAGACCTTGCTCCATGCCGAATCAGGAGTGGCCGGGTCGGGCGGAAATGCCGAGAAGAGAGTCTGCGGCATTGCGAGCACCGACGAAGCGAAGATCACGGGAATGACGCCGCCCATATTGATCTTCAGCGGGAGGCTCGTCTCCTGTCCACGAAACGTCTGTGTGCCGACGCGTCTGCTCGCGTAAGTGATCGCGATGTTTCGCCTTGCCGATTCGACATACACGATGAGAGCAATCAAAGCTACCAATACGACAACGAGGAAGATCACGCCGAGTGCCTGAGTCGGGTCACCGCCGTTGATACGATCGGAAACCTGCAGAACGCCGCGCGGCAGGCCGATGACGATACCGGCAAAGATCAAAAGCGAAATGCCGTTGCCGACGCCGCGTTCCGTGATCTGTTCACCAAGCCACATAACGAAGATCGTTCCGGTCGTCAGCGTAATGACGATCATCGCTGTCGCCCACCACGTATCGGGAATGATCTGGTTACGATTGAGCCAGGTCGCGACGAAAAATGTCTGGACTGCGCAAAGGACCACGGTCAGATATCGGGTCCACTGGTTCATTTTCTGCCGCCCCACCTCGCCTTCTTCCTGGATCTTCTTCATTGCCGGCGAGAGTACCGGCAGGAGCTGCATGATGATCGACGCCGTGATGTAAGGCGTTACGCCGAGGGCGAAAACCGAGATCGTGCGGAAATTGCCGCCGGAGAAGAGATCGAGAACGCCGAGCAGCGTGCCGGCGACTTCGCCCCAAACCGCCTCAAGACGCAGCTTGTTGATCCCCGGAGCCGTAACATGAGCGCCCAAACGGTAAACCGCAAGCATTCCGAGCGTAAACAAGATACGCTTCCGGAGCTCCGGCACCTTAAACATGTTTTGAACGGCACTAAAAAACTTCTCCATAAATTCCTCTATTCCCTACCGCCGGGACCAATGAGCGAGATCGAAAAACCTGCTATGCAGCAACCGCTGCTTTGATCTTTTCGATGACAACCGAGCTACCACCGGCTTTTTCGATCTTGTCCTTTGCGGTCTTGGTAAAACGATGGGCACTGATGTTGAGTGCCTTGGAGATATCACCGGTGCCGAGTATTACGAGATCGTGCTTGGCCTTTTTGATCAATCCGCGTTTGTGCAGGATCTCGGGCGTAACCTCTTCACCGGCGCTGAAGTTAGCCTCGATCTTCGCGAGGCTGATCTCGATCCATTCCTTTTTGAATATGTTCGTAAATCCGCGCTTCGGCAGGCGACGCTGCAAGGGCATCTGTCCGCCCTCGAAACCGGGACGGCTGCTGTAACCCGAACGCGATTTCTGGCCTTTGTGTCCGCGGCCGGCAGTCTTGCCAAGTCCCGAACCGGGACCGCGGCCGACGCGTTTCTTTTTGTGTGTCGAGCCCGGTGCCGGCTTCAAATTGTTAAGTGAAAGTGCCATTTTCTTATCCTCGTAAATTGTGAATCGTGAATGGTCAATTGTTAATAGAACTTGCCGTCGAGGCGGCTCTATTGAACGATTTACGATTCACGATCGGGGCGCTCATCGTGCGCAGTTTATTCAACGATCCGTAAAAGATGCGGAACCTTCGTCACGATGCCGCGCATGGCGGGCGTGTCGGGCCGCGTGACCTTCTGGTTAATTTTGGTGATCCCAAGGCTCCGGACAACCTCTTTCTGTTTACTGGAATATCCGATGCTGCTCCGGTAATACTGGATCGTGATATTGCCGCCGTTCGCGTTTTCTGATTTCTTTGCCATTTTCGTGTGGAATGCCGTCATGACGGCCTTAGTTGCCGGCAAGATGCCGGCGTTCCCAACAAACTAACTCTTCGACCTGTTTACCGCGCAGACGAGCGACTTCGATCGGGTCCTTCATTCGCATAAGGCCGTCGAAGGTGGCCCGCACAACGTTATGATTGTTGTTCGAGCCGAGGATCTTCGTTCTGACGTTATGCACACCGAGGGACTGAAGCACGGCACGAACAGCACCGCCGGCGATAACGCCTGTACCTTCAGCAGCGGGCTTGAGAAGAACCCGGCCCGCACCGTACTCGCCGATCATCTCGTGCGGCAGTGTTCCATCTATGAGCGGAACGCGGATCAGGTTATTCTTCGCAGCCTCGACAGCTTTCTTGATCGCGTTCGGAACTTCCTTTGCCTTTCCGGTGCCAAATCCAACATGTCCGGATTCGTCGCCGATAACGACGAGGGCTGCAAACGACATGTTCTTACCGCCTTTTACGACCTTCGTCACGCGGTTGATCGAAATGAGCTGGTCCTTGAGTATCAGCCCGTTCGGAGAAATTCTCTGTTTACTCTTCATTATATTCGTGGGTTACCTGCCCGACTATTCAGAGGCCTCGGCCGGTTCGGCCTTCTGCTCGCCCTTATTCAAACCTGCTTCGCGACTGGCATCGAGTAACGCTTTGACACGGCCGTGGTAGACATAACCGCCTCGATCGAAAACGACGTTCGAAACGCCTGCAGCCTGAGCTCGCTCTGCAACGGTCTTTCCAACTTCCTGCGCCGCCGCAATATTCCCGCCTGCCTTTCCGCCGAAAGCCTTTTCGGTGGTCGACGCTGTCGCCAGCGTCTTTCCGCTGTCATCGTCGATAAGCTGCGCGTAGATGTGGTTCACGCTGCGAAAGACGGCAAGTCGCGGGCGATCTGCCGAGCCGCGTACTTTCTTGCGGATACGGCTGTGAACTCCGCGGCGAATTTCTTCTTTCTTCTTCTGTGCCATAATTTTAGTTGCTCGTAAGCCGTAAATCGTAAATGTTCGAATCCATTCACGACCCGCGATCTACTATTTACCCGTTTTGCCCGGCTTCAATTTGTAAACGCGGTCGGCGTATCGAATGCCTTTTCCCTTATAAGCGTCCGGCTTGCGAAGGCGGTTGAGCTCCGCTGCTACCTGTCCGAGCTTCTGCTTATCGATGCCGGTCAGCGTCAGTGTCAGCTGGTACTGATTGATGCTCGTCTTTGTGTTGACGCGTTCCGCTTTGGCTTCGATACCGTCAGGCAGCGCGTATTCGATCGGGTGTGAGTAACCGAGTGCGAACAAGATCTTTTTGCCCTGCACGTCTGCTTTGTAACCGACGCCGACGACATCCATCTGTTTCGAAAAGCCTTCGGTAACGCCGACGACCGCGCTGTTTGCAAGTGCTCGCGCCAAACCGTGAAAAGCCTTGAAGCTGTCATCGGTGCGTTCGGCGGTCAGCGTGCCGTCTTCCTGCTTGAAACTCACGCCGTTCGGCACCGGAGTGCTGAGCACGCCTTTCGGACCTTTTACTTCGAGAGCCGAATCGCTGATCGTAACGGTAACGCCGCTTGGGATCGTGATCGGTTTTTTTCCTACTCGTGACATAAATTCCTCAATGGAACGCCCCTCCAAAGGGGGCACTTGCCGGCATGACGCCGTCCCTGCTTAATAAACTTCCGCTAAGATCTCGCCGCCGACGTTTTCGCTTCGGGCCCTTTTGCCGCTCATCAAGCCGCGCGAGGTAGAAACGATATTGATCCCGTAGCCGCCGAGCACACGCGGTATCGCGTCGGCGTTAACGTAAACGCGGCGTCCCGGACGCGAAACCCGTGACAGGTGCGTGATAGAGGAGGTTCCGCGTGCGTCGTATCTCAGAAAAACGCGGATCATGTACTTTACACCTTCACCCTTTGTGGTGAAGTTGTTTATGTAACCTTCCTCTTTCAGAATTCTCGCGACTTCCGTCTTCAATTTCGAACCGGGAATGTCGACGCGCGGGTGATTCGCGGAGATCGCATTGCGAATTCGCGTAAGCATGTCGGCTATTGGATCTGTCATTAAATTAACTCCGTATTAGTACTGCGGTGGTTCGGGGCCTTCTCTGTCCGCCTTCCGCATTCAAAATCTTACCAGCTCGATTTGACCACGCCGGGGATCTGGCCCTGAAGAGCGAGGTCACGAAGAGCGATTCGCGAGACGCCGAACTTGCGCAGATAACCGCGCGAACGTCCGGACTGCGAACAACGATTACGGACGCGGCTCGGACTCGCATCACGCGGCATTTTCTGCAATTTGATCACCGCCGCATCGACCTCTTCGGGCGTCGATCTCGGATTATTAATGATCTTTTTTGCCTGCTTGCGGCGTTCGGCCCAAAGGACGACTTTTGCCTTCCGCTTGTTGTTATTAACTACTTTACTGATCTTTGCCATATTCTTTAAATTTTCAAGTTCCAAGTTTCAAGTTCCAAATTAAAGCGGCACAAGCTCATAAACACTTGAAACCTTGAACCCGGACTGTGGACTATTGCCTAAACGGCATTCCTAAAGATTTCAGAAGTGAACGTCCCTGTTCATCCGTCTTCGCGGTGGTGATGATCGAGATATTCATACCGCGCGTTTTGTCTACCTTGTTGAAATCGATCTCCGGGAAGATCAACTGCTCGCGGATACCGAGCGTATAGTTGCCGCGTCCGTCAAACGCCTTTCCCGATATACCGCGGAAATCGCGGACACGCGGAAGAGCGACGGAGATCAGTCGATCGAGAAACTCGTACATGCGGTCGCCGCGAAGTGTGACCATCGTGCCGATGCTCATTCCCTGCCGGAGTTTGAACGCAGCGATCGATTTCTTCGCCTTGGTGATTACCGGTTTTTGTCCGGTGATCGACTTTAATTCTTCGGCGGCCACGTCGAGGATCTTGGCGTTGCTGCTCGCTTCGCCAAGGCCCATATTGACGACGACCTTTTCGATCCTCGGTATAGCCATTGGATTTTTGATATCAAATTCCTTGGCCAGAGCGCCGGCGATCTCGTTCTTGTATTTATCTTTTAACCTTGCCATTTGTTTGACTCTCTCTTGTTTGGGACCCGCTTATAGTTTGCGATTGTCGATTTCGTAAGATCGATAAGCACAAATTTCGCGTTGCCAAACCTCAAACTATTCTTCCGTGTTCTCTTCCTTGTCTTTTTTCGGCTCTTTCTTACCGAACACATCCGCGATCGGCACGACCTTGCCGCTTTTGGCGACGCGGACCTTTTTACCGTCACGAGTTTCGTATTTCACACGCGTCGGCTTGCCGGATTCGGGATCGACGAGGGCAACGTTCGATATGCTTACCCAGGCTTCCTGTTCCTTGATGCCGCCTTCGCGGTTCATTTGCGGAACTGCCTTCGTGTGACGTTTGACGATCATCGCGCCTTCGACCTTTACCTTAGCGTTGCGCGCATCGACTTCTATAACGCGCCCGCGAAATGGCTGGCGTTTGCCGGCGCCGTCATAGCGGTTGAATTCCTTCCCGGCTATGAAGACGACGCTGTCGCCGCGTTTTATCTTGCTCTTCGCTGATCCTGTCTTAACCGTTTTCATCTTTTTATATTTAATATAAAGCAGCAGGCTCGGGCGGTATTCCTTACTTTCGCCTTTGTTCCTTCATCTTTTTACTTTATATGACCTCTGGTGCGAGGCTAACGATCTTCATGAAATTCTTTTCACGCAGTTCGCGTGCGACGGGGCCAAAAACGCGGGTCCCGACGGGAGTGCCGTCGTCTTTGATCAGAACCGCGGCGTTTTCGTCAAAGCGAATGTAGCTGCCGTCCTTACGGCGAACTTCCTTTCTTGTTCTGACAATTACCGCGTTATAGACTTTGCCTTTTTTTGCGGTTCCGTCAGGTGCGGCTTCTTTGACCGTCACTTTGATCTTATCGCCGAGCCGCGCGATCTTTGCGGTCGATCCACCGATCGGCATGATCATCACGACGCGCTTTGCTCCCGAATTATCTGCGACCGTCAAAGAGGTCTGCATCTGAATCATAATTTTTCTCCAGTCGTCAGTGGTCAGTGGCAGTGGCAATTGTGCCGACCGCACCGCCCACCGGCTTATAGCTCTGCTTTTTGAATGATCTCGACGACGCGCCAGCGTTTGCGGGCCGACAGCGGACGTGTTTCGACGATACGTACTTTATCGCCCGTCTTTGCTCCGAGTTCATCGTGAGCCATAAATTTCTTACGCTTCCGGACGTATTTGCGATAAACCGGATGCTTGATCAGGCGGTCAACGCGTACGACGACGGTTTTCGTCATCTTGTCCGATGTGATCACGCCGATCTTTTCGGCTCGCTTTCCGCGGCTGACCCTTTTATCGGCATCGCCGGCGATGATCTGAGCGACATTTGCGACGCCTTCGGCAACTGTATCGACAACCGCATTCACGCCTGAGGTCACGGTATCTACAACCGAACTGATCAGTGAAGGTTCGCCGGCAGCTTCATCGCTTGCCGCAGCTTTTTTCGCAGTGCGTCTCGGCTTTTTCTCGCCGGCGTCTGCAGTTTCGACTGCATCGGTTTCGGCTGCCTGCGTTTCGGTGGCTTCGGCTGCGTCGCCGCTCTCGTCTGTTTTCTTCTTTACCATTTTTTACATTCCCAGCCGTTACGAGGCTTTGCCCTTTTCACCTATCAGGGTATAAACGCGTGCGAGCGTTTTTTTCTCGCGGCGAATATCGTTCACCACTTCGCCGACTCCGAGAGTTTTTCTGAACTTCAGGCGGAAAAGCGATTCTTTCAATGCATCGGCTTGTTCGTTAAGCTCCGTGACTGACATGTCTTTGAGCTGGTCAAGCTGTTCTTTGCGTTTCATACGTCTAAACAATGCCTCCTTCGAGGTCGGCGCGGCTCACGAACTTGGTCTTGATCGGAAGCTTTTGTGCGGCTAGGCGAAATGCCTCTTTCGCAAGTTCCATATCGACGCCCTGGATCTCATAAAGCACGCGTCCGGGTTTCACAACTGCGACCCAATGATCGGGAGCACCTTTACCGGAACCCATACGTGTTTCAGCCGGCTTTTTCGTGATCGGTTTATCCGGGAACATTCTGATCCATATCTTCCCGCCGCGTTTCACGTGACGGGTCATCGCGATACGTGCCGCTTCGATCTGCCGGTCAGTGATCCAGCCGGCCTCCAACGCTTTCAGTCCGAAGTCGCCGAAGTCGAGATTCTCGCCGCGCGTGGCTTTCCCGCGCATGCGTCCCTTCATGACTCTCCGGTGCTTGACCTTTTTCGGCATTAACATAGCTTTTCTCCAGTGCAGTGGTCAGTGGCAAGTCGTTAGATGTCAGTGTTCTTCACTGCTTACTGCTCACCGCAAACTTTTTATCTTCGATCGTCGCGTTTCGGACGGCGATCACCGCGTCCGCGTCCGGCGTTTCGGTCGGCCTTCACTTCGTTGACCGGATCGCTCGTCGTTCCGCGAGCCATCGACGCCTTCGGGTCGAGGATCTCACCGCGGTAGATCCAGCATTTGACACCGATAATTCCGAACGTCGTCAAAGCTTCGGCAAATCCGTAATCGACATCCGAACGCAGCGTGTGAAGGGGCAGGCGTCCGACCAGCGACCATTCGGTGCGGGCGATCTCGGCTCCGTTCAAGCGGCCGGCGATCATGACCTTGATTCCCTGTGCGCCGAATCGGATCGATTCTTCGATCGTCTTTTTCATCGCACGGCGGAAAGCGATTCGCTTTTCGAGCTGCTGTGTGATCTTTTCAGCCTGAAGCTGGGCATTCAGTTCCGGATGACGAATTTCCTGGATCGAAATCAGTACTTCGCGTCCGGTTTTCTTCGAAAGATCCTCCCGGAGCTTTTCGATCTCGGCACCTTTGCGGCCGATGATAATTCCGGGCCGTGCCGTGTAAATGATGATCTTCAGGCGTGTCGCCGCGCGTTCGATATCGATGTGCGATACACCGCCGCCGCCGAAGCGTCGTTTAAGATCGCGCTTGAGCTGAAGATCTTCGGCTAGGAACTTCGCAAAATCCTGTTTAGCGAACCAGTGCGAATGCCAGTCTTTGTTGTATCCGACCCTAAAGCCGTATGGATGAACTTTCTGTCCCATAAAATCTTCCTACTGTCGTTCGAGGTCTTCGTTTGTCTTTTCCATGACCTCATCGGCCGACTTTGTCGCATGCTCTTCAGCCGTAGTGTGCGTCGACGTTCCGTGTGCGGCCGAAATTTCCGCGTCGTTCTTAGCATCAGTCTCTGCGGCGGCTTCGGCCTTAGATTCCCGAGCGATCCGCACCGTTTCCTCTTCGAGTGACTCGGAGGTAGCGACCGAAGGTGAGTCAGCGGCGGCCATCATGCCCTGTGCTGTCGGCTCGACCGGCGTCGGAACCAAGACGTCCGGTGCTTCATTGACCGAAGTCTCGACCGCTTCATCCGCCTTCTTGGCAGACTTTGTCTCTTTCTTCGCCGGAGTTCCTGCTTTCTTTTTAGCGTTAGCAACCTTTCGGGCGGCGATGCGTTCGTCGCGAAGAGCGTCGAGCCTCTTCTGATCTTCGGTCCTCGCTTTTTCCTCGCTCGTCACCTCGATCGTGATGTGACAATAGTGTCGCTGCTCACGGTATGCACGCCCCTGCGGTGCCGGACGCATCCGGCTGCGATTCTTGTGCGGGCCCATATCGACGAAGCAGGTTTTGACCCACAGATCGTCGGGGTCGATCGCGATGTTCTGCTGCTCCGCCTTGAAGGTCGCGTTCGCGATCGCCGAATTTAAGGTCTTTGCGATCGGGTCGGCGGCACGCTTGTCGGTAAATTTCAGGATCGACAACGCTCTCGACACATTGACCCCGCGGATCAGATCGATCACGAGCCTTGCCTTACGCGGCGAGCCCTTTAGATATTTCGTTTTTGCTATCGCTTCCATAGTTCCATTTTGGATTGCGGATTGCCTTTAACTCCGGTTCCGTGTTTCCCTCATCGCTTCACATTCGTTTCAAGAGGATTGTTTCGAAGTCTTTTGCCGACCGAAATCCGCAATCCGCATTCTGCAATCCCAAATTATTTTCTCTTTGCCATCTTCTCCGCTTTAGTTCCCGGGTGGCCCTTGAACATACGCGTCGGCGAGAATTCCCCGAGCTTGTGGCCGACCATGTTTTCCGTGATGAAAACCGGTATGTGGCGTTTGCCGTTGTGCACGCCGAACGTCAGGCCGACCATATCCGGCGAGATCGTCGAGCGGCGCGACCAGGTCTTGATCGCGGGCGGCTTCTTTCCGCCGTCAAGTATCCGCTGCAGCGTCTTTTGAACGCTGAGATCTATAAACGGTCCTTTCTTTAATGAACGTGGCATAATTCAATTTCGGATCTGGATCCTGGATTTCAAATCCGCGATCCACACTCCGCATTCCGCACTCCTATTTGCGTCTCCGGTCCTTCACGATCATATTGGTCGTGCGCTTATTGCGGCGTGTCTTGTAACCGCGCGTCGGCTGTCCCCACGGAGTTACCGGATGGCGTCCCCCTGACGTCTTGCCTTCACCACCGCCGTGCGGGTGATCGACCGGATTCATTGCGACACCGCGGACTTTCGGACGTCGGCCCATCCACCGGCTGCGGCCCGCTTTACCCAAGCTGACATTTTCGTGTTCCGTATTGCCCACTTGTCCGACTGTTGCCATGCACACGACCGGAACGCGGCGAACCTCACCTGACGGCATCCGGAGCTGTGCGTAATCGCCTTCTTTTGCGACGATCTGTGCAAATCCGCCGGCGGAGCGAACCATTTGGCCGCCTTTGCCCGGACGCATCTCAATATTGTGCACTTCGGTGCCGAGCGGAATATTTTTGATCGGTAGCGCATTCCCCGGAAGAATATCCGCTTCTTCGCCGCTTAGGATCATCGTGTCGACCTTCAAGCCCACCGGCGCAATGATGTAACGCTTTTCACCATCGAGATACGATATGAGTGCGATATGAGCTGAGCGGTTCGGATCGTACTCGATCTGCGCAACGCGTCCCGGAATGCCGGCTTTATCGCGTTTGAAATCAATGATGCGGTAATGGCGCTTATGGCCTCCGCCGCGGCGGCGAATTGTGATTCGGCCATCGCTGTTTCGTCCCGAGATCTTCTTTTTCGGCTCGAGCAGTGATTTCTCCGGTGTTGCTCCGGGCGTCAGATCGTCGCGCGTCAAATATGTCTGATAGCGGCGTGCCGGCGATGTCGGTTTTAATCTCTTGATTCCCATAATTCTTTTGGAACGCCGGCATCTTGCCAGCTCATTTCATTGCCGCCGGGACGGCGGCGTTCCGTTAAATTGCTTCCGCGTAATCGACGAGCGGTTCGCCTTTTCTCAGTGTGACGTAAGCTTTCTTCCAGCTCGGGCGGCGGCCTTCGTGGCGTCCGCGTTTCTTCATCTTTCCTTCGTACTGGACGGTCCTGACGGACGCGACCTTGACATTGAAGATCTCTTCGACGGCCTTTTTAATATCGACCTTTCCGGCGGTCTTTTCGACGCGGAAGGTCAGCACCTGGCCGAGCTTTCGATCGGAATTTTCCTCACTGGATTCTTCCTTGAGGATCACGCTCTTTTCAGTCACCACCGGCGACTTCAGAATCTCCCAAACGGTAAAATTAGCCATTGTCGGTCGCCTCCTCGTTCGCAGCATCTACTGCCGGAGCTTTGATCTTGGCGGCTTTCGGCGCCTTCGCCTTCGCTTCTTTTTTCGGAGCGGCGGTTTCGCCTGCTTCTGCCTTCGGCTTTACCGCACGTTTTGCCTTAGGCTTCTCTTCGACCGGTGCTTCGACGGATTCAGCAAACTTTCCGCTCTCGCGCGCCGGATCGAGAAGGTGATTAAGCTCCGCCACTGCAGCCTTCGAGATCAGAAGTTTCTCGTGATAGATGATGTCGTAAATATTCAGGCCAAAGCTATTCGTCACCTTGGTCTTCTGAACATTTCGTGACGAAAGGATAAGATTCAGGTTATCCAGAGAATCGATAACAAGCGTCTTTGCCGGTTTCTTCGTCTCGCTAAGTGCTAGAGTTCCGATCGCCTTTAGGAACGCACTCGTCTTTGGCGATTCGAATCCGAATTCATCGATGACGATCAGGTTTCCTTCGCGCAATCTTTCGGAAAGCGCTGAGCGAAGTGCGCCGCGGCGCATTTTCTTCGGCATTTTGTACGACCAATCGCGCGGCTGTGGACCGTGGACGTTACCGCCTCCCTTCCAGAGAGGCGACCGAAGCGATGCGATACGCGCACGGCCGGTTCCCTTCTGCTTCCATAACTTACGGCCCGATCCCGAAACGTTGCCGCGGGTCTTCGTTGCCGAAGTTCCCTGACGGCCGTTCGCCTGGAAATTCACGACTGCGGCGTGAATCAGCGATTCGTTCAATTCGACGCCGAAAACGGCATCCGACAACTCGACGTCGCCAACTTCCTTATTACTTAAATTGCGAACCTTTACGGTAGGCATAATCTACACTCCAGTCAGTGGCCGGTGGTCAGTGGTCAGTGGTCAGTTTTAGCTGACCCGCGCCTCTGCCTCCGCCTACTGTATCTATGACTTTTTCACCACAACGAGACCGCCGTTTGGTCCCGGCACAGCGCCGCGGATCATCAGCAAATTGTTTTCAAGATCGACGCGTGCGACGGTCAGTCCTTTGACGGTTACGCGCGCATCGCCCATATGGCCCGACGAACGCGTACCTTTGATAACGCGTGACGGATACGCCGATTGTCCGATCGACCCCGGTGCTCGAACATTCATCGAACCGTGCGATTCGGGCCCGCGTCGGAAGTTGTGGCGCTTGATGGTACCGGTGAAGCCGCGGCCTTTGGATTTACCGACAACTTCGATCTTATCGCCGTCAGCGAAAACGTCGACTTTTACTTGGTCGCCGATCGCCGCTTCAGGCTCGCCCGTCATTCGGATCTCTTTCAAAACGCGAGTCGGTGGAGCACCGCCGCCGGTCTTTTCGAAATGCCCGCGAATCGGCTTCGTGACGTTTTTGAGACGAACCGGCTTGTCTTCGACAAGACCGAGTTGCACGGCATTGTAGCCGTCACGTCCCGCGGCACTCTTCATTTGAACAACGACGCACGGGCCGGCCTTGATTACCGTCACCGGCGTAACTGTTCCGTCTTCGCCGAACAGCTGCGTCATTCCAAGTTTTCTACCAATGATTCCGCTTATCATATTTTCGATTTTGGATTTTGGATTTGCGATCTTGGTTCATCCGATGGCTGCGAAGCCGATCGAAAATCCAAAATCTAATATCTAAAATCGGTTAGCTTTTCCCGAATGCCTTGATCTCTACATCGACGCCGGCCGGAAGATCCAATCTCATCAATGCATCGACGGTTTCCGCGGTCGGATCGAGGATGTCCATCAACCGTTTGTGTGTCCGGATCTCAAACTGCTCACGCGATTTCTTATCGACGTGCGGCGAACGAAGGACTGTCCACTTGTTCTTGATGGTCGGAAGAGGTATCGGTCCCGCGATCCGTGCTCCCGTTCTTTTGGCAGTCTCGACGATCTCCTGCGTAGACTGGTCCAGAACGCGGTGGTCGTAGGCTTTTAATTTGATGCGAATCTTTTCGTTTAACATAATCTTCGTTCGAGTTACGCCTTTAGGGGTGAGAGTCGTAATCTAAAGGCTCCATTTTTGAAATCAACGCCCTTTCCATGGCCACCATTCTCATTCTGTAAACGCGTAACTCTTACCTCTTCTATTCCACTACTTCGGAAACGGTACCGGCACCGACTGTTCTTCCGCCTTCGCGGATGGCGAAGCGGAGTCCTTTTTCCATCGCGATCGGTGCTATCAGCGTGATCTCCATCTGGATGTTGTCGCCCGGCATGACC
>JBBSGG010000046.1:0-21794 GCA_038254305.1 Pyrinomonadales bacterium
ATGATCGCGCTCAAGGCCAAAAATTATTATCTCGCCCCGGTCTATCCGGTATTATTTGCTGCGGGCGGTGTGTGGTCGGAAGCCTTTTTCGAGCGTTTTCGCGTCGGGCGTGCCGCGGGTTTTGCATACGCCGCGGTGCTGGTTATCGGCGGGACCCTTGTCCTTCCCTTGGCTCTGCCTGTGCTGCCGGTCGAAAGATTCATCGCGTACCAATCATGGATCGGCATCGAGCCGCCCAGAACCGAGGTCGGGCACATCGGGCCGCTGCCGCAATATTTCGGCGACATGTTCGGCTGGCCCGAAATGGTCGAAAAGGTTGCGGCTGTTTACAATTCGCTTCCGGACGACGAACGCTCGCGTGCCGCGATCTACGGTTCGAATTACGGCGAGGCCGGTGCGATCGATCATTTCGGCCCGGCCTACGGCTTGCCGAAGGCCATCAGCCCGCATCAGAGTTATTTCATGTGGGGCCCGAGAGACTACGACGGAAGCGTTATCATCTTGCTCGGCAGCAAGCTTTCAGACGCTGAGGGTAAATGCGACAGCGTCGAGGAACGCGAGCACGTCGGGCATCCATACGCGATGGCCGAAGAGCATTTCAACATTATTATCTGCCGCGGATTAAAGACGCCGCTGCCCGCGATTTGGAACAGCCTGAAGCATTGGAATTAGATGAAGATAGGTATCTTGATTTCGGGCCGCGGGTCCAACATGGTCGCGATCTCCGACGCGGTGAAGAGCGGCGAGATACCGGATTCGGAAGTCGCGGTCGTTATCAGCGATAAACCAAACGCGGCGGGTCTGGATAAGGCGCGGGAGCGAGGCGTCGGAACGGTCGTCGTCGAACGCAAAGGCCGCACCCGCGAAGAACACGACGCCGAGATAGTCGCCGAGCTGCAAAAACGCGGCGTCGAGCTCGTCTGCCTCGCCGGCTACATGCGGCTGCTCTCGAAAGATTTCATCCGCGCGTTCGAAAACAAGATCGTCAACATCCACCCGAGCCTTCTCCCGGCGTTCCCCGGCCTCGATGCTCAAAAACAGGCGATCGAGAACGGCGTAAAAGTCTCAGGCTGCACCGTCCACTATGTCAACGAAGACCTCGACGCCGGCCCGATTATCCTCCAGCGCGCCGTCGACGTCCGCGACGACGACACCCCCGAAACGCTTTCAGCGAGAATACTTGGACACGAGCACAGCGCCTACATCGACGCTCTCAAACAGATCGCTTCTGCGACTCGCGGCAGTGGTTAGTTTGAAAATAAAAACGTTTCATTTGTGTTCTATTTTGTATTTCGGCTCGGGTGATTAAGCGCTCGGTTGGAGATGATGGCGGTTCTGAGGTTTAGGACGAGGATGCCGTCTTCGTCGATCTCGGCGTCGGGGAATTCGAGGGTTTGGTCCACGCGAAGGCGGTGTTCCGTAAGCAGGCGATAGGCATTCACACGGCGGCCGCCATGTCTGCCCGAAACCCCGGCCGGATAGGCGTTCCGCAACTTCGCTCCGGTAGGCTTGAGGCCGATCGTGTTGTTGGGGCTGTCGTACAGCAGCAAAAACGCCTCGGGCGAATCCATACGCTCGTGCGCCGCACGATTCATCACGATCCATCCCTTACTATTCATCGTCACATAAATCCCCGCCCACTGCGCCCGCCTATCGCCCAGCGGATCTCACTCTAATTTCGCTTCATCGTATCAAAACCTCCGGTTTGGAATTGTAGCATCGGTAAGAGATAGCTGCACGAATAAAACACTGTATCGTGCTAGACTCAAACATTACGTATACAGATACAAAATGAAATTGCAGCCCGCAGTTCCTGTGGTCCGTATGACGAACGAACTAGAAGTCGGTTAACGTACCGAAGAATGATTTCGAAAATATAGTAAATACAAATGCTTCTCGACGATCTCAAAAAAATCTTTGAAGTAATCAAGGGGATGGTCGATGCAGGAATCATCGGCGACTTCGCGCTAGGCGGAGCTACCGCCGCTAACATCTACGTCGAACCATTCAACACGAAGGATCTGGATTTTTTCATTCATATTGTGGGCGGAGCACCTTTTTTAGATCCGCTGCGCCCGATCATTGACTACTTAAAACCACTCGGTTACGAACCCGACGGCGTAGAATTTAAGATCGAGGGGCAGATGGTGCAATTCATACCGTTCCCGGACGAGCTTACGGAAGAAGCTACAAGGAACGCCGATCTGGTCGATCTGGGCGGTTTCAGAATTCCGGTGGTTTCTGCCGAATATCTGGTCGCGATCATGTTGAAAATTCACCGGTCAAAGGATTTAGTACGTGCTAAGATGTTTTGGGACCAAAAAGCAGTCGACACCGACTCATTGATGGTCCTGATAAGCCGTTACGGACTGGAAGAGCAATGGCAAAGAGTAATGCATCTTTAACAAAGACCGATTACCCCGACCTGTCGGATATGTTTGCCGAGAAGGAACAGTCGAGGTTGGAACGTGCGAAAGAGTCGCCCCGCAATAAGCTCATCGCTCTTGGACAAATACAAGAGCTAAGCCGGATCCTCAAATCCGCAAAGATCGTAAAAAAGGGTGTAGTCGGGAGGGATTAACCACCCTTTTCGCTATCTGCCTTTAATTGCCTTCCGACTTTCGCCTCAACGATAAAAACGACTTCACCGTATCGCCAAACGTAAAATGCGCGGCGCGCCGGAATGAGAGCATATGCATCCGCCGTTGACGGACTGCGCGGTGGAGTGGCCCGAAGCGGCACAGACATAAGGTTTATCCCGGGCAGCGGCGAACGATCGCCGGTTCCGTTGACGGAGCGGTTGTCGGCTGCGATGGAAAAGTACGCCGCGTCGGTCCGTTAATACCCTCGTGCCGTCTACTAATCCGGACGGTAGAGACTTGAAGGTTTCCGATCACGAATTAGCCTAATTTCCCTAAGTTATCTGGGATGGCGTGCGTGATCTTTTTGCGTGATGCGGTGGCCGAGAAACCCGGACGCTCTATCGATCCGCGGCCGGGCTCGTCGCGGAGCCAGTGTCCGAAGTTTCTCAAGCCCATCTTGAGCGGACGCGAGTTCGGCCATCATGAGCCTTAATGCTCCGGCGTATTCGTCGGGGTTTCGGGCGATGACGTTTGCGGCCTGATAATAACGCTCCGTGTCGGCGCCTGATTCACTCGGCGAAGATTGAGCGACGATGTTCCAGAACGCCGGAGCCGCCTTTCCGCGTTCGCTTACGACCGTCGAAGTGAAGACCACGCTCTATTACGACAAAGTATTATTTTTGTCCTCTATCGCATCGAAAAGCGGCATATCGCCGTACATAGGGATTGCCAGTTTCATTAGCCTCGACATCGTTGCCTTGCTTCCCGAACCGGAAGCCAAAGAAAGAGGCCCGTATAAAAAGAGAAATTCAAACTGATGCGCCGCCGCCGCCGGCCATGCTTTGACAAGGTTGGCCGTTTTTATTAGACTTTAAGTTTTCACTTTCGGGTGAATTCGATGGAGAGCAATTATGCCGAAGAGAACATATCAACCAAACAACCGCCGCCGCGCGAAAAAGCACGGCTTCAGGGCGCGGATGGCGACCAAGAACGGGCGGGCGGTGATCAAGCGCCGCCGTGCGAAAGGCCGCAAGCGCCTGACGGTTCACCATTATTAAGCTTTGAATTTCCGAAGGAAGCTCGGCTGCTTAAACGCGCCGAGTTTTTGCGTGTTTACGATCAGGGAAAACGTTTTGAGGGCCGTTTTATGACGGTTTTTATTTTGCCGAACGAGCTTGGCCGCCATCGTGCCGGAATCACGGCGACGAAAAAAGCGATCGGAAACAAAGCTCACGACCGGAACCGCGCAAAACGCCTGCTTCGCGAATCATTTCGTCTCAGCCGGGCTGAGCTCAATGAGATCGCCGACAAAACTGATTGGGTGCTCAATGCGCGGCGGAGCATTCTAAAGGTAAAGTTGGACGCGCCGCTTGCAGAATTTAGGGCCATCGCCGCAAAGATCGCGCGCGGTTCCGACGGCGAGAGTTTGCCACAGCGAAGATCACCGAACGAGACAGAAAAGAAATAAGCCGCGGGACGGGTTTTCGCGTGCCCCGTTTCTTGTTCCCGGTGTTCCCTCTGGCAAAATGCTTTAAAGGATGAAATTCTTGATCGTCGATCTGCTTGGCATTTACAAGGCGCTTGTTTCACCTTTCTTGCCGCCTGCATGCAGATTCGAACCGACATGTTCGGAATATGCAAAGCAGGCCGTCGAAAAATACGGCGCGCTGCGCGGAACATGGATGGGATTAAAGCGTATCTTACGCTGCCAGCCTTTTTGCGAGGGCGGACATGATCCGGTGAAGTAAATCCGGTGAAGTAGTCGGTTGCCGGTTGTCGTTGTCGGTGAGCGGAATGCAAAACTGATAACTGACAACCGGACAACAACTGACAACCGACAATAATGGATAACAGCAATAATAATAGTCAGTTTCGATTTATGATCGCGGCGGTCCTGTCGATGATCGTGCTTTTCGGCTGGTCGTATCTCGTTACGCCGCCGAAACCGCAGCCGAATACAAACAATGCGCAGCCGGTGGCGCAGCAAACCGCTCCTGTGACCGCGGCTCCGCAGCCTGCGCCGCAGCCGATCGCAGCTACGCCCGACAACACGCCGAATCGCGTGATAACGATCAAATCGCCGCTTTACGAAGTTAAGCTCGATTCGAAAGGCGCTCTTGCCACAAGCTGGGTGATCCTGAAAAACAAAGGCCCGCGCGGATATTTTTCGGTATACGGCGATGGTTCTACCGCCGACAACCAAAAGCCGCTGCAGCTCATTTCGGACGAGGCGCTGAAACGCTCGCCCCGCGAGATCCCGTTTCGCCTGACGACTGACGACCCGAATCTGACCAGCCTGCTCAACGACCGCAACTATCAGATCTCGGATGCGGAAGATACGATCACGCTCGGCGACGGCGACGAAAGGCAGATCGATTTCACTTTGACTGACGCGAGCGGCAGCGAAGTAAAAAAGAGCTTCCTTTTTCGCGGCAACAGCTACGTCGCTGATCTTGGAATCACCGTCAAACAGAACGGCCAGGTCGTTCCGAACACGAAATTGGTGATCGGAGCGAGCGTTGGCGATCAGGCGATCAGCCATCACAATTTTTATCATATCGAAGCTGAAGCCGTGTCCGGCGTCGACGGCGACGTCAAGCGCCACCCGAGCACTGCGTTCACATACGCGCCGGATGGCCAGGCTTCCCTCGCCGACAGTGGAAAGGTCGACTGGGCCGCGGTCGGCGACGCCTATTTTGCGATGGCGGCAATCCCCGCTACCGAGCAGCAGGGCGTCGAGTACCACGCGTCGAAATACGAGGTTGCGACCGAACCCTTCTTCGGCAGTATATTCAGCTGGGTCACGCGAAGCGCGACAACCAGCGAAACGCGGCACCTCGTCTCAGCTTCTCTTCCTATAACCGCTGATGGGTCGGTAACGAAGGTCTACACCGGCACGAAAGACTATTTTACCCTCAAGGATTACAACGCCGGATTGACGAACACCGTTGGCCGCCCGATCGATATCGTCCCGATCATCAATTTCAGCAATTACAGTTGGATACGTCCGATCACGTCGCGTCTCGCGATCCCGATCCTATACTCGCTCAATTTCTTTAATGGGCTGACGCACAATTACGGCGTTGCGATCATCATATTCACATTCCTTTTTTACTCGCTGCTGTTTCCGCTAAGATGGTCACAGAGCCGGTCGTTCAAAAAGGCGTCGGGCAATGCGCCGAAGATGAAGGCGCTGCAGGAGCAGATAAAGGACCTGCAGAAGAAAGGCGTACCGGCCGACGACCCGCGAATGCGCGCGCTGCAGGTCGAGCAATTGAAAATGACGAAGGACGCGCTGCCGATCGGCGGATGCCTGCCGATGCTGCTGCAGTTTCCGCTGCTCATCGCCTTCTACACGGCTGTGACCGTGTCACTTGAAGTTCGCCAAGCGTCGTTCCTGTGGCTGCCGGATCTTTCTGCGGCGGATCCGTGGCATTTGCTCGAATTCGCGTTTGCGTTCTCGATGATACTGTCGATGAAGTTCACGCCTACGGCGGCCACGGTTTCACCCGAGCAGCAAATGCAGCAGAAGATGATGACGTACTTCATGCCGGTGATGATGCTCTATGTAATGTGGACGGCACCTGCCGGACTGCTGCTGTACTGGTTTTTCGGAAACGTCGTCAGCTTTGGCCAGCAGATGGCCATCAACAAAATGAACAAGAATAACCAACCACCCGCGGCCGAGGTCGTAACCACAGTCCCGAAGAATGCGAAATCGGTAAAGCCGAAATTGAGCACGTCTTAAGAGTGAAAAAGCGAAAATGGCTAAATTCGAGAACCGGAACCCCAGAGTGCTCATTTACTTTCCATCTTTTCACATTTTTTGCTCTTTCGCCTTTTGAATTGATATGAGCGAAAATAGCCAAAAAGCTGAAGAGTTTGTGACCGGACTTGTCCGCGACCTCGGTCTTGACCTAACGGTCACTTCGGAATGGACCGACGAAGGATGTGTGCTGAATCTGACCGGAAACGATTCGGGACTGGCCTTAGCGGAAAATGCCGAGATGCTCGACGCACTTGAAACGCTTCTTTTTCAGATATATGGCCGCGATCTCGACCGAGCTCACCGCTTCATTTGCGACGCCGAAGGCTTTCGCCGTACGCGGAAGGCAGAGCTGCATGCGATGGCGCGTTTTGCCGGCGATCGGGTCCGAAAGAATTCGACGCCGTTCACTTTCGGCGTGCTCAATTCGACCGAACGCCGGATAATCCATCTCGCCCTGCAGAAAGAAGCAGATCTGTTCACGGAATCGGTCGGCGACGGACGGGACAGACGTTTGCAGGTGAGACTGAAATAAGGAATTTCAAAAGTAAAAAGTAAAAGAGTGAAAAAGTCAGGCGGGCACTTTTCACTCTTTTTGCTTTTCGCCTTTTCTAACTCTATGTCAGACACCATCGCGGCACTCGCAACGCCTAACGGACGAAGCGGCATCGGTGTGATACGCCTGAGCGGGCCCGATTCCGCGTCGATCGCTGAGCGCCTCGCGGGAACGCATGAGGGTAAGCTTTTGCCGCGCTCACCGCAACTGGTAAGGCTGCATTCGGCGGTGAACGAGGTGATCGATGTAGCATTGATTACTTATTTTGCGCAGCCGCGTTCGTTCACTGGTGAGAACGTCGTCGAGATCAGCTGTCACGGTTCGCCGGTAGTGCTCCGCCAAGTCATCGATCTTTGTCTGGGAATGGGAGCTCGGCTCGCCGAGCCAGGCGAATTTTCGCTCCGTGCCCTCGCAAACGGGAGGATCGATCTTACCGAGGCTGAAGCGATCCGCGATCTGATAGACGCCCAAACATCCGCGTCAGCTCGCCAGGCCGTGCGCCAACTCGACGGCGAATTTTCACACCGTCTGCAGCCGATCAAGGATGCCCTACTCGACGTGATCGTAGTTCTCGAATCCGCGCTCGAATTTGTCGAGGACGACTTGCCCGAAAACCAAACCGAGTCAGTCGAGCTTCGGCTTTCCGGATTAGCCGATTCCGTTGGCCGCATCGCCGCCACATTCGAAGCCGGACATTTGATACGCGAGGGGTTGCGAGTGGCGGTCGTCGGCCGTCCAAACGTCGGCAAATCGAGTCTGTTCAACGCTCTTATCGGCAGTGAGCGAGCGATCGTAACGGACATCGCGGGAACCACGCGGGACCAGATACACGAAAGATTTACGGTGGAGGATATTCCCGTTTCGCTGATCGATACCGCCGGACTTCGTGAAACCAGCGACACGGTCGAACGCATCGGTGTCGAACGCTCGCGGCGAACAATCGCAGATGCCGATCTGGTCGTGGTCGTTCTGGATGCGCTCGAGGTTTTCACGAACGAAGATCGTCGGATTTTCGACAGCGTCCGCGAACTGCGTCACGTAGTCGCGATAAACAAGATCGATCTGCTGACAAGCGAAGTCCGCAAGGCGAATATTGCTGCGGCACGCGAAGAAGTAGGTTTATCGGCTTCGCTGTCCGCTATCTCGGCGAAGACGGGAGAGGGCATCGACGCGTTCAAGTCAGCGATGATCGAGCCTTTTTCTCGCGCGGATAGCTCCGACACGGGATTTCTGGTGACCGACGCGCGGCACCGCGACCTGCTCGTCAGAGCCCAAAGCGACATTAACGAATCACTGCATCTTTTCGGACAGAACACCAGCGAAGAGATCGTCCTTATCGGACTTCATAACGCTCTGCGATATCTGGGCGAGATCACGGGCGAAACCACGACCGAAGACATGCTAACGCGCATCTTCTCAACCTTTTGTATCGGAAAATAGTCTACTCACATGCGGCGGTCGAGCCGCGGACGATCAACTGAGGCTCGACGGTGAGCACGGCAGGTGCCGGTTGGTTTGTCGCAGTGAGCCGATCAAGCAGCGTCTCGGCGGCTAGCTTGCCCATTTCGAAGAGCGGCTGTTTTACCGTCGTAAGCGCGGGATTGTGATACGCGGCGGCGTAGATATCGTCGAAGCCGAGCACGGAGACATCTTCGGGCACGCGGCGGCCGGCCTCACGAAGTGCCCGTATCGCGCCGATCGCCGAGATGTCGTTGAACGCGAAGACAGCGGAAAACTTTTCGCCGCGGGACAGAAGCGTTTTCATCGCAGAGTATCCGAGCTCAGGCGACGGCGAATCGCCCTTTAACTGTTCGACAAGACGCTCGTCGATCGGAATTGCGCGAGCACACGCGGCGTCTCTGATAGTTTGCCATCGTATTTCCGTATCCGAACTGAAATCCTGCCCTTTGATCACGGCGATACGTCGATGTCCTAGCTCGAACAGATGACCGATACCGAGCTCCGCCGCCTTCCAATGATCGAGAATAACGTTTGTCACGCCGTCGATCTCGTCATGTCCCGAAACATTCACCATCGGCAGCAACGCGAAACGTACTGGGGTGTCGACCGCGATGATGCCCTCGACTTGTCGATCTGCAAGGACCTGCGGCAGCCGCTCGAGCAGATCTGAGCGGTGGAGGTGGCTAGCGGTCATGTAGAAAAATCCCTGATCGGACAAAATGGATTCGACACCGTTGAGTACCATCGCCGAATAACCATCGCTTAACTCGGGAACGATCACACCGAGCGTATGCGTTCGCTGTACGCGCAGCGATCGGGCGAGATAATTAGGGCGATAATTTAATTCGCGGGCTGCCGAGAATATACGTTTCTGAGTCTCCTGAGGGATCGAACCTGCGGTCGGCGAACCATTTAGAACAAGCGAAAGCGTCGTCGTCGAAAGATTCAGGTGCGCGGCAAGCTCTTTGAGGCTCACGTTCCCAGGCCTGCTGGAAATACTGTCAGGGATTTTCGTCTTTCGCGGCATTCGAAACGATAATTGCACACGGCTCTCGAAATAGGCAAAGCAGGCTTTCACCGGGTTTGAATCGTAGGGCGGGAAATTCAGGATCGCCAAACTGTGAAAAGTATTGACGAAGCAAAACTTATCGTGCTATAAGCTTGATTACTAAAACGATTTACTAAAACAATTTACAAATAAAACTTTTCGCGGCCCACCCCATCGCGGTTGGCTTGCAACCCGGATGATCACCGTAGGTGAGATCTAACACTCCGGTCGTCATCTTACGAAATTTCTGGAGGATCCTTATGCGGCATAAAATGTTGCGGCTTGCCAATTTGCTGGGCTGTTTGGCACTGATCGCTTTTCTTTCGTCGGTTAGCCATGCCCAATTTCGAGCCGGCGTTCAGGGAACGGTAACCGATGGTGCCGGAGGCGTCGTCGCAGGTGCTACCGTGCGTTTGATCAATAAAGAAACCGGTAAATCTAACGAGACGGTTTCGAGTGGCGAGGGCTTTTACCGTTTCACGGGGCTAGCGCCTGGACTTTATTCCGTAACCGCGGAACAGCAGGGATTCAAAAAAAGCGAGGTCGATGATTATAAGGTAGACGCTGAGGTTTTGAGCGGGCTTGACCTAACGCTGGCAGCGGGCGTTATCAGCGAAACCGTTACCGTTCAGGCGGACGTTAACGCCTTGGAGACTGAAGACGCGAGTATTCGGCGCACGATCACCACCGATGAGATCAGAAAACTTCCGCAGGTCGGGCGCGATCCTTACGAGCTCGCAAAGCTCGCTCCGGGTGTGCTTGCTCCGGGTGCTCGCGGCGGGAACGGGAATTCGGTCGGCCTGCCGAACACAACCGGTCCCGGCGGATCCAACAGCTCGATCGTTCAATCTGAAAATCAGGTGCCGATCACCGCGAGTGGGCAGCGGCTTTCGCAAAACAACTTTCAGATCGACGGGATCAGCGTCACCAGCTTGCAGTTCGGCGGAGCGGCAAACATCACGCCGAATCAGGAATCCGTCAAAGAGGTGCAGGTCCTCAGCAGCAGCTTTTCAGCCGAGGACGGGCGTAACTCCGGAGCGCAGATAAAAGTGGTTTCTCAAAACGGAACTAACGAACTGCACGGCAGCGCGTTCTACAAATACAATGATCCTAAATTGAACGCGTATAATAAATTCCCCGGCAACCAGCAGCGTGTGGAGAATCGATTCCGCCAGTTCGGCGGCTCGTTGGGAGGACAGCTTCCGTTTTTCAATTTCGGCGAAAATGACGGGCCCATGTTTCGTTCCGGGAAAGACCGTTCATTTTTCTTTTTTTCATACGAGGGCGTTAGGAATAACACTAGCAACACCTATCAAGCATTTATCGAGACGGCTCTGTACCGGCAGCAAGTCCTCTCTCTCCGTCCGAACAGTTTAACGGCGCGTGTTCTGAGCAGTCCCGGCGCCGCGCCGCGGGTCGCGAATGTACTAACGAGGACATGTCTCGACTTCTTCGGCAACCCCGGCGACGCTGCAAATTTATGCCGGCAGGTAGCCGGCGGGCTGGACCTCGGTTCAATTACGGGCTCGGTTGGCACGATAACGGGACCTACCGGCGGAGGGTTTGACGGAGTTCCGGATATTCAATTTGCGGATCTCGTCAATTTGCAGCGGACGGGCGGTAATCAGTTCAACTTTCGCACCGATTTCAATATCACGCACAAGGATCAGTTGGCTTTTATCGTCTATCTCACGCGACGCAAAGATAGCCTTTTGTCGGATTCGGGCGCACGTAGCCGCCCCGACGCTGACCTACAAAATAAACCTCAGACCTACTCACTGACCGGTACCTACACCAGAAACTTTTCGGCGACGGTACTCAACGAATTCCGTTTGAACTTTGTGCGGTTCAAACAGAATCAGATCCAGGACTCAAGCAGCACCAACTTTGGCATTCCGCGAATCGAGATCGAAGGGGCCGGTTTCAACGGAAATCGCCTCCGATTCGGAGCGCCACGCGGGGACACGACGCCGGCTATCTTCGACCAGAAAACGTTCGAAATCCGCGACACGCTTACGCAGATTTTAGGCAGCCATGCTTTCAAATACGGGATCGAGTTTCGGCGTGAAGCCAGCGATAACGATCTGAGCGGCAATGCTCGCCCGTTATTCACATTTCCTGGATTATTTAATTTCGCGAACGATGCCGCGGTCTTCGAAGAGATCGATGTTGACCCCCGCACCGGTGGACAGGCGGATGCCCGACGCAATTTCCGTAACAATATTTACGGTATTTTCGCGCAGGATGACTGGAAGGTGAAGCCAAATCTGACCCTAAATCTCGGTTTGCGATATGAGTATTATTCGCCTGTGCGTGAGGCTAACAACCGCCTTTCTGCACTCGTTCTAGGACAGGGGGACAGGTCGCTGCTCGACGCTAAACTTAAGGTCGTCGATACGCTCACCGATCCTGACCGCAACAATTTCGCACCGCGGGTCGGGTTCGCATACAGTCCCCAGTTTTGGTCATTCTTTAAGGATAAGGCCGTGATCCGCGGTGGTTTCGGCATTTTCTACAACCGCACGCCGAATGTTTTGCTAACAAACACACGCCTCAACCCGCCATTTTTCGCTCGCCGGGGAATATGCTGTTTCGCCGGTGACGGCGTGCGATACGTTCTGGGAGCCACAACGTCCCCATTTAGTTATCCGAACAACACGGCGCTTGTTCAGGGTATCGATCCCGTTTCCGGGTCGGTGCTTGGGGGCAATGCTGAGGTATGGGGCAGCGACCGAAAATTGAAAAATGCCGAAGTTTATAAGTATTCGCTTGGCATTCAATATCAGTTGCCTTATCAAATCGTGGGCACGATAGAATATGAGGGAAGCCAGAGTCGCAATAACGCTCGTTTGATTAATCTCAATTTTTTCTATCCGCCTCGCTTTTCGAGCAGTTCGACGACGGGCGGGTTTGCACCGGTTTTCTATGTGCGGTCCGATGTAAATGCAAACTACAACGGATTGAACGTCACCGCGGCGCGGCGATTTGCACAGGGGTTCCAAATGGCGGTCAACTACCGGTTCTCAAAGAGCCTCGACCAGCTGTCGTACGAAGGTCCCGGGTTTGTAACTAATCAAACCTACCCTCTGGATCAGCGCCAGGAATACGGTCCCTCGGACTTCGACGTGAGGCATAGCTTCGTAGTTTCCGGTGTCTACGAACTGCCATTCTTTCGTGATAACAAACAGGGGTTACTTTACAAAGCCTTTGGAGGGCTGGAAATCAGTGGCGTTCTCACCCATCACACGGGATATCCCTTCACCGTCTTCCAGGGAGCAGGCCTTCGCACTCCGTCGGGTGAGTTCTTCGGACCGATCCGTCCGACGGGGTATAACGGGATGCAGCCGTTGGCGAATACAAATGCGAATTTTCTCGCACCGGGCGGAATATTTCCGGGCGGGGGTGCGCGATATTTCAGCGGGACTATTATAACCGACGCGTCTGGCCGCCCGAACTTTGAACTCAATCCTCCGGGCGTAGGACGAAATGCGTTTCGAGGACCGAAATACGCGAATCTGGACATGAGTCTGGCGAAGCGATTTGGGTTGCCGAGCTTAGGGATATTGGGCGAAGCGGCAAACCTAGAACTTCGCGTCAATGCGTTCAACTTGTTGAATACGTTGAATCTTACACCGTTCAACTTTGCGGAGGGCAATTTGTTTTATACCAGCGGAAACTTCGGGCAAGCAACCAGTGGGCTCGCGGGCCGGGTGGTCGAGCTCCAGGCAAGGTTCCGGTTTTAAGGCTGGCGATTCGCGTGGTTGCTAATCAATCTAAAGTAGAGGACGCGAGAACATCTGTTCTTCGCGTCCTCTACTTCTGCCAAAACGAACAGGTGTACGTGGCCCCCGACGGAAGTTAGACAAATCACCCTTACAAAAGTCGATATGTGGAAATTGAAATCAGCATTGAGCCTGACTCTGGTCCTGACTTCTCTAATAATCCCGCTTTACGGTCAAAGTGCGGGTTCCGGCACCGAGCAGAAGGTAGATGCGTTGATCGCCAGAATGACGCTGGCGGAAAAACTCGGTCAGCTCCAACAGTTGGACGGCGAGGCAAACGGCAAGTATCGTCCCGAGCATTTGGAATTAGCGCGGAAAGGGCTGCTCGGTTCGACGCTGAACGTTCGCGGCGTGGAGCAGACGACCGAGCTGCAGCATGCGGCGATGGAATCGCGTCTGAAAATCCCGATCTTGTTCGGGTTCGATGTCATTCACGGGTATCGCACGATCTTTCCGGTTCCCCTGGGTGAAGCTGCGAGCTGGGATACGTCGCTGGCGGAACGGACCGCGGCGATCGCCGCCGCCGAATCTCGTGCGGCCGGCGTTCGCTGGACATTCGCTCCGATGGTCGATATCGCGCGAGATCCCCGATGGGGCCGGGTGATCGAAGGGGCCGGTGAAGACACCTATCTCGGATCGAAGTTTGCAGTCGCGCGCGTTCGCGGTTTCCAGGGCACGAACATGGCAGACGACAACCGGATAATGGCGTGCGCGAAACATTTCGCAGCTTACGGAGCAGCCGAAGCCGGACGCGATTACAACACCACCGACATTTCCGAGGGAAAACTTCGCGACATTTATCTGCCGCCATTCAAGGCGGCCGTCGATGCCGGGGTCGGTTCGTTCATGACGTCGTTCAACAGCCTCAACGGTGTGCCGGCGACGGCGAATCCGTTTTTGCTAAAACAGGTTCTGCGAAACGAATGGAAATTTGACGGCCTCGTCGTCACTGACTACACCGCCGTCATGGAGCTGATGAATCACGGCGTTGCCGGGACCGAAGCGGATGCGGCAGCTCTTGCATTGAATTCCGGCGTCGATATGGAAATGGTGAGCCGCCTTATCAACAAGCACGGTGCCGAGCTGCTCGCCGAAAAAAAAGTGTCGATGGCTGTTATCGATAATGCGGTGCGAAATGTCTTGAGAGTAAAATTTCGACTCGGTCTGTTCGATAAGCCATACGGCGACGCCGCACTCGAGGCGCGTGTTGTTTTCAATCCCGAATATCGCCCCATCGCCCGGGCAGCCGCGGCCGAATCCATCGTGCTCCTCAAAAATGATCGCGGAACATTGCCGATCAGCAAACAGATAAAGAAGATCGCCGTGATCGGCTTTCTTGCAAACGACAAGCGCAACATGAACGGCAACTGGACGGGCGACGGTCGCCCTGACGATCCCGTCACCGTTCTCGATGGTGTGCGGGAAAAGCTCGGACCGTCGGCAAAGATAACTTACGCGGCCGGCTGCGATACTAAATGCGTCGACACCAGCGGATTCGATGAAGCCATTCGGGCGGCAAGGAATAGTGACTTCGTGATTCTGACCGTCGGCGAAGATGTCGACGTGAGCGCCGAAGCGTCCTCAAGGAGCGATATAAACCTCCCCGGAAAACAGAACGATCTGATCCGTGCGATACACGCTACCGGCAAACCGTACGCCATCGTGCTGATGAACGGCCGGCCGCTTACTATAAACTGGCCAGCGGAGAATTCGCCGGCCATCCTCGAAACTTGGTTCGCCGGCACCGAAGCAGGAAACGCGATCGCCGACGTTCTGTTCGGCGATGTTAATCCCGGCGGGAAGCTGCCTATTACGTTTCCCCGCAGCGTCGGCCAGATCCCGATCTACTACAATGCTCTGCCGACCGGACGTCCTTTCGATGCGAGCAACAAGTATTCCTCGAAGTATCTGGATATTCCGAATACACCGCTTTACCCCTTCGGCTATGGATTGAGCTACACGACGTTCTCGTTGTCTAATATGCGGCTGAGTTCGACGACGCTTCCCGCCTCTGGGACGCTAAACGTTTCGGTTGATGTCACAAATACCGGAAGCCGCGATGGAAGCGAGGTCGTCCAGATATATGTGCGCGACGTAGTCGCGAGCATTTCGCGTCCGGTGAAAGAACTAAAAGGGTTTGAAAAAGTTATTCTAAAGGCGGGCGAAAAACGAACGGTGCGGATACCGGTCGCCGTCCGGGACCTCGGTTTTTACGATTTGCAAAAGCGTTACGTCGTCGAGCCAGGCCGATTCGCGATAATGGCCGCGACCGATTCGGCCGCCATCACGGATGCACTAACTGCGACGCTTACGGTCAGCAGATAGAAAACACAGAGATCCGTCCTCAAAGGACAAATGCGCCCTCGTGACGGTATGATAATCGGATGATCTTTCGGTTCGGCAAGGCCCTGTTTATCCTGATCGTCGCGGCATCCTTTTTTGCTCCGCCGGTCGCCCCGCAAAGCCCAGGCGTCCAGGCCAAACGACACAAGGGTCTTGAAGTAAAAGGGTACAAAACGAAGAAAGGCGACAACGCCTTCCTCGAGGATCTCGAGCGCCGGGCGTTCATGTTCTTTTGGGAACATTCCGATCCGAAGACGGGTTTAACGCTGGACCGCGCAAGGACCAACGGCGATGCCCCTAAACCCGGAGCCGACCACTACAACGTAGCGAGTATCGCTTCGACCGGCTTCGCGTTGACGGGTTATTGTATCGCAGCCGAACGCGGATGGCGCGCGCGCGCCGATGCGATCTATCGTGCGCGAAATACGCTCGACTACTTCGCAAACCGGGCATTTAACAAGAACGGGTGGTTTTATCATTGGCAGGACCAAAGGACCGGTGAGCGAAAGTGGCGAAGCGAGATCTCGTCGATAGACACAGCTCTTTTGCTCGCCGGCGTGCTTTCAGTACGCCAGTGTTTTGATAAGGACGCTGCGATCGTCCGCGATGCGGCCAAGATCTACGACCGGGTTGATTTTAACTGGATGCTCAACGGCGATCCGAATTTTCTTTCCCACGGTTGGCGCGACGAAACGGGATTCATAAAAAACCGTTGGAACGATTACAGCGAGCAAACGATACTTTATTTGCTCGGCATCGGCGCCCGATCGGCGCCGCTCGATTGGCGCTCATGGTATGCGCTGAAACGTGATTATGTAAGGTACGGAAAGTACGAGTACATGGCCGCCGCGCCGCCGCTTTTCATTCACCAGTTCTCACACGCGTGGGTCGATTTCCGAAACAAGCGCGAGCATTACGGCGATTTTGCAGTCGACTATTTCAAGAATTCGGTCGACGCGACACGTGCGCAGAGGCAGTTTTTTATCGACGTGTTGAGCCGTGAATTTCCCGCATACGGAGAGAATATTTGGGGACTGACCGCGTCGGATTCGGCACGCGGCTACCGGGCGTGGGGCGCACCACCGCGCGATCCTGAAACCGACGGCACTGTTGTCCCGTGCGCTCCGGCCGGCTCGCTGATGTTCACGCCTGAGATCTCGATTCCGGCCTTGCGGGAGATGAGGTCGAAATACGGAGATCAGGTGTACGGGCGTTACGGATTTGCGGACGCATTTAATCCGCAGACCGGCTGGGTCGACGCGGATGTGATCGGTATCGACCTCGGCATCACCATGCTCAGCGCGGAAAATTTGCGGAGCGGAAACGTCTGGCGATGGTTCATGAAAAACCCGGGGATCAGCGGAGCTCTTCGATCGGTACAGATCTATTGAGCATCATGAAATGTGGGGCCGCAGTTGAGAAAGGATAGCCTCGCGCGATTGGGCTCCGACGATGCGGCCGACCTCATTTCCATTCTTTAAGATTAGCAGAGTCGGAATACTTTGCACGCGGAACCGCGCCGCGGTTAGCTGATTTGCGTCCACATCGAGTTTTCCGACGAGAATTTTGCCCGCTAATTCTTTTGCTAAAGCTTCGATGGTCGGCGCAACGATTCTGCACGGTCCGCACCACGCTGCCCACATATCGAGGAGCACCGGCAGACGCGACCCCTCGACGGTCTTAGCGAAATTTGCGTCCGTTACGACGACCGGTGCCGGCCCCGGGGAGGGCAGCGGTGCCTTACAGTCGCCGCATACCGGCTGCATTGACGCCTTAGTGGTACGCACGCGATTGGCCGTTCCGCATTTCTGACATTTTATAACCTGGGTTGGCGCCGTACCGCCCATATCTCACTTTCCTCCGATCATCTTTTATTTAATCAAATCTTTGGTCGATCCCAAAGGTTTTTCTGCGTTGGGCTGCTACCTACACGCGGCGATTGACAAGCGATCTCGAAAGGTCGATATTTCATTCGCACGGGAGCTAAATATATGTTCACACCGGATAACAACATGGATGCCATATTCACATTGGAGCGGGAAAATGACGGCGTTGTCGACGACGAAACATTCCACATTCTCCTGCTTGGCGATTGGAGCGGCCAAAAAGAGAAACGGCCACTCTCGGAACGCCGGCCGATCGAGATAGACCGCGATAATTTTGATGGGGTAATGGAACGTATCGGGCCGACGCTCACAACGGCTAAGGATATTCGGCTCGAATTTAGTAAGCTTGACGACCTTCATCCCGACGAGATATTTCTGGGCTTGCCGGTATTCGATTCGCTGCGCGACATTCGGGGACGGCTGAAGAATGAAAGTACATTTGCGGCGGCGGCACGCGAAGTTCGGTCCTGGTCGGGAGAAAAACGCCCGGATGCGGGACCTACCGCTATTGAGACGACGGCCGGCGATAATCTTTTGGACGCGATTCTGGCAAAGCCGCAAGGCGGCGCGCCTATTCCAAAAGAACAGGTTTCGAATGAGCTCGGTTCGCTGATAAGCGAAGCAGTGCGGACGCATCTTGTCTTTGTCGATGAGGACGAGCAATCTTCGATGATCGCAGCGGTCGACCGGGCTATAGGCGACATAATGCGGACGATGCTTTCCGACGCGAGTTTTCGCGAATTGGAGGCCGCATGGCGTGCGCTATTTTTTCTCGTACGCCGCATGGAAACATCTTCGCAGCTCAAAATATTCATCTTCGACGTGAGTAAAAGCGAGCTTGAGGACGACCTAGCCACCGGGGCCAACCTTTCTGAAGCATCTGTATTTTCAACATTTACGCGACCGGCTTCGGGCGAACCCTGGGCTCTGGTTTGCGGTAACTACGCATTTGAACCGATTATTTCCGACGTCGCGGCGCTCATGCGCCTCGCTCAAATCGCTGCGACGACAAACGCTCCTTTCATTTCGCACATGCGGCCAAATGTTTTCGGGGTCGAATCGCTCGCCGGAGATGCTTCGAATTGGGAAGTGTCGGCTGAAACGGCGGAAGGCAGGCTTTGGACCGCGCTTCGCGAGATTCCCGAAGCAAGATACCTCGGCTTTGCCGCTCCGCGTTTTCTCGCGCGAGCACCATACGGAGCCGACAGCGAACCGCTCGAGACTTTTTTGTTCGAAGAGCTTTCCGGGAGCACCGGCAGCGAACATTATGTTTGGGCGAATTCGTGTTTTCTCGCTGCACTTTTGTACGCTGAAGGCTTTAGAAAGAATCAACGGAACATGGCTGCGGGTATTCCCCCTGATGTCCACGGGTTGCCGACGCATGCCCGGCCGCTTAACGGCGAGACAGTCTTTCAGACAGCTGCCGAAGCTCAACTTAGTGAAAGCGCATCTGATTTTCTCGTGGAAAACGGAATGATGCCGTTTGCTTCCTCTAAGAATTCGGACCGCGTTAGACTCACTCGCTTTCAATCGGCTGCGGCTTCCGGCGCCGTGCTTCAAGGCCGTTGGAGCAATTGATCCATATTGGCAAACCGAATCGATTGCAATACAATCAAAGGTTCGCCTTTATACGGCAATGGCCGCTGCGGTCGAGCGGATGAAGTATGTTTGACGAGACTTTTGATGTGATCGTAATTGGTGCGGGACACGCAGGCTGTGAAGCGGCGTCTGCAGCCGCGCGCCTGGGTGCTAAAACCGCACTCGTCACGATCAACCTCGACCTCATCGGCCAAATGTCTTGTAATCCAGCGGTTGGCGGCATTGCCAAAGGGCACGTCGTCCGCGAGATCGACGCGCTTGGGGGAATAATGGGCCGCGTCATCGACAGAACGGGAATTCAGTTTCGCTTATTAAACCGTTCCCGGGGGCCGGCGGTGCAGTCGCCCAGGGCTCAGGCTGATCGCAGCCTTTATCGAACCGAAATGCGTCGCGTGCTCGAGGCGACGCCCGATCTCCATTTGCGACAAGGCATGGTCGTTGATTTAATTGTTGACAACAGTAGGGTTATCGGCGTAGAGCTACAAGACTCGCGCCGTCTGGGTGCCAAGTCAGTGATCATCGCGACCGGGACGTTTCTCAACGGTACGATCCATACCGGAACCAAAACATTCTCCGCGGGCCGTGCGGGAGAGCCGGCTTCGATCGAGCTAGCTGAGGCACTGAAACGCCGGGGTTTTCCGGTCGGCCGCCTCAAAACCGGGACACCGCCCCGCCTCGATGGGCGTACGATCGATTGGGAGGCATTCGAGCCGCAGCCGCCCGACGAAATGCCCGTTGCGTTTTCATTTGCGACGGACAAGATCGAACAGGACCAGGTCCAATGTTTTATTGGATATACGACGAACCGGGTTCATGAAGCTATTCGCGGAAATCTGCACCGCTCGCCGCTTTATTCCGGAAAAATCAAAGGAATTGGTCCGCGTTACTGCCCTTCAATCGAGGACAAGGTAGTCAAGTTTGCGGGAAAAGACCGGCATCAACTCTTTTTGGAACCTGAAGGCAGGGACACAAACGAAGTCTACCTCAACGGATTCTCTACTTCGCTGCCCTCGGACCTACAACTCGAGTTGCTGCAGATGGTTACGGGTTTTGAAGGCGTGAAGATAGTACGCCCAGGCTATGCGATCGAATATGATTTTGTCGACCCGCGGGAGCTGCGGCCGACGATGGAATCGACCCGAATGGACGGCTTATTTCTGGCGGGACAGATCAATGGCACGACCGGATATGAGGAAGCGGCTTGCCAGGGCCTGCTCGCTGGGATAAATGCCGCCCTCGCGATCGAGAAACGAAAGCCGTTCGTTTTGGATCGGGATGAAGCATATATAGGAGTTTTGGCAGATGACCTTATTAGGCACGGCGTCGATGAGCCGTATCGCCTGTTCACATCGCGAGCCGAAGCTCGGCTGACACTTCGTCACGACAATGCGGACCGGCGACTTTCCCCGAAAGGCCGCGAGATTGGGTTGGTCGGTAATTACGACTGGGATCGATTCGAAGCCAGACGGGACCGAATCGCGAATCTGCGAAACTTGCTCGAAAACACGCGGTTTAAGCGTTCGTCGGTTGAATACGCGGGAGTTTCCCAAATTCTCGGTATCGAAATGGGCGATTCTTTCACTATCGCGCAACTGGCAATGCGGACGGGTGTCGATAACGATCTTCTCCTCCGGTTATTGCCCGACAGAACCGGCCACGATATTCGTGGATCGGAATTGGCGAGTGCCCTCGCGGACACGCTTTATAGTGGGTACATCTGTAAACAACGCATAGCGGCGGAACGCGTGAATCATCACGATAACTTGAAAGTGCCCGAAACCTTAATATTTTCAACAATTAACGGCCTTTCGAATGAAATGGTTGAGCGGCTCGAGCGGGTACGACCTCGGAATTTCGCTCAGGCTCGCCAGATCGCCGGCCTTACGCCCGCCGCGATCTCAACTTTGCTTGTTCATCTCACCGGTCAGAACCAAAAAGCAGCTGGTTGATGTGTGGAACGTTCCACACATCTCTGAATCGAACGTTCCCCACTTTCTCGAAATCGCTTCGAATGTGCTAATTTAATTTGATCAGGCTTTTCTCGACCACTCGCGAAACATGGGGAAAATCATCGCTATCGCCAACCAAAAGGGAGGAGTTGGGAAGACCACAACCGCAATAAATCTCGCGGCCGGACTGGCTTTGGAGAAAAAGAAGGTTTTACTCGTGGACGCTGATCCGCAGGGAAATGCTACTTCCGGATCCGGAATTGCACGATCAAACTCGCGTAAATCATTGTATGACGCAATGGTCTCGGGCGATTCGGTTCGCGAAGCGGTGTTGCCGACCGAACTAGCGCAGATGTGGGTTCTCCCGTCAGATCAGAATCTCGCAGGCGTGGAGATCGAACTTTCGGATCGCAAGAACCGAAATCGCGTTTTGAAAGGCCTTTTGACGGAGGTGCGCGAATATTTTCACTATATTCTCATCGACTGCCCGCCGTCGCTCGGGATTTTGACTGTAAACGGCCTGACCGCGGCCGATTCGTTGTTGGTTCCGATCCAGTGCGAGTACTTCGCCCTTGAGGGTGTGACCGAGTTGTTCGACACCCTCGCCCGGCTGAAACGTGAACTTAACCCCGGACTGATTATCGAGGGCTTACTTTTGACGATGTACGACGAACGCACTAATCTTTCAGCAGCTGTAGCAAAGGATCTTCGCGACTTTTATGGGCCGCAGGTAATGAAAACCGTCATTCCGCGGAACGTTCGGCTCGCCGAGGCTCCGAGCTTCGGAAAACCTATCCTGGTCTACGATCCGAAATCGCGTGG
>JBBSGG010000047.1:0-21747 GCA_038254305.1 Pyrinomonadales bacterium
AGACTGACTTTGCTGTCTGGCGTCCGAATGCAGACCCGACGATGACGTACTACTACGTCAACCGTTCGAACGGAAGCGGGCTGCTGGTGTTCGAGTGGGGACAGAACGGAGACTATCCTGTCGCCAACTACAACACTCACTCTAGTCGCTGACAAAGCGAGCACAACAAAGAGGCCGAGCATCACTGCACGGCCTCTTTTTCCATTGTAGTTCGGTCCTCGAGATTACCGGTAACTAACCGACGTATTTGCCCACGACCTTTGCGATCGCGTCACGCGAGACAGCGCCGACGATTCGTTCCTGTTCCTGTCCGCCCTTAAAAAGGATCAGAGTCGGAATACCGCGAATGCCATAACGCTGCGGCACATTCTGATTTTCATCGACATTCATTTTGTAGAAAGACGCTTTTCCGCTGTATTCCTCGGCTACGGCTTCGACAGCCGGAGCGATCATTCGGCAAGGTCCGCACCATTCCGCCCAAAAATCTACCAATACCGGCTGATCGGAACCTAGGACATCCGATTCAAATTCCGTGTCTGTTACTGCTTTAGCAAAGTTTGCCATATATATTTATGTCTCCAATAATGCACCGTCAACCGGCTATCCGAAGACGATCTTTAAAGTTCGAGAATATCATTTTCGGTCCGAAATTCACACTTTATGAACTTCCGAGATAACGATTCTCTCGGTGCCTTACAAGATCTTCAATTCGATCTTAGTTCCCGCCAGGGCCTTGCTGACGGGACAATTTGTCTTCGCATCGTTAGCGAATTTTTCAAACTCCTCGCGGGAAACTTCCGGCACGTCGCCTTCGAGTTCGAGCGTGATGTTCGTGATCTCAAACCCCTCGCCGACCTTATCCAGCCGGACGCTCGCCGTCGTATGAAGGCGGTTTGGCACTTTGCCCGCGCGGGTCAAGGCTCCGTCAAGAGCCATCGTAAAGCAGCCGGCATGTGCGGCCCCAATTAGCTCCTCGGGATTTGTTGCTTTCTCTCCTTCGCCGAAGCGCGAAGTGAACGAATAGCTTCCCTCATAAGCTCCGCTGCCGAGTTTTAGAATACCGCTGCCCTCGGTCAAATTACCTTTCCATTCGGCTTCCGCCTTTCTTAATGGCATATTTTTGATCTCCTTTGTTCTTCTCGATCCTCAAGCATTAACACTTTTCATCATCGCTTCGGGATAGCGCGAACCAGAGGCCGCGGCCTTCGGAAACGCCTCGTCGATACGACGAAGGTCATCTGCTGTCAGCGTCACATCGGCGGCGGCCGCGTTTTGTTCCACGTACTTACGCCGTTTCGTTCCCGGGATCGGTACAATTCCCCCGCCTTGGGCGAGTGTCCAAGCGATCGCGAGCTGCGACGCGGTTATTCCCTTTTTTTCGGCTATCTCCCCAACCCGCTGAACAAGCTCAAGATTCTTGGCGAAATTCTCGCCTTGAAAACGCGGCGACTGTCGACGATAGTCATCCTCGGCAAGATCTTCGAAATTCTTGATCGCGCCGGAAAGAAAACCCCGGCCAAGCGGCGAATAGGCGACAAAACCAATGCCAAGCTCGCGGCAAGTGTTGAGCACGCCGTTGTCCTCGACATCGCGCGTCCACAATGAATATTCACTTTGCAAGGCGGCGATCGGATGAACGGCACTGGCGCGCCGCAGTGTCTCGGCCGACGCCTCGGATAATCCGATGTGCTTGATCTTCCCATCATCGACGAGTTTTGCAAGTGCACCCACGGTTTCCTCGATCGGCGTGTCCGGATCAACTCGGTGCTGATAATAAAGATCGATCACATCGATCCCAAGCCGCGTGAGACTTCCCTCGACGGCTTGTCGGATGTAATCCGGCTTGCCATTTATTCCTCGAACCTTCGGATCATTCGGATCGCGGACGATGCCGAATTTAGTCGCAATAACGAAATCATTTCGCCTTCCTGCGATCGCTTTTCCGACAAGTTCCTCGTTAGTAAACGGGCCGTACATATCGGCCGTATCCAGGAAGTTAATGCCGAGATCGAGCGCTCTATGGATCGTGGCGATGGATTCGCTGTCGTCGCGGCCCGAATAGAAATCGGACATACCCATGCAGCCGAGTCCGATAGCCGAAACTTCTAATCCGTCTCTTCCTAATTTTCGTTTAATCATACTTCCCTCCTTTTATTTCGCCTGCGCGCTGTCGCCCAGCGGAAAATCGGCACCTTCACTTGTCTCTGCCCACGTATCAAATTCACTTTTTAGTTCGACAAGTTTGTTGCGCGCGTTCTTTAGCGCAGCTCGTCCCAGCAGAAGGTTGAACGGAGGCGAATCGCTCTCGACCGCCCCAACTATCGCTTTCGCGGCACGCTCCGGATCGCCCGGCTGGCTGCCGCTGTAGCCGCGGATAGCTGCCTGATTTGCACCGGCGGTTTCCGCATAATCGCTGATCGTCGACGAAGCATCATTTGCGGAACGTCCGGCCCAGTCCGTTCGAAATCCGCTAGGCTGAACGAGAATCACTTTGATCCCCAGCGGCTCGACTTCCTTCTTTAACGACTCAGAAAAACCGTTCACGGCAAATTTCGTCGCGTTGTAATAACCAACGCCCGGAAAACCAACAAAGCCGCCGATCGACGAAACGTTCACAATCGTACCGCTTCGGCGCTCGCGCATTTTCGGCAGCACCGCACGCGTCATTTCGGAAAGACCCCAAAAATTTGTCTCGAACATCGAACGCACCACGGTTTCGTCGCTTTCCTCGATCGCGCCGAAATACCCGAAGCCCGCGTTGTTCACCAGCACATCGATACGTCCGAAATGTTCCTCCGCTTTCGCGACCGCGGCATCGACTTGCTCGCGGTCCGTGACGTCAAGCTCTACCGCGAGCGCATTTTCTTTGTTTATCGCAACGAGATCCTCGGTCTTGCCCGTGTCTCGCGCCGTGACCGCAACGCGGTATCCGTTCTCCAATAAATGCTTCGCGAGTTCGCGGCCGAAACCCGTCGAGCAACCGGTTATGAACCAAACCTTCTTCTCACTCATCTTTTACTTCTCCTCCTGACTTCCCGCCGAGGCGCTATTGGCTGTTGCCGCTCTGACTTCGGCGATGATCTCGTATGATCGAAGACGCGCCCCGTGATCGAAGATCATAGCGTTGATTATCAGTTCGTCCGCATCGGTACGCCTGATGAATTCTTCTATTCCGTATCTGACCCCTTCACGATCTCCGATGACCGATCCGCCAAGTCTCGCCTCGACCATTGCT
Organism: Pyrinomonadales bacterium; assembly: GCA_038254305.1. Lineage (GTDB taxonomy): Bacteria > Acidobacteriota > Blastocatellia > Pyrinomonadales > Pyrinomonadaceae > OLB17. The sequence goes on from JBBSGG010000047.1 coordinate 3,236, forward strand.
CTCTCCTCTGCGGTCCATAGAGCGTCCATGCCGTCCACCGGCGGTTGGATCCTTCCCGGTTTTCCGCGAACAAGAGCTAGAAAGGATTGATGTTGCGACGTGGCGAGCTTTTCTGCTTCAGCCTTTGTCTTCGCTGCAAAAACGTTAAGAGCGACCATCGCGTACGGCTCGGCCAAAACATCCGACGGTCGGAAATTTCTCCGGTAAAGTTCTAGCGCCGGAAGTGTATTCTCGGGCGAGAAATGCGCCGCGAAACTGAACGGAAGACCGAGTTGCCCGGCAAGCTGTGCGCTAAACCCGCTGGAGCCAAGAAGCCAGATAGGAATATCGGATCCGGCACCCGGTACGGCCTGCACCTTTTGTCCCGCAACCGGTTCTTTCAAGAAGAAGCGCAGTTCCTGAAACAGTTCCGGAAAATCGTCGCCGTTCGTATCGAGCGTGCGCCGAAGAGCGTGAGCCGTCGCGCGGTCGCTTCCCGGAGCGCGGCCCAGACCGAGATCGATCCGTCCCGGGAAAAGTGCGTCGAGCGTCCCGAATTGTTCGGCGATCGCAAGCGGAGCGTGGTTCGGGAGCATAATACCACCCGAACCGACGCGTATCGTCGAGGTTCCCGCCGCGATATGACCGATCACGACCGACGTCGCCGCACTCGCAATTCCCGGCATAGAATGATGTTCGGCGACCCAAAACCTGTTAAATCCGAGGCTCTCGGCCCTTCTCGCAAGATCAAGCGAATTTCGCAGGGCGTCCGAAGCTTCGCTGCCTTCGCAAATCGGCGACAGATCGAGAACCGAAATTGGAATATCGGAAAACTTTCGCATGACTTTATCTAAGATCGATCGCCCGGCCGTACTGCTTCGGAACATCCACGACGACGCCGAGCTCGCGTGCTGCGGTAAAACCAAGATATGGATCTCGCAGGAATTCGCGTGCCACCATCACCGCATCGGCCTGCTCTGAAACAATAATGTTCTCAGCCTGAGAAGGCTGCGTTATCATACCAACGGCGACCGTCGCAATACCGGCCTCGCGCCGGATAGCGTCGGCAAACGGCACCTGGTAACCGGGGCCGATCTCGATCTTCGCGTTCGGCACGAGCCCGCCGCTAGAACAATCGATAAGATCGATTCCGCTCTGCTTCAGGCGTTTCGCAAACTCGATGGATTGCTCAAGGTTCCATCCGCCATCTGCCCAATCCGTCGCGGAGATCCGAATAAACACCGGCAGATTCGCCGGCACCGCATTGCGAACAGTTTCGGCGATCATCAGTGGGAACCTCATCCGATCTTCGAGCATTCCGCCGAATTCGTCCGTTCGGAAATTCGAAAGCGGTGATAAAAATTCGTGAAGCAAATAACCGTGCGCCGCGTGGATCTCGATCACTTCGAATCCGGCATCGACAGCGCGACGAGCGGCGGCGGCAAAATCGTCGACCACTTTCGCAATGTCCGTCTGCATCATTTCGCGGGGCTCCGGATAATCATCCGCAAAGGCAATAGCACTCGGCGCAACGACCACCCAGCCGCCGCTAAACGGCTCGATCTTTTTGCCGCCATCCCACGGAGCAGCGGTCGAGGCTTTACGTCCCGCATGTGCAAGCTGGATCGCGGGAACGGCGCCCTGTTCCTTGATAAACTTCGTGATTCGCGCGAATGCCGGCACATGTTCGTCGAGCCAAATACCCGAATCGAGCGGCGAAATTCTTCCTTCGGGCGACACCGCTGTCGCTTCTACGCAAACAAGCCCGGCTCCGCCAACCGCGCGACTTCCGAGATGTACGAGGTGCCAATCGTTCGGAAATCCGTTCTCGCTCGAATACATGCACATCGGCGAAACCCATAAACGGTTTCGAAATGTGATCTCGCGGATCGTATACGGCTCGAACAATTTACTCGCCGCTTCGGTGTTTGTTATCGGTGCACTCATCAATTCTCACTTTCCATCCAGCGTTTTAATAGACGACGATTAGGTCTGGCCGTTCCAATGCGAATCGGCCGTTTCGCGCCAGCGATCACGTATCGCATCAAATTCCTCATCTGTCAGATTTCCTTCGGCGATGTATTTCGCATTTTGCTGCCAGCGGTCGGGCTTGGTTGTTCCTACGATCGCCGTGTCGACACCCGGGATCGATAGCGTAAATCGCAGCGCCATCGCGATCGATTCTTCCAGCGGTCTTTCGAGAAACGGAAACCGCAGCTTCTGAATTCGTTCCCAATATGTATGATGGTAGGACTCCGACGGCTTTTCGGCATTACGCCAGACGGCATTCGCGATCGGCCGTTTGGCGATCACACCCATTCCCTTTTCAACCGCCGCCGGAATGTTTGCGTCGATCGGCGTCTGGTCAGCGATCGAGACGGATGTCTGCAGCGAATCAAAAACGCCTAGTTCAATTGCGGTTTTTGCGTCTTCATTGTCGCCCGAATATCCGATGTATCGGGTATATCCTTTTTCGCGGGCCCGTTCGAGTCCCTCGATCGCTTCGCCGCGGCGAAGTGTTTCACTGTCGCAGCTGTGCAACTGGGCAATATCCAGATGGTCGGTCCGCAAATTACGAAGACTGGTCTCGATCGTGTCCAGAATGCCTTTTTTCGTCCAATCGGAACGAGTAAACGCATCCAAAGCTCCACATTTGGTCAGCAGATAATAGTCGCGGCGGCGCCGCCCGACAGCCTCGCCTATCATCTGCTCGGACGTCTTATACGCGGCCGCGGTGTCGATCACATTCAGTCCCGCATCCAGTGCCGAATTAAGCAACGCGTCAACATCGGCTTGCGTCTGCGTATCGTTATAGCCGATCTCCGCTCCGCCAAAACCGAGAACCGAAAAATGCATGTCGGTTCTGCCGAATTTACGTTTTTCCATCGCTTCCGTCGTTGTCATATCTGAACCACGATCTTTCCAAAATGAGCTCCGCTTTGCATATACTCTAATGCTTTCGGTACCTCGTTGAATTCGAATAGCCGATCGACGACCGGCCGCAAACCACCCTCCTCGACCGCCCGATTAACGTCGCAAAACATTTCTCGCGACCCGACAAAAATTCCCTGCAGCCGCACGGCCTTCATAAAGATCGGGATCGGATCGACCGCGCCGCCCTCCGACAGAGCGCCGATCAGAGCGACGTGTCCGCCGACGCGCACGGAATTTAAAGAACGGGCTAGTGTCCCTCCTCCGCCTACCTCGATCACATGGTCGACGCCGCGCTTGCCGGTCAAATCAAGAACCGCCGCATCCCAGTCTTCGTGCTCTGCGTAGTTTATGACATCGTCTGCCCCGAGAGCCTTTAGTTTCGCTGCCTTCGCCTCGGTGCTTGTCGTTGCGATCACACGGGCGCCGAAAAGTTTTGCGATCTGCAGTGCTGCAATAGAAACGCCGCCGGTCCCGAGCGTGAGAACGGATTCGCCAGCCTTAAGCCCGCCGGAGACCGCGAGAGCGTGCCATGCCGTGACCGCAGTGCACGGGAGCGTCGATGCTTCTTCAAATGAAAGCCCGTTCGGAATTTGCACCACGGAGCGCGCGTCGAAGGCGGCATATTCGCGGAGAACGCCGTCCCACTGAGCACCGGCCCCGAGCGCCGTGCGGCGTTTCTTGTCGGTCACGCCTCCGTCAAGCCACCGCTGCACAAATATCGGGCAAACGCGGTCGCCGATCTGCCACTCGTTCACGCCGTCGCCAACCGCGGCGATCTCACCCGCGCCGTCCGAGAAAGGGACCGCCGGCATCTTCATTCGCGGGTTGTAGGTACCGGTGACGACCATCACGTCGCGAAAGTTCAATGAAGCCGCACGCATCCGCACTAGCACTTCGCCCGCCTGCGGCTGCGGAATTTCGCGTTCCGCGATCGCGAGCTTGTCGATACCGAATTCCCTGACCTCGTAAACCTTCATCGCAGCTTTATCGCCTCTCCCATTTTTTTACAAGCTCCGCGAATTCCGACTGAAGCGACAGAGTCTTGTCGTCGTTGTACCAACGCTGCATCTTTTCCATGATCGCTGGTTTTTCCAGCCTTTGATCTTTCCATTTTAGGTATGCATCTTGTGCCGCGGCGGGTCTCGCTCCCCAGATTCCCAGAACTTCGAAAGTCTGTGTATCCAAAACTATCAGCTTCGGTATCGAACGGGCGTTGTTCGTCAAATACGCATCCATCAGCTCAAGATTTTCGTCCCTCAACAAATACCGTGTTTCAATATTATTGCTTTCGGATGCAATTTTCTCAATCACGGGTATATTTTGAGCGGCATCGCCGCACCACCCTTCGGTGAGTGTAAGCCAGATCGTCGGCCGCTGAACCGAGCGGACGATCTCGGACAGTTCGACGCCGAGCGAAACTGTCTTCTCGAGACGATGCATACGCTGGCGGTTCAGTCGTCCGTAGTCGAACATCGCTTCAGACTGAATCCCGCCCGTGGTTTTCCCTTCGAGAAGCAGGTCGTCGATGAGCTTTATATACTCCGCAAATGTCATCGACTTCGCTAAGAATTCCTTCATTTCCAACTTCGTACTTGCTTTCATAACTTCCGCCTTACACCCCGAGCACTCGGGCGATCAATCTGAACATGGTCAGGAACCCCGGTGCCCACATCGTCGACTAATTGCGAATTCCTTTCCAATAATGACTGCTAAATTCAATAACTTTGTAACTCGTTTTGATACAAATGAATCCAAAAAATTTAGACGCGGGCGGGCTGAACCATCATTATTAGGTCAGCGAGCGTATACTCCGCAAATTTTTCCGCCACGGTTCTGTCGATCTCCTTTTGAAGTCGGCAGAGCACCGCTTCGATGTTTCGCCCAACGGGACAATCCTGACTCGGCGCTTTGCTGTGTAGAGCGAAAACCTCTCCACAAGAAACGGCCTTGTAAACCTCCGCGAGGTTTATTCGATCGGGGCAACGCGAAAGCCTCGTCCCGCCATTCGCCCCGGTTTGAGAAATCACCAGATCTCCCTGAGCAAGATGTCCTAAAAGCCGGCGAACGACAACCGGGTTTGTATTAACGCTTTTGGCAAGATAATCCGATTTAAGATTGCTATTTTCGGATCTTGCCAACATCGTCAGGACATGGACCGCAATTGAAAATTGTGTGTTCGCCGCCATTACTGTAACCAGTATAGTTACAATTGATCGGCATGTCAAGCAATTTCCCTAACCAGTGAAAGATTACGCGATCCTTTTCGGGCTCTCGTCTACATCGCCCGAAGGCGGGCGGTTCCTGCCCGGCGGTTCTTCGACAGATATCGCCGGCCGATCGGGCGGGAGCGGCATGTCTTCTGTAGCGTTACCGGCGTCGCCGCTTCCGTCGCCGGGGTCGATCTCATCGATGTCGAATGAATTAACGTCGGGATTAGGAACGCGTTGTTCGATTGCCATACTTATTCTCCAGATGTGTACTGTTCCGCAATCCGTATGCCGCTCGTGTTTCAAAAAAATGCCGATCCCGAGGTAACGGGATCGGCACGGTGAACTGATGAACAATTCCCTACATTGTCGGGATTTTGATCTCGCGGCCAGCACCGAGCACTGAATTAGGAAGCAAGCCGTTGTATTTCGCGACCTCGGTGGGATCGGCGTGATGACGGGCAGCAAGTTTCGCAACGGTGTCCCCGGCCTGTGCCTTAACTATCGTCGCGGGCTTGGCAAGCATGCCGCCGCCAATCGACGTGGGGCGAGTGTACGAAATCGTATTGATCCGATTGCCGCTGACCGGAACGAAGACCTTCCCGCGAGGATCATTCATTCCCGGGTTGGCCGCCATTAAGTCAGCAACCGAAATTCCGGTTCGGTTTGATACGGTCTGCCACGTTTCGCCTTTCACCGAATTAGCGAGATTCGTGTTGTTGATCTTCGATGCCGGAATTCGCTTGAATACCGCGACGACGTCGTTCGACTTTCCTGCCGGAACGTTGATCACGTAAGGTTCCGACGGAGTGACGTTGGTGCGAAGATGCGGATTCAAATACCGTAGGTACTGCACACTCGTGTCGGAGGCCTGTGCCAAAAGGCTCAGATTCGTCGACGCCGGAACGCGTATGCGATCGTACTGAAGCGGCGGAGCAGGACGTATGTGTCCAAAACCGTACTGAGCCGGGCTGTTAGCGATCAGGATCGTTGCCAGGATGTTCGGAACATAATTCCGCGTTTCTTGCGGCAGATAAGGATAAGCCGCCCAAAAGTTATTCACTCCAGCACGCCGGACCGCACGGTCGACATTGCCTTCGCCGCAATTATACGCGGCCATTGCGAGTTCCCAATTGCCGGCATACCGATTGGCTAAGAATTTCAAATATCGCGCCGATGCATGCGTCGCTTCGTCAAAACTGTTGCGTTCGTCGAGCTGGCTGGTGCGGCGGAGGCCAAAACGTGCCCCCGTGCCGGGAATAAACTGCCATAGTCCGGACGCAGCCGCAGACGACATTGCGGTCGGTTTCCATGAGCTTTCGACCTGACCGAGCCACGCGACGTTTTCCGGAATTCCCTCTTCGCGAAAAATGCGACGAGCCATTCGCATGAACATCCCAGATCTGTAAAGCCCGACTTCCATCGTTGTTCGGCCGCGGCCGCGATAGTAGTTGATGAATTGCTGGATCATCGGATGCACCTGGAAGCTGAATCCAAGCGATCTGTTAGCGACGGCGTACTGAATGTACTGATACTGGGCCTGGGCGATGGGGTTATTTTCGACCTGCTGTTCGTCCGGCGTCAGTTCGAGATGTGAGAGTTCATCAAGTGGCGACGGCTCGAAACCCTGCTGGTTAAACCCGTAATTCGCATCGCCCGCAATCGCAGCACCGCCGACAACGGATGCAAGTACGGCAGCATCCGGCTTCGCCGTAGCCTGCGCCCCCGGCTTGCTCATCTGAGCGACAGCGTCGGCGAGCTTGAGATCTTCGTTGTTCCATTTCCAGCCGCAGGCGGCAGAAAGGCCGCGAATCTGCGGAAGCAGCGTCTCAGACGGGTATTCGATGCGGTAGACAGTGTCGATAAGCTGGCCGTAGCAGCTCTGGAGACGCTGATCGCGCTGGATGTTGAGCGTGGAATTAAGAAAAACCTCGACAGCTTTGTCGAAGCTATGGCCTGATTCCGAACGTTTATTCGCCTTGAACGCGGCGAGGCCCTCCTTAAAGTTCTTGCCGGAATCGTCGAGAACCTTATTTACCGCGTCGATCGTCTTTGCGGCGTCCGGTGTGAGATTTGAATTTATTGTCTGACTAAATGCGAAAGTAGCTGAGCAGAAAAATATGAATGCAAGCGTACCTAAGACCTTATTGATGGCTTTTATCATTAAACCTCGTCTATACTCCTTGGAAAAATCTTCAGGGTTAGGGCGAATTCGTAAAACGACACAAAAGGCGCCGGTCTAAATATCTAACGAATCAAGTGTGGAAAAGTTCCTGAACCCGTTCTCTGCAACGAATATTAGGATGCAGAAACCATTTCGAACGTAACATAAAAACGATCAATGGGTCAAGATTTCCCGATTCACTTTGGGGCTACGGCGTCATTTTCTAGCGGTTTTGGCTGCAGGCCTCGCAGCAAGCAGAGCAACCTCGAAAACCTGACGGACGTGATCGACGAAGACAAATTCGAGATCCTCGATCACTTCCTTTGGCATATCTTCCAGATCCCTTCGATTGGGTTCCGGCAAGATCACTGTTTTGAGCTTTTCACGCCGTGCGGCGAGCAACTTTTCTTTGACTCCGCCAACCGGAAGCACGTTGCCTCGAAGCGTGATCTCGCCCGTCATCGCGACGTCTTTACGGACCGGACGCTGTGTAAGCACTGAAACAAGGGCGGTCGCCATTGTGATTCCCGCACTTGGACCGTCCTTCGGGATGGCGCCCTCTGGTAAATGAATGTGAATATCAAAATTCTCGAGGATCGTTTCGTCGATCCCGAGTTCCTTCGAGCGCGCTTTTGCATACGAAAATGCTGCCTGCGCCGACTCCTGCATCACTTCGCCGAGTTGGCCGGTAAGCAGTAATTTGCCCTTACCGCGGGTTTTCAGAGCTTCGATAAACAATATATCGCCGCCGACCGCGGTCCAGGCGAGACCCGTGACCGTTCCGACCTGGTCCTTTTTCAATGCGCCCTCGTTGTGAATCCGCGGGCCGCGGAGAAAATCGCGAAGATTGTCCGTCGTTACTCGAACAGGAACGAATTCCTCTTCAAGTTCAGCCTTTTTTCTGGCGACTTTACGGGCGATCTTTCCGATCTCGCGTTCCAATTGCCGCAGGCCCGCTTCCTGCGTGTAATCTCCGACCACGCGAGCGACCGCCTTTCGGTCGAATCGAACATCGTCCTTTGCCAAACCGTTTTCCTGGATCTGCTTTGGTATCAGGTGTCGGCGGGCGATCTCTTGCTTTTCCTCTTCGGTATATCCGGAAAGCCAGATGATTTCCATTCGGTCGCGAAGAGCGGGTTGGATCGTATCCAGCATGTTAGCCGTCGTCATGAACATTACATTCGAAAGGTCGAACGTGACACCGAGATAATTATCCCGAAATGTGGAATTCTGCTCTGGATCGAGCACTTCAAGCAGCGCCGAACTCGGATCACCACGGAAATCGGCGCCTACCTTGTCGATCTCGTCGAGCATTATTAAGGGATTATTCGTCCCCGCCTGCTGGATCGCCTGAATGATCCTGCCGGGCATCGCCCCAACATATGTGCGGCGATGCCCGCGGATCTCGGCTTCGTCATGAAGGCCGCCCAGGCTTAATCGAACAAACGTACGGTTTAAAGCCCGAGCCACGGAGCGTCCAAGACTTGTTTTTCCGACTCCCGGAGGGCCGACGAGACAGAGGATCGAGCCTTTCGGCTTTTCCATCAGCTTACGTACCGCGAGAGCTTCGATGATCCGCTCCTTGACGCGCTCCAGCCCGTAGTGGTCATCGTCGAGTATCTTTTCCGCCTTCTTAAGATTCAGATTATCTTTTGAAGCTACCGACCACGGCAGATCGGTAATAATGTCGAGCCAATTGCGGAGCGTAGCGGTTTCGGCAGTGTCAGGATGCATTCGCTCGAGCTTTTTGAGCTGCCGAAGCGATTCTTCCTCGGCATTCTCCGGCATCTTGATCTTGAGGATCTTGTTGCGATATGCCTCAACCTCCTCATATAGTTCGTTTCCCTCGCCTAGTTCGCTTTGGATCGCTTTAAGCTGCTGCCGGAGAAAGTATTCCCGCTGCGACCTGTCGATGTCGGCCCGAGCCTGCGTGTTGATCTCCTGCTGCACTGTTAACACGTCGATCTCTTTGCTCAGAAGATCGTTCACACGCCTCAGCCGCTTGACCGGTTCGAATATGTCCAGAACGCTCTGTGCGTCCTCGACCTTCAGTTCCAAATTAGAGGCTGCAAGATCGGCGAGCCTGCCCGCGTCGTCGAGATTCGCGATGATCGCCAGCACTTCGGGTGAGATGTTTTTGCCAAGACTTGCGGCGCGTTCCATCGATCCGCGCACGTTGCGGACGAGGGCTTCGACCTCCAAAGAATTCTCCGGTGCGAGCGGTTCGGAGATAGGCGTGATGGCAGATCGGACGAACGCTCCTTCGGGCTTTACGCCATCGACGCGGGTTCGCGAAAGGCCCTGAATGAGAATACGGATACGGCCGTCGGGCAGCTTCAGCATTCTCATGATTATCGCGACGGTTCCTACCTCATAGAGGTCATCGCGGGCGGGATCTTCCTTATTAACGTCTTTTTGGGAAACCAGCACGATCATGCGGTTGTCCTTGAGCGCTTCTTCGACCGCTTTGATCGACTTGTCGCGCGACACGAACAGCGGCACGATCATGAACGGGTAGATAACGATGTCGCGCAGTGGCAACGTCGGCAACTCCGAAGGGATCTGCATCATCGGCTCGATCGCGTCACCTTCAGCAAGGCCAACAGGAAAATCTTCGATTTCGACCATAACCTTTTATGTTAATCAAACACGGCGAGGCGGGCAAGGATGGATAGTCGGCAAATTCGGGGGCGGTTATTTGGAGGGAGCGAGAATACTGGCGAGAAAGTCGTGCTGGGCCTGCGTCATCTCCGTGAACTCAATTCCAATGCCCATTCCGGGTGACTCGTGGGCTACCTTGCCGGTGAATCGAACCGGATCGCCGTCAGGCGACTGTATTTCCAGCCAAACGATGGTACCTTCCAGCAGAGTTGCGATCGTGTCAATGTAACAGCCACCGGCACTAAGGTCCGAGATCCGGACGTCTCGTTTTCCCGTAGTCGATTCGAGCGTCGTTTCGCGCAAAAATTCAACTCGATCACTTTTTCGGGGCATAATTACTTCACAACTGCGGCGAAACTACTTTTTGCCTTTCTTCTGCTTCTTGAGCGGGGCCCGCTCGCGCGACCGAACCAAGTCCTTGAGTTCGGTCATAAAGGCGGACACGTCCTCGAATTCGAGGTAAACCGATGCAAACCTAACATACGCGACTTTATCAAGCTGTTTCAAGCGATGCATTATCACTTTTCCGATCTCGCTGGTCGATAGTTCGCGATCAGGTGAATCCTGAACGCTCTTCTCAACTTCGTCGACGATCGATTCTAACTGTGTTACCGAAATGGGACGCTTTTCGCTTGCACGCAGTAGGCCGGCTAATATTTTAGGACGTTCGAAAGTCTCTCGCTTGCCGTCTTTCTTGACGGCCATGTACGGGATCTCATCGATCCGTTCATACGACGTGAACCGTCGGCCGCAGTCGAGGCATTCGCGGCGGCGGCGTATCGAGTCGCCGTCTTTCGCCTCGCGCGAATCGACGACCTTGTCTTCTATATGTCCGCAAAAGGGGCAACGCATAAATCGGAGGCTTGGCGGGATCTGTACTTGCTGGGTTGAATCTAACCGGTAGCCGCTCGATCGGGCGAGTCAGATTCAATTTCCTCGACCGCATTTTCGCTCGAAAGCAGACCCCGGAATCGCTCAATACTTATATCGCCGCGCGTGAAATAATACAAACCAAAAACGATCGCAGGAGCAAAGTAAACGAGGTGCATTACGATCGACGCTGCTGCGGCATCCTCATTTTTGACCCCAAGCAAAACCAGGCTGCCGGCAGTAGCGGCGTGGAAAGCTCCGGCCGCACCGCCGGGTGTCGGAACCAGCGATCCCATCGATGCGACGCCCATCACAAAAATGGAATCCCCGAAACTTAGCGGCAGCCCGAATGCAAGCAAGACGAGCCAGGTCGGAAGTGCGATAGCGAGCCATAAGGCAATTGTCCACACGCTCACCCAAAATATCTCATTGAAACTTCGAAGGATCTTCAGCGAGGACGCGAGCTGGCGCAAAAGGCTTAGAATGATCGCCTGAATGCGACCGGGTATCAACTTCTTCTTGATCAATCCTGCGACCCAGCCAATGAAACGATTGGAATTACGTTGGTACGTAACGAGGACAGCCAGACCGACGATCGCGGCGATCAACATCAGGTTTCCGATTAGTTTCACCCTCGCAAAATCATTCTCGCGGCCTTGCGGAGCGTTGAACCAGATCAAGCTCACCGAAAAGAAACATATCAACGAAGCAAGGTCGAAAACACGTTCGACGCCGATTGTGACCAGAGCCGCCGACGGTCGAACCCGTTTGTCGCGCATTGGGAGCCACATCGGCCGGACTATTTCACCAGCGCGTCCGACGATAAACATTGCCGCAAAGCCGACGGTCGTCGTTGCGAAGAGTTCACGCAGGCTCGATTCGGTGATCGGTTCGAGCAACACCTTCCAGCGGATGGCCCTCAGAAAGTAACCGATACAGATGATCAATACGGCAAGTGAAAGGTAATAGGGATTTGCCGTGCGAATGCTTACGGTAACGTCGTGCCAGTCCAGATTTCTGCCGAAGAACCACAGTATCGCTACCGCGAACAAAAAAAGAATTATGAATTTTATGTATTTGCGCAAAAGGTATGGATAACGAAGCCGAATCTACAAAGCGTTTTTTATGAGAGAGCATCCACCGGAGAAAGAGAAAAAGATACTGTATTTGGCGGTCAAATGCGAATATCCCCGCCCAGAAGAACGAGGATTTTGTGGGAACTTTTATTTTTTTGATATCGTAATACAGCAATGACGAAGCTGAGTAAGATCTGAAGCTGGCGTCGGAACCATCTGCAGAATCGGGAGATCGGGCTTGGAAGCTTTAAAGGCTGCGACGGAAATCAATGGTGCGGAACTCGTGCGAAGAGCGCGGGCAGGCGACGGTGTTGCCTGGGAAGAGGTGGTTTCGGCGTTCTCGCGGCGGATATTCAATCTCGCCTATAGGTTCACTTCGAGCCCTGATGCCGCCGAAGATCTTACGCAGGAAGTTTTCATCCGGATCTATCGGACGCTTGACCAGTACGATCCGAAACAAGGCGATCTCGCGAACTGGTTGATGCGGCTTGCGCGAAATTTGATAATTGACGATTACCGCCACCGCCAGCGTAATCCGCAGAATACGATGGCCGACACCGTCGACGATCACCAGTATCACCTTCGAGCGGTCGGAACCTCTGCCCATAAAGAACTAGAGCGTCGCGAGCTGGCGGCGCAGGTGCAGGGAGGAATTGATAAGCTGCCCGCGGATCTCAAAACGTGCGTCATACTTCGCGATATCGAAGAGATGAGCTATCAGGAGATCGTAGATGTTTTGCAGATACCGGAGGGCACTGTTAAATCGCGGATAAATCGCGGACGAATTGAGCTGGCGAAGATATTGAGACGAATGAGAGTCGTGACGATATAGACCGGCAAAATTGAAAAGAATGCGGCGTCCACACGAGAAGGATTATTAAAGGGTAATTAGGATTTATGTCGTATGCGAACACAAATTTAGTCAGTTGCTCGGATTTCGAAGAGCATTTGACCAACTATCTGGACAAGGCCCTCGCGAACGACACGCACAAGGCCGTGGCAGAACACGCGCTCAAGTGCCCGCTTTGCCATTCGCTTCTGAATGAGGTGAAGGACGCTTTGAATGTTTGCCGCGAGATGGCGGAACCGCGGCTGCCGATGACGCGGCTCGAGGCCCGCATTCTCGAAAAAACAATGCCGCAGGTGTCGATGAATTGCGGACAATTCGAGGAACACCTGACCGATTATCTTGACGGATTTTTGCCGGCACAAATTTTTCATCGGTGGGAACGTCACGCTGTTCTTTGCGACGAATGCACCGACCTGCCGGGCGCGGTTGTCCGCTCGCTTGCGGCCTGCGTCACATACAAGCTGGACGAATTGCCGATGCCTGATGGGCTTCACGTCAGAATACTTCGCGAAACGATCGGTACGGCTGAACCAATGTCGAAAAAGGCGTCGATTGGTTCGGAACTAGGTGAATGGCTGCGGAAACTTAGATTCCCGATTTCGATCCCGCAGCTCGCCCCCGTCGCAATGATGCTGCTGTTCGCTTTTTTAGTATTCAGTCAGACGGTTTCCGCGGACGGCTCGCTCGCGGGCGTTTATGCGACGGGTTACGAATTGGCTGAACAGACCTATCAACAGGGCGCTGATGCCTGGAAGGGCGCATCCGGGGAATCGGGCAGCTCCCGCGAACCTGTGACCGGTGCGACCTATGTCGACAGCGAGGACAATAAATAATGAATTGTGCGTACCACAGTCATAATCCCGCGGGCGTAAACTGTAATGGATGCGGCAAACCACTGTGCGCTGCATGCGACCACCGGATCAAGGGGTTCCCGTATTGTCAGGACTGTATAGTTCGCGGCGTCGACCTTCTTCGGAAGCAGAAGCAAACAAATCACGTTCCTTTTGTAACCAAACGCACGTCGCCATTCGTCGCGACCTTTTTTTCGCTGGTATGTCCGGGACTGGGCGCCGCATATAACGGCCAAACGATAAAGGCCCTTGTCTATTTTGCGGTATTTGTTGGTCTTTTTCAGTTAGCTATCCTGACAGGCGGAACCCTGATATTCGTCCTCGGATTTATGGGAATGTGGTTTTTCGCCGCTCTCGATGCATGGCGCACAGCTCAGATGATACGTGCCGGCCTCACTCCGAATACGGCCGACGATATTCTCGTGAAGCGTTTTGCGGGAAACCCTAAGCTTTGGGGCGTCGTCTTAACAGTGCTTGGCGCGGCGTTTCTGCTTCAGTCGGCGTTTAACCTGAGAGGCCTCATGCGCGGCCTGCTTCCGGTGATGCTCATCGGGCTCGGCGTCTATATTCTTCGCGGCTATATATTCAAGCGGCCGGAAAAAGAAGAGGTATATGTTCGAGAATACGGCTCGTCGCAACCGTCACCGATGTTCGCAAACTCACTGTCCGAACAGAGGTACTCGCCGCAGGATTCGGCTGAGACGCATGTCACATATCGCCGCGATAAGGGATTCGGCGGTTGGCGTAACCAGTAGCTTTACTCGAATCGATCAGTTAAACTTTCGGGATAGCAGGAGCTTCATATATGCCGGTTTGGATAAAAGGTGCGGGTTTGGGAGCGGCGCTTCTTGCATTGCTCACGTTGCTTATAACATTATTGAAGCAGATCATCGGGTTGATCGGGTTCATAACCGGTGCCTTCAAGATTTTGATCGTTCTTGTTTTTATCGTACTCATTCTTTCGATCGGTTTTATTGCGCTTCGGAGTTGGAATGAAAGCCGCCGTTCGAAGGTCTAGGCAGGAGCGGCACTTTTGTAGTATAATCATCCATCGGCTGTTCCGACTCCTGTAGCAACAGCAGGTGGCCTTTGTGAATTGATTTACGTTGTTTGCAGCCGGCCTTTCAAACTTCCGTATGCTGGTAGGTCTATTATCAGTCGTTAAGTTAACAATTCAGGTTTCGCGTTAGTCGCTCGCGGCTATTCTTGCGTGATTCCGTGTGTCGGGACGATGGATTCCCGACACGTAATCATTAAAAGGAGCTAAAAAGCATAATGCTGGATAACGGTAAAGTCTTTTCTTTTCTATTTTCTCATTCTACAAAGTCAAAAACCTATTTTCGCCGGTTTGAGATATCGAGAAAATATCTCGAAAACGGCTTGGTCGGTTTAGTTTTATTTTTAGGAATCTCAGTTTTTAGTATCGGTATCTTCGGAGTCTTTGATAAAGGCTCATTGAATACAGAGATCGCTTCCGCGATAATAAATCCGGCTCTCAGTCCGTTTCCCTCAAACGTTTACGCACAACCCAATTCGATCGATTATTCACGTCCCAATTCCGCGGCCAACTACGCCGTCAATGCGGGCGGACCCATAGGTGAAGAGAGCGCTGTCGATGATCCGAATGTGGAGAAACAGCTTCGCGCCCTCCAATTCAGCGGCGACACCGCTCATCTCCCGACTATCTGGGCACATACGGGCAAGATCAATAATGAATTCGGTTTTCGGCGAAATCCGTTTGGCGGACGTACCTACGAATTTCACGCCGGCATGGATATCGACGGCGAGCGCGGTGATCTCGTCGTTGCACCTGCAGCCGGCACCGTTACAAGGGCGAGTTGGCAGGGCGGCTACGGAAACATGGTCGAGGTCGATCATGGCAATGGTCTGATCAGCCGCTACGGCCATCTTTCGAAGATAGAGGTCGAGGTCGGCGACCCGATCCAGCGTGGACAACTTATGGGATTTGTCGGTTCAACGGGGCGCTCAACCGGCCCGCACCTTCATTACGAACTTCGTTACGATGACAAACCGATCAATCCACGGCGCTTCCTGCCTACGGAACCGACCGAACTTAAAAAGGTCAGCTGATCTTGATTTCGATCAAATTGAAAGTTAAGGCGAGTTGCTTACGGCGTTCGCCTTTTTTCGTTTGTCACTGGTTCCTCACGCTTTTTGAGCAACAAAAGAACGAGATCGTTAATCGTAGTGCCATGTTCGAAGGACGTTTCGTTTATAATATTCAAACTTGATCTCATTACAATCATCAAAGGAAATTAAATGAATCAGAAAAGAAACTCTTTTCTATCCGTGTTGATGACCGCCGCTATGCTGCTGTCATCAGTCTCGTTCACATTTGCGCGATTTGACGAGGGCATGTACACGCCCGACCAGATCGCCAAGCTGCCTCTCAAGAAACGCGGCCTAAAGATCCGGCCCGAGGAGATCTACAATCCCGCGGGCGGCGGACTGACCGAGGCAGTGCCACGCCTGAGCGTCGGCTGCACGTCTGAATTTGTCTCGCCCGAAGGCTTGATCTTGACTAATCATCACTGCGGTTTTGATGCGCTTGTGACGGCTTCCGCTCCGGGAAAGGATCTGGTCGAAACCGGTTTTAAGGCCGACAATAAAGCCGGCGAATTACCCGCGAAAGGATATTCGATATTCATCACTCAGCGCGTAGAAGACGTAACGTCGAAGATCATCCCGGGAACAGAAAATCTCACCGGCGAGGCCTTCGTAGCTGCTGTCAAGAAAAACATCGATACGCTACAGGCGTCCGAACAGGCTAAGGCGCCTGCCGGATCGATCATCCGTATTCAGGTTCTAAACAGCGGATACTTTTATTATTTGTATCAAACGATGCAGATCAAAGACATCCGCGTCGTTTATGCGCCACCGCGTGATATCGGTGTCTTCGGAGGTGATCCGGACAATTTTGAGTGGACGCGCCACACGGGTGATTTTACTTTTTTGCGTGCTTATACCGCCCCGGACGGTACGTCCGCCGAGTACTCGGCAGGTAATATTCCGTATAAACCCAAGAAGTTCCTCACTATCAACATAGGCGGACTTGACGATAACGAATTCGTCTTCGTGCTCGGATACCCGGGTTCGACGACGCGGTATCGCGAGAGCCAGTCGATCGCCTACGCGCGTGACGCTAACTTCCCTTTTCTATCGTCGTATCTGCAATCGCGCAGCGACGCCCTACGACTGATTGGCCAGACAAACGATGAAAAACGCATCGCGTTTCAGTCCGAGATCGCCAATTTCGACAACTACCGCAAGGTTTACGAGGGCAGTGCGCTGCGGCTTCGCCAGGCTGACGCGGTCGCAAAGCGGCAGGCCGAAGAGGCGCAGTTTGCGAAATGGATCGCGGCTGATCCGGCGCGGCAGAAGAAGTATGGCGAGGTCTTGCCGGAGCTGCAGCGTTTGTCCAACGCCAGCAATGCGACGGCACGGCGCGATGTTGTCCTGTCGCGATTTCCGAGCCCGACGCTGACGCCGGTGTTCAAGCAGCTCGTCGACGCGATCAATACGGTCGCTGCGGGCAAAAAATTGACCGAAGCCGAGCGGACGAAAAAGCTGGCAGAGGTTCAGACGGCATTCAAGGACCGCGAACCCGTATATGAACGCGAGATGATCAAATTCTACCTGCTCAAACTTGCCGAATTGCCGGCGAATGAGCAGTTCGCGCCCGCCGAAAACGTTTTCAAGGCGTCCAGCGGCCGCGAGCGCCGCAGCGCCGAGGCAGCCTTTGCGGCCGGCATTGCCGAGGGCGATTTCGATACGCCTAAAAAGGTGATGGCGCTTTATGATTCGAATCTCGAATCGATCCGCACGCGTAATTCCAATCTCGTGACGCTTGCTCTTGGGCTCGGCCAGGAACGCGCCAATGTCGCCGCGCGTGCGACGGCGTTCGGCGGTTCGATCGACCGCTATCGCCTGCTCTACCAGCAGGGAATGGCCGAGATGAAAGGCGTCACGCCGTATCCGGACGCAAACTCGTCGCTTCGCTTCTCATACGGCAATGTCAAAGGCTACAGCCCGCGCGAAGCGGTCTTTTACACGCCGTTTACGACGCTCAGAGGCATGCTCGAAAAAGACACCGGCGTGTTTCCCTTCGACGCTCCGCAAAAGCTGCGTGACCTGCAGAACGCACATGATTTCGGACGTTTCGGCAGCGACGGCACGGTCGCTCTGAACTTCCTTTCGACGACCGATATCATCGGCGGCAACAGCGGCAGCCCGATCCTTAACGGCAACGGCGAACAGGTAGGTATCTGCTTCGACGGCAATTACGAAGGCCTCGGAAACGATCTCTACTACGACGGAAATTACGGCCGGACGATCTCGGTCGATATTCGTTTCGTGCTGTTCGTAACCGAGAAATTCGGCAACGCAGGATGGATAGTCGATGAGATGAAACTCGTCGGCGGAGCGAAATCTAAATCGGCCGCAAACTAACGACCGCCGCCGGCAATCTGCGGGCGTATATTCGAAGACTCCTCGCCTGACCAAAGGCGGGGAGTTTTTTTGTGTCTAGAGTTTGGCCCGTTCGTATTGCGCGAAGAGGCTCATTATTTCAGAGTGGAGTTTCTGTTTTGCGGCCGGGTCTTTTTCCGCGTCGCGGCGTTTTATCAGCTCTTCAATCTTTACTTGCAGGTGCTCGGATCTCGTCTCGGGCTTGGTCTTTGCGATGTTGTATTTATCGTCCATTTCTTAACCTTACCGCAAACGCGGCCGCGGTGAAACTTATGTGCGCCATCGTGTATATGCCCGCAGATCGCGGGATCCATTCGTCCGGTCGCGGGACCGATCGTGGATCGTTCCGGTTTGTCACCGGACACCTGAAGATATCGGCGGATCGGCGGCTGTTTTACCGCTATCAGTAGAGTGTATATGAGTTGCGAAAAA
>JBBSGG010000048.1:0-21575 GCA_038254305.1 Pyrinomonadales bacterium
GATCTTGCCGAGGGCGTTCTTTGGCGAATCCGGCTTCTTGTCCATCGCGCCGGCCGGTTCGCGTGTCGGCGTTGGCTTGCGCGACATCTGACCAAGAGCGGTCAGCATCAAGCAGTGAGCGGCGAACAGGAGAAAAAATATCGAGGTGTAGAATCTCATTTTCCGGCGACTGCCTCCGAACCAAGCGTGCGGGCCCGCGTTCTTAGCGCCGTGGCTTCGTCGCGCGATCGCACTGTCACATTCAGATCACGATAGATGCCGTCCGCGATCGTGTAGATCCAACCGTGAACGGCAACGCTCTGACCGCGTTCCCACGCGCTTCGCACGATCGTCGTTTCGGCGGCGCTGACGACCTGTTCGATCACATTTAGCTTGCACAGACGGTCGAAGCGCTCCTCGTATGACGGCAAACCGTCGAGCTCGTGTTCGTATTTGTGCGAGATGTCCTGAATATGCCGCAGCCAGTTGTCGATCAGGCCGAAACGCTGGTCGTCCATCGCGGCTTTTACTCCGCCGCAGCCGTAGTGGCCGCAGACGATAACGTGTTTCACATTAAGGCCCTCGACAGCGAACTGCATCACCGATAGGCAGTTCATGTCGGTGTGAATGACGAGATTTGCGACGTTCCGATGGACGAACATCTCACCCGGCAGCAGGCCGACGCTTGACGACGGGGAAATGCGGCTGTCCGAACAGCCGATCCACAAATACTCGGGCGACTGCATTTCTGAAAGCTCTTCGAAAAAATTCGGATCGCTTTCCTTTATCGTCTTTGCCCAAAGCTGATTGGCTGCAAGCAGGCTGTCTAATTGGCTCATATGTCGCGCTGGCGTAAAGCCTATTTTATAACTTTTGGATGCGTACGCAAGAATGAGCCATAATTACGCTGTTTAAAAACAGAAGCAGCGGCGGCAACTACCCCTTCAGTGCGGTCAAGAGCGATTTCCTCATTTCCTTTCATCTTTTTCTCTGGCCTCACGCAGTACGTTTCTCGCTTTGATCTGAAACCTAATGCTGAGCAAGAACGAACAGGCTCCGAGCACGCCGGCGCCGAAGGCTGCGTCAGTGCTGCCGTTCCAAAAGAAATACACGGTGGCTGCGGAGAAGATCACCGCAACTGCCTGGAAGATGCGTTCTATTTTCATAAAGGTCATCCCGCCTTGCGTGCGACCTCGCGAAAACTTTCGCCGCGGAACAACGCGGACGCGGCCTTCAGTATCCGCCGGAAGGCGCGTATAACTTTTGGGAAGAACCAAACGAAGAATATCGTGAATACCACGAGCACGATGGCGATGAGAACCGGTGCAAACACCGCCAGCAGCGAGCCGATGAACGCGATCACGTCTTCCACGAGTGACAGTATCCAGTTAGATACCGGTTCAGGCGAAAGGTTTGCTCCGGCACGAAGCGCTGCTTTTGTGCCGTGCGACGAGAATGCGAGTCCGCCGCCGACGAGCGTTGCGGGTATCGTGATCGAAGCGTCCATATGATTCGTTGCGGCGTAAGCAACGATCGCACCGGCGGGAACGCGAATGAAAGTGTGAACAACGTCCCAAATACTGTCGACGTACGGTATCTTGTCGGCAAAAAACTCGACAAGATACAATCCGGCCGCGACGCCGATGATCCACCAGTTATCCAGTGCATCGAGCCCGCCCGGAAGTTTTGCCGCGCCGAATTTCTGCAGCAAGCCGAGAACAGTGACCGTAGCGTAAAGGTTTATCCCGGAAGTCCACGCGGTCCCGAGCGCCAAACTAAGTGTCGAAAACCATTCCATTACGTCGCACCTCTCCGGTTCAACCAAGGATTACGATTCATCGCCGTCCTCAGTTCCGCTCGCCTCTTCTTTCTTGAATCCAAACTTCTCCAACCTATACTGCAGCGTACGGAAAGTTAATCCCAACAGCTTCGCCGATTTTGTAATGTTGTTGTCCGTTCGGTCCATCGCCTGCATTATCAGGCTGCGTTCGACATCTTCAAAGTTGACACCTTCGGCCGGCAATCTGAACAGATCGCCTGATGCCGACACGGCAGTTGACGTGATCTGCGACATTTCCGGCGGAAGGTCCTCGAGAGTGATCGTGTCGTTCTCGGAAAGCAGGATGGCTCGCTCCAATGCCGATTCGAGCTGACGGACATTGCCGGGATAGGTGTAATCGAGCAAAAGCTTTTTCGCGTCAGAAGCGATGTTGATCTTTCGATCGGTCCCGCGAGTGTGTTTCTTTAGAAAGTAGTCGATCAAGACCGGAATATCCGTTCGGCGTTCGCGCAGCGGCGGTATCTCTATCGACAGCACGTTCAGGCGGTAATAGAGGTCTTCGCGAAAACGTTTCTCCTCGGCCATTTTCAGCAGATCTCGGTTGGTCGCGGCGAGCACGCGGACATCGACATCGATCTCCTTGATCCCACCAACGCGGCGAATTTCTTTTTCCTGCAGAGCACGGAGCAGTTTTGCCTGGAGCGCGATGTCGAGCTCGCCGATCTCATCCAGAAAAAGCGTGCCGTTATTGGCGATCTCAAATAGGCCTTTTTTCTCGGCGACCGCACCGGTGAATGAGCCTTTTTCATGCCCGAATAGCTCGGATTCCAAAAGGTTCTCATTTATCGCCGCGCAGTTCACGGCCTGAAATGTTTCGTTTGTCCGCAGCGAATTCTTGTGTATCGAACGTGCGATCAATTCCTTGCCGGTTCCGCTTTCGCCGCGGATCAAAACGGTCGAATTCGACTTGGCGATCTTGAGTATGAGCTTTTTAACCTTGTCCATCTCGGGCGAAACGGAAACGATCTCCGTGTCCAAAGCCGAGAGTTTATTGAGTGCACGCGAGACCGTATCGAGCAGCTTTTCGCTGTCGTAGGGCTTTTGCAGATAATCGAACGCGCCCAGACGCAGAGCATCGACCGCAGAATCGACCGAGCCGTGAGCCGTAAGCAGAATAACGATTATCGACTTGTCGTAGTTCGTCAGCTCTTTAAGCAGGTCCAAGCCGCTCATGCCGGTCATTTTTAGATCGGTCAGCACGAGATCGAACCGCCGCGATTCGACGAATTTCATCGCCGCCTCGCCGGAACTTGCCGTGGTCACGTCATAGCCCTCGCCGGAGAGAATCGTTTCAAGTATCTCCCGCTGGTTCTTTTCGTCGTCGACGACGAGTATCGATTTTCTAGCCATAATAAAAAATGATCGCGATTAGAAGCCGGCTTGCCCGCTATTCGCGAACGACCCTAAACTGATGGTAATTTTACCGTAAACCTTGTTCCCTCGCCTTCCGTCGACGCCACCTCGATGGCGCCGTTGTGTATTTCGACGATCTTTTGCACGATCGCGAGCCCAAGGCCCGTCCCGGTTTCTTTCGTCGAAAAATACGGTTCAAAGATCTTCGATTGATTTTCCGGCGAAATGCCGCCGCCTGTATCGGATATCTCGATGCGCACAAGTTTGGGTTCGTCGTCACGGCGTATCTTTACATTGAGGCTGCCGCCGCCATTGCCCATCGCTTGGACGGCGTTGATGAACAGATTGTTGAAGACCGAACGCAGAAACTCACGGTCACCCAGTATTTGCGGAACGTCTTCGTGCTCGACGACGCTGA
Source organism: Pyrinomonadales bacterium (assembly GCA_038254305.1). Taxonomy (GTDB): domain Bacteria; phylum Acidobacteriota; class Blastocatellia; order Pyrinomonadales; family Pyrinomonadaceae; genus OLB17. The sequence goes on from JBBSGG010000048.1 coordinate 3,591, forward strand.
TCTTGATATCGTTCTCGCCGGCCTGAGCTTCGACGATACGAAGCGAGTCTTCAACCACGGCGCGAGCGTCGAGGGCCGACAGTTTTACGTTCGCGGGACGCGAGTAATTCAAAAAATCCGAGATCTGCTGGTTGATGCGAGCGACCTCGGCTTTTAGCTGCGCGATGAGCTTTGCGAATGTGACCCTTTTCTCGTCGTCTTCCGGCACGAACCTCTTGCCGAGATGATCGAGCGTCAGATTAATATAATTCAGCGGATTTCTGATCTCGTGCGCGATCGCCGAACCGAGCCGTCCGACGACCGCGGATTTTTCCGCCTGGCGCAACTGCGACTCGAGATCGGCTTTTTTCTCGAGTTCCGCAGTCATCTCGTTGAACCGCGTCGCAAGCTGGCCCATCTCGTCGTTTCGCTTGTAATCGCTCACACGGACGCCGAGATTACCGTCGGCGATCTCGCGCGCGGCGTATGACAGATCCGCGATCGGCTTGGTAAATCTCCAGACGAGATAAACGGTGACCAGCGTAGACATTAAAAGGATGGCGAGCGTAAAGATCAGCGGTTGTGCGGCACGCCAGGCAACCTCATTCTTGTCATTTTTCAGGACGACCATTACATACCAACGGCCTCTGCTGGTTTCGATAGGCACGGCGTGAGCTTCGTCGCTGGTGGTTGCATCGGCGGCTCGGGCGTTGGGGAAGTGCTGTAGGTCGTCGCCGAGGCGTGTGCCGTCGAGCAGCGGCGGCAGATCGGTCAGTTCGTTCAGCTTCTTATATTTTGTAACACCGTTGTCATCGGTCTTCGGTACGTAGTCCTCGTTGAGACTGTCGGTTATCTGCCAGTCGTTGTCGACAATGATGATGTCCTTTATCCGGTCCCGAGTCCGTTCGTCCAGAAAAGTCTGCCCGGCCCGCGCCATGATGTTGTCCAGATACTCGTTGGTCGAAGTGATTCCGCTAACGCCGAGAGCGATCCCCGCGACCAATGCCTGCTCCTGCATTTCGCGCAGATCGTCGTTCTGGTCTTGTGTCTGAATATTGACAAAGTACTGAACGCTAAGCGTCGCGATCAGCAAAAAAGCCAGTATCAGCAGCAGACGGCCCCGGAAACTATTGAAAAACCTCATCTTAGCGTACACTTATACAAGTGCTTAAATACTCTTGCGTTATGATATTGAGAATGTTATAGTTCCATTTAGCTTTTGCGCAAACCCTGGATCACGTAAAGCAACACGTTCCTGATCGTTCCCCGGGGTCTCCTCGTTCACACACTACAACCCAACTTTGCTGAGGTAAACCATGCATTCGATGTGTCCCGATAAGCGTCTGGCGAAGCTTTCGTTTTCGCTCTTCCTCGCCGTTTTACTGCTATTTACAGCCGGTTCAAGTCCCGCCCAGTCAAGACAGTCTTCGGCAGCACGGAAAGCTGCCGCTAAGAAGGATGAACGGCAGGCACGAGATGCCAAAAAAGTTTCGACTAAAGACTCGAAAAGGGAACAGTTAGCAAAACATCGGTCGAGGAACGACGACAAACGGGACAGGGCTTCTGCCAGCAGCAGGGACGATAAGCGCGAGTCACGCAGCGAGAAGCTCGCCGACCGAGCGAAAGATAAACGCAGCGACAGGGAAGACAGAAAGGATTCGAAACGCACGGCCGAACGCCGCCGCATCGAAGCGGAGCGCCGGGCCGCTGAAGAAGCTCGCCGTCAGGCCGCACTCGCGGAACAGCGCCGCCGGGAAGAACTTGCCCGCGAGGCACGTGCCCGCCGTATCGCTTTTGAGCGCAGCTTGCGCACCGAGACCGTCGCTAATATCGAGAATGACAGCACCGAGGGCGAAGACCCCAATATACGCCGTGCAGCCGTAGGCGCTCTAGGCTCGCGCGCCGGAACGGTAGTCGTGATGGAAGCCAAGACCGGAAAGGTCTTGACGATCGTTAATCAGGATTGGGCGATCCGCAATGCGTTCAAGCCGTGCTCGACGATCAAGCTCGTCACCGGTGTCGCAGGCATCAACGAGCATGTCATCAATGAAGACGGTCACATCGGCAACTCCAATGGAATGGTACTGCAGGACGCGCTTGCCCATTCGAACAACGCGTATTTTCAGCGTGTCGGCTCGAACCTCGGCGGCAAGAAAATGGTCGAATACGCTCAGACGCTCGGCCTCGGGGAACCGACAGGTTTGAATATGGCCGGCGAGACGGGCGGGCGAGTTCCGCATGGCAACAACAACGCGCGTATCTATTCACACGGCGACGATTTTGAAGTAACGCCGCTGCAGCTCGCTGTTCTCGTATCGGAGCTTTCGAATGGCGGACAGAAGGTGGTGCCGCAGGTACCGCGTCCGCGAACCGAGCGTACCGCTTTTCGGCAACTGATCGCGGAACACGTCAATTTGCCCGATCAGACGATGCGCGGCGTGCTGCCCGGGATGATCGGTGCCGCCGAATACGGCACCGCACGGAAAGGTGTCGACGCTTCGATGGGCGTTGCCGGCAAGACTGGTTCATGCATCACGAAAGGAACGTGGATCGGCCTGTTTGCTTCGGTCGCACCGGTTGAAGATCCGAAATATTCGGTCGTCGTTATTACACGCGGCGAAAGCGAACGCGGCAAATACGCGGCTGCTGTCGCCGGCCGTGTCTATCAGGCTCTGGGCAGCCAGATCAAACCGAACCGTGAACTTCGTGCGGCGATCCGCGGCGGGTCGCGTCCGGACCTTGATGCGCGTTCTGCATCGAGAACCGACGAGGACGAGGACGAAGCCGCCGCCGGCGGTGACGAAAACGATGGAAGCGTGCCCGTGACCGTTGCCCGCGGGGTTGTAACTCCTGCAGCTCCGGCCGAAAAGAAACTTATCCAGCGGACAACGCAGAGCAAGCCATCATTTTCGCCGGTCGTGATCGAATTTGACCGGAGCGGAGCCGAAAAAACGCGTCCGCGTATCGTTAAGAATAAATAGAGCCCGAACCCAACTTTTTCAGCCGGAACATTGAAACGGCGAAACACTTCCTTAATCAGAAATGTTTCGCCGATTTTTTATTGGTGGCCCGGCGTGTTAGCTTGACACAACCGAGAAATCTGCGTGATTATTTAGCTTTCTAATTGTTCGGTGCGAACGGCGCGACGCGGCCTCTCCGCTGCCGCGATACGGTCCCTGAATGATTGCAACTTTTCAGGTGAGCCTGTCATCAGAATCATCGCAAATGGGCGGCGCTTTTACAGGTTTCCCGGCGGTAACTTAGAGAACAGAAAGGGCGGAGGAAGAGATTTTTATGAAAACGATTTTTAGATTTTTGAGCGTCGCGGTCGTGCTCGCCGGTATCGGTGCAACGTCCGCAAAGGCGCAGGATGCCTGTGCGAACGTCGACGATCAGACGGTGCTTTACACAAAGGTTACTGACAACTACGCGAAAAAGGATGTTGCCAGCAAGAAGATAGCCGTTGAAGCCGGTAAACAGTTTCTCGAGAAGTATGGCGCATGCGAAACTCTCAAAGACCAGGTCACTTTCGTAAAGGCGCAGGTACCCATTCAAGAAGGCCTCATCTCAAAGATTGAAACCGGTGCCGCTTTCGATGCGATGTTCGCTCGTTTCGATGCTGGGATTAAAGGCGAAAAGTATGACGACGTTTACGCGGCTGGAAAGGATATTCTTAGTAAGCAGCCTGACAATCTGAATGTACTTATCCCGCTGGGAATGATCGGTCTATACCAGTCCTACGCAAAGAATTTCAAATATAACGACGATTCGCTCCGCTACGCACAGCAGGCGGTCGCGGCGATCAAATCGGGCAAAGAATTTCCGAAAAAGAACAAAGCGGGCGTCCCTGTCGCGGGTGCGTTTCAATTCGAGTGCGCGAAGGAAGACTGCCTCAGCGATCTAACTTACGCACAGGGGTATATCAACTACTACGCGAAGAACGACAAGAAGACCGCTCTTCCTTTCTACTACGATGTTGCGCAGATGCCCGGCCGCAACAAAAATGAACCGCGTGTGTACGCCACGATCGGAAGCGGCTATTACGAGACCGCGGGCGGGCTTGGACGCGAGATCGCAGATCTGATCACGAAGCAGAAGGCTGCAAAGACCGACGAGGAAAAGGTCGCTCTCGACGTGCAGATCAAAGCTAAGATCGCTATGTTCAACGGATATCTCGATCGAACGCTCGACGCTTACGGCCGTGCTTATACGGTCGCCAAGAGCGACACGCCTGCGAATAAGACCTATCGCGACACGCTCTACAAGATCCTTCAGGAAGCGTACAAGAGCCGTTTTGACAAGACCGAAGGCCTCGACGCTTACGTTTCATCGACGGTCGCCAAGCCGCTTCCCAATCCGATGACGGAAGTAACACCGGTTGTTGAAGCCGAGCCTGTGAAAACAACGGGTTCAGTGACGATGCCTGCCACTCCCGCTGTGGACGCTTCGGCGGTGACCGCACCAAAGGCTGCGACTACTGCGGTAAAGACAGCCGCAACCACGACAGCGGTAACTCCGGCCGCGACTGCCAAGACTCCGGCAGCAACACCGGCGAAAAAGATCGTTGCTGTCAAGAAAAAGGGCACCAGGTAAACTAGGACCTCAATATCTAAAAATCCGTCGGGCGTTTCGATTATCGGAGCGTCCGGCTTTCTTTTTTTGCCTAATCTTTCTAGAATTGGATGTTAATCGGATGAAAACGGCGAAGCTTGAAAGTCTGCTCGGCTATACTTTCCGGAATCCGGAGCTCCTCACACGCGCACTGACACACAGGTCGTGGGCGCATGAGAATATGACGGGCCGTTCCGATGAGGATATCAGGGCTGAAGAGAACGAATCGCTCGAATTCGTGGGTGATTCGGTACTTGGGCTTGTCACCGCCGAGCAGCTTTTTGTTAAGAATCCGACGCTTTCGGAGGGCGATCTTACGCTGATGAAGCATCGTCTGGTCAGCACGGCGACACTTGCGGAGGTTGCTTCGCGGCTCGGTCTGGGGGCGCACATTCGAATGGGCCGCGGCGAGGACAAGACCGGTGGCAGGCAAAAGGCCGCGGTGCTCGCCGATACGCTCGAAGCGGTTCTCGCGGCTGTGTTTTTCGACGGCGGTTACGTGTCCGCACGAACCGTTATAGCCCGCGTCTTCGTCGACGAGCTGCGAGCGGCGTCGCCCAAGGGATCGCTGGATTACAAGACTCTTTTGCAGGAGACCTTGCAGGGACGCAAGCTCGCCGCTCCGGTTTACGCCCTCATCCGAACCGAGGGCCAGCCGCATGCTAGAACCTTTTTTGTCGAGGCACGCTGGGAAGCCGGCTTATCATCCGGTAGCGGCCGCTCGATAAAATCGGCGGAAATGATGGCTGCGTCCGCAGCTTTGAAAATGCTGCAGAACGGCTTGGCCGCAGCATAAGCGAAACGAAACACAGAAGTTTAACGTATCTCGATGTGCGTCGGGAGCCTTCTGGACCGACCGGATCTATGACTAAAGAAGAAAACGCGGCTGCCGCAGAAAATCAACCCGCTCCGAAACCTGTCGGCCCGCCCAAATCGATCTTTCGCGAGTATTTCGAATCATTCATCGTTACGCTTGTGATGGCGATATTCGGAATGACGTTTATTCTGCAGGCCGTCACCGTTCCGACAGGCTCGATGCAGAATACGATCCTGATCGGCGACTATTTACTTGTAAACAAATTCATCTTTTCCCCGGGCGCCGGTTCGCTGCCGTTCCTGCCGCAGCGAGAGATCGAGCGCGGCGACATCATCGTTTTTAAATATCCGGGCAACAAAGTTCATCCCGAAAACGACCGACGGCGCAATCCGCCGATAATCCCTTACCAAATAAATTACGTAAAGCGAGTGATCGGCCTGCCGGGTGAAAAGATCGAGTACAAGAACGACCAGGTTTTCATCAACGGACAGCTTCTAGCGGAACACCGTCTGATCGGCGATCCCCCAAATCCCGATGATGATAAATCGGCACTTGTCACAGCGGAATTCGAAGACCGCAAGCCGGAAGACAAGTGGGACGTATTTTACTCGCGAAGCGGTCTACAGTTCCTAAAGACCGGCCGCGATCTGCCTCGAACCGGTTACGAATTCGGTGTCGAGGGAAAGCCGATGATCGTCCCGGAAAACAGCTACTTTGTGATGGGCGACAGCCGCGATCAGAGCGAGGACAGCCGTTATTGGGGATTTGTTCCACGCGATCTGGTAATCGGCCGGGCGATGTTCGTTTACTGGTCGTGCGATCGCGGAGCGTCGAACGACAGCGTTGCGGGGTGCCTTTCGAATCCACGGCTCGGTCGCATCGGGAAGTTCGTGAAATAAGAATATTAGCCGATTGCGGTTCCTCTATGAAAATGAACTTCAGTAAGGAGGTTTCGGGGGCGCTTCACTTCGGCAAGCCGATCGTCGCTCTCGAATCGACCGTTATCGCCCACGGGCTGCCGTATCCGCAAAACATAGAGACCGCTTACAAGCTTGAACGCATTGTTCGTGAGAACGGCGCCGTGCCGGCGACTATAGCGGTTTTTGACGGCCAGATAACCGTCGGGGTCAGCGATGAAGAGATCGAAAAGCTGGCAACGTCGAAAGATATTAGAAAAATTTCGCGACGCGACCTTCCCATAGCTGCCGCCGCAAAGCTCGATTGCGCGACGACCGTCGCAACCACATCGCTCATCGCTCATCGCGCCGGAATACATGTTTTTGCCACGGGCGGCATCGGCGGGGTGCATCGCGGCCAGCTAAACGATATCTCCGCTGACCTGCCCGAGCTTGCACGTTCGCCGATAGTCGTCGTTTGCTCGGGTGCAAAGATCGTGCTCGACCTACCTGCAACTCGAGAGTGGCTTGAAACCTTTGGCATCACCGTTGTGGGCTGGCAATGCGACGAAATGCCGGCTTTCTATTCTCGTTCGAGCGGCCTGGCTGTCGACCAGCGCGTTGACGATGCGAAAACTGTCGCCGCGATCGCTCGTGCCCGCGACGATATGGAATTGCCCAGTGCAATACTTGTGACGGTTCCAGTCCCCGAAGCATTTGAGATAGCACGAAAGGAACTCGAAGAACTTCTTGCGGCTGCACTCGCAGACGCGCATCAAGGCGGCGTGAAAGGGAAAGAGGTCACGCCGTTCCTGCTTGCTGCGATGTCAGAAAAAAGCGGCGGCCGCACGCTCAAAGCGAACATCGCCCTGCTCGAAAACAACGCACGCATCGCCGCCGAGATCGCCAACAATCTTGGCTGATCAGCGTGTGCCCGCGACCGAATTCGGCTTTTTCTCCATCTTATTCTTCAGCGAATCAAGGCGTTTGACCGCTTCAGTCGATTCGGTCGACGCGGGAAACTTCGCGGCTATCTCCTTCCAACTTGCTCCGTCGTAATGAAAGGCACGCGTCGCCGGATCGAAAAGGAAAACGATGCCGAGTTTTCGATAACGGTCGAGCATGACGAAATTCAAATAATAGCTGTGCATCGGCGCGCCGGAAGCTGCCATTTCACGGCGGTCGAGACGGCTGCCGGCGTCCTTGGTCAGCTTGAGCGCGACTTCCTCGAGCAGATCACCGTACCAGAGCAACAGCGAGGGCCGCAGCGGCGATTCGGGATACATTTCAAAAAAGCATTGAGAAAGCTCGATCTGGGCAAACCCGCCAGACGCCTGCACGAGGCGAACCAGCCGCTCGGCATCGCCCGCACGAAACTTTCCGAAAACTGCATCGGCCTGGACCCAGCCCGAGCGATTCGGCGGAGCGGCAACCCGAAAGAACCGCACGCCGTCGGCTTCCGCTACGCCAAGAATCTGCAGCTTTCGGCCGCGATGCATCCGCTGCAGCGTGTCGGCGAAAAGGCTTGGTTTATCCCGAAGAACGGAGAGCGTCTCGTCGATCACGACCGCCGAGCTGCCGACCTCCTTGATCTTCGAAACTGCCGATAAAGCCGTCCGCGGACGACGAGCGAAGCGCGGCTTGCGGGCCTGGGCAGGAGTGTCGTACACGGAGGCGAGAACAACTACAACCAAAAACAATGACGCGAGAAGGGTTTTCATCACTGGATCGTTTATATTCTTGCTTGAAGACAATTTATTGAGTTCAGCCTTTCGAGCGGGCGATCTTCTCCCGCATGCCGGCGTGGTGAAAATGACAGATCGCGATGGCGAGCGCGTCCGCAGCATCGTGAGGCGTCGGAACGCTTTTGAGCCGCAGCAGTATTCGTACCATTTCGCCGACCTGCTGCTTTTCGGCGTTTCCATGTCCGGCAACCGTCTGCTTGATAAGCCGCGGCGCGTATTCGGCGATCTCTATCAAACGCTGCTCGGCGAGCAAAAGCACCGTTCCGCGAACCTGTCCGAGCTTCATCGCAACACTGACATTTAGTGCGTAAAACGCTTCTTCGATCGATACAACGTCGGGCTGGAACTTTTCGACGACCTCGTTTACGCCGTTATATATGTTGAGCAGGCGTTTCGAAAATACGGTTTTCGTGTTCGATTTTACGGTGCCGAAATCGACAAGTGCGTATTTCAAGCCGCTGCCCTCGACAACCCCCCAGCCCAGCGTTTCGCTGCCGGGATCGATTCCTAAAACACGCATTTATTATTAAACAGTCGGGTTCGAAAGGTAAGATAACCGATGTTTTTCAGCAAATGCAAGCGGCATTGTGCCTGAGGGCAACAGTTTGTAAATGGCGTCCATAACATTTATCATTTTCAATTGATCACGCGAACGGACGAGCACCGGATGAACCCATTATCAGAAAGCACACAGCCAAAGACCTCCCTCAAGCTGCTGCTTTCCGAAATCATTGATTACGCAGGACTTTTTCCGCCGTCACAGCTTTCGATGAAGGCCGCGGTGGAGAACTACGCCGAGTACAGGACGAGCGGATTTGCGTGGATGCTGGGACGTTTTATCACGCCGGTTTCGCGGCTGGACGAATTCCTCGAGGAGTCTGATGAACTGATCCGAGCGGATGCCGGTTCGCCATGGCGACTGAGCGTACTTGCCGGCGAAGACCTCAGCGACACGTTCAGGCGTATCAAACTGTTTAATTCGCAAAACGCGCCGCGCGTCGTCTGCGATATGCTCGAGGTCAAAGCCAATACCGTTTCAAAGGTCGAAAATTCGCTTGCCTTGCTTCCCAAAGAGATCACCGCATATTTCGAGATCTCGACCGGAGAAGCCTTTGTCGATCTTGTCGCGACTCTCGCCCTGCGGGGCCAGCGGGCGAAGATCCGCACGGGCGGCGCGGCACGCGAGCATTTTCCCGCAACGCGGGAGATAATTCGATTTGTGCGAACCTGTCAGGCGGCGAATATTCCCTTTAAGGCGACGGCCGGCCTGCACCATCCGCTGCGGTGCTTTCGTCCGTTGTCATACGCCGCCGACGCACCACAGGGCACGATGCACGGCTTTCTGAATATGCTGGTGATGACCGGTTTTGCCCGCGAAAGCTTTCGGCCGAGCCTGCTCGAACAGATAATGGAAGAGGAATTCGAAGAGGTTTTTACGTTTCGCGATAACGGCCTGACCTGGCGCAACGACCATTTCCTGAGCAATGGCCATATCGAACGGCTGCGAGCCAACGGCTTGAATTCCTTCGGCTCGTGCTCGTTCGAAGAACCGATCGCCGACCTCCAGAGCATGGGCCTGCTCTAGGCAGAAACACGAGCAGTAGCGAGTGTGCCGGGCGATGATCACATATGCCGGACTTTGATTGGGACGATAACCAAAGACCGCTTGCCTATTTCATCACGTTCCGAACGCACGGCACTTGGTTACACGGTGACAAACGTTCGTCAGTTGACCGCCACGGTCGGAACATTTACGGCACGGAACGCATCGGGCCAGATCCCGTCTTTTCTGTGACGATGGACCGAAATATGACTTCAGAGCCAGTAATGCTCAACGGTCAAAGACGAGCGGTCGTGCGATCGGCTATACGGGGCGTGTGTTCCTTTCGCCATTACAGTTTGATCGCCTTAAACGTTAGAACCAATCATGCCCACGTGCTTCCGGTCTTGCCTCAGCAAAGGCGGCGATGAGTGCGTTTAAGGCAAATGCAACCAGAGAACTTAGAGCCGCAGGTTTAATTCCTCACGATCAAACTGTATGGTCGAGAGGTGGAAGCACGAGGTATCTCTGGAAGCAGCACAGTGTTGATGCGGCCGTTGATTACACGCTAAACGGCCAAGGATCGGACTTGCCAGATTTCTAAAACCGTGTGGTGTTTTGCACGCACGGTAGCAAGAGTGCCTGTCTCTATCTTGACCTCTTGGAATTGAAAGGGCTCAAACCGCGAGGGGCACACTCCCTACCGGTCGTGTTTCTGCCTATATCGCCGCCCTAAATGAATATGTACGAAATAAACGAAACGCACGACCCGAACCTAAAAAGCTGGGTCGAATCCGCCAACGATCCGAATACGGATTTTCCGATTCAGAATCTGCCGTTTTGTATGTTTTGGCGTTCCGCCGAAAGCGAAGCGCCGCATCTGGGCGTAGGCATTGGAGATCAAATCTTTGATCTACACCAGGCAATTGTCTCTGGGGTCCTCGGCAACGAATTCGATTCGCTCGCAGATGAGATCGAACTGTGCGACCTCTCATTCCTGACCGAGGTTTACGGTACGGCGATCCTCACGGATCTCAGGAGCGCAGCCTTCGCCGTGTTGCGTGACGACGCCGACCAGCAGATGATCGAGGACGCAAAGTACTTCCTTGTACCGATAGAACGCGCGGAACCGGAGCTCTCATTTGAAATAGGCGACTACACCGACTTCTACTGCTCGATCTATCACGCGACGAATGTGGGGTCGATGTTTCGGCCGGATGCTCCTTTGCTGCCGAATTATAAATATGTGCCGATCGGGTATCACGGGCGGGCTTCGAGCATTGTTGTGAGCGGGACCGATATCAAGAGGCCGCATGGGCAGAATCGCAGCGACGCCGAGGCTCCGCCGGTCTATATTCCGGCGAAGAATCTCGATTACGAGATGGAGCTCGGCTTTTTCGTCGGGAAGGGAAATGAGCCGGGCTCACCGGTCGCGATCGGCGAAGCGGAGCAGCATATCTTCGGGATGTGCCTCGTCAACGATTGGTCCGCCCGCGACATACAATCGTGGGAATACCAGCCGCTCGGACCGTTCCTCGCGAAGAATTTTGCGACGACGATCTCGCCGTTCGTCGTCACGATGGAGGCTCTCGCTCCATTTCGCACGCCCGCCTTCGATCGCGAAGACGGCGACCCGCAGCCGCTCGATTATTTGAACGACGCCGCGAACCAAAAATTCGGCGGACTCGACATCAATCTTGAGGTGTACATCCAAACCGAAAAGATGCGTGACAAAAAGATCGAGCCGCACATGCTCTCGCGTTCCAATACAAACGATCTCTACTGGACCGTCGGCCAGATGCTGACACACCACGCTTCGAACGGGTGCAATCTGCAGACGGGCGATTTGATGGCAACGGGCACGGTAAGCGGCAAATCTAAAGAAGAACGCGGCTCGATGCTCGAATTAAGCTGGCGCGGCACCGAGCCGATCGAACTGCCGTCCGGCGAGCAGCGGCGTTTTCTCGAAGACGGCGACGAAATTATTATGAAAGGCTACTGCGAACGCGAAGGCTTTCGCCGCATCGGCTTCGGCGAGTGCCGCGGGCGCATTTTGCCGGCTGAATAGGAATCTGATGGATATTGTCCTCGACAAATTTAGGGAAGAATGCGGGATTTTCGGCATCTTCGGCCATACAGAAGCCTCAACCCTAACGCAGCTCGGGCTTTTCGCTCTGCAGCATCGCGGGCAGGAAGCTTGCGGCATTGTTTCGAGCGACGGCAGAGAACTTCACCAGTTTCGCTCGATCGGTCTCGTCGCCGACGTGCTGAACGAAGACGTTCTGGAAAAGCTGACCGGTTCGAGCGCGATCGGCCACACGCGATACTCGACTGCCGGCCGCAACACGATCAAAGAGGTACAGCCTTTTTCGGTCACCTGCCAGCACGGCGACATCGCCATCTGCCATAACGGAAATCTGCCTTTTGCCCGGGCCCGCCGCCGCGAGCTGGAAAAGGAAGGCGCGATATTTTCGTCGACGTCCGACACTGAAACGATCTTGCACAGCATTGCTCGTGCCCGATCGCGGAACGTCGTCGACGCCATCGAAAAGGTCTTGCGAGAAACCGAGGGTGCATACTCGCTGCTGTTTCTTACGCCGAGATCGCTGATCGCCGTTCGCGATGCGCGCGGATTTCGCCCGCTTGTGCTCGGGCAACTAAACGATGCATATTGTGTCGCGTCCGAGACCTGCGCCTTCGATCTTATCGATGCGGAATACATCCGCGAGGTCGAGCCGGGCGAGATGCTGATCATCGACGAGAACGGGCTTCATTCATCGATGCCGTTCGCGGTCAAACCTAGATCGGTTTGCACATTCGAACACGTTTATTTCTCGCGGCCGGATTCGACCGTCTACGGGCATTCGGTAAATGAATCACGGCACAAAATGGGGAAACAGCTCGCTATCGAACAACCAGTCGAAGCGGACATCGTAGTGCCGGTTCCCGATTCCGGCGTCGCCGCGGCGATCGGATTTTCCGCTGAGTCCGGAATCAATTTCCGCCAGGCGATCATCCGCAATCATTACGTCGGGCGCACGTTCATCGAGCCTTCGCAATCGATTCGCTCGTTCGGCGTACGTTTAAAATTGAATCCGATCAAGGACCTGATCCAGGGCCGTCGCGTAGTGCTGGTCGACGATTCGATCGTTCGCGGCACGACCTCGAAAAAGCTCATTCAAATGGTCAAGGAAGCTGGGGCCGCAGAGGTGCACCTGCGCATTTCGTGCCCGCCGACGACGCATTCATGCTACTACGGCGTTGACACGCCCGATCGTGACGACCTGATAGCCGCGCAGATGTCAGTTGACGAAGTCCGCGACTATATCGGTGCTGACAGCTTGGGCTATCTCTCGCTTACGGGCATGCTCGACGCTATCGGCATCGAAGCGTCGGCGTCCTGCAACGCCTGCTGGACCGGCAAATACCCAACGCTCATTGCTAACGGCCAAGCCGCCTAGTCAGAACCGCGAGCGGGTAGCGACCGGATTCTTTACGCCGACTTTCATTAATCTAGATCCGGCAGGTCGTCGCCTTGTCCGTTGTTCACGTAATCGACTGCCCGCTCGATGTGTTTTTCATTCCAAAGATACCGCCGACTCCCTTTTTCTGCCCACGGCGACTGATCGCTGACCCAGCAGCCGTCAACGCGCATGATTCGGGTAGCGTTGGCCTAAAAACACTCAACGCCGTCTATTAAATATGCGAGAGCTACATCTGTGTCATTCCACATGACGCCATTCTACTCCACGCGCAGGAATCCGGTCGCTACCGCTCGCGGTTCCGACCGAATAGTGCCCGCTTCACCGGCAGGCCCTTATCTTCTACCGCCTTTTCGCGTTCAGTTTTTATGGGAAACGGGTTGGCGTCGATCGCGATCTCTTCGAATCGCTCATTCCCGCGAAACATCCGGAACATCTCGTCTGCCAAAGATTCGATATCCGTCTGAATAAAAACGCGGCCGCCGGGTGCGATCCTCGCGGCGATCATTTCCACGAGTTGTTTGTTGACCATCCGGCGCTTGGCGTGCTTTTTCTTGAACCAAGGGTCGGGAAACTGGATAGTCGCCGCCTGAAGTAGGCCGTCCGGGATTCGCTCGATCAATTTATCGAGCGAGAGCATCGCGTTGCAAAAAGCATAGTGCAGATTACCGAGACCCGCTTCCATCGCTATCTCATTTGCTTCGATCACGAGCGGTTCGCGTATTTCGACGCCCAGAAAATTCCAAGCACGCTCCGCTTCCGCCATCCTGAATATAAACCGCCCGCGTGCACATCCGATGTCGAGATGGACCGGCAGATCGGCATTAGCGAAGACGTGTTCGACCTCGATGGGCTGCGGCGGCTGGCGATAGTACGGCGCAAGCGGATTGACGTGTTGATGAACTCGGACGCGCGGCATATTCGAAAGCGATCTTAGCTGAAATTTGCTATGAGCAGAATGCTGAGTACCGACGTGGCAATAAATATCAGCAGCGCGCCGAGGCCGAAGACTCGCGTCGCGGCACTCGCATCGCGCGGGTCCACATACGGATCTGACGGTATCGAGATAAAGCCGTAGATCGCGCCCGTGATCAGCCCGCCGAGGTGGCCGAAATTGTCGATCACCTGATAAAGTGCGAGGCCATAGAGAAAGATAAAGCCGATATTGAATATCAGGCCGCGGCGAAACTCCTTCGAGATAAAATCGCGGCGCCGAAACGCGTAAACGGCGAGATAGCCGATCAGACCGACGATGCCGCCCGAGGCTCCGACCGATGTCGCGCCCGGCAAAAAAATTAGGCTGAGAATGCCGCCGCCGATCGCCGCAAGCAAAAATACGATCGCGACATGGGCACGGTTCGCCAGCATCTCCATCACGCGGCCAAAACTGTAAAAGGCGTAGCAGTTCATCCCGGCATGGATCAGCCCGCCATGCACCGTGGCACCGGTCAAGATGCGCCAATATTCGTGATACTTGTAAAAGCGGAGTTTATCGAAACCGGCGGCCCGCGCCGAATGCGAGTCGCCGAGTAAGAGCGACCCAAGCCCGTCACCGAAAATCAACTGGGACGCAAAAACGGCGGCGATGCATGCGATCAGGATCGCGGTGTAGAGCGGGAATTTCGGCACGACGGCCGGGCCGAATTCTTCGGCAATTTCGGGCTCGTCTTTTACGTACTGAAACGACATTTACATCGCGAGGCCGCCGTCGGGCTGGACAACCTGACCGGTTAGATAAGCCGCCGAATCCGACAGCATGAAGCACGCGATCTCGGCGACCTCTTTAATATTACCGAGTCGTCCGAGGGGAATTTGCGCGAGTATTTTTTCGCGATATTCGGCGTTCATCTCGCTGGCCATTTCAGTTTCGATCAGGCCGAGAGCAAGAGCGTTGACGGTGATTTTGCGAGAGGCAACTTCCTTTGCGAGCGATTTTGTCAGGCCGATCATACCAGCTTTCGAGGCGGAGTAATTCGACTGCCCGAGCATTCCGACGACGCCGCTGATCGAAGAGATATTCAGGATCGAACCGCCGTTCTCGTTTTTCATCATAGGACGAAGGACGGCTTTCGAAAAATTCCATGCGCCCTTTAGATTGGTGTCGATCACCGCATCCCAATCTTCTTCCTTCATCCGCATGATCAATTGATCGCGAGTGATGCCGGCGTTGTTGACAAGAAAATCGAGGCCGCCCAATTCTTCCTTTGCCTGCTTAACGAATTCGGCAGAGGCCTCGGTATTCGCCACGTCGCACTGCGCGGCAAAAACTTTGACGTCCAGCTTTTCGATCTCCGTCTTTAACTCTTCGGCTTCGTCGGCGCTCTTCGAATAGTTAAATGCGACATCGCACCCCCGGCTGGCAAGTTCAGTAACTATTGCCTTTCCGATACCGCGCGTTCCGCCGGTAACGATGGCTGATCTTCCTACAAATTGTCTTTCAACCATAGATCAAATATTGAATACAGGATGTCAGTAGGTTAAATGAGAATGAGTTCCAAATAATAGAAAATACTAAGAGTTCAGAGCATTTCGCTGGATCTCAAACAGTTTATTAACGCCGATCTCTGCCAGCTTAAGCATCTCGTTCATTTGGTCACGCGTGAATGGCTCGCGTTCCGCCGTTCCCTGTATCTCAATGTATTTTCCGGCGCCGGTGCAGACGATGTTCATGTCTACGTCGGCGGTCGAGTCTTCGGTGTAGCAGAGATCGAGGATCGGTTCGCCTTCGATAACGCCGACGCTTACGGCGGCGACTTCGCTAAGTAGCGGCGAAGTTTTGACAATGGAATTTTTGATCAGCTTGCGGCACGCGAGCGCGAGAGCGACATAGCCGCCGCTGATCGAAGCGCAACGCGTTCCGCCATCGGCCTGTATCACGTCGCAGTCGATAAATATCTGCCGCTCACCCAGCAGTTTCATATCGACTATCGCCCGCAGGCTTCGCCCGATCAGACGCTGTATCTCCTGCGTTCTGCCACTCGGACGCTGTGATTCACGCTGCGTGCGCGTGTTGGTCGCTCGCGGCAGCATCGCATACTCCGCGGTCACCCAGCCTGTACCCTTATTGCGCAGGAAAAAAGGAACGCGGTCCTCGACGGACGCGGTGCAGATGACCTTCGTTCCGCCGATCTCGATAAGCGCGGAGCCCTCGGCGTACGGCGAAATATTCGGCGTGATCTTGATGTTGCGGACCTGATCGAAGGTGCGGTTGTCGCTTCGCGTATATGGCATAAAATGGCGGAAACCCGACCGGTAGCAAGGGTGTTTCTTTAACAATCCTGAGGCACACTCCCTACCGGTCGTGTTTCTGCCTGCAGGCTATCGCCGCCGAAGATCTCGATCGCCTCCAGCTTGGACGGCTTGGTTCCCAAAAATCTCTCGGCGACGTGTGCGAAGCGTTCGGCGGCGTCGGTCACGTAAAAATGATCGAGATCGTCACAGAGTGTTCGAGCACCGCTGACGGCGTTCGTATTTGCAAGCCCGCGTGTCACTAGGAGCTTTTCAACCTCTTCCGCGGTCGCTTCGCCAGAATCGATAAGTTTAACATTTTGGCCGACCGTTTGCTGAATGACGTGCTTTAGGATCGGGTAGTGCGTGCAGCCGAGAACTAATGCGTCGGGCTGAAAATCGTTGACCGCTGCGAGATATTTTGAAGCGATCGAAAAGGTCTCCGTTTCGTCCGTCCAGCCTTCTTCGGCGAGCGGCACAAATAACGGACATGCCGTTTGAAGTATTTCGGCGTTCGGCGACGAACGCCTTATCGCTGCTGCGTACGCATTGCTTTGCACGGTTGCTTCGGTGGCTATGACCGCGATCCTCGCAGTCTCGCTTTTGTTCGTAATTTCCACAGCCTTTCTTCCACCGGGACCGATCACGCCGACGACATCGAGGCCAATGCGTTCCCGAATTTTCGGAAGTGCCAGAGCTGACGCCGTGTTGCACGCGACGACCAGCATCTTGATCCCGAGCGATGCGAGGAACTGTGAGTTCTCGATAGCGTACCGCTCGACCGTGCCCATCGATTTGGTTCCATACGGCACGCGAGCTGTGTCGCCGAGATAGATAAACCGCTCGTTCGGCAGGCGCTCGTGCAGCGCGCGGTAAACGGTCAGGCCGCCGACGCCCGAGTCAAAGATACCGATCGGCAGTCGGCGCTTCGAGATTTCGTTCATTTATTTCCTATTATACCGAAATATAAGCTCGGTAAGAGCCTGAGGTTGCGCTCATTAAGTCGCGGCGAGCGTTCGTCTTAGCGTCGAGGCGTCGCGTTCGCATCTTTGTCGATTTTAAGAAGCCTTATAATTATTCGATTTTACAACAGCTTAAGTTGTTCTCAAGTGTCGCTAATTATTGGTCCGCAGATATAAAGAAGCAAGGAGAGGTCGATCAGTTATAACGGGCATTTTAATGAACAGATCATTTCTGGAAAGGCCGGGGTCTTAGATGTATAAATTGACAGCCGCTAATTTCAAATATTAGCGGCTCGAAATTTGCAATGGCAGGATAACTCGAACTTGTGTACTCAACGCATACGAAAATAGTGTTCGTAACGAAAGCATCGCTTTTCACTTTACGAAATTACTCGGCGATGGGGCTTAGTGCAGTTGACTATTTTTAACTTTCTTAGCGAGGTATGGAATCGCTGTCAGTGGTACGAGACTTCGATCTCCTTTTCCCGAAAGGGAAACAGTTTTCGGCCTGCGAAATCCGACTTGCCTCTTAAACCTGGGGGATACGAACATGAAAGGAAGAATCTTTACAATTTTTGGTCTCTTTGCGGCGATATGTTTATCGCTGCTGGCTGCAACGGAAACCAGTGCTCAGCGATATAGCGGACGCGCCACGGCGATAAAAACAACCGTAGGGGTGCCGCTTACCAATCCGCTTACTACTGCGATTAACGATACCGGCGAAC
>JBBSGG010000049.1:0-21223 GCA_038254305.1 Pyrinomonadales bacterium
TCCGCACGCCGCCGTGGTAATGCGAATACGCCCGCGAAGGCGTCCATGCGTCGTAGGTCGAGTTGGTCGTTATTCCCTGAAATCCTTGTTTGCGAAGATCGGCGGCGACGTAATTGCCAAGCTCGGTATAGCCATCAACGATCTGTTTTGGCACATTCGGCTCGACCGGCTCCATATACGGCGGCAGGAAAAGCCTTGATCCAAATTCGCCTTGCTGGTGGATGTCGTTGACGATCTGCGGGTGCCAGACGTTGTGAATTTTATCGACGGTCAACTGCGTCTCGATCTGGGTGAACGCATACCAGTCGCGGTTGTCGTCGTGGCCGACGTATTTATTATAAAGCTCGGGCGGATCCGTGCCTTCGTACGGCGTGCCGAGCGTTTTGTCGTACCACTTTTTGACGATATCGACGCCGTCCGGGTTGAGCGACGGCACGAGTATGATGATCGTGTTGTCGAGGATCTTTTTCGTTTCAGCGTCCGTCGCGTTTGCGAGTCGGTACGCGATCAGCATCGACGAAAGCTCGGAGCCAACCTCATCGGAATGAATGCCGCAGGTTATTAGGACTATCGTCTTGCCTTGGGCGATCAGTTTTTTCGCTTCCACGCCGTTCGATTTGAACGTCCGCGGGTCGGCGAGCTTCGCATTGATCTGTTTGTATTTTTCGAGATTCCTTAGATTCTCCGGCGAGCTGATCGTCGCGTAGACGAAAGGCACGCCCATCGTCGTTTTCCCGATCTCCTGCATCACCACACGGTCACTGGCCGCGTCCAGCTTTCGAAAATATTCCAAAGTCTGAGCCCAACTCGCCAGCTTGCGGTCGTCGCCGGGCGTAAATCCGAGAACGGCCTTTGGCGCAGGAACTTGTGCAAAAGCCGCGGCAGCGAAAAGAAGCGTCACACAAAGACGCAGAGCACACAAAGAAGCGAAACGCAGCGAGTTCGAAAGGTTTTTCATTTAGAACAAGTGTAGAGGATTCAGAATCCAAATTCCAGATTCCAAAATCCAGGATCCGAAATCCAAAACCGCACGCTTGCGTGTTCGGCACATTAACTGTAAATTAACGCAAGTTCTTCCAATTCATAGCTTTCCCCCGCGTTGCAAAAAAGTTCCTGGAGGTTTTTCTGGATGAAAAATCCGTTTCTCGAGAATTTCAAGCCATATATTCCTGACTCGGCAAACCTGCGCGAGCTTACGCTGTTCCCGCTCGTGATCGGCACGCTGCTTGGCATCATCTTCGGCGCTTCGTCTTTGTATCTTGTATTGAAAACAGGTTTGACGGTTTCCGCATCTATTCCTGTCGCCGTGATCGCGATCACCGTTTTCCGGCTGCTGTCGAAGATCGGACTCAGAGACGCGACGATCCTCGAAGCGAACATGATGCAGACGGCTGGTTCGGCCGGCGAGTCGATAGCATTCGGTATCGGCGTGACGATGCCGGCGATCATGATCTTGGGATTCGATCTCGAGATCACGCGCGTAATGCTTGTCGCGGTGTTGGGCGGACTGCTCGGGATTTTAATGATGATCCCCCTACGGCGTGCTCTCATCAAGGAACAGCACGGCTATCTCAAATACCCCGAAGGCACGGCATGCGCCGAGGTGCTCAAGGCCGGTGCCTCCAAAGAATCTCGAGACGCCTCGACGGAGAAGGACCTCGAGGGCGACGACGACGCGGCGCTTCGCGGCGGCAAGATCATCTCGATCGGATTCCTCATTGGTTTTGTATTTAACGCGCTGATGAACGTGTTCTTCTTTTGGAAGGGCTCGCCGGGAATCGACTTTACGAAACGGGGCTTTAAGGGCGGCTCGATCAACTCCGACAACGATCCGACGCTGCTCGGCGTCGGCTATATCATCGGGCCGAAGATCGCCGGCCTCATGATGGGCGGCGGCGTTCTGTCATATCTCGTCCTGATCCCGATGATCAAATTCTTCGGTGCCGGGATGACGACGCCGGTGGCACCAGAGCTCAGCAAAACGATCGCCGATATGGATCCCGGCGATGTCCGCAGCGCTTACATTCTTTACATCGGTGCCGGTGCCGTCGCGATGGCCGGAATGATCTCGCTCGCGCGCAGCCTGCCGACCATCTGGCACGGACTGAAGGCCGGTCTTTCGGACCTTCGCGGAGGTTCGAGCGAAGCCCGCGGCGCGTTGCCGCGGACCGATCAGGACATTTCGATCAAATGGGTAGTCGTCGGTGTGATCGGGCTGATCGCCGCGATCATGCTCTTCCCGCAGTTGGGACTAAGTGTTTTTGCGCATCCCTTCGTTTCATTCTTCGGCGCGATCCTTATCATCATTCTCGGGTTCCTATTCGTGACGGTCTCGTCAAGGCTGACGGGCGAAGTCGGCTCATCGTCAAACCCGATCTCGGGAATGACGGTCGCGACCTTGCTCATTACGTGTCTTGTATTTCTCGCACTCGGATGGACCGCGCCGGACCCGTACTTCGTGACTGCCCTTTCGATCGGCGGCATCGTCTGCATCGCCGCTTCGAATGGCGGCACAACATCACAGGACCTAAAGACCGGCTTCTGGGTCGGCAGCACGCCTTGGCGGCAGCAGGTCGCGATCCTGATCGGAGCACTTGCCTCTGCATTGGTGCTCGGCTCGCTGCTCATATTCCTAAACAGCTCGCGGACCTACTACCAAAAGGTCGACGCAAATTCGCCCGAGGCGAAAGTTGTCATCGGCCCAGACAAATACTTCAGCGAGGGCGGTACGGTCCGCACGGAAAAGGCCGGCGGCAAGTATGCTGAGACCGATCCGGCCGTTTACCACGTTTGGCAGAACACCGACCCGTCGGAAGGACAAGTCGGCAAGTATCTCGTCGATGCCGCGGGTAAACCGGTGTATTTCGTCGATCCGGGCATCAACGGCATTCTCAAAAAGGATGACGAAGGCCGCGACCTCGAAAGATTCAACGCTCCGAAGGCGACGCTGATGAGCTATATCATCAAAGGCGTTCTCGGGCAAAATTTACCTTGGGGCCTTGTGATTTTAGGTGCCATGATGGCGGTCGTACTTGAGATATCCGGCGTTCCGGCGCTCGCCTTTGCGGTCGGCATTTATCTTCCGATCTCGACCTCTACACCGATCTTCATCGGCGGAATTGTCCGCTACCTGGTGGATATCTTCCTGCGGCGTAAGCTTGCCGGCAGAAAGCTTACCGAAGAACAGCTAACCGCTGAGACCGATAAGTCGAACGGCGTTTTGCTGGCTTCCGGCTACATCGCCGGCGGAGCGATCGCGGGAATTCTGATCGCCCTTTTTGCCGTCGTTCCGATGTTAAAAGGCATTCAGGACCGTTTCGAGCATTGGGCGTCGACGGGAAATCCGTTTTTCGACGGGCCGAGTTCCGATCTGCTCGGGTTGATCCCGTTTGCAGTCATTGCGGTAATACTTTACCTGGTAGGGCGTGAGATATTGCTCGGCGGCCCTCGAACGCGTGTTTTCGACGATGCGGCCGGGGCGACCGAGGTTCGCGAGGCCGATCTATAGGAAGCGAAAAAAAATCGTTTACCTTTGGGTACTGGGCACGCTATAATGCCGATAGCGTGCCCTTTCTCTTTCTCATCTGTCACGCTCCTTCAAGTAGGTCTTCTTTTGGTTCCGATCAGCAATTTCGAGGAAAAATAGTTAAAATGGGCCGTAAGTTTCTGATGCCGAGCTTTCTTTTGTGCACCGCGATTTTCGTGGCGATCATATCAATCGGGTGTGCGACCAGCGTGGGAAACATTAGCGGAACCGGTGTGCAGGCAGCAGAGCTTAACAATCCTAGAGCGGCGTCCTCGGGTTCGGCAACCATCGCGATCACGCCCAATTCTCCTGCGGAGACGGTTCGTGCATTCTATAAAAATCTTCGAGAAAAGAAGTTTCGCGAGGCTATTTTCCTGACGAATCTGCGGCCCGCGATAGAAGGTTTGACCGATACCGAACTTCGTGATTTTCGGGTGGATCTCGAATCCATCGCTCGGGGCGTCCCGGCCGAGCTGGAAATAAACGGCGAGATCGTGTCGGGCGAAAAGGCGACTGTTACGGCGAAAATTCCCGACGAGGACTCGGAAAAACTGGTCCAGCGGGAAATACGGCTGCGCCGCGAAAACGGAGTCTGGATCATCCTGACCGTTGACGAGGCCGCCGAACAGATCATCAAGAAGGAAGGCAAAAATTACTTTTACGCACTGCGTATAGAAACACACGAAGATGAGGCACGGTCGATGCTCGAACGTATCTCGAAGGCTCAGATCGCCTATGCGATGCAGAATGGCGGAGCGTTCGCCGAAATACAAAAGCTGGTCGACGAAAAGCTTTTGCCGCCGGACGTAAAAACCTCAGAATCCACCGGATACGTTTACGCGGTCAAAATGATCGACGCAGGAAAGCGATTTGCCGCCACCGCTTCACCGGCAAAATACGGCAAAAGCGGACGGCTTTCGTTCGTTTTCGAATCGGACGGCCATCACATTCCGAAGATCGTGAGCAAGGACAACGGCGGTAAACCGTTAGGGCAGTGAGCACGCGGGGTTTCTTCCTTGAGCCGGCCGCATTTTCGCGGACGGCGCTCTCAACAAGCAATAAACCAACGAATTCAAGTTTCGTCTCCACCAACGATGATACGGAATCTTGCGACCAAAATTAATCGCCTCTTCGCCGAGCGCTCCCATCCGGTTCGGGTAAAATGCAGCGCTCGGATCAAAGTGATCTTCGAGCCACATAAGACGGCTGCCCAGATGCGTTCGACGCTTGCGCCCGTCTTCATCATCGGTGAGACGTACGACCTCAGCGGCTCGGGCATCGCGTTTATCGTATCTTCGATACGTGTAAAGGAACATTATCTTGTCGGGCAGGATAGGACGCTCGTTGCCGAACTCGATCTGCCGGGCGGAGCAGTCGTGATGCGGGTCGTCGGCAAGCGTTACGAACGCGTCGGGGTGCATTTGTCGATGGAAAAATATTTGATCGGTGCCGAGATCGTCGATATGACGGATGATGATCGCGAGGCTTACGATTGCTTCTTGAAGCACGGAGGCGTTTCGGCAAAATCCGCAACGGCCGCGCTGGAGATGGGAATCGACTAGCGGCGGCAACAACTTTTCGCTTCGCTTTGAAAGCGCACGCCTCGAACGTGCGTTTTTCTTTTGCCGCGTGTCTTTTGTATAGTGCAACTATATGAAAGATAAGGTCGGCATCGGGATCATCGGTACCGGATTTGCCCGAAAGGTGCAGATCCCGGCTTTTTTAGTATGCGAATACGCAGTCGTTTCGTCCATCGCGAGCGGAACCGTCAAAAATGCTCAGGCGGCTGCGGACGAGTTCGGAATAGCTCATTATACGGGCGATTGGCGCGAAACGGTCGCGCGTAAAGATGTCGATCTTGTGTGCATCACCACGCCGCCGAAACTGCATCGTGAGATGGCGCTTTTTGCTATCAGTCATGGAAAGAATGTGCTGTGCGAAAAGCCGATGGCGATGAACGTTGCGGAAGCGAAGGAAATGACGGACGCCGCCTTGAGTAAGAATCTGTTGGCGCTGATCGACCACGAGCTTCGTTTTCAACCTGGTCGGCAAAAGGCATTTGCGATGCTTCGGGACCGCGCTATCGGCAAAGTGCGGCATGCCAAATACAACTTTCGCGCACCGCATCGTGGCGATCCAAATTTGTCGTGGAACTGGTGGTCGGACATCGAGAAGGGTGGCGGAGCCTTGGGCGCTATCAATTCGCACATCATCGATTCGTTTCGCTGGCTGCTCGGGACGGAGATTGGAAACGTCTCGTGCCAACTGCAGACGCACGTGAAAGAGCGCCGCGACGCGAGCGGTGAGACGCGAAAGGTGACGACCGACGACGAAGCAAATATGCTTTTGCGGTTTGCCGATTCGGAACTGACAGAGGACGCGACGGGTCTTGTTTCGGTTTCGATGACGGAAGGCCCGTCGTACGTTAATTGTTTGGAAGTATTCGGCACCGACGGAGAAATGCGGATCGGGCACACCGGCGAATTGTGGCTGGCAAAACGCGGCGAAAACGATTGGACTACGGTCGATACGGACATGGCCGATGCGATCTCAGGCGTTCCCGACACCGGATTTTCGCGCGGCTTTATGATGTTCGCACCGAAGATCGTCGAAGCGATCCTCGATGGACGCAACACGATCGAATACGCGGCGACTTTCGAAGACGGTCTCGCCGTTCAAAAGGTGCTCGACGCAGCACGCGAATCTAACGCGGTCGGACGTGTAATAACGGTTTGACGGAACGGGGACTTGATGGATCGCGCGGATCTAGCAGATGAAGGCGGATCTGAAATTTACTTTTTAGAGCATTATTCAGATCCGCTCCTGATCCGCGTTCAATTCCTACTTCATATACTTATCCAGAAAATCCGCAACGAGCGGATATAGCTCAAGGCGGTTTTTTAATTTGGCGATGCCGTGGCCTTCGTCGTCGTAGAGTTTATATTCCACGACCGCTCCGCGTTTTTTGAGAGCTCCGACCATCTGCTCGGCTTCGGTGTACGGAACGCGCGGATCGTTCTTGCCTGCGATAATGAATAGAGGCGTTTTGATCTTATCGACTTTCGATAAAGGCGAGATCGAACGCAAAAAGTCGATGTCCTTGTCGAGCATTCCATACTCCACTTCACGCTGCCGGCGGCGATAACCGGACGTGTTTTTGAGGAAACTTTCCCAATTCGCGATGCCAACCGTATCGACCGCCGCCGCCCACAAGCCCGGATAAAGCGTGATCGCCGCGAGCGTCATGTATCCGCCATAACTTCCGCCCATCACTGCGATACGTTTCGGGTCTGCTGCGCCCTTTGCCTTTAGCCATTCCACGGCGTACGCGAGATCCTTCACCGAATCTTCACGCTTGCGGACGTCATCGAGATGCGTGAACGTCTTCCCGTATCCGGTGGAACCGCGAACGTTGGTAGCGAGAATCGCGTAACCATGGGAGAGATAATACTGATAAAGCGGATTGAATCCGGAACGCTCTTGGCCCTCGGGACCGCCGTGTACGGAGACGATGACCGGCAGGTTCCGATTCGCCGAAACCTTGCCGTAACCTGGTATGAAATTGTGTTCCGAAGAAGGCGCATTTGTTAACGGTCGGTAATACCACGCCGGGACATCACGACCGTCGAACGTCTTGTATTTTATCAGCTCGGGCGCAACGAACGATATCTGATCGATTCCCGCACGATCGCTGTGGGTTATTTGGTCAAGCTTGTGCATTCGTCGGTCGAATACCCAAATATCGCCGTTGTTCGTCGCCGAGCTGAACGAGAATGCGACTTTTTGCTGATCGTTCGAGAGAGTCACTCCGCCCGCAACACCTTGTGCCGGGAGTTGTATGCGTTCCGGCCTGATCGCAACAGTTGAGATTCGGGGCTTGCCGCCGGTTTCGACCCGACGCAGCTCCAATTCGGAAAAGCCTTCGCGGTTTACCGTATATGCGAGCGTGTTGCCGTTGGGCGTCATGGTCAGCCCGCCGATGTCCCAGGGCGTGACGTTGTCGAGTATTTTCACTTCGCGGTTGGCGTCGCTCCAATCGTCGCCGGCGGCGTTCTTTCTCCGCATCTGGGCGAGGCTGTAAAACTCGCGGCCGTTGTTGTGGGCGAAGATAATACCGTCCGCGACGAACTCGACATCGCCGAACTGCGAAGCTCCGGTGTGCGGCGTAAGCAGCGTCTCCTGTTTAGTTTTTGCGTCGACGAGATAGAGATTGTTGTCGAGGCTCAGGTCGACGCCGTCGCGTGAAATGATGAACTTCGTGCCGTTGTCATTGACCGCAGCGAGATCGTTGTTGCCGTCCTGCTGGTAGATGAGATCTTCGCTGCCGGTGGAGAGGTCCATCGAGTAAATGTCGAAAAAGTTGCGGTTCCGCTTATTCGACGAGTAATATATCGTCCTTCCGTCGTCAGAAATTTCGGCAAAATTGTGCTGCACCTTTGGGTCGTCGGTTAACTGCCGCAGGCCCGAACCGTCCGTCTTCATCCAGAACAACTGGGTATTCTCGTCGCCGCCCCTCGCCTTGCCGAAAATGATGCCGCCGCCGTCCGGCAGCCACCTTACGAAACTGATATTGTCGTCGTAATTCGTAAGCTGCTTCGGCTGGCCGTTCGGCAGATCGATCGACCACACCTGCGACGTGCCGGTGACGTTCGTCAGATATACAATGTGTTTCGCATCCGGCGAAAATGTCGGCGATCCGGCGGATTTGATATTCAGATACTGCTGAATAGTGGACGGCTGACCAAACGCCGTGAAACACAACGCAAGGGAGAAAACGACGGCAAAGACGAACTTTTTCATTTAATGCACTCCCGAAATAAAAAGTGGATAACGGAACTTTTAGTGTTCCATTATCCACGATTATTCCCTCAGACTTCAATGGATCTGTGTTACTAGATCTTCACCGTGCCGTGGTCGCCGTAATCTGCTTCCTGCCCGGTGGCCAAAGCCTTGATGAATCCCGCTATCTGCACGATCTTCGACGACGGTGCATCCCAATACTCAGCCTCTTCGACCTGCACTTTCAGCAGGCAAATCTTCGGATCCTCTAGGCCGTCCGGGAACCATGCCTTGAGTATCGGGCTCCATAGTTCCTCGATCTTCGCGCGGTCCTTGCTGATCGATCCTGTACCCGATACAGACACGTACGTATTATCGTCCGGCTTGGAATAAGCGACGTTTACGCGGCTGTCGGCCGCGATCTCGTCCATTTTGTGGGAAGGGGCAGGAAACTGCCGAAGATGTCGTCGAAACCGGAATGAGGGCCATGGACGGAAATCGTCGCGTGTAAAGAACCATAACTCGCCGTCGGCCCCGAGCTCCTGGGTAGACATCGGCCGGCTACGCAACTTGCCGCCGTCCATAGTCGTCAGCATGCAAAAGTCTATATCTTCAAGCATGCCTTTCAATTTTTCTATCGATGCATTTCCATCTTCCGCCATTTTTTACCTTCCTTAAATCGTCCTAATTTCGAGCATACGAGCTAAGATGTAGCTAACGGCAAGATGTGTGCCGAGTGCCTATCACGCCGCAATTTTCGAGAGCAAAGATCTTCGTCCTTTTGGCGCCTAAAGTCGAGAGGCGCGATTATTGACTTAGCGTTCTTATAAGCCTAAGCTTGCACGAATTAGAGTCAGCTACCTCTTTTTTAAGTTTGTTTGGAATCCTCTGAACTACTTGACCTTTAACAGCTAACTGAACGAAGGAGTTCGAAATGAAACGATATGGATCTTTGGTTCCTATAGTTCTCGCCATGGTCGCTATTTTTGCCGGGACCGCATCGGCGCAATCGTCTGACCGCGATAATCCGACGCCGATGGGCTCGAGCGAGGTATCCGGAACCTTCACCGACCACCAGGTCGATGGAGATAAGGAAGTATTTTATTCGTTTGTTGCGGGGCCGGGCAAAGTGACCATTACCTTCGATGTTAAACGCAGGACCCGCGATGATATGGCGTCATTCACCTTCGAGGTGCTGCCGCGAAACGGGTCGTCGACGGCACTGCTGTGTTGCGAAGGAGCTCAGAGCGGGTCCGGAGGGACTGGCCGAGAGATCGCGACCTTTCAACTAAACAAGCGCCAGACAGTGATACTTCACATCACGAATCAATCAAACGGCGGTGGATCTTTCCACGCAAGCCTGACCGGAGCACTCGCGTTTACTGGCGCTGCAGACGGCGGCGGCCGACCCGACGACCGCGGCGGTAATGACAATGGCGACGATGAAGGACACGCCCGCACGAGTGGCATGGAATTGAACGTGCCGGCAACAGGTACGCTTCACATCCGCATGAGAAACGGTACAACGAAAGATATCGACCTAGGCCTAATTCGCAGCATCTCGGTTCGCCAATAAGGAACGCGATCTAAATATTTAGAGTGCCGGTCTCTTGAGAATTTCAGCTAAAGCCCGCATTCTGGTCGCGTCCGCAACGCTTTTCGCGGAGCCGGCGCTCGTCTCCAACGAGGGCGCTAGGCTCTTGAGCTTTCCGGGGTTACGCGAACTCTCCGCCGCTTGGATCGCCTGCCGCAACGATGCGATCTCGCCTGATGCGAGAGCTTGCGAACGCTCCAATTGGTCGACATACGCCTTTGCCACGACTAGCTTTCGCGGCCATTCGATTTTTTCCTGGTTCTGGACATTCAATTCGCTAACGCGCACCGTTTTCGCGGCGTCGATCTCGTTCTGCGTAAGAAATTTTGTCGGTGTTAGCTCGAAAACGTCCAGGCCGCGTGCTATCTCGGACGCGTAAACATTTCCGTTGTACCAATATGCCGACCAGTAGCCGCCGAGGACAAGCGATTTCGGGTCGATCGGGCCGCGGTCGAAATAGGCGATCTCTTGCGGATGGCCGGCATCGGTGAAATCCATCACCGAGACCCCTCCCTGATACCATGACTGAACTTCGATGTCGCGACCGGGAACCGGAACAAGCGACCCGTTATGCGCGACGCAGTTTTCCGTGTCGCCCTGGGCGGCCGGCATTTTGTAGTAGCTTGCAAATTTTAGCTTGTTATTTTCAACATGAAAGATCGAGTCAGCACCCCATACGTTGGGATCGTTGGCTCGACACCTTGCACCGAGGCCTCCGCCCCATTCATCAGTAAATACAACCTTTTTCCCATCGTTAGAAAACGAAGCCGAATGCCAATAAGAATAGTTCGGATCGTTTACCGC
Source organism: Pyrinomonadales bacterium (assembly GCA_038254305.1). Classification (GTDB taxonomy): domain Bacteria; phylum Acidobacteriota; class Blastocatellia; order Pyrinomonadales; family Pyrinomonadaceae; genus OLB17. Next base: position 10,704 of record JBBSGG010000049.1, read on the forward strand.
GTCTACACGCTTCGGATTGACCGGGTCTTTGATGTCCAGAAGAATGCCGTTACCGGAGCAGGCACCGGCCGCTAACCCGATGGCTGCGTAGACCGTAATGTCATGGCACTGATCAGTATCCGAGGGCTTGTCGAGCTTTCCATGCGTGCCGCCGTTGCTAAGGCCGTTCATTACGCCCGTGCGGGCGTCCATGAAGACGCGTGGATTCGAAACAATGGCCGCCTTCTCCGGTGCCGCAAGAGGGACCTTGATGACGTCGATGCGGAACAGGGCAGTATTCGGGTCCTTGTCCGGCTTATCGCCTGAGCACCCTGCAAGCTCTTCGCCCGGGCGGACGAACGAGGTCCCGGAGACGTAGATATAGACATTGTTTTTGTCGTTTGGATCGACGACGAGAGTGTGTGTATGCGAACCGCGGCATGTCTGTACGTCTGCGATCTGTTTAGGGGCCGCAATATTTGAGATATCGAATATGCGGACGCCGCGGAAACGGTCCTTTTCGGCCGTCGGATGCGGACCTATGGCCGGCGGGAAGGATTGAGTACCGCAATCGATACGGCCGTTCGCCATCTCGACCGACATGAACATCAGATTCTTGTACACCGACACGTCACCCTGGCCGCCCGGGCAAACCATGGTCGTAAGCAGTTTCACTTTCGCCGGGTCCGCGATGTCGTAAATGCTTACGCCGTAAAAGTTTCCCTGGAAAAGGTGATCGCCTTGAAAAGCCATGTCCGAGTTCGCAAAGGCAAGCTGGGACAAAACCATCTTGGTTGACGGAGGAACTTTTGTCGGATCAGGTATGCCAAGCACGCCACTGAGCGTCTTATTAACCTTGGGATCGTTTGGATCCTCGGTACCGAGTTGGAAGGCGTCCGGTTTTTTAAGGAGTGTTAAATGCTTGAGTCCGGACGAGGCCTCGCCCGCGTTGTACAAACCCGGAGTAAGCTTCGCCCGCGGATCATTCATATCCGAGCCGGTCATTCCGGCAGGCAACGGCGGCGCGGCTACAGGCGCAAACGGGTCCTGCTGCGCGGGCTTCGCATCCGGCGTCGGCGTGGGTGACGCAGTCTGCGCGAGCGCGGCAGCAGAACATGCGACGCTTACAAACAGCGTCAATACAAAACGGCATCCAAAAGTGTGTACTCGATTCATTGTTTTTCCTCTATGGTCAATTACCAATATGGTCAATTACCAAGCATACCCTGCATTATCCGGATCTCGGCACGCTGGCCGCTATCGATATCGGTCGTGAAGTTGAACAATTCGGCATCCTGCCCTGCGCCCGCCGTATCGAACAGATCCTTCACCATTATCAACGCACCGCCGTGATGTTGGATCATCCCGGTCAAAAACAAATGGTCGAACTCCGCGCCCATTGCGTTTCGCAAGGCGTCCATCTGTTTCCGCGTGAGCATTCCGGGCATTAGCATCTGGTGGTGGGACATTTCCATGCCTTCCATGCCGTCCATTCCAGCCATCGGAGCCGAGACAGGCTCGCCGCGAACTGTGAGCCAGCGCTTCATGAAATTCATTTCGTCCGACTGAGACTTGCTGATGCGTGCGCCGAGCAGCCAGAGCTTCTTATTTTCCGTATGCGACTCGATCAGAGCCGTCATATCGACCGCTTGCGAGTGGTGCATGATCATTCCCTGCATGAACTCGACATCCTTTGGCGAACGCGGCGGCAATGTTCCGCGTGTCGAAGACGGCAACGTCCGGGTCGGCCGGCCGGGAGCCCCAGGCTGTACGACGACCGAGTCTGGCACCGCAGGCTCAGAATGCTGAGCACGTACCGGAAGCGAAAAGGAACATGTGAGGACAGCGACGCAAAACAGGACACGTCGCGATACTGCAAAGCCGGTCAGAGACCTCAGCTTACGCACGGAACTGAAAGCAAACGAACGGATCGGCCCTGAGGGATCAAGCATTTGGCGACCACCTTACCACAAATATGAAATGGGAACTACTGGACAATGCAGCGTTGAGACTGCCGTTGGACGAATTTGTTAGTCGAATCCGAGATATCCCCCCGCATTTACGGGTTCGCCCGCAATTTGGCGCTCGCCAGATCGAATAATTCAGACCTCCGATTCGGTAGATGTTATTACACGCACGAGATGACGCGACCGGCCGCTAGCTTGCCGGGAAAGTGCCCTCGCTGTTAAGGTCCTTGCGAACGCTATTCGGAAGGAAAAGGGCAATGGGTTCAAAATGTCGATGTTCACGATGTGCGTGACATCAATCGATCCGTGTTCCTGAATTGATCCGAAAGCGTCAGGCGGTTTCGCGTGCCGACATCGAAAAGCTTACCGGCATGCGTGCTGGAAAAATCTCTGCGATCGTCAATCGCCTTATCAGTCTCGTGTACGAGGGAACCGAAGGACCTTCGAGAGGCGGTTCGATAAATCAGCATTGAAAACGATTCGGTTGAAATTCGAACTTGGGACAGTAGCTAAGGCTGAGGACGATATGATTTCTGTCTAAGGCTTCAACTACTTCTTTTTACGGCGACGCACCGCGGTTCAGTATTAATCCCATATTTATTTCTGCTGAAGTATGATTCAAGGCAGAATGCGTGTTCTTCTGGTTGAAGATGACATCAAGATCGCCAGGTTCGTCGCCCGCGGGCTTCGCGAAAATACTTATGCGGTCGACACAGCGTCGGACGGCGACGACGCATTGTATCAGCTCGCTATAAACACGTATGACGTGGTCATCCTGGATGTGATGCTCCCGGGCCGAGATGGATTTGCCGTTTGCCGTGCGATGCGTTCGCGGTCAGATTCGACACCGGTGATAATGCTCACGGCGCGCGATGCGATTGACGACCGAGTCACCGGTCTTGACGCCGGAGCTGACGATTATCTTGCGAAACCATTCGCTTTCAAAGAATTGCTGGCGCGGCTACGCGCGCTGCTTCGCCGCAGCACGGAGGTCAGGCCTCCGCTGATCATCATTGCGGACCTGACCATCGACACGACCGGCCAGCGCGTCTTTCGAAACGGCAAGGAGATTCCGCTGACGGCTAAGGAATACTCACTGCTGGAATTTTTGGCGCGTGAAAAGGGAAAGGTCGTCGGCCGCGCCGAAATAGCTGAACATGTTTGGGACGAGTCCTTCGATCCGTTTTCAAATCTTATTGAGGTGTATATCAAAAGGTTAAGAGACAAAGTGGACACGGGATTCGAGATCGAGCTGATCCAGACGCGGCGCGGCGCCGGTTACATTTTAGACGATGTTTAATTCAATTCGCGCCAAACTCACTTTGTGGTACACGCTCGTTTTCGCGTTTGTGATCGTTGCTCTTACTGCGCTGATGTACTTCTCTTTCGTCTACGCGGTGCGAGCCGATACCGACAACGGCCTTTCGGAGATGGCAAACGATTTTATAGCCGCCGCAAAAAGCGAAGAAGACGAAGGGCGGAAGCTGCATCCGGAAAAGGATATTTCGGAGACAATGGATTCGTTTCGCTTCCGCGACTATCAATTCGCTGTGTCGTCGACGGCTGGTAAAAATGTTGCGGGCACATCCGAATTCGCGCCGCCGGCGATCGAGGCCTGCAACCCGTCGGGTTACGGAGATTGCGGCGTCGGAGACAACAGCGAGCCGTTCCGCGTTCTGCGGCGGTCTTTCTCGCAAAGCGGCCAGGAGTTTTACCTGTATACGTTTCGGCCGGTGTCGGACCGTCTTGAGCTCGAATCAAAACTCCGGATTACCGCATTTCTCTCGATTCCCATTGGCCTGTTGCTCTCGGGGCTGGGAGGTTTTTTTCTGATTCGCCGAAGTCTTGCACCTATTCGCGAGATGAGTTCGCAGGCGAGCGGCATCACATCCCGCAACCTGCATGAACGTCTGCCAGTCGCGAATCCAAATGATGAGCTCGGCGACCTCGCCCAGGTTTTTAACGGTCTGCTGGACCGCCTCGACAAAGCGTTTGAACAGCAGCGGCGATTTATGGCCGACGCTTCGCACGAACTGCGCACACCGCTTGCGATCGTTCGCGGCGAATCGGAGGTCGCGTTGTTCAAGGACGACCGCCAAGCCAAAGACTATAAAGAGTCATTGGACATCGTTCATGAGGAAAGTATTAGACTGACGCGAATTGTCGATGATCTTTTTACTCTCGCGAGGGCTGATTCGGGAAATTTTTCATTCGTCCGACAGCCGATATATGTCGATGAAATCGTGAACGAATGCGTAAGGTCTATTCGAACTCTGGCTGAAAAACGGGACGTAAGCATCGACCTGTCGACGGAAGAGACTTCGGTATCGGGCGACGAATCGCTGCTTCGCCGAATGTTCCTTAACCTGCTCGATAACGCCGTTAAGTATAATCAGGAAGGCGGCCGTATTTCAGTCGACGTACGCGATCGGCACGTTACCATATCTAATACGGGCCCGGAGATCGCTCCGGATCAAAGAGAAGCGATCTTTGAAAGGTTTTTTCGTGCGAACGTGGCCCGTTCTCGGGAGGCGGAATCTTCAACCAGCGGAGCCGGCCTCGGACTGTCCATCTCACGTTGGATCGCTGAGCTCCACGGTGCGTCACTCAACCTAACAAAGTCAGAGCATGGCGAAAATACTTTCACCGTCCGCTTTCCCCGTTAATCCGCTGTTAATTTATCAAGCGCTATCATTATCTTACACAGCAGATTCTGTGGGATTTACAACAAAGGAGAACACGATGAAATCATTTTTATCTACATTAGTAGTTGGCGGCCTGGTTTTCGCTTTTGGTTTGACGGCGAACGCACAGGGGAAAAAGATCGGAATGAAACGGGCGCAGACGATCGCGATGGAGCGTGCGAAAGGGCTGAAGCTTAAAGCAAAGGAGCTTGAGAACGAAAAAGGGAAATGGATCTATTCTTTCGAGTTCAAAAACCAAGACGGATCGACGCGGGAAGTCAACGTCGACGCGTTTAGCGGTGCCGTGATCGGTGTCGAACACGAAAGCAAATCCCAGGATGCAAAAGAAGCACGCGACGAGAAAAAAGGTAAGAACTAACCTTCGGATTCAGCAAAATACGGCATGGCGGTCGATCTGCTCCTAAGATCTGCCGCCGGCTGTATTGTCATTTGGTTACCGACCGACCTTCGTTTCTTGAGGAGGACGAAAGCGGTTGACGTTTGAGTCGAAGTTCAGCTTCTAGTCACCTTGCGGGCCATGCCAACGAATACACGCACACAATGACCAAGATTCCTCGCGTGGCGCTTTTTGCCGATTCCTTTCACGAGGTCAACGGAGCGGCTAACGTTCTATGGCGCCTCGAAAGCTTTGCTCGAACAAATGGCTTCCCATTTCTATGTATCCGCGGCGGCAAAGAAACGAATTTTGTCAGCGAAGGTGCGTGTGAAGCGCTCGATCTCAAAAGAAGTTCGGCATCGCTGACTTTCGACGGTGATCTGAAATACGACCCTTTGTTTTGGCGTCACATTCGAGTCATCAACCGAAAGCTCGCCGAATTTAAGCCTGACGTAATTCATGTGACGGGGTTGAATGATGTCAGTCAGATCGGCTTCTATTTCGCCCACCGCCAAGATATCCCGGCAGTCGCAACGTGGCACACGAATGTGCACGAGTACGTCGCTAGCCGACTGCTAACGAATTTGGGCTGGCTGCCTGATTCGACACAGAGAAAGATCGGCCACCTTACTGAAAAAGCAATGTTACAGGCCACAATGAAGTTACTTTTTCTTGCCCAAGTACAACTTGCTCCGAATGATGAATTAGTAAAAACGCTATTGAAGCACACAAGGCGACCGTCGTTTCTAATGAGCCGAGGGGTCGACACGACGTTTCTCACTCCTGAAAAACGGCGTCGAACCGATTCGACCTTCGTGCTTGGATACGTCGGCAGGCTTCGCCCGGAAAAAAATGTGCGCTTTTTTCAAAAGGTGGATCAAGCCCTGACAAAGGGAGGAATAACAGATTACAAAATTGTTCTCGTCGGCGAAGGACGCGAAGATTCTTGGCTCAAACGCAATGTAAAAAACCTCGAGCTCACAGGCTTGCTGCACGGAGAGGCCCTTGCTGAAGCGTTCGCGAATACGGATATTTTTGTCTTTCCGTCACAGACGGACGCATTTGGAAATGTTGTTCTCGAAGCGATGGCGTCAGGCGTTCCGGCTATAGTCATGCCTGAGGGAGGCCCGAAGTACTTGATCGAGCATAATATCAACGGCTTCGTTGCTAAGGACGAAAACGATTTCCTGGATATCGTCGTTCACGTCGCGCAAAATCGAGAGCGGCTTCGCGAGATGTCCGTTAAGGCGCGAGCGGCCGCCTGCGAACGATCCTGGGAAAGCGTGTTCGAAGGCCTATACGAAAAGTATAATTTATCGACGAAAGTCGGCAAGGGAATTCGGGCCGCCGTTCGGCCGAGCTGATCGATCGGTGATTTTTTTAAACTTACTCTTAACCGCGGTAGCTGGCAGATCGCGACCTCGATTCATTAATTCGAAGTTATTAGCTGGTGTGGTCGTGCACGATACGCCAGCCTTCCTTGAATTTTCGAAAGATCAGTGTGAATTTACCGTGAGGGTTGTCCTTTTCGCGAGCCAGCGACCAACTGCCGAGGACGACCGCGGCGTCTTTCGAGAGCACGTCGACCTCAAGATCGGAAAACGTGAGCGCCCCCATCTTTTCGCGCGAGTTGTAATGTTTTTTATAATTGTCGAGCGTCGGCTGCCATCCACGTGTGACCCCGCTTGAACCGACGAACACGAGCTTGTCGGAGTTCCAATAACCGCTCATAAAGCCGTCGATGTCGCCATTGTTCCAGGCGACGGTCTGCTCGGTCATCACTTTTCGTATGGAGTCGGCAGCCTTTTTTTGGCGCGGCGTTGACTGTGCGGCGGCCAAAACGGAGAACAGCGAAACAAATACCAGTACTAGCGGTAACTTCATGCCGGGATTATATCAGAAAGCCGTTTGTCCGAGCAGGTCTTCAGAAAAATATGAAAGCCTGGCGTACTAAGGGCTTGTCAATGATGGCTGAGGGGGAACCTTCATTTACTGGCAGCCGATCTTTGGTTTTCATTAAGCTCGATGCCCATTTTTTCGAGCGTCGCCTGGTTCAGCGTCCCGGTTGATTTTAGTCCGTTAGCTCCTTGATATTTTTTCAGCGCGTCGCGGGTCTCGTCATCGAGCTTGCCCGTCTGACCGCCCGCATACATGTTCTTCTCTTTCAATATCTTTTGCGCTTCCATCACCTGATCTTTGCTGGCTCGAAAGATCATACGCTTTGACGGTGCACCGGTCTTTTCTTTCGCGGCGGGCGTTACCGAATCGGCGGCGGCGTACGATTTGGACGAAACAGGTATTGCTTTTTGGCCGTCGGTCAGCTCGATGTTCATTTTTTCAAGCGTAGCTCGGTTGAGCGTGCCGGTCACACGCAAGCCATTATCCTTTTGATAGCTCTTTATCGAAGCGCGGGTCGTGTCGTCGAGTTTTCCTGTTACCTCGCCCGTGTAGAGCTTTTTGTCCTTAAGCATCGACTGCACATCTTTTATCTGTGATTTAGTAGCGCGGAAAATAGGACCGCGTTTCGGCGCTTCGGTCGCCTTGACTGCGGGCGTTGCCGACGTCTGCGCGATTCCTGAAATGACGAAAAGTGCCGAAAGCAATACCGCGAAAAGTAATTTACTCATCTGGATCCTCCTGATTTATCTGAAGTGTGCTGAAATGTGCAAAGCGGGAGTGAGCAGTAGAGGTTGTTAGGTGAATTCCGGGTCCGCGCTTCGTGATTTCGGAAAGCAGTATGAAATTAATTCGTTAAGCTGTCAAGCAAATATGGGATTCGCGCTGGATTACGAGGTTTCTTCGCTGTTTCGCTTGCTGAATGAACGCTCATTCAGTTATACTTTGCCCAACTTTAGACCTGAACGTTCTTACCTAATATCGAGTTTATGAACATCAAAAAGGCCGCAGTCCTGGGCGCCGGAACGATGGGTGCCGCGATCGCCGCCCATCTTGCTAACGCGGGCATTCAGTCGCTACTGCTCGACATTGTACCGCGTGAACTCACACCCGAGGAAGCAGCGAAGAGCCTCACGCTTGATTCGCCGGAGGTCAAAAACCGCAACGCAAAAGCCAGCTTCGTAGCGCTCGCAAAATCGCGGCCCGCGCCATTCATGCTTGGCGACAACGCAAAGCTGATCTCGATCGGCAATTTTACCGACGATATGTCTAAGCTTAACGATTGCGACTTGGTCATCGAAGCCGTCGTAGAAGATCTCGATATCAAGCATAAGGTTTTTGCCGAGGTCGAAAAGAACATGAAGGCCGGTGCTGTCATCGCTTCGAATACCAGCGGTATTCCGATAGAGAGCATAGCGGCGCCATTTTCGGACGAATTCAAACAACATTTTATCGGCATTCATTTCTTTAACCCGCCGCGTTATATGAAGCTGGTCGAGATCATCCCGACTGAATGGACAGGCGGCGAAATGGCCTGCAAGATCGCCGGATTTCTCGATCAGCGTCTTGGCAAAGGCGTTGTTCCGGCAAAAGACCGGCCGAATTTTATCGCCAACCGCATCGGTGTTTTCGGCATGATGGCGACGATCCACGAGATGATCGCCATGGGCTTTACGCCGACCGAGGTCGACCAGATGACCGGCAAGGCGATCGGGCACGCATCGTCTGCGACCTTTCGCACGTCGGACCTTGTCGGCCTCGACGTAACGGCACACGTCACCAACAATCTCTATCCGGCCGTGCCGGACGACGAAGACCGCGAAGTGTTTCAACTTCCTCATCTTATCCAGACATTGCTCGACAAGAAACTGCTCGGAGATAAAACAAAAGGCGGATTTTACAAGAAATCCAAAAGCGCCGAGGGCAAAACAGAGATTCTCGAGCTCGATTTGAACACGTTCGAATACAAGCCGCAGGCGAAGACAAAATTCACGTCTCTTGACGCTGCAAAACAGATAGAGGAGATTCCGCCGCGAGTCAAAAAACTTGTTTGGGGTGATGACCGCGTAGGCGAATTTTTGTGGAAGACGACGTCGCGGGTTTTGCGATATGCGGCAAACCGAATTCCGGAGATCGCGGACACGATCGTCGAGATCGACAACGCGATCAAATGGGGCTTTGGCTGGGAGATCGGCGTTTTCGAGGCATGGGACGCGATCGGCGTTCGAGAGTCGGTCGAGCGGATGAAGAAGGAAGGCCAGGCCGTCCCGACGAATGTCCAAGAAATGCTCGATTCCGGCGCCGAGACGTTTTATAAGAACGAGAGCGGCAAGCTCTCGTATTTCGATCTCATGGCGGGCGAATATAAGCCGATGCCTGACCGTCCGGGCGTACTCGTTCTGAGATCGGTAAAGGAACAAACAGGCGTCATCAAATCGAATCCAGGGGCGACGCTGATCGACCTGGGCGACGGCGTCGCGTGCCTCGAGTTCCACTCGAAGATGAACTCGATCGGCGGCGATACCGTGCAGATGATGAACTTCGCGATTGACGAGGTCGAGCGTAATTTCAAAGGTCTCGTCGTCGGAAACCAGCGCGGAAATTTTTCCGCCGGCGCCAACATCATGCTGCTGTTGATGGCGGCGCAGGAAGAAGAGTGGGACGACATCAACATGATGGTCTCAGCTCTTCAAAACGCCGTTATGCGCCTGCGGTATTCTTCGAAACCTGTGGTGACGGCACCGTACGGCCTGACGCTCGGCGGCGGCTGCGAGATCGCCATACACGGAGATAAGGTGCGGGCCGCGGGCGAGACCTACATCGGCCTGGTCGAGGTCGGCGTGGGTGTAATTCCCGCGGGCGGCGGGACCAAGGAGATGACGATGCGTGCGATGGACGCGGCAAAGCGAACACCCGACGCCGACCCGCTTGCGTTTTTGAAAAAGACTTTCGAGACGATCGGCATGGGCAAGGTCGCGACCTCGGCACAGGAGGCTCGTGCGTGGGGTTTCCTTCGCGACAGCGACGCCATTTCCATGAACGGTGACCGTCTCATCGCAGATGCCAAGCAGGAGGTGCTGAACCTCGACGCATCGGGCTACGTTCAGCCGGTCGAACGGAACGACATCCTCGCACTCGGAAGCTCGGCGCAGGCGGCAATGAAGCTTGCACTCCATATGATGAAACGCGGCCAATTCATTTCCGATCACGACGAGCTGATCGGGAAGAAACTTGCAAAAGTGATGAGCGGCGGCGATCTGAATCATCAGACCTACGTTTCGGAGCGTTACCTGCTCGATCTTGAGCGTGAAGCATTCGTTTCGCTTTGCGGCGAGCGGAAGACGCAGGAGCGGATCGCCGCGATGCTGAAAACCGGCAAGCCGCTGCGCAACTAATCCGGAGAAAAGTTATGGACGAGAGGATCGATCACGTGATTTCGGAGCTGAAAACGGCTGCCGAGCATACGAAACGGCACATCCGCCAGGCAAAACGCGTGCTCGCTACCGACGGATTTCCGTTGGCAAAGCCGCACGAGCGGGCGCAGACGGCATAGTTTTAGATAAATTATTCGAGCTAAGGGAGGAAGTAAATGACAGA
>JBBSGG010000050.1:0-20193 GCA_038254305.1 Pyrinomonadales bacterium
CCTGTCCTTTATTGGACAGGCCTTTTTTTGCGCCGTAATTGCGTCGGTCGGCGACGATCTCCAGTTAAATGACCGGGCACTTGTTTGTATAAAGCGTCGCATTTATCCGCAGAAGGTCGCGGTTGCTACGGAACCGGGTGGATTTGGAGAGTGTTCGGGTAGAGTTTGCGGAACGACGCGGCCAAGGATCGACTTCTTCGACGAGGCTGCTAACCCTATCGTTAGGTGAGTAATTCGAGACAAACGAAAAGGTGTGCGATCTCTCGCACACCCTGTTTTTACCTTGGTGGGACGCTTTAGTTCGCCGTCTGTGTTTGGGCCTTCTGCCTTAGGTCCGCTATCTGCTGATTCAGCTTGGCCTTGTCGTCACTGCTAAGTTTTGCGGACTTTACATACTGCTCGAGTTCGTCAGCGGCTTCTTTATATTTCTTCATATCGTTTCCATAGAGCTGGGCGAGCTCCTTCTGGATCTCGGGCACTCTTGTAGGCGCCATTTTCTTCGCAAGCAAAAGGTGCTTTTCGGCGGCTGCCGACTGTCCCAGCTTTCGCTCGACCGAGCCGAGCCTGGTCAATACCGCGGGCGAAAGCGGAGCCTTGGCCAGCGCTTGTTCCAAAGCAAGCTTCGCGTTTTTCAGATACTTTCCGCCCAGATCATTCAGTGCGGTTCCCGCATTGAAATAGGGCAAGGCGCTTTGCGGATTTACCTCCGCTGCCGCCATAAAGACCTGCGTCGCTGACGTATACTGCTTCTTGAGATAAAGCTCTTCGCCGTAGCGCATCAGAGCCAGGTAATACGTCGGAAAGATCGTGAGAGCCTGCTGCAGCCCGGCAAAGCCTGCATCCGCTCTTCGATTGGAATAGTCGCCGATCGCCTTCTTATACGCCTGCTGGGCCGCCTTTGGCACTTCCTGGGCGAATATTACGCTTAATTCAGCATCGCGAAGGCCGCCTTTTTTCGGCTGTAAATAGAAGTCCTGCGTGTAGGTCATACTGCCGGTCTGTCCCGGGATCGAGCTTATACTTTTTGCCTCGACGTATTGGGTCTGGTCGTCGAGATCGTATCTAAATGCCAGGACGCGGACGGTATAATTTCCATCGTTCAAACCGTTGAATTCGTACCATCCGGTCGCGGTGGTTTTTGCTCGTCCGTTGGTCGCACCGTTATTCACGACGCGATAGTATTCATCGAGCAGTTCAACATCGATATCAGCAAGAGGATTTCTGCCTTTGTCGAATACGAAACCGGAAATGCTATTTCCCGCAAGGGCAGTTTGGACAGAAAAAAGGAGAAAAAGAGATGCGAACGTAGTGATAACCAATTGAATTACAAATGGTTTTCGAGCTGGTTTCATTACAACCTCCGGACAGAAAATAAATTGTGGAAAGGAGCAGTATTATACCACTTCGTCATTGATTTTCGTGACATTTTTCGAAGGAGGCCGCTTGATAAATCTTGGCAGCGGCGACACAATCTAGGCAAGCTGGGGAGAGTGCGATCTGTCGGAAAGAATATACCGCGATGCGGTGCACAATATTATCCGTATCCGTATGGACACGGACGAGGGAAAGCTGCTCGCGAGGTTGATCGACACCGCCGAGTTTCAGCGGCTGCGCCGCGTGCGGCAGCTCGGGCTGGGCTACGTCGCGTATCACACGGCGGAGCACTCGCGCTTTACGCACTCGTTGGGCGCGTACCATTTGGCGACGCGAATTCTCGACAATCTTGCTTCAAATTATTCGATAGCCGACGATGACAGGATCGCCGTCCGATCGGCGGCTCTCCTGCACGACGTCGGCCACGGCCCTTTCTCGCATGTCGTCGAAGGAATTCTCGATTTCCACCACGAAGACTTCACCGTCGAAGCCGTGCTAAGCGAAGAAACGGAGATCGGCCAGGTACTTCGCGGCTTTTCGCCGCGGCTGGCAGGGGACGTTGCCGGTATAATTCGCGGCGCCTTTCGGCCGATGGCTCTCGCACAGCTCGTTTCATCGCAGCTCGACGCGGACAGAATGGATTATCTGCTGCGTGATTCGCTGATGACGGGCGTTAAGTACGGTATTTATGATCTCGAATGGATCATCAAGTCGATCGAGATCAACGAAACTGACGATCAACTTTACATTTCCGCCCAAGGATTATACGCAGTCGAAGATTACCTGCAGGCGCGATATTATATGTTCAAGCAGGTATATTTTCATCGCACGCTTCGTGCCGCCGAGACAGTGTTGCAGTCGCTGATAAGGCGGGCACTGCATTTGTTCGCCACGGGACAACCGGTGTGGTACGTTCCGGGTTCGGCGTTCGAGAAAATACTACATGGCGAAAAACTGTCGCTCGCGGAACATCTCAGCCTCGACGACACCGACTTACTCTTCTATATAAAACGCTGGCAAAGTTCCGGTGACCGTATTCTCGCCGATCTTTCGCGGCGATTCTTAAATCGCAGGCTCTTTAAGGCGTTCGATCTCGACATGCCCGACGAGGACCGTCCGGAGTTCGTCGAGGCCTCACGAAAGATCGTTGCCGGCGGCGGGTTCGATCCTGAATATTATTTTATCGAGGACAAAGCAGGTGACGTGCCGCACTATTTCTATTCGACCGATGCCGCAAAGCCAAAAGACCGGATTTACGTCGAAGAAGGATTTTCGAAACCTTCGATCCGCGAGATCTCAGAAGTAAGCGCAGCGGTCCGCGGTTTGCAGACCGGTTACCGTATCCATCGGATCTGCTTTCCAGGTGAGGTCAAAGCCGACATTGCGCATCTCTACCGGAAATGAGAAACCTTCTGGCACCCTTTTCACTGGCGACTCTTATCGCGGCCGTACTAAGCGTTGCCGCTTTCGCCCAACGCGTTGCGATACTTACGCCGGAAGGGAACGCACAGGCGCTCGAGATCGCCGAAAGGTTTGAAGCTCCGTTTGCGGACAAATTCAAACTGATCGACCGTTCGATGGCCGCATCGGCATTCCGCTCTTCGACGCCGGAGTCGCCTTTCAACATGACGGCGGACCAGGCGAAAAACGTCGCAAACGCGGTTGGCTGTGATGCTTTCGTGCTTCTGAAAACCGAAACGCTGCGTCGATCTTCATTTGACCGTCCCGAATACTACGAATCGTATCTTGCCATCTACGGTGTAAACGGCCGCAGCGGGCAGCTTGTCGAATGGCAGCTTTCCACCTTCAAGGAAAACGATCCGGCGGCAGCATCGAAACGCCTGGCGGAAGCGGCGCCGGAAATTGCACGAATATTCGCGGCGAACTTGGTGACGTCAGGCACGCACCGAACTGAACGCCCGCCAATGGAAACGATCAATGTCGATCAGACCGATAAGGATCTCAAACAGCCGACACCCTACCGTCGCATTAAGCCGGTTTATACGGCGACCGCCTACCTCTACGGCATCCGCGGCACGGTCGATATCGAAGCAGACATCGACGATACGGGAAAGATCCTGCGGACGGCGATCGTTCGTTGGGCGGGCTTCGGGCTCGATGACGCGGTTGACGAAGCTGTGCGAGCGATGAACTGGCGGCCCGCGATGCGCGGCGGTAAGGCTTTGCCGATGCGGGTTTTACTGCGTTACAATTTCAGCAAGATCGAAAAGGAATGATCTGAACCCGCGCCTGATGAGACAACTTCGCTCCGTTCTCAGATTCATACTTTTTGTGACATCCACGCTAGGGCTTTACGTTGCGTGGTTTTTGTTGAATCCCTTCGTCCGAAATAAGCTCTATTGGCGGCAGATAATTTTCGAAAGCTGGACCCGCAGTTTTGCGTGGATCGCCGGAATGACCGTCGAGATCATCGGCAGTGTGCCGGAGCCGCCATTTTTTCTAGTTTGTAATCATCTCAGCTATGTCGACATCGGAGCTATACGCTCAGTTGCCCGCGGCGTGTTCGTTGCTAAGAGCGAGATAAAGGGATGGTTCCTCGCCGGTCCGATCGTTCGCGACATGGGCGCGGTGTTTATCGATCGCACCAATCGCCGTGACATTCCGCGTGCGGGCGCAGAGATTGTCGAACGGCTCGATCAGGGCGAAGGCGTGGTCGTATTTCCCGAAGGCACCAGCACAAAGGGCGAAGATGTGCTGCCCTTCAATTCGTCGTTTCTCCAATTCGCCGCCAAAAGCGGTCTTCCGGTTTCCTACGCTGCCATCACCTATCGCACGCCTGACGGCGAGCAGCCGGCGAACCGAATGGTTTGCTGGTGGGAAGATATAGGATTCGTGCCGCACATCCTGCGGCTGTTTCAAGTAAAGCGGTTCACGGCCGTGATCCATTTCGGCGATGCGCCTGTGATGAACACTGACCGAAAATTACTCGCATGCGAACTGCGCGAGCGTGTAAAAGAACTTTTCGTTCCCGTGAGCTGATCTTGCCTCTGAAAACTTTTTGTCGAGTAAATACGTAAACCTTCCACCAACATCAAAGGAGCTTAAAAAATGCGAACTTCGTCGTTTAGTCTCTTATCGGCATTCGTGGTCCTCGTTACGATCTGCGGCCTCGCGGCCGGTCAGGGCAAAGGCTACGACACATCGCGAATGGACCGCTCGGTCGACGCGTGTACCGACTTTTTTCAATTCGCTAACGGCACGTGGCTGAAGAACACTCAGATCCCGGCGTCGGAATCGCGCTGGGGATCGTTCAATATCCTGGCCGACAATAATAATTCGATCTTGCGGCAGGTGCTCGAGTCCGCTGCGAAAACAAAGACAGCCTCCGGCAGCGATGCGCGGTTGATCGGGGATTTTTATTCATCCTGCATGGACGAACCCGCGATCGAGAAGGCGGGAGTTACGCCGCTTAGCAAGTATTTTCGCGACATCGCTGACGTCAAAACGACCGGCGATCTGGAACGCGAGATCGCGGCGCTTCACAATTCCGGAATCCCGGCCGTCTTCTCATTCGGGGCCGGAGCAGACCTGAAGGATTCGAATTCCGTGTTGGCCGGCGCCGGACAGGGCGGCATTACTCTCCCAAACCGCGACTACTACACTAACGACGATAAGAAATCGGTCGAGATACGCGCAAAATTCGTCGAATATATGACGAATATGTTCCGGTTGCTCGGCGATAAGCCGGCCGTTGCAGCAGCGAACGCGAATACCGTGCTTGCCATCCAGACGCGTCTCGCAAAGGCGTCGCTTACACCGGTCGAACGACGGAATCCCGATAATACATACAACAAGATCCCGATCACCGAGGCTCAGGCACTGACGCCAAATTTCTCTTGGACGCAATACGTAGCCGAACGAAATTCTCCGGCCGTTACTGAAATGAATGTCGCTCCGCCGAAATTCTTTTCGGAAATGAACTCGATGTTAAAAGACGTTTCCATTGGCGACTGGAAGACGTATCTCCGATGGATGACGGTAAATTCTGCTGCACCGAACCTGTCGAAGGCCTTCGTCGACGAAAATTTCAATTTCTTTGGCAAATATCTCCGCGGGCAAAAGGAGCAGCAGCCGCGCTGGAAAACGTGCGTTCAGAATACTGACGCCACGCTCGGCGAAGCACTCGGGATGGAGTTCGCCGCAAAGGCATTCACACCCGCGGCGAAAGCGAGAATGAACGAGCTCATCGACAATCTGATGGCGGCACTGAGATCGCGTATCAGCAACCTCGCGTGGATGAGTCCTGAGACGCGTGAGCAGGCGCAGGCCAAACTGGCGACCTTCAAACGGAAGATCGGCTATCCCGATAAGCTTCGAGGCTACAACGGCCTGGCCATTTCGCGTTCGTCGTACGCCGATAACATTCTGAGTGTGAACCGGTTTCAATTGAAGCGAAACTTCGAAGACCTCGGCAAACCGCGTGACAAGGCGCGCTGGGGATTTTCGCCGCCAACGGTGAACGCTTCGTATTCGAGCACGAACAATGACATTACGTTTCCTGCGGGCATTCTCCAGCCGCCTTTTTTCAACTTCGAGGCGGATGACGCGATCAACTACGGTGCGATCGGCGGAGTGATCGGGCATGAGATCACGCACGGTTTTGACGATCAGGGCAGCCGTTTCGACGCGCAAGGAAATCTGAAAACGTGGTGGACCGATGCCGATCGCAAAAATTTTGACGAACGCACATCATGTGTCGTCAAACAGTTCGACAGCTACGAGGTCCAGCCCGGTGTTTTCATGAACGGCAAGCTGACACTCGGCGAAAACATCGGCGATTTTGCCGGCCTCACGGTCGCTTATGACGCATTTATGCGCTCGCTCGCAGGTAAGCCCCATCCTGCCGATGTTGACGGATTCACGCCGGAACAGCGGTTTTTCCTAGGCTGGGCACAGGTCTGGGCGGCAAAATCGACGCCGGAGGCCGAGCTGCAGCAGGTCAAGACCGATCCGCACGCCCTCGCCCGCTGGCGTGTCAACGGCCCGCTCTCAAACATTCCGCAGTTCGCACAGGCCTTTGGATGCAAAGCTGGACAGCCGATGGTTCGCCCGAACGCGTGCGCCATCTGGTAGGACTGGAATCTGGGTAATCGTTCCGCCGGCATCCTTGTCGGCGTAACGAGCTTGAAACGCAAAAGAGGCGCCTTCGAGAAGGCGCCTCTTTTGCGTTTACGTCTCCGCGTTTTCGCGGAGGTGAAGGCAGACCGTCTTCGTTCCGACTACAACTCGTCGTCGATGTCGATCTTCATCGCTTCGTCGATGTCGAACGTCTCTTCCGTTTCGAGGCTTAGCTCGTCGAGCGTTTCCTCGGCTTCGTCATAACCCGCATCGGTCTCGACGCCCGGAATTGCCGGTGCACCAGGCATATCGAGGCCGCCGCGAATGTCGGCTAATTCGTCGAACTCGTCCTCGACCTTGCGGTTTTCAGTGGCGTCATGGGCGACCTGCACGTTTCGGTAATATTTCATACCGGTTCCAGCCGGGATCAAACGGCCCATTATGACGTTCTCCTTGAGGCCCCGAAGGTAATCGATACGTCCCGAGATCGCCGCTTCGGTAAGAACGCGTGTCGTCTCCTGGAAGCTGGCCGCGGAAATGAACGAATCGGTCGAAAGCGACGCTTTCGTGATTCCGAGCAGCAGCGGTTCGCCGACCGACGTCTGCCCTTTCTCATCGGAAATGCGGCGGTTCTCGTCCTCATATCGGAAACGATCGACCTGTTCTTCCATCAGGAAGTCGGTGTCGCCGACCTCTTTGATCTTGACCCAGCGAAGCATCTGGCGAACGATCACCTCAATGTGCTTATCGTTGATGTTAACGCCCTGCAGACGATACACCTCTTGAATCTCGTTCACGAGATAATTCTGCAAAGCACCCGTTCCGAGAACCCGAAGAATATCGTGCGGGTTAAGCGGACCGTCCATCAGCGGTTCACCGGCACGCACGCGGTCATCTTCCTGCACGTTGATGTGCGTACCCCGCGGAATGTCGTATTCGCGCTCGGCACCGTCATCGCCGACGATGATGATCTTGCGTTTACCTTTCGAGATCGGTCCGAATTTCACGTTGCCGTTGATCTCTGACATCATTGCGGTTTCGCCCGGGCGGCGAGCTTCGAAAAGCTCGACGACACGCGGCAGACCGCCGACGATATCCTTGGTCTTGGTCGTTTCACGCGGGATCTTCGCGATTACATCGCCCGGCTCGATCTGCTGCTGGTCCTCGACCATCAGGTTGGCACGGATCGGCATCTGATAGGTCTTGAGGGTCTTATTACCGTCCTTGATCTCGAGACGCGGCTGATTTTTCTCGTCCGAATCCTTGACCACGAGACGCTTCTGGCCTGTCACCTTATCGATCTCTTCCTCAACCGTTTTGCCTTCCTTCAGGTCCTGATACTTGACCGTACCCTTGACCTCGGAAAGGATGGCGAACGTGAACGGATCCCACGTGGCGAGCACGTCGTCTTCCTTCACCTTTTGGCCATCTTTAACGTGCAGCTGCGCACCATACACGATCGTGTAGCGCGCAACCTCGCGTCCGCGTTCGTCTTCGAGCGCGATCTCGGACTGGCGCTTGAGCGAGATCATTTCCTTCTTACGGTTTTTAATGACCTTAAGATCGTCAAGGTATTTTACCTTTCCATCCATCGCCGCGAGATGCTTCGTCTCCTGTTCGAGACGGGCCGTTCCACCTACGTGGAAGGTACGCATCGTGAGCTGGGTTCCGGGCTCACCGATCGACTGTGCGGCGATGACGCCGACAGCTTCACCGATCTCGACCGTGTTGCCGGTAGCGAGATTGCGGCCGTAGCATTTAACACAGATCCCGCGACGCGATTCGCATGTGAGTGCCGAACGCAGCCGGACCTTTTGCAAGCCGGAAAGCTGAACCTGTGCAGCGAGGTCTTCGTTGATCTCCGTGTTGGCGGTGACGATCGTCGTACCCTCGACCGGATCAATGATGTCGTCGAGCGATGTACATCCGACGATGCGATCTCGCAGACTCTCCACCTCTTCACCGTTTCGAATGATGGCTTCCGCCCATGTTCCGCGGAGCGTCCCGCAATCCTGTTCGGATACGATCACGTCCTGTGCGACGTCGACGAGTCGGCGTGTAAGATAACCCGAGTCAGCCGTCTTGAGTGCGGTATCGGCAAGACCCTTACGTGCACCATGCGTCGATATGAAGTACTGAAGAACGTTCAGGCCTTCGCGAAAGTTTGCGACGATCGGCGTTTCGATGATCTCGCCCGACGGCTTGGCCATCAGTCCGCGCATACCGGCAAGCTGCCTGATCTGTGCGTCCGAACCGCGTGCACCGGAATCCGCCATGACGAGGATCGGGTTAAGTTCCTTTCGTTCGTCCTCGCGTTTATGCATGGCAAGGAACATTTCCTTGGCGACGCGATCTGTGACTTCCGACCAGATGGCCGTCACCTTATTCTCGCGTTCCATGTTGGTCATGGTCGCGTCTTCGTACTGCTTCTGCAGCTTGTCGACCTCTTTACGCGCGTCCTCGATGATTCCCTTCTTGCTGGTCGGCGTAACCATGTCGTCGATACCGATCGACATACCCGACTTGGTCGCGTAAAGAAAGCCCATGTTTTTCAGATCGTCGAGCAAAAAGACGGTCTGTTCGTGGCCGAGCTTGAGATGCGAGTAGCTTACGAGCGACTGCAGGCCCTTCTTTTTCAGCGTTCCGTTGACGAACGGCAAACCGTCACGCGTCAGGCGTTCGTTAAGGATCACACGTCCGACGGTCGTTTCGATCACACGATCGACCGGGCGAACCGCGGCCCGCATTACGTCCTGATTATGCGTTTCGAGCGTCAGATCGAGCAGATCGCCTTTCCAGCGAAGACGGATCTTCGTTTGCGTTTCGACGACTTCGGCATCGAGAGCGAGTAGCACTTCGTCGATCGAATTGAACGCCTTGTTGTGGCCAGGCATATCGTCTCGCGCCAACGTCAGGTAATAGCAGCCGAGAACGATATCCTGCGAAGGGACCGTGATCGGCTGGCCGCTGGCCGGCGAAAGAAGGTTGTTCGAGGCGAGCATTAAAACGCTCGCTTCGATCTGAGCTTCGGCCGAAAGCGGAATATGCACCGCCATCTGATCGCCGTCGAAGTCGGCGTTGAACGCCGTACAGACGAGCGGATGGATCTTGATAGCTTTACCTTCGACAAGGACGGGCTCGAATGCCTGAATTCCCAAACGGTGGAGTGTCGGAGCACGGTTCAAAAGAACCGGATGCTCGCGGATCACTTCCTCGAGAATGTCCCATACGATCGGCTCTTGCCGTTCGACCATTTCACGAGCCTGCTTGATGGTCGCTGCGTGAGCGTCCTTTTCAAGCTTGTTATAGATGAATGGCTTGAACAGCTCGAGCGCCATTTTCTTCGGCAAGCCGCACTGGTGCAGCTTGAGTTCCGGACCGACGACGATCACCGAACGTCCCGAGTAATCGACGCGTTTTCCGAGAAGGTTCTGGCGAAAACGTCCCTGTTTACCCTTGAGCGTGCCGGAAAGCGATTTGAGCGGGCGATTGTTCGCACCGCGAAGCACGCGGCCGCGGCGTCCGTTATCGAAGAGAGCATCGACTGCTTCCTGCAGCATGCGCTTTTCATTTCGGACGATGACCTCGGGAGCACGAAGCTCCATAAGCTTTTTCAAACGGTTGTTACGGTTGATCACACGACGGTACAGATCGTTAAGATCGGATGTCGCGAAACGGCCGCCGTCCAGCGGCACGAGCGGGCGAAGCTCGGGCGGAATCACCGGAATCACATCCAGGATCATCCACTCCGGGTTATTGCCCGAACGAGCAAATGAATTCGAGACCTTCAAACGCTTGGAATATTTCAGCTTTTTCTGCTGAGACGTCTCGTCGCGCATCTTTTGGCGAAGCTCTTCGACGAGCTCCGGAATGTTGATCTTCATCAACAGGTCCTTGATCGCTTCGGCGCCCATCTTCGCGACGAACTGATTCGGATAATCACGCGTGAGTTCGCGAAAGCGGTCATCGGTCAAAAGGTCTTTCGGCTTCAGATCCGGAACGTCGCCTTCGTCGATAACGATATACGTTTCGAAATAAAGGATCTTTTCGAGATCGCGCAATGTGATATCGAGCAGATGGCCGATACGGCTGGGAAGTCCTTTAAAGAACCACACGTGCGAACACGGGCTGGCGAGCTCGATGTGGCCGAGGCGTTCGCGGCGCACCTTGCTCTGCGTCACTTCGACCCCACACTTATCGCAGATCACGCCGCGGTGCTTCATCCGCTTGTATTTTCCGCAAAGGCACTCCCAATCGGAAACGGGCCCGAAGATACGTGCGCAGAAAAGGCCGTCCCGCTCCGGCTTAAAAGTTCGGTAGTTGATCGTCTCCGGTTTTGTGACCTCGCCGTGCGACCACGAACGGATCTTGTCCGGCGAGGCGAGCGAAATGCGGATCGCTTCGTAGTTTGTGGTCAGCTGTGTCTTGTTGTCGTTGTTTAATCGAAACATATTTCTCCAAAAGTTCAGAGGGTTCAGGAGTCGGCCGATTTCGGTGAGTTGGGAAACTCTACAAACCCGGGCGACTAGCCAAACTCGTAACTACCTAGTCAACTCCTACCAGAGCATCAACGCCTGCGGCGATCTCTTCCGGATCGATCTCATGTTCTTGTATGAGCTCGACGTCGAGACAGAGCGACTGCAGCTCGCGGACGAGCACGTTGAACGATTCCGGAATGCCCGGCTCGAAATTCGAAACGCCCTTGACGATCGTTTCGTAGATCTTCGAACGGCCGGCCACATCGTCGGATTTGCATGTCAGCAATTCCTGCAGAATGTGCGCGGCGCCGTAGGCTTCCAGTGCCCACACTTCCATTTCGCCGAACCGCTGTCCGCCGAACTGAGCCTTACCGCCGAGCGGCTGCTGCGTGATCAGCGAATACGGCCCGATAGAGCGGGCGTGGATCTTATCGTCAACAAGGTGCGACAGCTTAAGCATATAGATGTAACCGACGGTCACCTTTTGCTCGAACTGATCACCGGTCAACCCGTCATAAAGACGCGTCTTGCCCGACGGTCCGACCGACGGCGGCAGGCCTAGTTCGTCGAATCTGTCATTGGCCTGGCCGATATACGTCTTGATCTCGGCCTCACTCGCTCCGTCAAAGACGGGTGTTGCAAAGTGGAATCCGAGAACGCGTGCGGCCCATCCGAGATGCGTTTCCAGAATTTGACCGACGTTCATACGCGAAGGCACACCTAACGGATTAAGCACGATCTCGACCGGTGTTCCGTCCGGCAGATACGGCATATCTTCTTCCGGCAGGATGCGGGCGATGACGCCCTTGTTACCGTGACGTCCGGCCATCTTGTCGCCAACGCTGAGCTTTCGCTTCATGGCGACGAAGACCTTGACCATCTTGATGACTCCCGGAGGAAGCTCGTCACCCTGCTTGAGCTTGGTGATCTTCTCTTCGTAGATGTCGCTCAGGATATTGATCTGGCGTTCCGTACGCTGTTCGTATTCGCGAACCTCGGCTGAAACGTCGATCGATCCGGCCGAAACTTCGGCTTTGCGAAGAAGCTTCGGCTCAATGGCTCGGAGCTTTTCACGCGAAAGCGTATCGCCCTTCTTGAAGATGACTTCCTTACCGTCGACGAGGTCCTTCGTCAGCTTTCGCTTGTCAAAAAGCTCGTAGATACGCTCGTCACGCTGTTCCTGCAGGATACGGATCTCGTCCTCTAGATCGCGGCGAAGATCGTCTTCTTCCATTCCCTCGATATCGAGCGAACGTTCGTCCTTGTCCTGTCCCTTGCGGGTGAAGACCTGAACGTCGACGACGGTTCCGTCGATTCCGGGCGGGCAGGTCAGGCTGGCGTCTTTAACGTCGCCGGCCTTTTCGCCGAAGATCGCACGAAGAAGTTTTTCTTCCGCGGTCAGCTGCGTTTCACCCTTTGGCGTAACCTTTCCGACGAGGATCGAGCCGGGCTTAACCTGTGCACCGATGCGAATAATGCCGGATTCGTCGAGATCGCGGAGCATGTTCTCGCCGATGTTAGGGATATCCCGCGTGATCTCTTCCGGTCCGAGCTTAGTATCACGAGCTTCGATCTCGAGCTCCTCGATATGGATCGAGGTGTAATAGTCTTCCTTGACCAGCTTTTCGCTCACGAGGATCGCATCCTCGAAGTTGTAGCCGCGCCATGGCATGAATGCCACGAGTACGTTTCGTCCGAGTGCAAGCTCGCCCCGGTCGGTACACGGCCCATCGGCGATGACCTGGCCTTTTTTTATCTGCTCGCCGACCTGTACGATCGGTCGCTGGTTGATACACGTGTTCTGGTTGGAACGCTTGAATTTGACCAGCGAGTAGATGTCGGCCGTAACCTCACGCGAGATCGTGCCATCGACCTGATGGTCGGCTTTGACAATGATGCGTTCGGAATCGACATAATCGACTACGCCGTTTCGCTTTCCGATGACGACTGCGCCGGAGTCGCGCGCCGCGATCTTTTCCATACCGGTGCCGACGTACGGCGATTCCGCACGAAGAAGCGGAACAGACTGACGCTGCATGTTCGAACCCATAAGAGCCCGGTTGGCGTCGTCGTTCTCGAGGAACGGAATGAGCGACGCGGCGACCGAAACAAGCTGTTTCGGCGAGACGTCCATATACTGCGTGCCAGCCCGATCGGCGGTGATGAACTCACCCTTCAATCTTGCCGCGTTTCGTTCGTTGACGAGATTTCCCTTCGCATCGAGCTCGATGTTGGCCTGGCCGATCACCCATTTGTCTTCTTCCCACGCGGTCAGGTAGAACGGGAACGGTTCGAACTCGGCGAGCTTTCCGCCCGTTTTCGCGAGCTTTTTATTTGCCGATTCGACGTCCTCGAGTGGCACGTGCTCACGCGGTTTGAATTTCGTATCGCCGCCGTTGTGGATCTTGACGTACTCGATCACGCGGCCGTCGACCACCTTTCGGTAGGGCGATTCGATGAACCCGAACTCATTGATACGGGCAAAACACGATAGCGACGAGATAAGACCGATGTTCGGGCCTTCCGGCGTTTCGATCGGGCAGATGCGGCCGTAGTGCGTCGGGTGAACGTCGCGGACCTCAAATCCGGCACGTTCGCGCGAAAGACCGCCTGGTCCAAGTGCCGAGAGACGCCGTTTGTGCGTGATCTCCGACAGCGGATTGGTCTGATCCATGAACTGCGAAAGCTGCGACGAACCAAAGAACTCGCGAACGGCGGCCGTCACCGGCTTGGCGTTTACGAGGTCACGCGGCATCGTGGTAAACATGTCCTGCTGAATGGACATCTTCTCCTTGATCGCGCGTTCCATGCGTTCGAGGCCGATCCGGAACTGGTTTTCGAGCAGTTCGCCGACCGCGCGCACGCGGCGGTTGCCAAGATGATCAATGTCGTCCTGGCCGAAATTTTCGCTGTCTTTCTTCATCCGAAGAAGGTAGTTAACGACCTCGACAAAATCGCCGGCATCGAGCAGCGGATCCTCAATACGATCGCGTTCCGGGCGGCCCATCTTAATGTTGAATTTCAAGCGGCCCACACGCGACAGGTCGAACCTGCGAGCATCGAAGAACATGCCTTCGAGCAAGTGGTAAGCCGTCGGAACGGTCGGCGGATCGCCGGGACGCATCTTTCGGTAGATCTCTAGAAGAGCGTCAACCGGTTTGGCGATCGCATCCTTTTTCAAGGTGGTCGTGATCACTTCGCCGACGATGTCGTTCTTCGGGAAAAAAACTGTAAAACTTTTTACGCCTTCTTCGATGAGCTGCTGCAGCTTGGCGGCCGTGATCTCAGTATTCGATTCGACGACGACCTCGCCGCTTTCGGTATTGACCGCATCGTCAAGCGCAAATGCGCCTTCAAAATCGTTTTGCGATACCTCGACCTTGTCGCGTTTCAGACGGCGAAGCTCGCTGAGCGCAAGTTTCGTGATCTTCTTGCCGGTCTTGGTTACTTCTTCCTTTTTATCCTTGATATCCTCGTCAGCTCGCATCCCAACAAGGCCCGTGCTGCCTTCCGGCTTGACGCGAAGGTAGATCTTGCCTTTCTCGACAACAGCTTCGTCGATCGTGTAGAAGAGTTTGAGGATCTCGGAATTCGGATACTCAGCGCCTTTGACGACCTCTTCGAGAATGCTGTCAGACACTGTCTTCATATCGATCTGCGGATTCAGCCATAAGCCAAGCGCACGCAAAAAGATGGTCGCTAGGATCTTTCTCTTGCCGAGGCGTGCGTGCAGAATTCCCTTCTGATCGTATTCGAATTCGACCCACGAACCGCGGTAAGGAATGATCTTTGCGAGATATTCGTCTCGATCGCCCTTGAAAAACACGCCCGGCGAGCGGTGAAGCTGCGAGACGATGACGCGTTCCGTGCCGTTGATAATGAAAGTCCCGTTATCGGTCATCAACGGTATCTCGCCGAAAAAGACATCTTCTTCCTTGATATCGCGGATCGTCGAAACCCCCGTCTCGGGATCTTTATCGTAGACCGTCAGGCGGATCTTCACTTTGAGCGGGACGCTGTACGACATTCCGCGTTCCTGGCATTCCTGCTGATCGTGCTTGTGCTTGAGGCCGACCGGCTCGCCGCAGTTCGGGCAAAGCTTTGGACGGACGGCGTTGAACGTTCCGCAGTTGTTACAGAGAACCTCGGCGGGATTGAACGGGTCGACCTTTATCTTATGGCCGCATTCTTTACAGTTTGCACGCAGGTGCTCGAGGCCTTCCAGGTTTCCGCATTTGCACTGCCAATTGCCGATCTGAAACTCGACATACTCAAGCATCGCCGTTTCGCGAAAGTCCGAAACCGGGAAGATCGATTGGAAGACGGCATGCAGCCCGACCTTATCGCGTTCTTCCGGGATCAGGTCCATCTGAAGAAAACGGTTGTAGGATTCGCGCTGAACCT
Source organism: Pyrinomonadales bacterium (assembly GCA_038254305.1). Lineage (GTDB taxonomy): Bacteria > Acidobacteriota > Blastocatellia > Pyrinomonadales > Pyrinomonadaceae > OLB17. Next base: position 15,336 of record JBBSGG010000050.1, read on the forward strand.
CGATCAAATTCGGGATCTGGGCCGTCGTATAAATTTTTGAAAAGTCTACCCGCTCTGGCGACTGGCTGGTACGTCGTCCGAGCCCATGTGAATTACTTTGCAGCGGATTATTGATCATATTGTTAGAATGGCCTGAGAAAAAATACCTGTTGATTTATCCGTCGTTTGTTGCTAGGCTTCCCTTGTAAAAAAGGGTTTAGCCCTCAAAATTTGCGAAAAGACGGCAAACGCGGTCGAGGGTAAGCTTTGCCCTGACCGCTTTTTCAGCAGTTTATTGCTACTAATTGAATTGTCCGAGAGTGCCGAAAAAAGACACCAACGCTCCACTATCTCGCGAGAAGCTCGCCCTTAAAACCGTATACAATCAGCACTTATCGGATTCGACTCGGAAATTCCCGCCGACTCGATGTCCGAGCTTCTCTGACGCTTGTTTACTAGAATAGCAACAAAAATCCGCAATATCAACCCGCCGGTTTTGATGCGGCAGGTTGATATCCGGGTTTTCCGTTTATTTATTTGACTTCGACGCTCGCGCCCGCTTCCGTCAATTTGGTCTTGATCGCTTCGGCTTCGTCCTTCGAAACGCCTTCCTTCAGTGCCTTCGGCGCACCGTCTACGAGGTCCTTGGCTTCCTTAAGCCCAAGTCCCGCAACGACTTCGCGAACGACCTTGATGACAGCGATCTTGTTGCCGCCGGCGGCCGTCAGGATAACGTCGAAGGTGTCTTTCTCTTCAGCAGCCGGTGCAGCTTCGCCGGCCGGTGCCGCAGCAGCCGGAGCCGCGGCGGCAGCCGCTGACACGCCGAATACTTCTTCGAGCTCCTTGACCAATTCGGACGCTTCGAGAAGCGTCATTCCCTTCAAAAATTCGATTACTTCGTCTTTTGTGATTGCCATGATGATTTATCTATCTCCTAAATAGGGTTCTGGTTTTCGAAAGGATAAAGGCGAAAGGATAAAGGATAAAGCTCCTCCACCACCGATCACATGTATCCCTATGTAAATTGCGAAGCGATCAAGGAGCAGGAAAAGCTTTCGCCGTCATCCTTTATCCTTTATCCTTTCGCATTCGCCGCTAGAACCCACGGGACTGTTGGGAACGGGTTGCATCACCTTTCCTTCCGGTCCGAGCAGCACGGGCGACCTGACAAATCGCGCGCGCTCGTTTTCCTTGAGTACGGCTCGGCGGGCCGCGAACGGCCCAATTTCAAAGCCTGAGATCCGAGATCTCAGACAAACTACGCAGGCGGCTCTTCCTCGCCGACGTCGGCGCCCGGTGTTTCCTGTGAAGCAGCTTCGTCCTGTGCCTCGGTCGCTGGAACATCGGCCGCCGTTTGAACGGCATCGGACGCCGGTGTTTCCTGGCTCGCCGTCCCTTCCTGAACTTCGGTCGCAGGCGCTTCCGCAGCCGGCGCCTCAGCTTCCGTTGCTTCGATCGGAGCCGCATCGGTCGCCGCCGGAGCAGCTTCTTCAGTTGCAATCGGCGTAACGTCGTCGGCTTTAGTCTCAACAGCAGGGGCCGCAGGAGCCTTTTCGCCGATCTGCTTGATCACGACAGCGAGGTTATGCGGAACCGCGTTGATAACAGTGACTATACGCTGTGCCTGTGCGTTGAGTACCCAAAGAAGCTTCGAAATAAGCTCTTCTTTCGAAGGAAGGCTGGCGATCGACTGGACCTGAGTTAGGGTAACCAGGCGTCCGTCTACAACACCGCTCTTGAATGTATAAACTTCGGCATTGTCCTTCATGAACTTCGAGATCGCCTTGGACAAAATGACCGGATCATTTTCCGTCCATGCGATCGCGGTCACGCCCTTAAAGGACTCAGTCGCCTGTTCGAAATCGGTACCCTTGACCGCGATACGGGCCAAAGTATTCTTCACTACTCGATATTCAGCTCCTGCTTCGCGAAGGCTGTTGCGAAATTCGATGTCTTTGTTGACCGAAAGCTTGGAAAAGCTAACGACCATCGCGGATTTCGATTTCTTTAGCGATTCGGTGAGGGCGTTCAGATCTTTCTGTTTTGTTTCTCTTGTTTTCATTTACCTTATTTGCACCTCACTGCCTAGGCGTACGCAAGCTCGTCGAGCAGGACGCCCGGGCTCATCGTTGCGGCTAGATTGATCTTTTTCAGATAGCGGCCCTTCGCGGTGGTCGGCTTTGCCTTCATCACCGCGGTGATCAGAACGCGCGTGTTTTCCTGCAGCTTGGCGTCGTCAAACGACACTTTGCCGACCGGCGAGTGAATAACGCCGGTTTTATCGACGCGGTATTCGACCTTTCCGGCCTTGGTTTCCTGAATGGCCTTAGCGACGTCCATCGTCACCGTTCCTGTTTTGGGGTTCGGCATCAGGCCTCGAGGACCGAGGATCTTTCCGAGCTGGCCGACCTTACCCATCATGTCGGGTGTCGCGATCAGAGCATCGAATTCGAGCCAGCCGCCTTTGATCCGTTCGACGATGTCGTCGCCGCCTGCTTCGTCAGCGCCTGCGTCCTGGGCTTCCTTGATCTTGTCACCCTGAGCGATGACGACGACCTTTTTAGCGGCGCCGCCAAGACCGTGCGGCAGAACGATCGTTCCGCGGACGAGCTGGTCGGCCTTTCGGGGATCGACACCGAGCCACATTGTAAGTTCGACCGTCTCGTCAAACTTCGCGAATGCGACCTCTTTCAACTTCGCAACCGCTTCCTCAAGCGTGTGCTTCTTGTTCGGCTCAATTTTTTCCAGAGCCGCAAGATATTTTTTTCCTCTTTTCATTTTACCTCCAGGTGTTAACGAAAGACTTTCGTCTTTCTCCCAAGCGGAAAGGGTACGGGTAAATTCTGTCCTTTATCCGTTCGCCTTTATCCTTCTATTGTCAGTCCCATCGACTTGGCGGTGCCCTCTATGGTTCGCATGGCGGCATCGATGTTGGTCGTATTGAGATCCTGCATTTTCTTTTCGGCGATCTCGCGGATCTTTTGACGCGAAATGGAGCCGACCTTCGCTTTATTCGGCGTGCCGGAGCCTTTCGGGATACCTGCCGCTTTACGCAGCAGGTCGCCGGCGGGCGGCGTTTTTGTTTCGAACGTAAACGAACGATCCGCATAGACGGTGATCACGACCGGGATCTTCATATCCGGGTCGTCATTCTGCGTGCGGGCGTTGAACGCCTTGCAAAACTCCATGATATTAACGCCGTGCTGACCCAGGGCCGGACCGATCGGCGGTGCGGGATTGGCCTTTCCAGCCGGGATCTGCAATTTGATATAACCTGTTATCTTCTTTGCCATTTTTTCGATTTACGATCCGATATTGTCGGAATGTCCTCATTTACGCACGAGTTACGCCTGTAGGCGTGAGGCCGTTCATAACCAGGCCCAGAAAATTTAACGGTCTAGATGACTGCCGCTTTCACGCGTAAACGCGTAACTCTTACTATTACTCTTCTTCTGCAAACGTGACCTTTTCGACGTCCAGGAAGTTCAATTCCACCGGCGTCGAACGTCCGAAAATCGTAACGGTCACCTTCAGCGTGGTCTTTTCTTCGTTTATTTCTTCGACCTTGCCGGTAAAGCTGGCGAAAGGACCGGATTTGATCCTGACGACCTCGCCGATGTCGTAGGAGAACTTCGGTTTGGGCTTTTCGGTCGCGATCTCGATATTGTGAACGATCTGATCTACCTCAGCCTGTGTCAGCGGCGTCGGCGTCTTTCCGCCAAGAAAGCCGGTGACCTTCGGCGTTGATTTGATCGCGTGGAAAACGTTATCCGGGATCTTTCCCTTCTCGTCGCATTCGATCTCAACGAGTACGTACCCTGGATAGAACATGCGCGAGGATTCGATTCGCTTATTCCCGCGCATTTCGACGACCGTTTCCTTCGGAAGCAATACCTCGGTGATCATTTCGGCCAGTTCCATGTCGCGAATGCGCGCCTGGAGGCTCTCGACCACCTTGTTCTCATGCCCCGAATATGTGTGGATAAAATACCACTGCTTCATCGTTAATATCCCTAAACTCCGGCGAGCTTATTGACCAACCACGTTAGTCCGTCGAGAAGAAAGACCCACGCACGGTCGATCACAAAAAGGTATATCGCAAAGAAAATCACCGCGGCGATCACGATGATCACTGTGTTACGAACATCGTCCGTCGACGGAAACGTCGTACGGTCAAGCTCTTCGCGGGTATGGGTTATAAATTCGCCAATCCCTTCTTTCTTTGCACCTTTTTTCGTTTTCAAGGTGTCGACTGCTTCGGCCACTCTATTTCTCCTCGGCGTACTGTGCAGACTATATGTCCGCCCAACTATCCTCGCTCGCCCGGCGTTCGAACAGGCTAGCGACCCGTTCTACCAATGGCAGGGGTACCAGGACTCGAACCCGGACCTAAGGTTTTGGAGACCTCCATGCTAACCATTGACACCATACCCCTATCCGAAAGTGAAAAGCGTAAAGTGATAAGCGAAAAAGCACGCTTCACTCTTCGCTTTAACTTTCCACGACTCACTATTTATTTTCTTTATGCAGCCTATGGCAGCGGCAGCGGCGACAAAATTTATTAAGCTCCAGCCTGTTAGGCGTGTTCTTTTTATTTTTTGTCGTAACGTAGTTACGCTCTTTACACTCGGTGCACTGCAAAATTATGTTATCTCTCGGCATAAATCCTCTAGTAAGAGTACGCGTTTACGCGTGATCTTCCTTGGCTAAGAATCACGCCTAAAGGCGTAACTCTTAACTCTTCTATTCCACTACTTCGGAAACGGTACCGGCACCGACTGTTCTTCCGCCTTCGCGGATGGCGAAGCGGAGTCCTTTTTCCATCGCGATCGGTGCTATCAGCGTGATCTCCATCTGGATGTTGTCGCCCGGCATGACC
>JBBSGG010000051.1:0-19283 GCA_038254305.1 Pyrinomonadales bacterium
GCGACGGCGCTTTTGGACGGCATCTCGCTATCCGCTAATTACCTTCGCGAGGTTTCGGGCCGGCGGGTGATCGTGATCGTTTCCGACGGCGACGATACGGCAAGCGACACGACGCTCGACGAAGCAATGAAAGACTTGCAGTTCGCAAACGCGCAGGTCTACGTTGTAAAGACGACCGATTTTGAGAACTACAAGCGAACCGGCTCACGCGGCGGCAATGCAAATCTTCGCCAGCTCGCCGCCGAACGGCGTATGTCCGAGATCGCGCGGCAAACCGGCGGATCTGTCTATTCGCCGGTCGACGAACGTGAACTGGACGATGCTTTCAGGCAGATATCCGCTGAGCTCTCCCAGCAATATATCCTGAGTTACTATCCCGATAGCGAACCCGAAAAACGCGGGGAATTCCGAAATATTACGCTCACCGTAAAAGGTAGATCGAACCTCAGTGTGCGGACGCGAAAAGGGTACTATGTGCCAAGAAAGTAAGTCGCTTGTTTCGCGGCTACGCGGCGGTGGATAATGTTCAACGAATCGCTCGAACAATTTCTCCAGCACCTCAAGTACGAGCGTAATATGAGCGCTCATACGCTCAGAAACTACGCGAGTGATCTCGGGCAGTTTCGCGACCATTTATTGAAGATCGAAAAGCGTGACGACGTGCCCGTAGCGGAGATCGATCGGCTGACGATCCGCGAATGGATGGCGACGCTGCATGCGGCTGAAAAGAAAAAGACGTCGATCGCGAGAAAGCTGGCGAGCCTGAGAACGTTCTTTCAGTTTCTTATACGCGAGGGAACGGTCGATTCGAACCCCGCGAAGATGGTGGCGACGCCCCGGATCGAACGCACGCTTCCGAATCATCTCTCGATGGAGGACGCCGTGCGGTTTATCGAAACGCCCGACATTAACACCGATCTCGGCCGCCGCGACCGCGCGATCATCGAATTTCTCTACGCGACCGGTATTCGCGTCGGCGAGCTCGTCAATATCGACCTGAAAGATATCGACCTTCGCGAGAAGCTCGTACGCGTGACCGGCAAACGAAAAAAGCAGCGGATCGTCCCGTTTCACGAACACGCTCTCCAGGCTCTCGCTTTATATCTCGACCAGACGCGGCCGATCTTTCTCAACAATTGTCCGGAAGCCGCCCGCGACCCGCAAGCATGTTTTCTAAACTACCAGGGAACGCGCATCACCACGCGCAGCGTCGGCCGCATGATCGATAAATACATCAAGCAATGCGCCGACATTCACGCCATCTCGCCGCACAGCCTGCGCCACACGTTCGCCACGCATCTGCTCGATTCCGGCGCCGATCTCCGCGACATCCAGGAACTCCTCGGCCACGCCCGACTCTCGACGACCCAGATCTACACTCAGGTCTCAATGGAAAAAATGATAGAGGTCTACGACCGCGCTCACCCAAAGGCGTAGCTGCCGCCGACCTCGCGGGAAAAGTTGTGGTGAAAGTGCGAAGATATGCCCGCACTTTCACCTCGGTCTGCCGACTCTAGAATGTAAAACGAGTCCCGGCTTCAATTGAGCACCCCGCGCCGACTAACGCGCCGGCGACGTTATAGATCTCAACCGTCGCCGTCGCGGTGAGTTCGTCCGACGAATCGCTGAGTTCGATGTTTCTCCGTACTCTCTGCGAGCCGTTCGGCGAACCATCCGGATTAAAGCGGAAAAAAGTGAACGTTGAGGCGTATTCGCGTCCGCTGGTCCGCTGCCACAGGCCGTGGCTCGTCCCGCGAATAACGGAACTAACCGACGAGTCTTCAACCATCGTTCCGCCCTTCATGAAAGTATTGAGCGATCTAAATGTCCGGACGATGGTTCCCGTTTGGCAGTCGACCGCCGTTACATTTATTTGCCACACGCCCTCGAGCGTGTTCCCGTTACCGCCCTTGGCTGTCCTGTCCTGACTAAAGACCGCCAGTGACCCTAATGTTAGTGTGAGAACCAACGCCATTGCGCCGGTGAGTATCCGTCCTATTGTCTGCATTTTCTGTCTCCTATTGTGTTTACCGAAATTCTTGCTCTGCACTGGTACCGGCGTTACAATTGGTGCGTCCCGAGATGTCCTGATCAACCGATCGATTCGCAGGTGTCCTTTGCGAGGTTGAATATAGATAATTGTTTTCTGAATGTACTTCGCTTTTCCATATTCTTTTCTGAATCTGTCTGAATTTGTCTATGGCCTGTGATCACAAAGAGTTATATGCATTCGACGGGTACACATTGGACGTCGCAGAGCATCTTTTGCTGCGTGGCACCGAACATGTGGCTGTTTCTGAAAAGACTTTTGAGACGCTTTGCGTACTTGTGAGGAATGCGGGCCGGCTCGTAACCAAGGACGAATTGATGCGGCAGGTCTGGACGGATTCGTTCGTCGAAGAAAATAACCTCGATAAGAACATTTCGCTTTTGCGTCAGGCCCTGGGTGAGAAAAAAGGCGAGATGAAGTTCATTCGTACCGTCCGCGGTCAGGGGTACCGTTTTGTTGCGGACGTTACGTCGGGTTCGCCGACGGAGCCTGTGACCCCCCAACTCGTAATCAGCGACTCCGACGCGGTGATGCCGGAAAGACGAGCTCCCGAGATTCAAGATGCAATACGAAGAACCGGAGACAACAAAAAGACGCGTAGAGCTTTGTTCATCTTCGCGGCGGTTGCTCTTTGTTTGACGATCGCGGCCGGTCTCTACTTCACTTGGGGAAATGTTTCGACTGAACCGAAAAATAGTGCCTCGGTCGATTCGATCGCAGTACTGCCGTTTGAGAACGACGCGCAAGGCCCCGATGCCGAGTATCTGTCCGACGGGATCTCTGAGAGTTTGATAAATCGGCTGTCGCAGATCTCAAACTTGAAAGTGATGTCGCGCAGCGCGGTTAGCCGCTATAAGGGTGTGGAACAGGACGCGCAAAAAGTAGGCGGTGAATTGAGCGTACGGGCCGTATTGAGCGGGAGCGTAAATCAGCTCGGCGACCAGATGGTGGTGACGGTCAGGCTCGACGACGCACGCAACGGCCAACATATATGGGGCGAGCAGTACGTACGTAAATTGGCGGACATCCTTACGGTCCAAAGCGAAATAGCACGGGACGTCACAAGTAAACTGAAAATACGGCTATCAGGAGCAGAGCAGGAAAAGCTGACAAAGAACTACACCCAAAACCCCGACGCGTACCAACTGTATTTAAAGGGAATCTATTATTGGAACAAATACCCGGCGAAGGAGTACGAAAAAAGTCGTGAGTATTATCAGCAAGCCATCGATGTCGATCCAAAATATGCCCTTGCATATTCCGGCTTGTCGGATTATTACGGGTATGCGGCAAACAACGGCACGGTTCCTCCGGGAGATAACTGGTCGAAAGCCGAAGCTGCGGCGGAGAAGGCGCTGATGCTCGATGATTCGCTGGGCGAAGCTCACAATTCGCTCGCGGCCGTCCGCATGTATTTCTACCATGATTGGGAAGGGGCTGAAAGAGAGTTCGAGCGGGCCCTGGAATCGAATCCAAACAGCGCCGAGGCCCATCAACTTTACGGCGGGTATCTGATAATTCGCGGACGTTCCGCCGCAGGCCTTGATGAGAAGAAGAAGGCGGTAGAGATCGAACCGATGTCGCTGCGCCTAAACCGACAGCTCGGCCGGGCTTTCTATTGGATACGCGATTACGATGGTGCCATCGATCAATATAGAAAGACTCTCGAACTCGACTCAAACGATGCTTACACACACGAACTTCTCGGCGATGCTTTGGAAAAGAAGGAATTACAAAAAGAAGCCGTCGCCGAATGGAGCCGGGCTCTACGGCTAAACGATGAACAAGAACTCGCCGCTACACTCGATCGCACGTTCCTCAGATCGGGCTTCGGTGCGGCGGTCAGGTCGCTCTGGCAAAAACGGACAGACCAGTTCAAGGAAAAGTCGAATAGCGGGCGGTACTTACCGGCTATGAATTATGCCCTGGCGTACACCCGCCTCGGCGACAAAGAAAAGGCTTTTGCTTGGCTGGCGAAAGCCGAACCCGAGCGCAACCGGCTGATATTTGATCTCAAACTGGAGCCTATTTACGACACATTAAAAACTGATACGCGTTTCGGGGAAATAATGGGTCGAGCCGGCTTATAATTTGAGTAACGAAGGCAGAGCCTGAGTGCTTTATGAGCGCTGTCTTGCGAACCTATTCAACATCGTGAATTGAGCTCACTATAACGTCCGGAAATTCGGCGGAAACTTGTTCTTTTGCTTTGCTGTCGATCTCGCCGCGCAACGGTCGCGAACCGACGTTCGGTTTGAAGTTGCCGTTGTCGTCGTAGAGACGGCGGTATTGGGCGGAATTGCGGATTATGCCCTGAACATACGCTTTCGTTTCGCGGAAAGGTATCTGCTCGACAAATTCGTCGATCTCGCCTGGCAGCGTCGCACGCCATTGCGGAACGCGGTTTGGCCCGGCGTTATACGCGACGGCGACATATTCAACCCTTCCGAATTTGTCGAACTGATCGCGGATGTACGCTGTGCCGAGCTCTATGTTGGTCGGCGCGTAATAAAGATCTTCCGGGGAATTTACCGACACAGACGATCCGTATTTCCGCGCGACCGAGCGAGCTGTCGGCAGCAAAAGCTGCATCAGGCCGTAGGCGTTCGCTCCGGACTTGGCTCGCGGGTTGAAGACCGATTCCTGACGTATGAAACCGGCGATTTGATAGCGGTCGAGATTTCGCTGCGCCGACCAGTTCTTTATATCGTTCCAGTTTGTTAGCGGATAAAAGATCTCCCATTCCTCGCGGCCCATTTCCTCGGGAAACATCTGCGAATAATCCGGATAACTTTTCGCCAGTGCGAGAAACGCGCCTACGTTGTCGCCTTTAAAGCGGTACAGCCGTGCAAGAGCGAGATTGAGCTTGGGGCTTGTCGGCGCCGATCTGCGTGCCGCGTCGAATTCATCGATCGCCCAATCATACAGCCCGACGGTACCGAGCTCATCGCCTTTTTCGGCACGTGCAAGCTCAGGCGATGTCGCGGTTTCAGGGGCGACCGTGATTGTACGCATCGCCGCGACGGCACGCGCGGTAAGCGAACCGACCGCCGGTGTATTTGCCGCGCCACAGTTGCCTTGACCCCTCATGGCGTCGAGCCGCTGCTGAGCGAGATAGCCGTACCAATTCGCCGCGTAGCGATACATCACGCCGTTGTAGATCGAACAGGCTTCGGTAATTTTCCCGGCACGCTCCGAATCGCGTGCGGCCCAGTAGCCCGCCTTGCCGCGGTTCGTCGTGTCCTTTTGAGCATAGCGGGCAAGATGCTCGGTTAGCATTTGCGACGATGAAGCAAAATTGCCGCTGTCGTGTTCCATCCAGGCGAGCTCGAACTGCGCGCCGGCAACCTCGACTGCGTTGGGAAATGCCGTCACCGCCGTTCGCAAAAAGTATTGCTCATCTGCTTTGCTCTTCGCGTCGCGTGCCGCCATTCCGGCATCAACCCAAGCCTTCGGCGTTAATTTTCCGTTCGGATACTTGGAGCGCATCTCGTCGACGGTCGAGCGTGCCTGTGCCCACTGCCGCGCTCGGACGTAAGCAATTGCGAGCTGGTAATATGCCTCTTCTTTTTCACGTGCAGAGACAGGAATTGAATTGAAAGCGCTTTGTGCCTCGGATGCCTTTCTCAAGTTCGCAAATACCGTCAGGCGACGAAGCTGGACGGAGGACGAGATCGAGGTTGGAAACCCGTTGAGCATGTCCGTGTAAGCTTTTTCGGCGGCGGCGTAGTTTTTCGCGGCGTAAAGCCCATCGGCGCGCGAGCGTGCTTCGTCGAGCGACTGCGGCGTCAAAGGCTGATTGAGAAGATTCAATTTCGCCTCGGCTTCTTTCGCGGTGCCAGTCGATGCACCGGAGAAATACGCGCGGCGATAATACGCAATAGCATCGGCTTGCGCTCCTTTAGCTTCGGCGGCTTTGCCCATTCTGAGCAAGGCATCGGGATCATTGACGTCGATCAGTGGGGCGAGAACCTCCGATAACGTTCCCCATTGCGTCGACTGGATCGCCGAATCGGCGATCGCGAGCCGCGCCTGCGTTGCACGTATAGAGTCGGGGTAAGCCGTAAGCAGCTTTTGGAATACCGCGATCGCTTCGCCATGATTTCCCATCTGCTGCAGGGCCGACCCGCGCAGCCAGAGTGCATGATCCGCGACCTTTGTCTTCGAACGGAAAACCTCATCGGCGTTAAGCAGAGCCGCGGCTCCGGCGTAATCTCTATTGTCGTATTTGATCTTTGCGTGAAGCAGCTTCGCAAGCGTGCCGGCACGTTTGCCGCTGAAGCGCGATTCGATCAAAGCGACCTGATCCTCGGTCGGTGTTTTGCCGTCGCGCGCCATCGACCGCAGCGACTGCAGCGCCTGTTCCTCAGTTTGCTGGGCCGAACATCCGATCGTGAATACCGCGAGCGATAGAATGCTGAAGGTGAGAAAAGCGATTATCTTAATACTCATTTACTTAACGATACTCCGCGAAATGTCGATGCCGGACGTACGGGAATTTGCCGGCCGCTAAGTAAAATGATAGCACGAAGCAAACGGCTCGATAACGGTGTTTACTGCTGATTAAGTTTCTAATAGCCGGAAAAACCATTTCATGAAACACTCTTGTCACGATAGAATCATCGGCGTCCTTACTGTTCGGTTTACCCGGAGTTTTCTTTTTATGTTTCATATACCTCGCGGCATGGCTCTTGGCTTGCTTTTCACATTCTCCGCATTCGGGCAGGCCAGACCGACCCCGACGCCATTGCCGGCGGCCGAAGACGTCGTCAAGATATCGACCAATCTGATCCAGATCGATGTCAGCGTAACGGACAAGAACGGAAAGGTAGTCCGAGATCTGCGGCCCGATGAATTCGAGATCTACGAGAACGGCCAGAGGCAGCCGGTGTCGAATTTTTCGTTCATCTCTAATATCCGCGAGAATGTCGCTGCACCTTCGCCTATTGTGAAAGGGGCGCCGCCGCTTCCGCCGTCGGCGGTCCGTGCCGAAAACGTTCGCCGGACGATCGCTCTAGTCGTCGACGATCTAACATTGTCGTTTGAGAGCGTCTATTACACGCGGCGGGCACTGAAAAAGTTCGTTGATGAGCAGATGCAGGAAGGCGATCTGGTCGCGATAATTCGAACCGGTGCCGGTATCGGCGCGCTGCAGCAGTTCACCAACGACAAACGACAGCTTTATGCGGCGATCGAACGCGTCCGCTGGAATCCGGTGGGAAACGGCGGCATTGGCTCATTCGCTCCGCTTGAGGCAAAACTGCCGGCCGCCGCCGCGACACCATCGCCCGAACCCGGGGAACGCACACAGGAAGGTATAGAACGCGAGTTCAACGATTTTCGGGAAGGCGTTTTTGCGACCGGAACGCTCGGTGCCATCAATTACGTCGTCCGCGGAATGAAGGATCTTCCGGGCCGTAAGTCGATCATGCTTTTGTCTGACGGGTTTAAGCTTTTCAATGTCGATGCGACCGGTTTTCGCGAATCTAATTCGGTACTTGCCGCGCTTCGCAGACTCGTCGACGCAGCCAATCGGGCATCGGTCGTGATCTATACGATGGACGCCCGCGGGCTGGCGATCACGGGACTCACTGCAGAAGATAATACGGACGGGCGCACGTCCGACGAGGTCGAAACGTCGATCTCGGAGCGTCGTGACAAGCTATTCGACACGCAGGACGGCCTTCGATATCTGGCACAGCAGACAGGCGGATTTGCTGTCATTAACAACAACGATCTCAGCGGCGGCATCAGGCGGATACTCGACGATCAGAGCTATTATCTGATCGGCTATCAGCCGGACGATGAAACGTTTGACCCGCGGACGCACCGTTTCAATAAACTTGTAATAAAGGTCACGCGGCCGGGCCTAAAAGTTCGTTATCGAAGCGGATTTTTCGGCGTTCCTGACGAAAAGATCAACACCGCGACACAGGCCCCGGCCGAGCAGCGACTGCTGAATGCACTTATGTCGCCTTTTTCTGTCGGAGAGATCCCCGTGCGGCTAAACGCGCTCTTTGGCAGCACCGCGGCGGGATCTCCGTATATACGCTCACTGCTTCACGTGCGTGCACAAAATCTTAAATTTGAGGACCAGCCCGACGGCACGAAGAAAGTCGTATTCGATGTGCTGGCCGCGGGCTTCGGCGACAATGGTGCGGTGGTCGAACAATTCGGAAAGACATACATGCTGACCGTTAAAAAGGACGCGTACGCGAGAATGATCAAGGACGGCTTTGTGTACGATTTTACCTTCCCGATCAAAAAGCCCGGCGCTTATCAACTGCGTGTCGCGCTTCACGACCACGGCAGCGACCGTGTTGGTTCGGCAAATCAGTTTGTCGAAGTGCCCAATCTGAAAAAAGGCAGGCTTGTGTTATCCGGCATCGCGCTTGAGGATCTGCCCTACGACGAATGGAAACGCCGCGAGAGCGGACAGCCCGCTCAACCGGGTTTTGACCCGCTGACTGATACGGCTCTGCGCCAGTTCCGCAGCGGCTCGGTTCTCAGTTACGGATTTTCGGTGTTCAATGCAAAACCCGCTGCAGTCGCCGGGGGCAGCCTGGTCTCCGTACTGAGGCTTTACCGCGACGGAAAAGTCGTTTTCGAGGGAAAGCCTCAACCATTCCTGCCGCAGAAAGCCGGTGCGAAGGACGCCGTAACTTCGGGCTCGGTAGTTCTAGGAAGCTCGATGACGCCGGGCGATTACGTTCTGCAGATTATCGTTACCGACGCCTCCGCCCCGCCGAAAAATAATTCTGCGTGGCAGTTCGTGCAGTTCGAGATCGTCGAATAACTCAGCTGGCGGAGACAGGATCTGGTGCTGCGGAGGATTCGGCCTCGGTCATGCGTCTTTCCTGCTCCATTTCGCGCGAAAGAAAATAGTTGAGCGCGGTTCGTATTACGGCGATCGCTCCGAGCTTGCCGATCTGGTCCCAACTCGGCGAGATCGCCGTCGAAAGAATATCGGCGCCGAGCTGAAACTCAAGAGCTAGAGCGAGATAGCGGGCAAGCAGCAGCCTGATCTTCGTGTAATGCTCCGGCTGCGACGCGACTAAAACTTTTACGAATTGAATGAACGCGAGCACCACGCCGATGGAGATGATGACCGCTCCGGTCAGCTCGATCGATAGTTTCAGCCAGGAAACGAGATTTACTATTGTCGGCTCGACGGGCGTTTCACCGGGGCCGCCGAATATTCCGCGAAGCGACTCCTGCATGAGCAAAACGCCGCCAAATATCACATTAGACATACGCTGTTAGACTTTCGATCGAACAAAACCTATTTTGAGATTTGGACTTCTAAATAGCAAATTTTATGCAGATCAAAAAGATCGAATTGACCCAGATCAATCTTCCGCTCGTTCATTTTTTCGAAACGAGCTTTGGCCGAACCTACGATCGCCGGATAATTCTGGTTCGTGTCGAAGACGCCGACGGAGCCGAAGGCTGGGGCGAGATCACCTGCGGCGAAAGTCCGGGTTACTCCGACGAATGGACCGATTCGGCGTGGATCACCGCAGAAAAATTTCTGGCTCCGATGGTCGTCGGAAAAGAGGTCAAAAATGCGGCCGGCGTTTGGGAATTGATGAAATGGGCACGCGGCCACCGCATGGCTAAATCCGGCATCGAAACCGCCTGCTGGGACCTCGAAGCAAAGAATCTCGGCGTCCCGCTCTGGCGGCATCTTGGCGGCGTAAACCGCGAGATCGAGTGCGGCGTTTCGATCGGCATTCAGGACTCGGTCGAAAAGCTGATCGAGAAGATCCAGACCGAGCTCGACGCCGGCTACAAACGTATCAAGATAAAGATCAGCCCTCGTTGGGACTACGACGTGATCAAACAGGTGCGAAAACACTTCGGCGACATTCGGCTGATGGGCGACGCGAACTCCGCCTACACGCTCGCCGATATCGATCTGCTCAAGAGCCTCGACGAATTCGATTTGATGATGCTCGAACAGCCGCTCGGTTACGACGACATCATCGATCACGCAAAGCTGCAAAGCCTGATAAAAACACCGATCTGCCTCGACGAGCCGATCAAATCACCCGACGACGCCCGCAAAGCCATCGAGCTGAGATCCGGCAAGATCATCAATCTCAAAAACGGCCGCGTCGGCGGCCACACGCAATCAAAACTAATCGAAGAGATCTGCCGCAGTGCCGGAATGCCAGTCTGGTGCGGCGGTATGCTCGAGTCCGGCATCGGCCGCGCCCACAACATCGCCATCTCCACCCTCACCGGCTACACCATGCCCGGCGACGTCTCCGCCAGCAAACGCTACTGGCACGAAGACATAATCGAACCCGCGGTAGAGATCACGCCGCACGGAACGATCATCGCGCCGGACGAACCAGGAATCGGATTTGAAGTGAAGCGGGAGAGGATCGAGAAATTGACGGTTCGCCGCGCCCACGTAACATAATCGCTCGTTTCCTCGATTCGGCTTCTGCGCCTATCGGCAGGAACCCGGTTGCTCACAATCGCCAAAAAACCGGCAAAAATATCATCACGACCACAAACAACAAAACAGTCAGCGGAATTCCCACCTTCAGATAGTCCTTGAAATTATAACCGCCCGGTCCCATTACGAGGACGTTTACGGGATGGCTGAGCGGCGTGATGAACGCCATCGATGTTGCCAGGGCGACGCCCATTACCAACGATCGCGGATTGATATCTGCCTGCTGCGCGACGCGGATCGCCACCGGCCCTATTATCGCGGCGGCAACGGCTCCGTTTACCGCTTGTGTAAGCAGAACCGTTAAAATGAACAGCCCGCCAAGCAGGAACATCGGACCGTATTGCCCGAGCATCTCGACGACCTCGCCACCCATCATCGCCGCGGCGTTGGTCTTGGAGAGGGCGATGCCCATCGGCAGCATTCCGGCGACGAGAAAAACACTTTTCCAGCCGATCGACGCGTAAGCCTGCTCAGTTGTCATGATCCCTGTCAGCAGCATCGCCAGAGCGCCGCCGAGCATGATCGTGCCGGTAAGATCGGGAAACGAAACCGCAAAAGCGATCGTCGCGACAAAGATGAGAATCGCGGCCAGACCCTTATTGGGTACGGTAATGGCAGCTTCGTCCGACATGAGCAGAATGATGTCCGGATCGTCGGACAACACGCCGAGCCGACCTCGTTGTCCTTGCAGAAGCAGGGCGTCGCCGAATTCCAGTCGAACCTCAGGCAGATCGATGATAATTTCCTGATCGCCGCGCCAAACCGCTAGCACGCTCATGCCGTACTTTTCACGGAAGTGAGCTTCGCGAAGCGTTTTGCCCATCAACCGCGAACGCGGGGCAAGCATAGCTTCTACGACCTCGACACCGCGCGATTCCAGGTCTTCTTCCCGCCATTCGGCAGCCGGCAGAAATTCCATATACGGCTCGACATCGCGTCGGCGAAAATCGACTTCGTCGCCTTCGAGCACCAGTGTGTCCTCGCGTCTGATCTTCGAATCCGGCGAGAGGTCGAGGATCTTCTTCCCCTTGCGCTCGATGGCGACGACGCTGACGCCGAAATCCTCGCGGAGAGTGCATTCGTTAAGACGCTTGCCGATGAGAAATGAATCGTCGGGCACTTTCGCTTTGAAGAGTTTCTTGCCGAGACCGTATGCAGCGATCAGGTCATTGGTCTCTGCGGCATTTGGCGCCTGCGTGCGCTCGAAAGGAGAATCGCCCGGCAGGAATTTCCGCCCAACGATCGCCATGTACCCGATGCCCGCAACAACAAGCAGTGAACCGACCGGGAAAAAGTCGGCGAGGCCAAAGCCGCGCAGCTGACTGTCGTGTAGAAGCGAATTGAGGATGATATTGGACGTTGTAAGCAGCGTGGCAGTGCCGCCGAGAATAGTTCCGAAGGCCAGGGGTATCAATATTCGCGAGCTTTTTACACCTGCCTTTTTTGCCGCGCCCGATGCCGCCGGCAGCAGCACGGCGGCCGCCGCAATGTTATTCATAAAAAGCGAAAGAAATGCGCCCGCCGCCATAACGGTCACGATGAGGGATAACTCGCTCTTGCCGCCCGCACGCAGAAGAATATTGCCGACCTGCTCCGTCACGCCCGACCGCTGCAACGCTTCCGCGATCACGAATATCGCGATGATCGTGATCACGGCCGAACGGCTGAATCCGGAAAACGCCTCGGCAGGCGTCAGCACGCCGGTGACCCCGAGTGCGACCACTACTAGCAGCGCCACAAGATCGGCCGGCAGCTTGTCCGTTAGAAAAAGGACGAGTGCCGCGGCGAGAATGACGAAGGTTATGACGAGATTGTTGTCCATCGACGCGAAAATCTAAGTGTAAGTCGATGAGCGTTGTTCGCAAAGATGCGCGGCGTTAATTCTTGGAAAACGCGTCGCATCGCCGGCGAGCGGCTCGTTCCGGTTTCTAGACTGCGTACTAAAATGCTAACGTAAAAGTTTTGATAAAGGCATTATGAGTAATCAGGAACCGAACAAGATCATCTTTTCGATGGTCAAGGTAAGTAAGTTGTACGACAAGAAGGCTGTCCTAAAGGACATCTATCTTTCATTTTTTTACGGTGCGAAGATCGGCGTTCTAGGTCTGAACGGCGCGGGTAAATCGTCCTTGCTGCGGATCATCGCCGGCATCGACAAAGATTACAACGGCGAAGTCGTTTTTTCGAAGGGCTATTCCGTCGGCTATCTCGAGCAGGAGCCTAAGCTGGATGAAACGAAGACCGTGCAGCAGATCGTCGAAGAAGCCGTGCAGTCGACCGTTGACCTGTTAAAGGAATATGAAGCGATAAACGCCAAATTCGCCGAACCGATGGACGGTGACGAAATGGCGAAGCTCATCGAACGACAAGGGGCCGTGCAGGAAAAGCTCGATCACGCTGACGCGTGGGACCTCGACTCGCGGTTAGAGATGGCGATGGACGCACTTCGCTGCCCGCCCCCTGAAACGCCGGTGAAAAATCTATCGGGCGGTGAAAAACGCCGCGTCGCGATGTGCCGCCTGCTGCTGCAAAAGCCCGACATCCTACTACTCGACGAGCCGACGAACCATCTCGATGCCGAGAGCGTTTCGTGGCTCGAACAGCATCTGCAGAAATACGAAGGCACGATCATCGCAGTCACGCACGATCGTTATTTCCTCGACAATATTGCCGGTTGGATACTCGAGCTCGACCGGGGACAGGGAATTCCTTACCAAGGAAATTACTCATCATGGCTCGAACAAAAGAGCACACGGCTCGCACAGGAATCCCGCAGCGAGGACAAGCTGCAAAAGACGCTCGAACGCGAGCTCGAATGGATCCGCATGTCGCCGAAGGGACGCCACGCCAAATCGAAGGCCCGCATAAATGATTACGAAGCGATGGTCGCGACCGAATCCGAGAAGCACGCCGACGACCTTGAGATCTACATTCCGCCCGGTGAGCGGCTCGGCGATATCGTCATCGAAGCTCACGGCGTCTCGAAAGGTTACGGCGACAAGATCCTATTCGAGAATCTGGAATTTTCGCTGCCGAAAGGCGGCATTGTCGGCGTGATCGGCCCGAACGGAGCGGGCAAGACGACGCTGTTTCGCCTCATCACGGGACAGGACACCGCGGATTCGGGTTCGTTCAAAGTCGGCGAAACCGTCAAACTCGGCTATGTCGATCAGTCGCGCGATAGTTTGAACGCCGAAAAAACGTTATTCGACGAGATCGCCGACGGGCTCGATTTCGTGACGCTGGGAAAACGCGAAATGAACGCCCGAACGTATGTTTCGAAATTCAATTTTTCGGGTGCCGATCAGCAGAAATTCGTCGGCCAGCTTTCCGGCGGCGAACGAAACCGCGTGCATCTCGCCAAAATGCTAAAGACCGGTGCCAACGTTCTTCTGCTTGACGAGCCGACCAACGATATCGACGTCAACACGATGCGCGCTCTCGAAGAGGCGCTCGAAAACTTTGCGGGGTGCGCCGTCGTAATATCTCATGACCGCTGGTTTCTCGACCGCATCGCGACGCACATTTTGGCGTTCGAAGGCGATTCGCATGTTGAGTATTTCGACGGCAACTACAGCGAATACGAAGCCGACCGAAAACGGCGTCTCGGCCACGATGCCGACCAACCGCATAGGATCAAATATCGTAATCTGACACGGGCCTAACGCAGCGCAGGCTTTTAATCTGCCCGTGATCTAGCCTTCGGAATGGCCAACGGCCTTTCCTACGTTTTTGATGGAAAAAGTTTTTAGAACATCGGCGGCGTTGTTTGCTGCGTCTGTCATGACTTTCGGTCTAGCATGCTCGATCCGAAACGATAATTCCGGAGCGGGCGAGCCGTTGGCCGCTCCTGTGCCGCAGGCGTCGACGTCGCAGGCCGACATTCCGCCTGCTTCGGTCATTCCCAATCTGCAGGCCGAGATACTCGACGATCGGAACAAACAGACATCTTCGCCGATCGCGATATTCGACTTTAGGAATTTTACGTATCCACTTCCGCGCGGCTGGCAAAATCCGGACAACGCCGACCTGACGCTTACGAATGGCCGCCTCGCGCCCGTTGCCGTCGACACCGATCTCGGTATGGACCCCGACGAGGCAGCCGAAAAAAAATCGCGACGGCGCATCGGCGGTTCTTACGTTACGACAAAATTTCTCGATGCTACCGGTGACGGCCAGGACGAAGCTCTTGTCATTTTAAAGATCGAAACGACCGGTTCAGCGATCCCGCAGATCGTTTACATCTACGAATGGAAGGACGCGTCGCCGAATTTGATATGGTATTTCCGCACCGGCGACCGCGCTGACGGCGGGCTAAAAGATCTTCGTATCGAAAACGGCGAACTTGTCGTCGAACTGTACGGGCAGGACCGGTTCCTGCTCGGCGAAGCGGAGACCGCAAAGATCACCGACGATGAGGAGCAGCTTTGCTGCCCGCTCTTTTTTACCCGCACCCGCTACAAATGGAACGGCAAGAATTTCCAGTTACAGGGAAAACGCCTCACGTTTTCCGTCGCCGACTCGTCATCCCCACCCGTCGAAAATATGATGGAGCTGGTTGAAAAAGAATCGAAACAAAAAGGAAGAAAGTAAACAATATCGGTAGCGCCGAGTGCCATTTGTTCGGCCTCCTGATTCCGATCCCTGCCGTTCTTTTCCTTTTGCTTTCCTTTTTTCGTGTCCGTTTGGGTGGTTTCGGGGTTCCAGTTCCTAACCTTTAATACTGGAACCACGAAACCACACTAAATAACCCGAAGCGGGAAATCTTTCTTCCGTTACTTTACAACATAAAGTACTTGACATACTATATTACTTGGCATATATTCATTTTTAATATGGCGAAGACACTTCCGATGCCCGACAGAAAGACGACACCCGCCGAGCCGGTGAGCCTTGGCGACCGCGCTGTAGATAATCTGAAATTCATCCGTGAGACGATGGAGCGGTCGACGCATTTCACCGCGGTTCCCGGCTATGGCGGAATTCTGATGGGTGTGACGGCCATCGTCGCTGCATATGTCGCGCACCTGCAACCTTTAATGAGTGGTTGGCTCACCGTCTGGCTGACCGAGGCCGGACTGGCCGCCGCGATCGGCCTTTTGGCGATGTGGCAAAAATCCAAGATCGCGGGCGAGTCGGCGTTTTCGGTTCCGGCGAAAAAATTTGCGTTTGGGTTCGCGGCGCCGCTCGTCTGCGGCATCGTCATCACGCTTGGGCTTGGGCGGCTTGGATATTTCGAGATCATGCCAGCGGTTTGGATGCTGCTCTACGGAGCCGCGGTCGTCACCGGCGGCGCGTTTTCTGTCCGCGTCGTGCCGGTGATGGGCTGGCTTTTTATCGCGGCCGGTGCGGTGCAATTTATGCTGCCTTCAGGCTATGGAAATATCATGATGGGCGCCAGCTTCGGCCTCATGCACATAATTTTCGGCGGAATAATCGCAAAACGGTACGGTGGATAACGAGGCACAACCCAAACGGTAGTGCGGGTGTTCTTTCAGATTTGTACGACATAAATTGAAACACACTCCCTACCGGTCGTGTTTCTGCCTTTGAGGATGAGATGAGCAAAAGTAATTTAGCGAAGGTAAACAAGACGGACGGACCGAACGCATTGCGGATCGAAAAGGCCGCCGGCGAAGTTTCGAACGACCTTGATAAGGTCATTCACGAACGCATGCGGCTGGGCATTATCAGTGCGCTCGCGGCGAACAAAAAGCTCAGCTTCACCGATCTCAAAAACCTGCTCAACACGACCGACGGCAACATCAGCGTCCACGCCCGCAAACTCGAAGAGGCCGGTTACCTGACCTGCGAAAAATCATTCAGAGGCCGCATGCCGCTTACAGAGTACGCGATCACTAAGGAAGGGAAGAAGGCTCTCGAAAAATATTTGGACCACATGGAAGCATTGATCAATGCAATGAAAGGAGCGAAATGAAATGGGCGTAGTACTTCTCGCGATGACGATAGGCGGTTTGGTGGTGGCGGCGATCGTTCTGGTCATCGCTTACGCCGGAAAGATCGATTGGTTGAAAACGTTCGTCCTCGGCGGGATCTTCACCTGGCTGACGGGTTACGTGATCCTGCTTTTGGTAGGTTCCATTTTCAGCGTCGAGCGTTCGCTTTCGTTCGGCGAGCCGAAGGAGTTTTGCGGATTCTATCTCGACTGCCACATGCACACGTCCGTCGAAGGCGTGCGGACCGCGAAGACGATCGGGGACCGCACGGCCGACGGCGAGTTTTACATCGTCAAAGTGAAGGTGTTCAGCGACGCCCGGCAAGCCACGCTAAATTTGATAACGGTGGACGCGAAGGTCTTGGACGATCAAAAGCGCCTGTACCATCGCGATCTCGACGCGGAAGCGAACCTCGGCGAACAGCCGCCGTTCGAGAAAAAACTATCGCCGTCTGAAAGCTTCGAAAAGGAGGTCGTTTTCGACCTTCCCGCCGACGTCAATACACCCCGCCTCGACCTTCGCGAAGGCTACGGCATCGACCACGCCATCGAGGCGGTCCTGGTCGGCGACGAGGACAGCATGTTCCATAAACGTAATTATTTTAATTTGACGCCGCAATCAGAAGCAGCAGGAGCGAGGTTGGGCCATGTCAATCGTTAAGCTGCGTTTTAATTCGAAAACCCCGAAGCCTTTGGCAGGAACAATGTCAGTTTCCATGCCTCGACTGGACCGCAAGCATCCCTGCTTGCACGGACGCGAAGCGTTCGAACGGCGCGCAACCAGAAATTATTTCGGCTGCTGAACGTATCCGGCAAGCAAAGATGCTATCGGACCCTGCTTTCACGAAAATACATAATGCATCTTAGGATCCGGGACCGCTTCTCCGGCAGCTCTGGCGGCATTGTGTCGGGCAACCAATGCTAAACTGTTTCCCATGTCCCGCGACTTCGTTCGAGAATATATTTCATATCTACGTGTTGAAAAAGGCTTGTCCAAAAACTCGCTCGAGGCCTACGAGCGCGACTTGGGGAAGCTCAGCGCGTGGGCGACGAAGAACGGGTTCGAGCTTTTAACGTTGTCGCGGCGTGACCTGCGTGAGTGGCTGATCGATCTTGGGCGGACGAAGCTTTCCGAGAATTCGAAACGCCGGCTGATCAGCGCGATGCGCGGGTTCTACAAGTTTTTAATGATCGACGGGCACATCAAGAACAACCCGGCGGAAAACCTCGATTCGCCGCAGAAAGGCTTTTACCTGCCAAACTTTTTGAATCAGGCGGAGATCGAGACGCTGCTCGCGGCGCCGGACGTTTCGACAGAAATCGGCCTTCGCGACCGCGCGATCATTGAATTGATGTACGCGTGCGGCCTACGCGTTTCGGAAGCGGTGAATGTAAAGATCGGCGATATTGATCTCGAATCGGGAATTATTACAACAACGGGAAAGGGAAGTAAAACCCGCCGCGTTCCCGTTGGTTCGAGTGCGGTCGAATGGGTGAAGACCTATCTTGTTCTCCGCCGCCGAAAGGAGAACGTCGAAATCGAACATCTTTTTGTCACGCCTCTTGGTCGGCCTCTGAATCGGCAGATAATTCACAAATCCGTTAAAGAATACGCCGATAAATGCGGCCTCCCGGATGTTTCACCGCACACGCTTCGGCATTCGTTCGCCACCCATCTTGTGCAAAATAGTGCCGATATTCGCTCGGTCCAACAAATGCTCGGCCACGCTGATATCTCAACGACACAGATCTACACCCACATGACGGATGCCCATCTTCGGCGGTCGTACGAAAAGTTTCATCCGCGAGCTAAAGACAAGTAAAGGCCGACAAACCTGCGCTCGCTGACTTGCATCTCATTCAGACCTCCGCTAGAATTGGGAATTTGCTAATTGGCTCGAAAAGTCGGTTAACGAAACAGGAATAACCTTGCAAGGGTGGTCGAGTGGTTAATGGCACCGGGCTGTAAACCCGGCCGGCGAAAGCCGTACGTAGGTTCAAATCCTACCCCTTGCACCAGAAGCAAAAGGGGAAAGGATAAAGGAAGAAGTAATCGATTTTGACTTTCGCCTTTCTCCTTTTCACTTTCGAGATGCGGGAGTAGCTCAGTTGGTAGAGCGTCAGCCTTCCAAGCTGAATGTCGCGAGTTCGAGTCTCGTCTCCCGCTCCATAGTTCTCGGATTGGCCCAAGTAGCTCAGGGGTAGAGCGCATCCTTGGTAAGGATGAGGTCGCGGGTTCAAATCCCGCCTTGGGCTCCAGTTGATCCGATGTTGGGTTGCACGAATACAAAAATGAAGATGGTCTATTGGCAATCTGAGCATTTTGGCTTGGTAAGCTGCTCGAACTTCCCGAGATCATGACGCAGGGTGAAACCCTCGATTAGTTAGAAGAGAATCAAAGGATGCTTATCTGTTGATGGCGATGGACGAGGTTCCAAGTGAGTATCAGGTAATAGAGATACTGATTTGAAACGGAAGGATCTGATAGAACAGTTGACCGGCGCCGGGCGCATTTTGCTTCGACACGGTTCTCGTCACGATATTTATTTGAATCCCTCTAACGGGCAAAGCAGCCGGTTCCGAGCATAGGGATGTCGATGAGCCGCTTGCGGAGCATATTAAGAAATACTTGGGTATCACAAAAAGATAATTTCGAGGCATAAATAGCATATGAGCAAGGAAAAATTTGATCGGAGCAAGCCGCACGTGAATATCGGGACGATAGGACACGTGGATCACGGGAAGACGACATTGACGGCAGCGATAACAAAGGTGATGTCGAAGCACAATCCGAAGATGATCGTGCGAGC
>JBBSGG010000052.1:0-19067 GCA_038254305.1 Pyrinomonadales bacterium
GGCGGTGAGTGCGATCGCGGGGATCGACGCGCTTCCATTGCCAGATCTCCGAATACTTTGAATCAGTTCATAGCCGTCGGTCCCGGGCATTCCGATATCGCTGATCAGCAGATCGTAGTTTCCATGCGAAAGTTTCTCGAGCGCTTCGACGGCCGATGTTGCATTCTCGACGGAGGCCCTTTCCCGTTCGAGATATAACCGCATCGGAACCAGGCTTTCCGTATCATCGTCGACCATCAGGATCCTGACCCCTTCGAGGATCTTTCCGGGTGCCGCCAGTTCCGCCAGAGCTTCTTCCGGAATCCTATTCGTCTCCTCAGCCAGCGGGAGCGTCACTGTGAACACACTGCCCCTGTCACACCCGTCGCTTTCGACCATGATCTCGCCGCCGTGAAGATTGACAATGGTGCGGACGATCGTCAGGCCAAGGCCGAGGCCGGCATAATGTCGTTTGGTCGAAGCGTCGGCTTGCCGAAAGCGGTCGAAAATGTAGGGCAGAAATTCGGGGTCGATGCCGACACCCGTATCGGAAACGGAAAGAACAGCACGGTTTTTCCGACGCGTGATCGTCGCTGTCACGGCGCCGCCCGCCGGCGTAAATTTGATGGCGTTCTGCAAAAGGTTTGAAATGACCTGCTGCAGCCGAACCGGATCGGCCTGGAGAATCAGGTTCCCAAGATCGCTTTCGCAGTGATAAAGGACGTCCTTCGCGAGAGCTAGGGGCCTTACAGTTTCGGAGATCGTCGCGACCGCGCCGATGAGGTCGACGGGCTGCGTTTCGATGCGCATCTTGCCGGATATTATGCGCGAGACATCGAGCAGGTCTTCGATCAGGCTTCCCTGCAGGCGTGTGTTGCGCTCGATCACCTCGAGCGCCTTTGCGACGTTTTCCTTATCGAGAACGTCGGACCGCAGCATTCGCACCCAGCCGAGCATTGCATTTAGCGGCGTTCGAAGCTCATGGGAGAGCACCGATAAAAATTCATCTTTCGCACGGTTGGCCATTTCAGCCTCGCCGCGTGCCTGGGCCTCTACTTGAATGAGACGCACATTCTCGATGGCTACCGCCGCGAGGTTCGCGACCATCTCGAGGGCAACAACGTGTTCGGTCTGAAAGGCTTGGTCCTCGTAGGCCTGGACCTCGATCGTACCAATAACGCGGTCGTTAACGATCATTGGAACGGCAAGCGACGCTTTCGGTTCGATACCGTCGTCAGTTACGACGACGAAATCGCGCGACCGCATGTGCTCCATATATTGATTTACGATCGCGGGTTTTCGGCGAAAGACGGCTTGCGAATTCGGCCCGCCGTCGTCCTTGAGTCTGATCGGCGGCAGCAGAGAGATATCGACCTCGCTGTCCCCACCCCATGCAAAGGCGGCGGTTCGCATGTGAGTGTCCGGTTCGTAAAACGAAACGAAAAATGATGAGCAGGGCATCGAGCTTTTAACAAAGCCCAGCAGCCCGCGGTAGATCGTATCGAGATCCGGTGCGGTCCCGAGCGTTTCGCCCAGCGGCACGATCCTCTGCAGCAGGGTTTGATATTCCTCGACCGCCTTGCGTTCGGTCCGGATCAGAGCTTCCTGGACGAGCTTCTTTTCCGTAGTGTCCTCAGCCACATAGGCAAATCGCGTCCGCCCGTTGTCGGCCAGCCCGATGCAAGACACCGTGACTGATAACCAGCGTTTGCCAACACCTGCGGGCTGCTCGAATTCGAAATGCACCGGCCGAGCGTCCTTTTCACTTTTGCGGTAATTCAGGATCCAAAGGCGGCGCGCTTCTGTCGACGAAGCAAGCCATCCGATCGAAGTCTGGTCCGGCCTTCCGGGCGCAATGCCGAAAAATGCTTCGGTCGCCGGGTTGTCGTAGATACGGGTGACCAAATCGTCGTCATCGCCGAGTTCAACGATCCCCATCAAAAGCGGTGAGCTGTTGTAATACGCACGAAGTATTGCTTCGTTCTCCCGAATTTTATCCTCGGCCCGCTTGCGTTCCGTGATGTCTTGAATGACAGTCAACGCAAACGGTTCGCCGCCGATATCGATTCGCTCGGCCGCAAGCAAACCGGTAAGAACGTTACCTGCACGCGTTCGAAAACGGTATTCCGCATTTCCCAGCCTACCCGCTTGGCGAACCTTATCCATCTCGGCATCTCGGTCATCCGTTTCCACCCACAGGCCCAGATCGGCCGTGGTCTTTCCGATCGCTTCCTCCCGGGAATAACCCGTAACCTCTACGAAAGTGTTATTAACCTCGATCAGTCGACCGTCGGTCAGTGATGAGATCGTCAGTGAAAGCGGGCTCGCGTTGAACGCCTTCGAGAAACGCTCCTCCGATTCCAACAGGCTCAGTTCCGCCTGTTTCCGGTCGCCGATATCGATACATGAACCGATAAATCCGAGGAACTCGCCATTCGAATCAAAACGCGGACTGCCGTTGTCGAGCATCCAGCGATACTCTCCGTCATGCCGAAGCATGCGATATTCGATCGAGAACGGGCGCTGCATATCGAAAGCCGACTCATAGGTTTCGAGCCATCGCCCGCGATCGTCCGGATGAAGATGGTGCGTCCAGCCATTCGCGATCTCATCTTCCATCGGTCGTCCGGTGAAATCGAGCCAAGGCTTGTTGAACCAAATGTAATCCTTACTGGTGTCCGCAACCCAGATCAGAACGGGTGCCGCGTCTGCGACGTGATGAAAACGCGCTTCGCTTTCGCGGATCGCTCGCTCCGCGATCTGGCGTTCTGTAATGTCGATACCGGTTGGATAGAGATAGATGACGTTTCCGAGGTCGTCGCGGATCGGATATAGAGCGAATTCCGTTATTCGCTCGCTGCCGTCGGCCCACCAGTAGGGAAGTGTTTCACTGTACGCAATGCCTTGAGCGGCCTGCATTGCACCCGCACGGATCCGGGACTTTACGTCTTCCGAGTTTCGCCACCAGGGCGTTTCCCAAAACTCTTTTCCAAGAACTTCCGACGCCTCATAGCCGCAAAACTCAGTACACGATCGATTGGCCTCGGTAATAATGCCGTCTATCGACATGATCCCGGCGAAGATCGATGATTGATCGAAAATAGTGCGGAATTTAGCGGTAGCGGCAACGGTTTCCGACATCAGCCGACGCTCGCGCTCTTCCGCATCTTTTCGCTCAGTTATGTCGACGTTCGTGCCGACCATGCGTTCTGGTGTGCCGTCGGCCGCATACAGAAACCTGGCTGAACCTTCGATGTGACGTATCTCGCCCTCAGGCCGCTTGATACGGAAGCCAAAGTCGAGCCGTTCTTCCTGCCGTGCCATCGCGTCCGTAATCAGATTTCGCATTGGCTCGAGGTCTTCGGGGACAACGCGCTTTGTCCAATCCTCGATAGTTCCTTTGAATTCACTTTTGCCAACGCCGAAATTATCATGCTCCTGTTCCGACCAGATGATATCGCCCGTCTGCACATACCAATCGAAAATTCCGATACGGTGAGCACTTACAGCGAGATCGAGCCGCTCTTCGCTCAACCGCAAAGCTTCTTCCGCAATCCGGCGCTCCGTAATGTCCTGATGAACGAGAGCGACTTCACGAATTTCGCCGTCCGGGCCCGTCAACGGGTACGCGACGGCCGACACCCAACGCCGAGGATCTGAATGCCGCGAACGTTCGGGAATCGTTTCGTTGGGATCGTACTGTATAGGCGGAAGCTCGACCACGTTGCCGGCAAACGCGCTCCGGATCAGGTGGGCAATACCCTTTGTTTCAAGCTGGGGATCGCTGAGAATGTTGTAGTCCGGTATCTGATCGAGAGTGACGCCCCATAACTCTTCCCAAGCACCATTAGCGCCAACTGATCTACCGGTTGGATCGAAAAGCTGGATGCTGAACGGCGCCTGCTCCATCAGGCCGCGAAAACGGCCCTCACTCTCGAGCAGCGATTCCTGAAGTTTCCGGCGTTCGGTAATGTCGATCCCTGTTCCGTAAAGCCGTACCGGCAGGCCGTTCTGCGTGTAAACCGCCTCGCCTCGGCCTTCCATCCAGCGAATCGTGCCGTCCGCGTAGTAAAATCGAAACTCGGTTGCGTAGGGGCGCTTTTCGATGATCGCCGTTTCAACCTCGGACAGTACGTTTTCACGATCTTCTTCGTGCATGAGCTCGTAGAAATGTTCTTCGGTCCCACGGAATGAGCCTTCCGGCAGTCCGAAGATCTCCTCTAGCTCGCGGCTCCATATAACCGCCTCACTAGCGAGGTCAAGTTCCCAGAAGCCCATCCTGCTGCTCCGCATCGAGAGCCGAAGCAGCATCTCGTTTTGTAGCAGCGCCTCTTCGTTGCGGCGCCTTTCGGTGATATCGCGAACGATGCTGACGATGACGCGGTCTCCGGCGACATCGGAACCGATCGCACTAACTTCTACCGGGAAATGTGTTCCGTCGCGGCGCAGGTGAACGGTCTCGAACTGTATTCCTGAACGCTCCGCTTGGTCATACTGGTCGTCGAATTGTTCGATCGTTTCCGGAGCGCGAAGGTCTTCGATCTTGAGATCTAAGATTTCGTCCCGCGAATAACCGTAGGCTGCGGCTGCAGCCTCATTCGCTTCGAGAATCTTCCCTGAGCCTGGTTCGAGAAACAGGATTATGTCGCGTGCCTGCAGCGACATAAGTCGGTATTTGTCGATGATCGACCGTGCCTTACGCACCTCGGAGATATCCCTCGCGATCTTGGATGCTCCGACGATGGTTCCGGTTTCGTCCTTGATCGGGGAAACCGTCAGCGAGAGCGGTATCAACCGGCCTTCCTTATGCAGGCGTTCCGTTTCGAAATGTTCTACTCGCTCGCCGCTCGCGACTCGGCGCAAAATTTCCGCACCTTCGCCTTTTCGTTCATCCGGCATCACGAAAGTTATCGGCAGTCCGATAACCTCATCGGCCGTGAATCCGAGAATATTCTCAGCGCCCTTGTTCCAGCTGGTGATGATGCCGTTAAGATCCTTGCTGATGATCGCGTCATCCGAGGATTCAACGATCGCTGCCAGATGTTCGCGCGCCAGCGTCTGAATTCTCGTGTTTGTTACATCGCGTTGCGAGCCCCAGGCGCGCATAAGCAAATCGTTCTCAACGTGACCGACAAAATTATTAAGGATGTAAAGGTCGTTTCCCGCCGCGCTTTGCTCATGGGATTCGGCATCGGTCAGTTGGTAACCCGACTCGATGAACGCGGCAAGAAACTCTAGATTTTTCGGATCGTCCGGAAGTAAAAGATCCGCGAGCCTCGAACCGGTGAGTTCCCACGACGATCTGTATCCGTACTGCTTTGCAAATGCGTCGTTGCACTCGGCGAGATAACCTCTTTCGAATATGAGATCGATCTGTTTTTCCGTAGGCAGGTCAATAGGGATCGGTGAAGTCAGCTCAAAGCGCCAGATCCCTTCGGAGCTGTTCTCGATAAAAGCTTTGTAACGCTGCTCGCTTTCCTCGAGCCTGGAAACACTCTCTTCCCAATCGAGCTGAGCAGCGATCAGGTCCGCGAAAAGCTTGAATGTGGGAAGGATCGTACTCCCGGAAAGGGCGTGAGGATCGCGGTCGACAGCGCAAAGAGTGCCGAAAAATCTGTTGCCCTGCCGAATGATCGGAACGGCGATGTAGCTCTCAATGCCATACATTTTTGGCGTCGGATGATCGCAGTATGCCGGGTCGGTCGCGGCGTTCTCGATAACGATCGGTTCGAGGTGCCCGCGTACCTCGTTGCAGAGAGTTGTCGTGACCGCAAGCTCCCCGCCCACGCCGAGCCCAAATTCTATCGTGTCGAGAACGGCGCATGCCGTCCACGCATCCTCGGTGACCCGGGCCACGACCACAAAACCCATTCCGGTCATCTGATGGAGAACTTTTAGAAGCGCGTCGAGGCCCGAAACCCGGCCGATGGCGGCGATATCTTTTCGGATATCGCTCTTTTCGGACTTGGTGGTCCGGTCGTCTGAGGGGCGGGCCTCATCGCGATTTTTATTCCGATCGTCTTCCTTCTGTTTCACTTTAAAAAATTAGTTGCAGACTTCATCGATTCTTCCGGAATTCCCGATAAACGTCAAGAACTAATGGACCTGCGTAAGCGATGGACGGACTGGCGCGACGATTGACTAACTCATGTCTATAAACTTGACAACGAGACACTCAACCTTTATACTCGATCTAAGCTCAAGTGCATTTTACGCAAGTACTTTAATTGAGCATGCGCTATTTTTGGCAGTTGGAGAATAAGAATGAGCAAAATCATAGGTATCGATCTCGGAACAACCAATTCGGTGGTCGCCGTTATGGAAGGCGGTGAGCCGGTCGTCATCACGAATTCCGAAGGCGGACGCACGACGCCCTCAGTTGTTGCTTTTACAAAGGATGGCAATCGCCTCGTCGGGCAGGTCGCTAAGCGGCAGTCGGTCACAAATCCGGAAAACACTCTGTTTTCGATCAAGCGATTCATGGGACGCAAATTCGACGAAGTGCAGGACGAGATCAAACAGGTCCCGTACAAGATCGAAAAGGCTTCGAACGGCGACGTCCGCATCGAAGCCGACGGCAAGCATTACAGCCCGCCCGAGATAGCTGCAATGATCCTGCAGAAACTCAAGCAGTCGGCTGAAGATTATCTTGGCCAGAAGGTCGAGAAGGCCGTGATAACTGTTCCGGCATATTTTAACGATGCCCAGCGGCAGGCAACGAAAGACGCCGGTAAGGTCGCGGGACTCGAGGTTCTGCGTATCGTCAACGAGCCGACAGCGGCCGCTTTGGCGTACGGCCTCGACAAAAAGAAGGATGAAACGATCGCGGTTTTCGACTTCGGCGGCGGTACGTTCGATATCTCGGTCCTTGAGGTCGGCGAAGGCGTTGTGGAAGTTAAATCGACCAACGGCGACACGCATCTCGGCGGCGACGATGTCGATGAGGTGCTGATAAGCTGGATCATCGACGAATTCAAGAAAGATCAGGGAATCGATCTGCACAGCGACAAGATGGCTCTTCAGCGTCTGAAAGAAGGCGCTGAAAAGGCAAAGGTCGAGCTTTCGTCGGCTATGGAAACGGAGATCAATCTGCCGTTCATCACGGCGGATGCATCCGGCCCGAAACATTTGGTGATGAAGCTGACGCGTTCGAAGTTCGAGCAGCTTGTTGAACCGATCCTTCAGCGGCTTATGCCGCCTGTCGAACAGGCGATCAAGGACGCCGGACTAACGCCCAAGGATATTGAAGAGATCGTGCTCGTTGGCGGTTCGACACGTATCCCGAAGGTCCAGGAGATGGTCAAGGGATTCTTCGGCAAGGAGCCTAATAAATCGGTCAACCCCGATGAAGTAGTTGCTCTCGGTGCTGCGGTTCAGGCCGGCGTGCTCGGCGGCGAAAAGACCGACATCCTGCTTCTCGATGTCACGCCTTTGACGCTCGGTATCGAAACGCTGGGCGGTGTGATGACGCAGATGATCTCGCGGAACACGACGATCCCGACGCGTAAATCGGAGATCTTTTCGACGGCGTCGGACAATCAGACATCGGTAGAAGTTCATGTGCTTCAGGGCGAACGGCCGCTCGCGACGGACAACAAGACGCTCGGCAAGTTTCACCTTGTCGGAATTCCTTCGGCACCGCGCGGCATACCTCAGGTCGAGGTTACATTCGACATCGATGCGAACGGCATCGTGAATGTCTCGGCTAAAGACGTCGGTACGGGACGCGAGCAGAAGATCACCATTACGTCGACATCGGGACTTTCGAAGGACGAGATCGACAAGATGATGAAGGATGCCGAGGCCCACGCGGGCGAGGACGAAAAACGAAAGGCCGAGATCGAGGCGCGTAACCGTTTGGATGGACTTGTTTACAGCGTCGAGAAGACCTTCAGCGAGAGCAAGGACAAGCTCGATGCGGAGGCGGCGACCGAGATCGAAACGTCGATAGCGGAAGCGAAAACGGCTCTTGCGGGCAGCGATCCTGACGTTATGAATACGGCATTCGACCGGCTGCAGACGGCTTCGCACAAGCTTGCCGAGGTTTTGTACAGCCAGGCCGGCGCGGCTCCCGAAGGTGAAGCCGGCGGCCAGGAACAGGCTTCGTCAGCGTCGGCAGGTGCGGACGGCGACGGCGCGTCGACCGCCGCGGACGACAACGTTATCGATGCCGAATACGTCGATGTCGAGGACGAAGGGAAGAAATGATCCTTTAGCAGCAAGCGGTAAGCAGTGGGTCGCTCACAACTCACTGCTGCCGCTTTTCTTTTCGACACTGGTTTTTTGAAGGGACAGTGAGCTTGGGCTAAACTGCTCACGGCTATCTCTCACTCATCAATGGCAAAGAAAGATTATTACAAAACTCTCGGCGTAAAGAAGGACGCGAAGGCTGACGAGATCAAGAAATCATATCGGCGGCTCGCGCGAAAATTTCACCCGGACGTCAATCCGAATGATAAGAGCGCCGAGGAGAAGTTCAAGGAAGTTCAGGAAGCCTACGACGTACTTTCGGACGAGAAGAAGCGTAAGGTTTTCGATCGCTTCGGTTATTACAATGACAATCTCGATGCCGATTCGCCGTTTGGTGCGGGAGCGTCGGCCGGCGGCGGAAGCGGCAACGCCGCAGGGTTCGATTTTTCGGGATTCGATTTCTCCAATTCGGGCCCCACGGGCGGCGGTTCGAGCAGTTTTCGCGATATCTTTTCCGATCTTTTCGGCGGAAGCGGGGGCGGTGCGACCCGTGCGCAGCCTGAGCCTCCGCGACCGATGCCGAAAAAGGGACGCGATATCGAGATCCCGCTCGCACTCAGTTTTGAAGAATCGTTCACCGGGATGACAACGAATATTACCGTGAATCGATCGGAGCAGTGCTCGCGCTGCCAGGGTGCCGGTGACACCGGCGGGCCGGTCATCACGTGCCCGACATGCAGCGGCACGGGACAGGTAATGAAAGCCGGGGGGCGTTTGCAGTTTTCACAGCCGTGTCCGGATTGCGAAGGCACCGGTCGCCGCCGCACACCGTGCTCGCTGTGTCACGGCAAAGGCGTCACACCAAAAACCGAACAGGTCAAGATCAGAATTCCCGCGGGTGTCGATACGGGTTCGCGCGTGCGAATTCCTAAGAAAGGGCACGGCGGACGTCTCGGTGCCGAGCCCGGCGATCTTTTCATCGTTACGAATGTCGGCAAACACAAATTTTTAGAACGAAAGGGCGACAATGTCTATGTCACCGTCCCGATAACCGTGCCCGAGGCCGCTCTCGGCGCAAAGATCGAAGTTCCGACCGTCGAGGGTAAGGCTCAACTCAAGATTCCATCGGGAACGGAATCGGGGCAGAAATTTCGCCTTCGGGAACGCGGTTTTCCGAGCCTCAGAAACCCGCAGCTCCGCGGCGATCAGTTTATTGACGTAAAGATAACTCTGCCAAAACTGATCTCCGAAGAAACCAAAGATGTGCTGCGCCAGTTTGAAAAACTGAACTCGGAAAGCCCAAGAAAGGTGATGGGATTGGAATGAAGAAGCGTATTAAAACATATACGATCAGCGCGGTGGCGGAGTTGTACGACATACATCCGCAGACGTTGCGGTTGTATGAACGCGAAGGGCTTCTCAAACCGTCGCGGTCGATCGGAAACACGCGTCTTTTCGAAGACGCTGATCTCGAGCGCCTTGAGATCATTCTTTCGCTCACGCGCGAGCTCGGCGTCAATCTTGCGGGTGTCGAGATCATTCTTAACATGCGCGAAAAGATGGATTCTATGCAGCGCGAATTCGAACGCTTTTTCGATTACCTCAAAAACCACGCCAGCGAGATCTCGCGACCCGGCGGTCAGTCCGATCCCTCGGACGCTCTCATTCCACTCTCGCGTGTCCGCCGCGCTCGTTACAGCCAAACGATCTTCGACGACGAATAAAAAGTGCCGTCCCGCTACGGCCCTATTCTCCCTTTACAAAAATTCTCGTTTACGGCAGAATATCCACTCTCTAATTCCGCACCACAATTCAGGAGACTACCCTACATGAAGATTTCCGCAAGGAAGGTCGTTTTAGTATTTTTGTCTGTTCTAATTTTCGCGACGGCTGATCTGCACGCGCAAGACCTTGATGACGTGAAGATCTCGGGTAAGGTCGTCGATTCCAATGGGTTGGCGCTCGTCGGAGCCGCAGTCAAAGCCACCGAGATCCAGACCGGCGTCCAGCGCACGGTAACCAGTGACGATTCCGGCCGCTACTCCCTGATCGAACTGAAACCCGGCGTCTACAAAGTAAGAGTCGAAGCCACTGGTTTCGGAGCAAAGGAGACAACGGATATTCATACCGTTTCGGGACAAAACGTTCAGCTTGATTTTTCGCTCGCACCGGCGGATGTTCGTGCCGTCCAGAATGTGGTCGTCACTGATGACGATGGACCTGTCGTCGATACGACGCGGACGGTCGTCGGCGGCACGATCACCGAACGCGAGATCGAAGAGATCCCGAATGTAAGCCGCAATCCGCTTGACCTCGTACTAACCCTCGGCGGCACGTCGGAGGAACAACTATCTACGAGCGGTTTGGCCGAGGACCGAAAAGCGAATCCGAATTCAGCACCTCTCGAGCAGGGCAACTTTTCTCTTTCCGGCGGCACTGCCTATTCAAACAACCTGACGATCGACGGTCTCGATAACAATGAC
The DNA here is from genome assembly GCA_038254305.1 of Pyrinomonadales bacterium. Lineage (GTDB taxonomy): Bacteria > Acidobacteriota > Blastocatellia > Pyrinomonadales > Pyrinomonadaceae > OLB17. The sequence goes on from JBBSGG010000052.1 coordinate 10,653, forward strand.
GACCGTTCGTCACGCGACCGCTTTCAGCCCTCGCTTGAATCGATCGTTGAAGTACAGGTCATAACAAATCAGTTTTCCTCGGAATACGGGCGTGCGTCGGGCGGCCGCGTTAACCTGAGGACGCGATCAGGCGGCAACCGATTTCGCGGGCGTGCGTTCATGTTCTATCGGGACGACGCGTTGGACGCTAACAGCTGGTACAACAACGCCAATAATATTCCACGTCCGCCGCTTCGCGAGATCGATCCGGGATTTTCTTTGAGCGGACCTGTCGTCCTGCCGTATCTATACAACGGCCGCAATCGTACTTTTTTCTCGACAACGTACGAGTTCGACAAGCTCGACGACACCACCCAGATCGACACCTATATTCCGGTCTTACCGAACACGCGATACACGCTGCCGACCGCGACGGGAACGCAGCAGTTTTGCGACAGCGCGACTCCGGCAAACTGTCCGGCGACGGCCGGCTTTATTTCGCAGTACTCGGCTCTCTATTCGACGCCCAACGTCAATCATGTTCTCGTTGCGAGGATCGACCACAGGCTTTTCAAAAATAACGATCTGACATTTGGAATACAGTTCGCCGACCGCAATAACCGGCGAACCAATGGTGCGGCGACGACGCGTATCGAAAACGCCTTTCAGGCGAAGAACAACAACACGATCGCCTATAACATCACGGACAATCAGGTTTTTGGTGCAAGTACCGTCAATCAGCTTCGAGCCCAGTGGTCGCAATTCAAGCCCAGCTTTCAAGCGGCAAGCCCGCTCGATCCGGTCGTGCTGGTCAGTTTCCGCAGTCCGGAGACGAATACGGTGCAGACGCTTATCGCGGGAAATTCGACGACCAGTACATCGCAAAGTTTTGCCGACTCGCGAAACGAAACGCGTTGGCAGGTGCAGGACTCCCTAACGCACATTGTCGGCCGACATACTCTGAAAATGGGAGCGGATGTGCAGAACGTCGTATCGAAAGTGTTTGGCCTCGGTGATGCTACCGGGACGTTCAACTTTGGCAGCGTGCTTCAGTACTCCAATAACCAGGTCACGCGTTACCGGCAAAATTTCGGCACGGCACAGGACGTCCAAAATACTTATTACGGCGTTTTCTTTAACGACGAAATGAAGCCGCTCCGAAACCTCACGGTCAGCGCCGGCCTGAGGTATGAACGCGAGACCGCCGTCGACGACAACAATAATTTCGGCCCGCGGCTCGGCATCGCCTGGGACCCGTTCAAGAAAGGCAAAGGCGTTATCAGGTTCGGCGCCGGAATGTTCTACAACCGCGTGCTGCTCAGGACGGTCGGCGATTCGATCCAGAACAGCGGCGGAACGTTGGTGGCGTTCGACTCGAACACGATCGGCACGGCCGCGACTGACCCGCGACGCGTCCCGATCCTGGCGGCAATAGCCAATCGGTTTCCAAACAGCTACCCATCTGTCGCCGATCTGCGCGCTCTTGTTACCACGACATGCGCAACTATAACGACGACTCTGTCGTGTAATTCGAACACCGGATTTTCGGTCGGCAACCTTTCGAGTGCGGGCAATCCGCTGCGTTCGGTCGAGGCGAATCTTAAAATTCCGGAAAGTTACCAGTTCAACGTTGGATTTGAGCGTGAAGTTCTCAAAGGCTGGGTGTTCGAAGCAAATTACACCGTGAATAAGACGACGCATCTGTGGCGTGATTACAATCCGAATGCGCCGATCCTGCCATCCGGCTATGCCGATTGGACGGCGTATCTGATCACACATCCATTCGACCTCTCGCCTACGCGGCGATACACGTTCTATCTTGGAACGAATACGTCGGACGGCAGTGGTCTTTCAACGGTTATGAATCCGCCGCCGAATGTCGCACTCGCGACGCCGTGCGGAGTGACGACGGCAAATTGCTTCGTCAATCTCAACACGATCAGCACGACCTCGACTGCTCCGGCGATCGCGGTTACCGGTCAAAACAACAATGCGACCGGTGGACCGGTGGGCATTGCTCTTGCGGCGATCGCCCGCTTTCGGCCTGACCAGACCGTCGAAGAAACGTCGCGTATCGGTTCACGCGGCAATTCGTTCTATCAGGGACTTATACTGGAATTACGCAGCCGCTTTCGCCAGCTTGGCTATGGCTTCGGCGCTTCTTTCCGACTTGCGTATACGCTTTCGAGCACGAAGGACGACGGACTGAACAACACTGCGAATGCCGAGATCAACGGCGATTTCTCTCGCGAATGGGCGAGAACGCTTCAGGACCGCAGGCATCGTCTCGCCTTTTCAGGTTCGTTCGAATCGCCGAAGTGGTTCGGCAAGCTGAAATTCTCGCCGCTTGTTCGATGGGGCAGCTCGGCACCGTTTAACCTCGGCGCCGGCGGCAGCGACCGAAATCTCGATGACGTCGGCACTGACCGTCTTAATTTCTCCGGCGATCTTCGCGACATCGTATATCGACGGCCCGGGTCGCCGATCCCCGATTCGCTGATCTCGCAGTTTTCGCTGCAGCCGATCGGTGCAAAAAGCGGTAATCTGCCCCGAAACACCGGACGCGGCCCGAGCTTGTTCACATTCGACATGAATGTCACACGTGAATGGAAGATCAGAGAGCATATGCGATTTCGCCCGGTGATCGAATTCAACAATATTCTGAACGCTGCGATCTTTAGCTACGGTGCGGAATTTGTGGATTTTCAGGCTCTTCGCAGCGACGGAACCGCACCGACGGCCACTCAGTCGCTCGCTCGTTCGAATTTTTTAGTGCCGACAAGAACTTATCGCCAACGACAGATACGCGTCGGCTTTAGATTCGATTTCTAGTACCACCTCCACTAGAATCCTCGGCCGCGGTTCCCACGAGCCGCGGCCTTTCTTCTTTAGTAAACCGCGGAAAAACAGGGCCTTTCGTTCTATTCAGCAGGCATTTATTATTCAAAATATTCGTGACATAAAACGCTGTTTATGATAATTTTATAATGTTGAACTGTTTTGTTCGCATCCCGCCCCTTTATGACCCAACAAGTACTTGAAAAGCGAGAGGTTCTCACCGAAGTTTCGATCGAATCGGTTTTGCTTGACGCAGATCTTTTCGTCAAATACCGTTCGCCTGAAAAAGCGTTTTCCTTGCTCCACGAGTCACTCGAACGCAGCCCGCGATCGATCTCACTGCGCGAAAAGCTGCGCGACATCTGCATCAAGCAGAAAAATCTCAACGAAGCGGCGAAGCAATGCCTCGCGCTCGTCAGCCTTTACATCGGCCGTGAAGAATTTGACCTTGCTTACGACCGCCTGCAGGAAGCAAAGCTGCTTGATCCGCGCGTCTCGGTCGCTCCGGGACTCGAAGCTATCAGGCGCGCGCGCCGGCCCGAATTTGCTGTAACCCGCGACAAATCTCCGCAAAAGGTGCGCACGGATGTGACCTTCGCCGGCAACATCGCGTACGTCAGCATCTTCGACGCGGTCCAGGTTATCGAAAACTCGAAAATGACCGGCCTGCTCGTGCTCAAGTCGGACATGCATCTCGCAAACGTTTCGTTTAACGAGGGGAAGATCGTCGACGCGGAATGTAACGGCAAAAACGGCGTCGTCGCATTTCGCGATATCATTGAGATCGCGCAGGGCACCTTCGAATTCTCTACCTCCGACCACGAATTTCCGGTCGTCATCGCTATCATCAGCAACACTAACTTCCTGCTAGACTGTTTGACGGAGCTTGATAACGAGCGTGCCGAGAAACAGGGCCTTCGAAATATCGGCGGCGAGATAACCTAAATTTTGGACAATCGACGGAAGTAAGGCGTGAACCTTCACGTCTTTTTGTTTGATAGATGCTTTTGCGCGGACCGCAAAAATGCACGAAAACCGAACGGTAATATTGGCACGGTGCTTGCCATTGTTGTCTTGGACATTAAATTTATTCCGGGGGAAACAATGGCGACTAAATCAAAGGATAGTAATGAAACCGGTACGATCGAAAAGATCTCGAACGCCATCGGCAACATGATGCCGGGCGGACGGACAAACGCGACCGAGCTGCTAAAAGCCGACCACGATAAGGTGCGCGAGCTTTTCGAAAAGGTTAAATCGAGCGAAGAAAGCCGCCACCCGGCGCTTTTCGAGAGAATAAAAACTGAACTCGACGTTCACACACATATCGAAGAAACCATTTTTTATCCCGCGTTGATCGCCGGTGGAGATGAGGAACTCGTCGGCATTGTCCGAGAGGGAATCGAAGAACACCGGCAGGTAAAGATGTTTCTCCGTGAAATTCAGGCCTTGCAGGACGATAGCTTCAAGTTCGAGCCGAAGCTGAAGGTTCTGATGGAAGATGTCGAGCATCACGCTGACGAAGAAGAGTCCGATATGTTCCCGAAGGTTCGAAAGCAGTTCGAATCTCAGGAACTCGAGTCACTCGCGGCCAGAATGGAAAAGGAAAAACGGGAATATAAGAAGACACTTTCGGCTTCCGCCGGGAAAAGGAATTAGGGGGAATAAATATGACTGACGGAAATCACACGGCCGCTGGAATGCGGGAAGAAAGTCCCGAATCCGGCAAGGCCATATTGGATGCAATTCTTACCCAAGGTTTTGACGGCGATATTCATCGCCTCGGCATCGTACTTGGCCGCCCGAACGAAGAACTTAACCAGTTTCTCACCGGCGAGCAGGTGGTGGACGAAGATCTGATCATGAAAATGCGCGGCATTGCCGACCAGCGCGGCATCGACATTCTTTAGGATCGAAATAATTAAATGATACTGCCGCGCCGGCATGACGTCCGCGCGGCTTTTTTGTGCCTTCGATCTCTTTTTTCGATTGACTAAAAGTGCAAATTACAACAAAATATAGTGCCTGCACTCTTCCCTAGCACTATAGAATGTTTAAGCTGCAACGTCTGGAGATCACCGGTTTCAAGTCCTTTGCGGACTATACCGAAATAGTTTTTACAGGAAACGGCATCACGGCCGTCGTCGGTCCGAACGGGTGCGGCAAGTCCAACGTATCGGACTGCATCTCGTGGGTGCTGGGCGAACAGCGGGCCAAGAGCCTTCGCGGCGCCGAGATGAAGGACGTGGTCTTTCAGGGTTCCAAAAACCGCAAGCCCTCGGGCATGGCAGAGGTCGTGCTGCATCTCGTGCGCGATGGCGATGCTTTCAACGCGGACGAAAGCGAGCTCGAGGATATCGATGAGACGCTTAGCAGCATCGATGAAGCTGCCGTCGACATGAATGCTATCGAGGCGACCGAGGCTGTCTACGCGGCGGAACCGGAGAAGGCGGTTGCGGAAAATGCAGTCGGTGAAGGCGGCGAATTCGAATTAGAAAAAGTGCAGGCGGCTCAGGTCGGGTCGATACAGACGGTCGAGCGCACCGTCCGGTCCAAACGGCATTGGCGTCCGCGAACGTTCGCGCTCGAATTCTCACCCGGCGAAGCGGTTTCCGTTACTCGGCGCCTTTATCTTTCCGGCGAGAGCGAATACGAGCTAAACGGTAAAACGTGCCGGCTGCGCGACATTCAGGACCTCTTCGCCGGTACCGGACTCTCCGGTGCACATTACGCGATCATCGAACAAGGCCGCATCGGGCAGATACTTTCGGCAAAGCCGGCCGATCGGAGAAATCTGATCGAAGAGGCTGCGGGCATCTCCAAGTTTCGTACGCGTCAGCGAGCCGCCGAGGCGCGTCTTGATTCGGCGAAATCAAATCTAAGCCGCATTTCGGACATCGTTTCCGAGATCGATAAGCAAGCGAATTCGCTGCGGCGACAGGCGTCGAAGACGCGGCGTTTTATTTCTCTGCAGGACGAATTCCGCGGGCTTCTGCGGGGACTATTCGCTGCGGAGGGCTGCCATTTGTCGGCGTTGATCGACGATCTGGCTGCAGCGCTCACTGAAGCTCAGAATACCGAATCTGATTTCGCCCAGCGTGTAACTGCTCAGGAAGAAGAAGTTCATAAAACGACACTCGCCGCCCGTGACCTGGAGGAGGCTCTTGCGGAGATCCGGCGGCGCCATTCGGAAAATGCGCTCGAACGTGACCGGGCCGACCGCGAACACAGGTATCAAAACGAGCAGATCACGAGCCTTACCGGCCGGTTGACGAGTCTGCACACCGAGATCGAGAACGGCGCGGCACGAATCGAAATGCTCGAAGCGGAACATGCCCGCCTCGTCGCCGACGAGCAAAAGGAAAGCGCCGATTCCGGTGAGGCCGAGTTGATCCTTCGTCAAGTCGAAGACAAATTCAACGCGACGCTGGACGAACTGCGGACCATTGAGACGGATCTCGAGATCGGCCGCGGTGAACATCTAAAACACACGACTGCTGTTGAACGTTTTGGCGAGGTCGGCCGACAGCTTCAATACAATTTTGAGCGGCTAGGCGAGCGGGCGTCAGGCCTTGAGCGAGAGCGTCTTCGTGCCGACGAGGCTTTTGAAGAGCATTCCCAACGGCTCGCCGGCATCGTCGCGGAGATTGAAGCCGAACAGCAAAAGCTGAGCGTTCTTCAAAATGAAAAACGGGAATTAAACGATCTTACCTCCGCGGCGCGCGGGAAACTGCGTGAGGCCGAAGCCGCGCTTGGCAATTTGCAGAGTGATTTTTCGCGTACGCGTCACAGGCTCGACACGCTTCAGGAGCTGGAAGAAAAACGCGCCGTTTACGCTCCACAGGTGCAAAAGATCTTCGCCGCCCAGCAAGAGATCGGCGTAACACTGACCGGCGTGGTTGCCGACTTTCTAAAGGTCGATGAAAAAGCGGAAAAGGCCGTAGAGGCCCTGTTCGGTCAATATCTGCAGGCAGTGATCGTCGAGAATGTTCACGACGCCGCAAAGGTGACGAATTGGCTTCACACAAATGATACCGGCCGGATCGCAACTCTCGTCGTGCCCAGGTCTGAGTTGACAGGTGGAAATTCGAATGGCGGCGGCGGCCGGATCGAAGACCGGCTCGGCATATCGAGCGGTTTCCGCAACGTTCTGCGCAAGGTTTTCAGCCGCGAAATGTCCGCGGTGCTCGTCGATGCTCTCGATTCGCGCGAGGCGGCGAATACGGCGGCGGCAGTCAATTACGTTGGCGATATGTCGATAGAGGGTTCGCTGTTTATCGGCGGCTGCGGAGCCAGCGAGCAGAAAAATTCGTCCCTACTTGCCTTCAAACGTGAACTAAAGGGACTCGAGATACAGGCGGCCGAGCTTACTCAGTCGATCGAGAAAGCCGAAAACACAGCGCGTTCGCATCGCGGGATCGTTGCCGCGAACGAAGAAAAAACCGTTGACCTGCAGTCGCTGATAATAAAGGTCGAGCGAGGATTAATTAATCATGAGGCGCAACAGACGGTTGCCCGCCAAGAGATCGAGCGTGCCGAACGCCACAAAAGGGTGATCGGGGAAGAAAAAGTGCAGATGTCGGCAGAGATCGCCGATCTCGAACGCCGGATCGCTGACGCCGCTGCAAGTCTGCAATCGGCTGAAACGATGCGAACCGAGGCGGAATTGTCGCTCGAAAACGTCGGCACTCTCCTCACCGAGGCCCGCAAACGGTCGGACGCTGCCAATCTCGTTCTAAACGAAAAACGCACGGTTGCAGCCACCTCGGGCGAGCGGCGACGGTCAGTGCAATCGGCTCTACGACGTGTCGAGAGCGAGCAGAAAGAATTGGAATCACGGATCGCCGTGCAAAATCTCGAGATAACCGAGATCGGAAATAAGCTCGAAGAACTTCGCGGCTCAGTTTCGGACATCTCATTTCGAATCGCATCGGCCGGAGCCGATCTCGATGGTGAACAGGTAGAGCTGAATTCGGCCGTCGAGAGCGTAAAGGCGGCGAGGCAGCGTGCCGACGAGACAAGCGCGGAATTGGCGGATCTGAATCGGCGCTCTGCCGAAGCACTAAATCACCGGTCGGCGATCGAGGTGCGGCAGACCGAGGCGGTGACTCAGCTTCGCAGCTTGAACGAAAGGTGCGATCAAGACCTCAACATCGCACTTGACGAGCTTGTCGAATCGGAAGCTCAATCAGATGAATTCGATCTCGCCGCGGAACGCACGCAGGTCGACGATCTTCGCCGCCGGCTTGAAGGCTTTGGCGCGATCAACATGCTCGCGGTCGAGGAACTGACCGAGGCGGAAGAGAGATTGCTGTTCCTGACCTCGCAGCGACAGGACATCATCGACAGCATTCAATCGACCGAGGAAGCTCTCCGCGAGATCAAGGAACGCTCACGCGCGCGATTTAAAGAAGCTTTTGAGGCCGTCAATGCGAATTTCGTTCAATTCTTTCAGGAGCTTTTCGGCGGAGGCCGCGGCGAGATGACGCTGCTCGAATCCGAAGATATTTTGGAAGCCGGTATAGAGGTTGTTGCACAGCCGCCGGGTAAACGGCTGCAAAACATTCTGCTCCTCTCCGGCGGTGAAAAAGCGATGAC
>JBBSGG010000053.1:0-19004 GCA_038254305.1 Pyrinomonadales bacterium
AGATGATACATCGAATGGCGCAGCGATTGTATTCGGCGCGAACGCTCCGCTTAAAATGTGGGCTATAAATGAACATTTTCGGGCGGCACGATTTTTGTAGTTGGATAAACCGCGACGGCATCAGGCAATCCCGGACGTTTCAAAGGAGGAATATGACGGAAAACCAAAATAAAACCTCGGATTTCGACAAACCGATCGCGAAGCCGGATCAGGATCCCGCGTCAGGCGGCGTTCATTCAACTAGAGCCAAAGCGCAGCGGGACCCGAACACGGCCGGCGGCCGCGAAGGCACATTTTCCGAAACAGATGCGGAAAACGTTGACGAACTAGAAACCGAATGGAGTCCCGGCACTAATCAGTCGGAATAATAGTAAAAAAATCGGATCTCCCGGAGAGCTCGTGGAGCGGATTAATGAATTCCGCTCCGCGCTCTCTTTTTCTATTTGTCTGAAATTAGAACCTGAATCATCATTTGAGGAAGGTAGAGCCGTCGTCTGAGAAAGAAGCAAGATAGTCGATGACCGGTTCACTATTGAGCTTTTTCCTTTGCCGAGTTCCGCTTCGGATGACAATGCATGTTGCCGCTTGTGTGAACGGGCAGGAGATCGACGTTAGCTCATCCGTGAAGGCTACAGTAAAGCGATTTCTTCGCCGCAAGCAACGAAATCGTGATAAAATTCACCGCAATGAAACTGGACGTTCTATTTATCAGGATCTCATTTGTCGCACTGCTGGCGATGGTGGGCTACTTGCTCAACCCGCTCGCCCAGACGCGTCATCTGGATGCCTCGATGCCCGCACGCCAGCTAATTTCCGCAGCCTTAGGAGCGTTGGTGGCGGGAATTATTATTGCTTTTGAGCTTCGGGCCAGGCGTGCGAATCTTCGGACCCTGATCGGGGCGGCGGTAGGTTCGATCCTCGGGATCATCGGTGCATATTTGATCGGGATGCTGATCAGCGCTCAAGACATTAATACAGTTCCGGGCGAGATGAAGGTTTTTCTCATAATAGCCTTAGGTTTTTTCATGGGCTATATCGGTCTGATGGTCGGGGCCGCGAAAGGCGATTATCTCGACTTGTCAGCTCTAGGTGGAATTTTCAGCGACAAAAGCGCCAAGCTAGATTATAAGATTCTCGATACGTCGGTCATCATCGACGGGCGCATCGCCGACGTAGCCGAAACGGGCTTTTTGGGCGGCACCCTTATCATTCCGAACTTTATACTCGCTGAGCTTCAGCAGGTTGCAGATTCGGCAGATTCGTCGAAACGCCAGCGCGGTCGACGCGGCCTCGACATGCTTCAACGTCTTCGTAATAACAGTAAACTGGACATCCAGATCGTCGAGACCGATTTTCCGGCCGTGAAAGAGGTCGATCTGAAACTGATCGAACTGGGAAAACAACTCGAAGCCGTGATCGTCACCAACGATTTCAATCTCAACAAGGTATCGCAGCTCCGGGGCGTTCAGGTTTTGAACATTAATGAGCTTGCCAATGCGTTGAAACCCGTGGTTCTGCCCGGCGAGGCAATGCGTGTTTTCGTTCTTAAAGAAGGCAAGGAATACAATCAGGGAGTTGCCTACCTCGATGACGGCACGATGGTCGTGGTCGATAATGCCCGCCGCCTGATCGGCAAGACCGCGGACATTGCAGTTACTAGTGTTCTGCAAACGACCGCCGGGAAGATGATTTTCGGCCGGCTTTGGGAAGATAAGGACGACCACGGCGAACAACCGACTATGGGCGTGCACGATTCACGCTCGCTCGGTTTCCGTAAAGCCACCCGCGACCTCCGTCAATCTACGATCCTCGAAGAACTCGACTAACCTGCCGACTCGCAAAATGAACACAGCGATAATCGTCGCCGCCGGAACTGGTATCAGGCTCGGATCAGAGCTTCCGAAACAGTATATTCAGATCGACAACAAGCCGGTAATTCGTTACTCGCTGGAACGTTTTGACGAGGCGCCGTCGATCGATGAGATTGTAGTTGTGGTCGCGCGGGACGAAGTCGATCGTTTTGACCGCCTATTAAAAGGATCCGCAATTCTCAAGCCCGTACGGGTTACCATCGGCGGGTCGACGCGTGCCTTATCGGTATGGAACGGACTTGAGAGCATCTCAAGCGACGACGGGATCGTCGCAGTGCATGACGCCGCGAGACCGCTCGTGACGACCGACGAGATCGAAAGAACGATCGCCGCCGCTGCGACCACCGGCGCTGCGTGCTTGACCGCTGCGATAAATGACACGGTAAAGGCGCTCACGGCCGGCGTGATAACGTCAACTATCGATCGCAGCACGCTTCGCCGGGCATTGACCCCGCAGGCGTTTCGGATCGAACTTCTGCGACGGGCATTCGCAGAAAGCCAACTCGGAAGCCACGTCAGCGACGAATGTTATCTCGTCGAAAAACTGGGACATCCGATCGCGTCCGTTGAAGGCAGCTCGCGGAATATCAAGATCACGGTAGCGGACGATCTGCTCGTCGCTAAAACATTTCTAGCTGAACAATTATGAGCCGCATTGGTTTTGGAACCGACATTCACAAGCTGGTAAGCGGACGTCGGCTGGTGCTCGGCGGTCTCGAGATCGAATCCGAGCTCGGAGCCGAAGGGCATTCCGACGCCGACGCTTTGACCCACGCGATAACGGATGCAATTCTCGGAGCTCTCGGACTGGGTGACATCGGAACGCATTTTCCGAACAGCGATGAACGATGGCGAAACGCCGAGAGTTTCTTGTTTCTCAAATATGCCGCGGGCTTGGTCCAAGAACACGGCTACACAATCGGAAACGTCGATTCCGTCGTAACTCTAGAAACTCCCGTGCTGCGCCCGTACATTGATCGCATCCGCGAAAGCCTGGCAAATGTGTTGGCCGTCGAACGGGTTTGTGTTAACGTAAAGGCCAAATCGAACGAGAGATTGGACGCCATCGGACGCGGCGAAGGAGTGAAAGCCGAGGCGATCGTCTTGCTTGAACGAGCGCCAGGCCGCGAATAGAACAAAAGAGAAAGCGTGAGAGCCAAATACTTTTTGCCAGCAATACATGGGTCGGTACTTATAACCGCCGCAACCGCCGGAACAAACGAGTTGGGACGTTCCGCGATCGTAAGTCAGAAAAGGCGGTTGCGGTAAAGGACGTTTTGACTTCCACTGGGCAAAGCTGCAGGGCGACGCCATAGCAGCAACCGAAATTTTCTGAACGGGGCTGTTCGTGTTCGAAACGCTGGCAGTCCATTTTTATTTTACTAAGTGAGACCACAAGAAATAATCGAAAGGAAACGTGATGGAGACGCACTTTCCCGCGAGGATGTTGCCGAGTTTATCGATGGTGTTTGTGACAGTTCGTGGGCGGACTACCAGATCTCGGCACTGCTGATGGCGATCTTCATTCGCGGCCTTTCGGCGGAAGAGGGTGCAGATCTAACGCGGGCAATGCTTTACTCCGGCGAAGTACTCGACTTCTCCGACATCGATCTTCCAAAGGCCGACAAACATTCCACAGGCGGGGTAGGCGACAAAACATCGATCATAATCGCGCCGCTCGCAGCCGCGTGTGGCGTCGCCGTTCCAATGATCTCGGGACGCGGCCTTGGTCATACCGGTGGTACGCTGGACAAACTCGAATCGATTCCTGGTTACAACGTTAAACTGACAACCGCGGAGATACGTTCGGTATTGAAGGAATGTGGCTTCGCGATGGCGGGGCAGACGGCGGAGATCGCGCCGGCTGACCGCAAGCTTTACGCGCTGCGCGACGCGACGGCGACGGTGTCCTGTATTCCACTGATCGTCGCGTCGATAATGTCGAAGAAACTTGCCGAAGGCCTCGACGCGCTCGTCCTCGACGTTAAAACCGGTGCCGGAGCTTTTATGCAGCGTCTCGACGATTCACGCGAGCTTGCCACGCAACTCGTCTCGACCGGCCGTGATTTTGGCGTAAAGGTCGAGGCCGTGATCTCGGACATGGACGGTCCGCTCGGGACGTATGTCGGTAACGCCTTTGAGGTTTACGAGTGCATCGAGATACTTCGCGGCAATGTCGCCGGCTCAGCACGCAATACACTGCATCTGTCGCTCGAACTCACCGCAAGAATGCTCGTTCTCGCCGGCATTTCGCCAGATCTCGAGGCGGCACATAATCTTGCAAATTCGAAGCTGTCATCGGGCGAGGCACTCGAAAAGCTGTCCCAAAATATCGAGATACAAGGAGGCAATGCATCGGTGTGCGACGACCCCGAAAGTTTATTGACGAGCGAGTTGATGAAATTTGATGTTAAGGCCGAAACCGATGGTTACATCGCCTCGATCGATTCGCTCGCCATTGGCAATGCAATAGTTGCACTCGGCGGCGGGCGTACAAAGGCCGAAGACCCGATCGATTTTGCCGTCGGATTTTCGTCGGACGCCCGCGTCGGCGACGAGGTCCGTGCAGGTGATGCTCTCGGTGTCATCCATTGTCGCACCGAATCCCAATTTGATTCCATCCGCGATGCTGCAAGTCGATTTTTTTTCATCGGCAATGAAAAAATATCCCCATCTCAATTGATCGCTGAGGTAATCGAGAACTGAAAATTCTCAGCGAAGAGAAAGATTTCCGTACAAAGTAAGTTATTCAAATACAAGGACAAAGCCGTCTCTTCACCGGTAGCAATAATTTTATTGACCTTTTTGTCTGTTCAGGCATATTATGTGCGATAACACTTCAAGAAATGTTTTGAACAACTTTTCCCTGTTTGTTTCGCTGTCTTAAGACCAAACAGCCCTTATGTCGATGATCTTCCGCTTTCCCATGAAAGCAGAGAGGAGAGATCAAATGAAGGACAAATCGCGATTCTACAGCGTGGGTGCTGTCAGCCTTTTCATACTTTCGGCGTCCCTTTCCAATGCACAAGACAAAATTCGAACGGTCGAGAAAGGCCGGTCTTATCCAAATTCGCCCGTCGAAGTAGTGAGCCGAGAATTGGGTGATAAGTCGTTTATGGACGACACCAGAGTTTTAGGCGACAAAGACTGGTTGAAACATCTCAAGCTGTCAATAAAGAATGTTTCAAGCAAAAACATTATATCGTTTAATATCGATCTCTTAATTAAAAAGCGCGGAATGGTGTTGATGGGTATACCCATTTATTTCCGGACCTACACGCAACTCACTCCTAATAATGTTCTAACTCCAGAAGGGGAGAAAAAAATAGGAGTCTTACGGCCAGGAGAAGTCGTAAAAGTCAGCGTAACTGATCACGTCATTGTGGCATTTGGCGATGAGTTAGGAAAGCGTGGAATCGAAGATATTGACAGCGTTACCCTGGATATCCAAGGCGTGTATTTTGAGGATGAAACCCGGTGGATGTACGGCCAAGAAAGTCGGCCAGATCCTAAAAACCCAGGTAAGCGGATTCGGATAGATGAACCGGAACTAAAACCGGGACTAAGTCAAGTCAACGCTTTTCCGAATGGATGAAATACTTTTTACCGATAAACTCGAGTTGCTCGAACTATCCGTTCGCTTTAATATTTCCGGCTAGCAGCCGGCTTTTTTTTTACTCATGCTAAAGCCACGATCGCGCCACCCTCGAATGGACCCAACTGTGTTTGGTTTGTTGAGGCTGAGTTAGAACAAGACCTCTGTGATACAAGCGCGGAGGCATGTTCAGGCGAGCAGAAATAGGAGAATGAGATGCGAAGAATTTTGGAGCTTAACCTACTTGTTGGTTTGATGCTTTTTGGTTCCGTTTTTTACATTAACGGCCAGAATAGACAAAGAATTATTAACGAACTATATTTACCCAAAGATGCACCTGTACAGATAATTGGCCGGGAGCTGGAAGGCAGGAAGTTCGAGGATAGACGGCGTGATAAGAGAATTAGCGGCGTGGCTAATTCTGACTGGATAAAGCATCTCACCTTTGAGGTCAAAAATGTATCGAAAAAAAATGTTTCATACATACGTATCACTCTTACCGTCCCTCAGCAGAAGCAAATGCCTGGGGAAATGGTCTACGAAGTCAGTTTCGGAAGTCGGAACGGCACCGACGGATTAATTAGTCCCGGAGAAACAGCTAAAATCAAAGTACGTGAAAACGATTTTTTATTTTGGGAAAAACGTTTTAAGGATTGGGGTGTCGATGATTTTGACCATGTCTTCTTGGAACTCCGGACCATATATTTTGACGATGGCACGGGCTGGTCACTTGGTCGCGAAATAATTCAGGATCCGCTCAATCCCAGGAAATGGATTCGTGTGGATCAACCAAAACCAAACCTCAATTCACGGAAATTTTTTTTGGATTGGTCTTTTTACCACCCCTCCGGCAAGATGCCGGATTTTTTTTGCTGTCGGCAAGCCCCGAGGCTGTGGTCTGTGGATGGGGGTTCGAAGAATCAAATGTTGGTGAATGCCAGGGTTGTACAAATCCAGTAGATACCGCAGCTTGCGACCAATTCAATGATGACATATTTTATTTGCAGCCGACGGGAGAGGCGGACGAGGGTTTTGTGACGGAGGATGTTCAGCAAAATTGCAGATCCACAAGTCCTGGTACTTCCAACTGTGGTAGTTGTCCCGGGGGCGGCTATACAAGCGACCGTTTTACACGTTACACAAACTGCGGTCAACCTCAGACCTGCGGAAACACTTCAAGATGGGGTTGCGTGTCGGGCCTTGTCGACGTCAACGGAATTTGTCAACGAAGTGTGGCTTACCAACAGGCATGTGCAAACGTCTATGATGCTTTTACGTGCAGCTGTAATGAACCGACGGGCGGCGGCGGCTGCAACGAGTTTTCGACCGCTGCTGAGAGTAAATCTTCCGATCTCGAATCGGACATTGCACCTGGTCCGAGTTGCTGTAGTGATTTGGAGCGATTATCCTGTCAACTGCCCGCAGAATGGGTCGAATCGACCTGCACATGCATTTCGCCAATAGTTATAGATGTTTTGGGAAACGGGTTTAATTTGACGAATGCTCAAAACGGCGTTCTCTTTGATATCGCCAACGAAGGAGCACCAAGACAAGTTTCGTGGACGGCGGCGAATTCCGACGATGCGTGGCTTGCGTTGGACCGTAACGGCAGCGGCACGATCGATAACGGACGAGAACTGTTTGGCAGCTCCGCTCCGCAGCCGTTTCTTCAGGACAGCGAAATTAAGAACGGATTCCGTGCTCTTTCCGTTTATGACCAGATCGACCGCGGAGGTAATGGTGATGGTAAAATCAGCTCGCAGGACGCGGTTTATTCCGATTTGAAACTTTGGCAAGATGCGAACCACAACGGCATCTCTGAGGCAAGCGAGCTACACAGCATCTCAGATCTGGGGTTAAAGGCGATTGATCTTGATTACACCGAAACTCGCCGCCAGGATCAAAACGGTAATTGGTTCCGGTTTAGAAGCAAGGTGCGCGATTCTCGGGATGCTCAACTCGGGCGTTGGGCATGGGACGTTTTCCTGCAGGTTCAGCGACCTTAGCGCGCTGGAGTTGACACGTATTAATTTGCCCAAAAAATTCAATGCCTGTAAGCTAGAGCGGCACCTAACTTACGGGCTTTTTTTATTATGCGCATCCGAAATCTGTCGTTAGTTCTGCTACTCGCCGTCGTGCTCGTGTTTAGCAATTCGTGCGCTACGCGGACGGCGGCACGGCGCGAAGGCTGCACAAAGAAGGTCGGGATTGTATTCGACATTGGCGGAAAAAACGACCGCTCGTTCAATGCCGCCGCCTGGGAAGGCGTGAAAAGGGCTGACAAGGATCTTGGCATTTGCCTTTATGACGTGGAACCCGGAAATCCGACGTCGATCGAGCCTGCAATGCGTGCTTTTGCCGAGAAAAATTTTGACCTCATTATTGGTGTTGGGTTTGCCCAGAGCCCGATCATGCAAAAGGTCGCGACCGATTATCCGAACATCAAGTTCGCGATCGTCGATGGTGTTATTTTCGAAGAAGACGGCAAGACGCCGAAATCGAACGTAGCATCTCTTGTCTTTCGCGAACATGAGGGTTCGTATCTCGTGGGGATGATCGCAGCGTCCAAATCAAAGACAGGCACGCTCGGGTTTCTCGGCGGGATGGACATACCGCTGATCCACAAGTTTGAGACCGGTTACGAAGAAGGTGCACGGGCAGTCAATCCTAAGGTCAAGATACTTCCGAACTATGTCGGCGTCACGGACGGAGCTTGGAACAATCCAGGAAAAGGAAAAGAGCTTGCTCTGGCGCAGATCGAAAAAGGTGCCGATGTGATCTTCACAGCCGCCGGCAACTCAGGTCTCGGAGCCTTCGACGCAGTCGAGCAGTACGGCAAAACGAACGGCGAAGCGAATAAATTCGTCATCGGCGTCGATTCCAATCAGAATGGGGTAAAACCCGGATTTGTGCTCACCTCGATGGTCAAGCGAGTCGATAATGCGGTTTACGATGTTGTGAAAGACGTTGTGAACGGCGATTTCAAGGGCGGATTCCACGCCTTCGGCCTCGACAAGGACGGTGTCGCATACGCCATGGACGAAAACAATAAGGCGCTTATCCCGCAGGATGTGATCGACCGCGTTGAAGCAGCGAAAGCTAAGATCGTAACTGGAGACATCAAAGTGACCGACGCGATGGCGAAATAGCTCGGATCGATAATCATCAATGCTCGAACTCAAAAACATCACAAAGACCTTCGGCGATGTCGTCGCAAACAACGACGTTTCGCTAAACGTCGAAAAGGGAACGATACACGCGATAGTCGGCGAGAATGGTGCCGGAAAGTCGACTGTGATGCGTATCGCATACGGCTTTTACAATGCCGACAGCGGCGAGATTCTCGTTGACGGAAAGACGGTGAATATTCGCAGCCCTCACGATGCGATCGCTCTCGGCATCGGCATGGTGCATCAGCATTTTATGCTGGTCGACAATATGACCGTCGCTGAAAATATCGTGCTCGGTGCGGAAACAGGCACGGCGTATAGCCTTGACCTGGATGCCGCAAAACGCGAGATCGCAAAACTTTCGAACGATCTCAGCCTTGGCGTCGCTCCCGACGCGTTGGTCGAAAACCTCTCCGTCGGGCAGCAGCAGCGTGTAGAACTTCTCAAAGCCCTTTATCGTGACGCAAGCCTCCTAATTTTGGACGAGCCGACCGCAGTGCTTTCGCCGCAGGAAGTTCAGGAATTCTTCGACATACTTCGCAAAATGCGGGCTCAGGGCAAGACGATAATTATTATCACGCACAAGCTCGAAGAGGTACTCGCCATCTCAGACAACGTGACCGTGATGCGTGACGGGAAAACGATTGGAAGTGTCAAAACCGCCGAAACGAACGCAAAGGAACTTGCCCGGATGATCGTCGGGCGGGATGTTCTGCTTCGGGTGGAGAAAACCGACGCGAGCCCCGGCGGACCGGTGCTCGAAGTTCAGCGACTTACAGTTTCCGGCAAACACGGGACAGCTCTAGATAACGTCTCTTTCAGCGTGAGTGCGGGGGAGATCGTAGGAATCGCCGGCATCGAGGGAAACGGACAAACCGAATTGATCGAAGTGCTTGCCGGTCTTTGCGCGCCGACAAAAGGCACTGTGAAATTCGAAGGCCGTGACGTGACCGGCCTGAGCGCACGCAAACTCAAGGAGCTCGGCATCGCTCACATTCCCGAAGACCGCCACCGCCGCGGACTGCTCTTGGATTCCGACCTTTCGGAAAATGCTATCTTGGGCGTTCACTATCGTCCGCCGGTGGCGTCGTCGGGATTTATGGTTAGTTTCGCGATCGAAAAACGCGTCAACGATATCATTCAAAATTTTGACGTTCGTCCTGCGAATGCCGATCTGCCGGCGCGTGCTCTCTCAGGCGGCAATCAGCAAAAGCTGATAATCGGCAGGGAGTTCGAGCTCGATCCAAAGCTGCTGCTTGTTTCCCAGCCGACGCGCGGCGTAGATATCGGTGCGATCGAATTTATCCATCGTAAGCTGATCGAACTTCGCGACGCGGGACGAGCCATATTGCTTGTATCCGCGGAACTTGAGGAAGTGACCGCTCTGGCCGATCGTCTCCTTGTGATTCGCGGCGGCAGGATCGTCGGCGAGCTCGATCCGAAAACAGCGTCGGCAGCCGAAGTCGGGGAATTGATGACGCTCGGCGAATAGGCAGGTCTTTATACTTCGCTAATTTCGGGATCCTTTTTTTCGCGAGAAATAGTAGTACAGGTATATTCCGACGATGTTATTGATCGTAAGCAAGGCGTTGGTCACTGTGAATACCCAGTTGCCGACCTGATAGCTGTAGATCGTAAAGCCAACCGACGCGACAAGCTGGCCGACGAACAGCCACTTCGAAACGCCCTCGCCCGTCCCTTCTGTCCATTGCTTGTAAACCTGTTTGACGAGCGTCAGCAACAGGACCACCGAGCAGAACCACCCAAGTATCTCAGTCATTTATTGATGCGGAAAGAGGAGTGCATTCGTTGAAGAGCTTTTTCAGCCGGCCCACTGCGTTCATTAGGTTTTCCATTGATGTGGCATATGAAAATCGGAGAAATCCTTCGGCTCCGAAAGCCGCGCCGTCGGTTACAACGGTATATGCCTTCTGCATCATTTCATCCGCAACTTCCGCGGACGTGACGAACCGTCCGCCCAGCATTACGCGGACGTCGACAAATGCATAGAACGCGCCTTCCGGCATCACGCACCTGAACCCGCTGATCTCGTTGAGAGCAGGTATTAGCCAGTTGCGGCGCCGTTCGTATTCCGCAAACATTCGCCCGACGGCAGCGACCGTTTCCGCGCGGTTTTGCATCGCCCGGGCGCATGCGTACTGCACGAACGACGTAGGATGCGTTGCCGAATGACTTTGAAGCTTTACCATCGCCCGCGTCCATTCTTCATTTGCGATGGTGTAGCCGATACGCCAGCCTGTCATCGCGTACGTCTTCGAAAAACTTCCGGCTACGCATACGTAGTCACGCAGTTCTGGCGGGAGTGACGCGGCTGTAAAAACCTCGCCCGGCGGATAGGCGAAATAGAGATAGCATTCGTCCGTCAGAACGAAGATCTCGCGTTCCGCACAAACCTCGATGATCTTTCGCATCTCGGCTGCCGGCACCACGCGGCCCGTCGGATTATTCGGCGAATTGATAATGAGCAGTTTCGTTTTTTCGGTCAACGAATCGCGAACGGCGTCGGCGGTAAGCACAAAATCCGTTGATTCCGTTTCGATGAATATGCCGTTCGCCCTGCAGAATGTCGCGATCTCTGGAAAAGTTACCCAGTACGGTTTTGGGATCAGTACGTCGTCGCCCGGATTTAGAAGCGTGCAAGCCGCGTTGAAAAGCGCTTGCTTTCCCCCGCACGCGGCAGCCACCTCGGAAGCGGTGAACGTCGCCCCGAATTCTGCAGCGTAAAAATCGACAAGCGATTGCGTCAACATGCGCATTCCCGCTGACGGGGTGTATTTCGTCAGTCCGCTTTCGAGTCCTTCGATCGCATATTGTTTAATAAATTCCGGAGTGTCGAAATCTGGCTCGCCGACTGTAAGGTCTATCACGTCGAATCCCTGCTCACGAAAAGACGCGGCCGTTTGTGCTGCTTTGAGCGTCGACGAAGCGTGCATCCGCTCGACGTTTTCGGCTACCGGAAATGATTTGCTCATATCTTGACTACGACCATTTTTCGATGCGCAATCTATTTCAGACACTGCAGAAATTCTACACGATTGCCGAAAGGGTCGCGGAATTCGAATCTGACGTACGACGGTATCTGAATGCCGTCGGTAATCGCTATACCGTTGTTTGTCAAAACCTTTCGGCATGACTCAACGTTTTCCACAAGATAGGCGACGTGAGCTTTTGTCGCATTTCGTTTCGGATCGCTTTTCTCCGTGCCGATATGCACCTGCGAGCCCGCAAGATCCAGCCAAAGCCCGCCGCGTCCTTTTAGTACCTCTGGTTTTTCGATCTCGCGAATTCCCAGAATGCCGCAATAGAAAGCTCGCGCTTCGTCTTCCGCACCCGGTGGGATAGTGATTTGAACGTGATCAACGGCGAGCAGTCTCATCGAGGCAGAGTTTCTCCCGCATTTTTTCTTCGACGAATTCCGGCACCAATCCTTCGACGCGTCCGCCAAGCTCGAAGACCTGCTTCATCAAATTCGATGATACATAGGAATATTCTTCGGCCGCCATCAGAAAAACAGTTTCGATCGTTGGTTCTAGACGTCGATTCATCAGAGCCATTCGCAGTTCGTATTCGTAATCGCTGACGGCGCGGATGCCGCGAACAATGGCAGTCGCCTTTCTGCAGCGCGCAAAATCTGCAGTCAGGCCGGAAAAACTTTCGACCGCGAGCGTGCAGTTTCCATTTTCCAAGTCCGGAAGAACGGCGTCGAGCATAGAGCAGCGTTCAGCAACGCTGAACATGGGGCGTTTTTCGGCGTTGTTCAGCACGGCGATTATCATCTCGTCGAAAAGCGGCAGGCTGCGTTTTATGATGTCGAGGTGACCGTTTGTCAGCGGGTCGAATGATCCGGGAAAGATGGCTCGGCGCATATTCATCTGCATTGTATGCGCGGAACCCGCATACGTAAACGTAAAAAGTCGTATCTGACTACTTCTTTTTCTTGGCTGTTGCTTCTAAGGACCGGCCTGCAACCGCTTCTTAGCGGTTGCAACCGCGTCGCGATGCTCGGGAAGAAAATTTGGATCCGGTGTCATCGTGAGAACGTATTCGAGCTCCTTTCGTGCCTCTGCGTTTTTGTGGACGTCTTCGTACGCCTGAGCCAGATCAACGTGTAGTGTGGAATTGTGTTTTTCGATCTCGACAGCGTTTTGCAGATACTCGACGGCCTTTTCGGCTTTGCCACCGTTGAAGCGCGTCCCGAGTTCGACCTGGGCAAGCGCGTCGTACGCGCTTGCGCCCTGAAAACCCGGATCGAGCTCGATCACTTTGTTCATCGCCTCGCGTACGTCGTCGATAGATGTTAACCCGACGGTTATCGGACTTCGTTTCGCCTGTTCGCCGAGGCAGGCGCCAAACCAGAAGTGGCCGTCCGGCTTGTCAGGCTCGATCTTTGATGCGATCTTTCCCGCGGCCCGTCCTTTTTCGAACGCGTCTTTGCTCTCGCTTTCGTCGGAAGTGTGAATGCCGAGAAAATAATTGTCGCGCGCGAACGCCGTCTCCACGTCGAAATTACGGTTATCGGGATCGCGGATAGCGGATAACGTCCCGATCGCCTCGCGAAGCTTACCAAGATCATCGCGTTGCCGGAATCCGATCTCAGCAGCTTCGAGCCCAGCACGAATGGTCGCGGGATCGACACTCGGAGGTAAAGGGGCGTCTGAGCCGGAACGCTTACACGCCGCAAGTAGATACAAAGTAATTACAAATGTAATTAAAATGTAAAATTGAAAGCGTTTCATATGCCTTTCCGAAACAAACGTGCTACCATCAGCTTTATTCCGATTGTGAGCAAGCAAAATTACCTTAGCACATAGCCTGATGAAAAAAAACGGAACGGCCGCGGCGTTTTATGATCTCGAAGGCACACTGGTCAGCACGAATTTAGTGCACACGCTGGGATTTTATGCCCGCCGCCAACAGGGAATCTGGCAGACCGCTAAAAAAAGCGTCGGTACGCTGGCAAAGCTTCCGTTCTTCGGCATCACCGACCTTTATTCGCGCAACGTTTTTAACGAAGTATTTTTCCGAAGTTACGAGGGTTTCTCGCAGGACCGACTGCGTTATTTTTCTGAAGAGCTCTTTGACGAAGTCTTAAAACCTGCTATCTTTCCGGGCACGCGCGAGCTTATCGCTCAGGGAAAAAAGATCGGACATCGACAGGTGCTTCTTACAGGAGCTCTGGATTTCACGATCAACCGCCTGATGGACCATCTCGGCATTGACGATTACGTCGCTAACCGCCTCGAGTTTGTGAACGGCTACGCCACCGGCCGTGTCCTGCCGCCCGTAATGGCCTCCGCGACAAAGGCGAAATGGATCCGCGAATACGCCGAACGCGAGAATATCAATCTATCTGAATCGTACGCCTATTCCGACAGCATCTCCGACCTGCCGATGCTCTCGATCGTCGGCCACCCGGTCGCGGTCAATCCCGACTTCAGGCTGAAGCAGACGGCGCTCCAACATGATTGGGCGGTTCTCGATCTAAAGTAAGCACAAACTATGGCGCTCCAATTACGAAGAAAAACACACGAATCGATCGTTTACATCGACAAAGATTCCGCACCTCGGATCATGCCGTTTGGCGAGGATTTTATTCTCGAAGACATCCCAGTCGGGACGCGAGTGATCTATCCGAATCCGCCGATCAAGGGCCTTCCCAATCGCGAAGCGGCGATCCGTTATGCTTTGAACCATCCGATCGACATGGAGCCGCTTTACGCTCTTCTCGAGCCGGGAATGCGCGTGACGATCGCGATGGACGACATTTCGCTGCCGCTGCCGCCAATGGCGACTCCGGACATGCGGCAGACGATGCTCGAGGTCGTACTCGATCTGTGCGGGGCGAATGGCGTTGACGACGTGCATCTGATCATCGCTAATTCGCTCCACCGCAAAATGACTGCATGGGAAATGAAGCGGATGGTCGGCGCCGATATTTATAACGAATATTATCCGGACCGTTTTTACAACCACGACGCCGAAGACGACGACAATCTGGTAACTCTCGGCCACACGCGTCACAACGAACCGCTGCGGGTGAACAAACGCGCGATCGAGAGCGACCTGCTCATTTACTTGAACATTAACCTCGTGCCGATGGACGGCGGGCATAAGTCCGTCGCTGTCGGGCTTTGCGATTATGAAAGCCTTCGTGCTCATCATGAGCCGCAGACGATCCGCGATTCGAACTCGTACATGGATCCGCCGGCGTCTGAACTTAATCATAAGGTCGTTCGACTCGGAAAACTGGTTGATGCGAATTGCAAGGTCTTTCACGTCGAAACGGCGCTGAACAACAAAATGTTCTCGGACGGGTACGATATTCTCACCCGAAACGAGGACGATTTTTCGTTCGGAGATCGAATGAAATGGGAAGCGATGAAGCGGACGTTTTCAAAGCTCCCGCGTGCCGCCCGCCGCAAGTTGCTGCATGCCATTCCCGCACAGTACGAGCTGATCGGCTGTTATGCCGGAACGACCGAACCTGTGCACGAGAAGATTCTCGACCTTAATTACCGTCAGTACGAGATCCCGGTCAAAGGCCAATGCGACATTCTCATCTCCGGCATACCGGATATCTCGCCCTACAACGTTTATTCGGCGCTCAACCCGCTGCTGGTTCAGGTCATGGCGCTCGGCTATCACTTCAACATGTACCGGAACAAGCCTTTGCTGCGTGAGGGCGGTGTGATGATCATCACGCACCCGTGCTTTGACGAGTTCGATCATAATTTCCACCCGTCATACATCGAATTCTTTCACCGGCTGCTGCCGGAATCACGTGACGCGTTCTTTTTGAGAGAAAAGTACGAGCGCGAATTTGCGACGAATCCGGCGTACGTCGAGATGTATCGCCGCGGTAACGCATATCACGGCGCTCATCCTTTCTTTATGTGGTACTGGGGCGAGAACGGCCGACAGCACATCGGCAAAGTCATCGTCGCCGGTGCCGAAAATGCCCACGTTCCCGAAATGCTCGGCTGGGAACGCGCCGATAATTTGACCGAAGCCATCGCAATGGGCCGTAGCTACATGGGCCGAAGCGCGGAGATCACAATGCTCCATCAGCCAATAATCGGGTTGTGTAATGTGACGGATTAGGGGAAGCACCTCAGATAGGAATGGTTTAGAGTTTACGGTATGAAACGCTGCCCGCAGTGCGGACGAAACTATAACGACGACTCGATGAGCTATTGTCTCGATGACGGCTCGGAGCTGCTGTTTGGGCCCGCAAACTTGCGGGATCTCGACGAGCCGCAGACGGCTATCCTGCAAGAAAATGCGCCGTCGCCCGAGGCCAAGACGCGTGCGCAGATACATAAAATAGAGAAGGCCGGCGTGCTCCCGTCGACAGTCGCCGCGGTTCCTAAGAAAGGGTTTGACAAACGTCTGATCGCCGCACCGCTTGTGGCTGTGATCATTGGCCTCGGCATGTACGTCGGCTACCGATATTTCAGCTCTCCCGTCAAACAGATAGAATCGATCGCGGTGATGCCGTTTGTGAATGACAGCGGAAACGCGGATGTCGAATACCTGAGCGACGGAATGACCGAGACGCTGATCAATAGCCTTTCGGAGATCCCGAACTTGAGCGTCAAAGCGCGGTCGTCGGTCTTTCGCTATAAAGGGAAAGAACTTGATCCGAAAAAGATCGCCGCCGAGTTGCACGTGCAGGCGATCTTGACGGGGCGGATCGTCCAACGCGGCGAGCAGATGACGCTGAATCTGGAATTGATCGACGCGCAGACGGAAAACACAATTTGGGGAAATCGTTACGAGCGGAAATCATCTGAAATCGTTTCGCTGCAAAGCGAGATCGCTCGCGATGTTTCGCGCAAGCTTAAATCAAAACTCTCCGAAGCGGATGATCAGAAAATTGCCAAAAACTATACGGCAAACCCCGAGGCCTATCAGCTTTATTTGAAGGGAAGGTTCTCCTGGAACAAACGCACCGGCAGCGATCTCAAACAAGCCGCCGAATATTACAGCCAGGCGATCGAGAAAGACCCCAACTACGCTCTTGCCTATTCGGGTTTGGCTGAAACTTACGTCCTCTTTTCAGGTTACGATGTCGCACCGGCGAACGACAGTATGCCCATGGCGAAAGCGGCTGCTTTGCGGGCGCTAGCGATCGACGATTCATTGGCTGAGGCTCATTCGGCTCTGGGATTTTATCTGACCAGGTATGAATTTGACTTGGATCGCTCGGAAAAAGAGTTTCGCCGTGCCATCGCACTCAAACCTGATTACGCGACCGCCCATCAAGGGCTTTCTTCGAATCTCACGGTGGTCAAACGTTTTGATGAGGCTCTGGCCGAAATAAGACTTGCCGAAGAGCTTGATCCGCTTTCGCCCGACATCGGCACGGATGTTGGAGCCACGTTTGTTTTTGCTCGCCGATACGATGAGGCGATCATCCAACTCAAACGCACGCTTGTTCGGGACCCGAATTTCTCCAGAGCCCATAGTTATTTGGGCTGGGCGTACGGATCAAAGGGAATGTATGCCGAAGCCATCGCTGAGGCGCGCACCGCTCTCGAACTAAACAACAGTTTTTTCATAAAAGGATATTTGGCATTATGGCTGGGAAAATCCGGCGAGCGCGATGAAGCACTGAAAATTCTTGCGGAGTTAAAAAAGGCAGCAAGCGAAGTTTATGTTCGGCCAAGTACATTGGGAGATGTCTATATTGGGCTTGGCGACAAGCAGAACGCCTTGGACCAGCTTGAAAAGGAAGTTTCGAGTCGCTCATTGAATGCCATTTATCTTGCGGTCTTGCCGGACGTTGACGACCTGCGCTCCGAGCCACGTTTCAAAGCGCTGTTGAAACAGATGAATCTGCCGGAATAGTCTTATGACGAAGTGCCCGAATCAGGAGACGAGGATTCAAAGATGAGAGAGAATGGCTGCCAGCCCGTCGGCAAAGTCATCGTCGCCGGTGCCGAGAACGCTCACGTTCCCGGAATGCTCGGCTGGAAACGCGCCCAGAACCTGACCGAAGCCATCGCCATGGGCCGCAGTTACATGGGCTGCAATGCCGAGATCACGATGCTTCGCCAACCGATCATTGGGCTGTGTTAATGTTAGCGATTAATGCAGAAGCCGGCACGAAGTAAGGACGAAACATTAAAGTTGGGTGATACGCCATACTAACGTACCGGCTTCTGCGAAGAAAAATTTCTCAGGAGGTTTTGATCATGCAAAGTACACAAATGAGTCCCGAAATGGAGGCGCTCAAAAGCAAACTGCGAGCTACCTGGATAGCGGGCGATTTCGGCCAGATTGCGAGATCGATCGAGAAAGGAGCTGAGGAATTTGTCGATCGCCTCGAACTAAAATCCGGGATGAAAGTTCTCGATGTCGCAACCGGCACCGGTAATATCGCGATTCCCGCGGCAAAAAAAGGTGCCGACGTCACCGGAATCGACATCGCACCGAACCTGATCGGCCAAGCGAACGAACGTGCAAAAGCCGAAGCCGTGACGGCGAAATTTGAAGTCGGCGACGCGGAGGCTTTGCCTTACCAGGACAAAACGTTCGACGTCGTAATGACGATGTTCGGCGCTATGTTCGCCCCGCGGCCCGATGTCACGGCCGCCGAATTGATCCGCGTAACCAAACCCGGCGGCCTAATCGCGATGGCCAACTGGACGCCCGATGGGTTCGTAGGCCAGATGTTCAAGATCGGGTCAACACACGTTCCGCCGCCGCCCGGTATGATGCCGCCGGTGCTGTGGGGTAAGGAAGACGTGATCAAGGAGCGGTTTGCCGACGGGATCGCGGACCTGAAGACGTCGCGTATAAAGATAGTGTTCAGTTTCCCGTTCGGCCCCGCCGAAGTGGTTGAACATTTCAGAATGTACTTCGGCCCGACGAACAAGGCGTTCGGTAGTCTCGACGAACAAGGCCAAGCCGCGTTGAGAAAAGACCTCGAAAGTCTTTGGGCGAGTAGCAATCGAGCCTCCGACGGCTTGACCGAAGTTGAAGCTGAATATTTGGAAGTACGTGCGGTAAAGGCTTGAAACAATCGTGCAGAAGCCTGACGCGTAGGCTTCTGCCAAAATTCGTCTTGCTCCTGTTTGAGAGGTCTTGAAGCAGATCGAAATAGACGGAATACGAAGATCAGAGACTCGAAGGGCTTTGAGAATGAAGCTGCTGGTGATGATTTCGTTGGTTCTTGGACTTTCGACACTACCGTCAGTCGGACAGAGTATAAATGGTCCCCGGCTGCCGTTCATCGACAAAGGCGCGTGTAATGAAATTATCACCAACAGAAATATTTAAGAGTAAGAAGATATTCTTCATCGGCGGGACCGGCTTTGTGGGCAAGGTCACGCTGTCGATGCT
>JBBSGG010000054.1:0-18581 GCA_038254305.1 Pyrinomonadales bacterium
CCGTGCGGTCGCATCGGCAACCGTCGTTTTGTCGCCGGCGACGATCGACTTGCTAAAGCAAAACACCAATCCGAAAGGCGATCCGCTTGAGATCGCACGCATCGCCGGCATCATGGCGGCAAAACAGACGTCGTCGCTGATCCCGCTGTGCCATCAGATCGCGCTTTCCAAGATAAAGGTGAAGGCCGAATTTTCCGCACGCGGCATCTATCTCGAATCGGAAGCCGTCACCGATGCTCAGACCGGCGTCGAGATGGAAGCGTTGACCGCGGTTTCGGTCGCCGCACTGACCATATACGACATGTGCAAGGCGGTTCAAAAAGACATCGAGATCACCGATATCCGCCTCGAATCGAAATCAGGCGGAAAGGCCGACTACGAACGAACGACCTGACGCTTTTCGCGTATCTCGCCTGCGTACGGGTTTTCCTTTAAGCGTTGCGAACTTTGCGGTAAGATATAACGTAATTATAAACAGAAGAAGAGCCGAAAGGAGCAGCAGTGCATTATGAGATACTCCATCGCCCAGGACGCCCGCCCGCAGATCAAGCTTTTGATGGCCGCCACCGGCGTCAGCATTTTGCTTTGGATCGTCGGCTGGTATTTTCCGCTCGCGGGATATCTCGTCTATCCGCTCCAGCTATTCGCGACATTTATTCATGAGGGCGGACACGTTCTCGCGTCGATCTTGACCGGAAGTCCGGTCCAGAGCCTGACGGTTTCGCCTGACGCGAGCGGGGAAGTATATTCGACGGGCTCCGGCTGGCTTGCGTCGTTGTTCATTTCAAGTGCCGGTTATCTTGGAACTACTGCATTCGGCGCCGCACTTCTTGCCTGGATAAGATTCGGACGGTCGTCGCGTCTTGCTCTTTATATTTCGGGCTTTACCGTCGCTCTTTTGACGGTCGTTTTCGGCATTTTGGCACCGGTCTGGAATCTTTTCGCAAACGTCACCTTTACAAAGTTTGGCTTTACGATCCTGTCGGGAGCGCTGATCAGCGCCGGGCTGCTCGCCATCGCCCGATTCGCGAATTTGAAATGGGTGAATTTTGCGGCCGCTTTCCTCGCCATTCAGTGCCTGCTAAATGCAATGTTCAGCCTGGCGGAACTGTTCGTCATTGCCGGCTTTTCCAACGTCCATTCTGACGCGGCGAACATGCAGGCAGCGACCGGCATTCCCGGAGTCGTCTGGGCGGTGATTTGGATCGGCCTTTCGCTCTTTCTCATCTCCGTCGGAATGCGCTTGTACGCCGTCGGAAAAACCACAAAGACCGACTCGGTATTTGAAGACTAATTAGTTCGGCGGGGCAAGCCGTAATCCTGACCGCATTTTGTCTCGTCGAATCGTATTTCCGTAATCGCTAAGCGTCGTGTTTTGAACGTGCGTAAGGGAGCTTTCTCCCGCTCTTTTCCTCTCAAATGAAGATCTTCATCTACAGTCTGATGGTAACTGCATTCGCTCTCACGGTGAACGCGCAGATCAAGAGGCCAACGCCGCCGATAATCAAAAAACCGTTTTCCGAATCACTGCAGGCGGTCGTTGTGACGACAAAGGATTGGAACGCTGTGCAGGGTAAAGCTAGGTTATTCGAGCGAATGACCGCTGGATCAACTTGGAAGCCTCTCGGCGCATCCTTTCCTGTTGTAGTCGGACGAAGCGGGCTTGGCCTCGACGCGGCTCTTGTCAGTGTTGAAACCGTGCGGCCCGAGCCCGTCGTAAAACACGAAGGCGATGGCCGTTCCCCCGCGGGCTTATTTCCGCTGACCTTTGCGTTCGGTTCGAAAACAAAACCGGAAACGACGCTGCCCTTTACGGATGTAGAGGAATTTACCGAGTGCGTCGATGACGTCCGATCGACGCATTACAACACTATCGTCGACCGGATCAAGGTCGGAAACTTCGACTGGAATAGCTCCGAGAAAATGTTGGCGGTCGGCCCGGCATACGAGCGTGGCATTTTTGTCGCGTATAACTCTTATACGCCGATTCCCGGCAACGGGTCCTGTATTTTTCTTCACATTTGGAAGGACGCAAATACCGCAACAAGCGGCTGCACGGCGATGAAGCGGAGCGATCTTGAATCGCTGCTCAAAAAGCTCGATCCGGCCAAAACTCCGTACTTAGTTCAACTTCCGGCCGACGAATATCTTAGGAATAGAAAATCGTGGAAACTGCCGAAATTGAAATAACGCTCGCGGTGCTTCCGCTCGGCGGACGCCTGCTGGTGCGTTCCAAGAAAGACTGGCGAGTCGCGGTCGTCTCGCGTATTGCCGAAGGCTCGATCACGCTATCGGTGGCGTCGCCGCGCGGCGGTTGTTATCGTCTTCGGCGTGAGCCGACTACAGCACTCAATTTCGACGGCCGAATTCCCTTTCTCCTGTCCCATACTGCTGAAAACTGGCGCGACAATTTCTCCGTCTACGACGTTCGGTGGTAGAGCATCAGCGAGTATTCTGATATGACCGCGTTATCTCGCTCAAATCATTAAATGGCAATAAGCGCGAATTCGGAACAATCGACCGTCGTGCGTGTTCGCCGTTTGGCACCCGTATCGCATAAGCTCGATTTTGAATCGTTCGGAGTGTCTATCAGAATTGAATTCGACTCGCCCGACGCGGTCGAAGCGTGCCGCGTGCTCCTGGAAGACGTACTGCCCGGCTATTGTGATTTCGGCACCACGACGGTTCCACAGCACATTTTCAGGGTAAATTGGAACAAGAGCTCTCGTGATTCGATATATCAGGATGGGAGGCCCCTTTTCCTCGCGACTCCCCGGGAGACCGTGCTTTCCGTCCTCGGGTCGCGCGTTCGATTGCTGGTCGCTCAGTTTGCAAAGGATTTCGTCTTCATTCACGCCGGCGTCGTATCGTGGGCCGATCGAGCCATCGTAATTCCGGGTCACAGCATGCAGGGGAAGACGACACTTGTTGCAGCCTTCGTTGAGCGCGGAGCGAAATACTACTCGGACGAATACGCGATAATCGACAAAGACGGTTCAGTTCACCCATTCGTCAAGCCGCTTTCGGTCCGCCGCTCGGATCACAAATACAAACAGCATGATGTGACGGTCTCAGGCGAATGCGGAACGACAGCTATTCCGGTGGGAATGATTCTCGATACCAAATTTAAAAAAGGCGCAAAGATCCGCCCGAAAGAAATGACGAACGGCTCTGCGATGATCGCGTTAATTCAAAACACTATACCGATTCGAGAAAATCCCGGATATGTTTTGTCCGTATTGAAGGCGGCGGTCGATTCGGCGGTCCTCATCCGGTCGCCACGGGGCGAGGCGGATGAAGCGGTCCAGTCTCTGATCTCGTTTATCCAAGCGTCTGAACGGTTTCGATAAAGTATCAAATCGGTTTGTGTAGAAAAAGGTACGCACCAATTCGAATTGGGGCGTACCTTTTCCATAAACCGTTGACTAGTGGCAGAGCAAAACTACCGTTGGCATGTACCGTTATTTCCGTTGCCGACGCAGTTCGGGCAGGCCGCGGTAGTACATCGCACAGGGTTGCCAGGGGAGGTGCTGCACGCTGCACCGCAACTAGCGGCACTAGTTGCCGGCGGAGCTACCAACCCGGCAATTACGGGAAGAGCTACCGCTGTTCCCAAACCGATTTTCTTGATCACATCGCGCCTCGACATGCCGTCGAACACACTCGTTTCAGGTGTGTAGTCGACCAGCTTTTCTTTCTTTAGCTGATCCAGTGCAAACCACACTATATCTTCGTTGCCAAGCTTTGTGACAATGTCCGCAACCGTGTTGCTGCCGTCACAAGCTTTCCAAACCGCAGACGATGTTTCGTTGAGGCACATCGCCCGGTTGTCTCTTAGGTCGTAAACAAGTATTTCGCCGTTCAATTCCTGCACCACGATGTCTTTGGTGCGGCCAAGTGGATTGTTATTTTTCATATCTTCCCGGTTTGATTTGGCAACTCCGCGAACTAGATTCAAAATATGCCGATTACCGTTAGGAGCAGTGGTCGTAAATAAATTATATGCGCTGGGGTGACGATGGTCAAGTGATGGTTGACGAAAGCTATTATTTTCAGAAGTTTAGCGGCCAACCCGAAGCCGTTGCGATAAACACCTTCCGGGCAGTTCAGATGTTAGCTAAAACGGGCGCCGGTTCGATTAAATAATTATTTCAGCCGATTGACTTAACTTTGCCACTATAGCAGGTTCTTTTACCTATGTAAGCCGAAAAATTCGCGCGACAATTTCTCGGTCTACGACCCACGCTGGTAGCGGCTACCGGCCTTTCGCCTGCCCAACTGCGATCACTTTTAGCGTTGCGTCTTCCTGAACGAAAACGACATATCTCAAATTTTCCTTTTTCCACGCGTCGCTTGCCGGCGCTGCTAATTCCGTTTTGAAGGCGCTCGCGTTTGCATCGATCTTTCCGATAGTCCGCAACTCGCGCACAACGGACATGTGTTCGAGGGTCTGTCCCTGATTCTCGCCGCCCTTGACCGCCGTTTCGAGCGAATTTTCGACGACAGCCAAAAATACGGTCGCAGGTTGATGAGCCGGCATATCGGCGATCGAAACGACGACTTTCCCGCCGTTAGAAGCTACTTCGGCTCGCGGTTTCCCACCTTGCGCGGCGGACGTGATCGCTTCATTCGCCTTGGATAAATTACTTCCGACGAATTCCGATTCGCCATCGACGATCATCTGCGGCGTGTAGCTGGAATCGAGCTTGAACCGCTGCGCGTATGCATCCTGGCGGCGACTGAATTCAGGTGATGAAAACCGGTCTCTCCATTGTGGGCCGTCCCAATAATCAACATGAAAAGCCAGCGTGACCGCTTCGCCGGTGCGGACCGGCTGCTGCGTCTGTAGAAACGCAAGCGCCTTGTCCGCCGGCGGGCAGCTCGAGCAGCCTTCCGATGTAAAAAGCTCCACAAGGACGGGCTGCTTCGCGTCTGCGGTGACGGCGGGCGCTGTCGGTGTGCCGTTGACGTTTTCGGCCGCGGGCGGCGGCGAGCAGGACGCGATCATAGACGAGATCGCCAAAGCGATGATGATGAATACACGCATTCGCCTAATATACCGCGAATCGATCGTTCTTTGTGCAGCGGTCGGCGATTTGTTAAAATTAAACTTTGCGCAAATGGCAGGATTTTTCACCTATGCAAGCTGTAAAGACCAAAGAGGAAGCCATCGAAGTTCGCGGAGCTCGCGTTCATAATCTGAAGAACGTATCCGTATCGCTGCCTCATAATAAGCTGACGGTCATTACGGGTGTTTCCGGATCAGGAAAATCGAGCCTTGCATTCGACACGATCTACGCCGAAGGCCAACGCCGCTATGTCGAATCGCTGTCCGCATACGCCCGCCAATTCCTCGAACGAATGGACAAGCCGGACGTTGACGAGATCACCGGCATTGCCCCGGCGATCGCGATCCGGCAGAAAAACGGCACGCGAAATCCGCGTTCGACCGTTGCGACGCAGACCGAGATCTACGATTATCTTCGCCTGCTCTACGCACGTGCCGGGCAAACGTATTGTCACGTCTGCGGCCGCGAAGTAATAAAAGATTCGCCGGAATCGGCGGCGGACGAAATCCTCTCCGCATTTGCCGAAGGCGTGAAATTTTACGTTTTGTTCCCGGTCCTTCAGGACGCCGTCAGCCCGGCCAAGAAAACGGCAAAAGCGGGAAAATCGAAGTCAGTCCCGCAGCAGCAGGAATTGAGCGTTTCAGCTTTCCTAATGCTGCTGCTTCAGCAGGGATTTTCGCGCCTTTTTCGAAACGGCGAGATCATCGAGCTTCAGAAACCCGAAGATTATCCGCACGAAGATTTCGAGAACACGTTCGTTCTTATCGACCGGCTCAAGGCGGCTCCGGATATTCGCCAGCGTCTCGTCGATTCGCTGGAGACTTGCTTTCGCGAGGGGCACGCTGCGCTGATCCAAACGCCGGAGGACGAGCAGCTCAAATTTTCCGACAAATTTATCTGCAAATACGACGGCACCGTGTACGAAGAACCGGAGCCGCATTTGTTCAGTTTCAATTCGCCGTTCGGGGCGTGTCCGACATGCCAGGGTTTCGGAAATACGATCGGGGTCGATTACGACCTCGTTATTTCAAAGCCGCTGTTGTCGATCAAGGAAGGTGCGATCGAGCCTTTCACGCGGCCGCAGCACGCCTGGGCACAGAAAGAGCTTCTGAAATACGCGTCGGACAATAAGATCGATGTAAACAAACCGTTTGTCGATCTGCCCGAAAATGTGCGTCAGGATATTATCAACGGCGTTCGGGGATGGCGCGGGATCAAGGGATTTTTCTCGTGGTTGGAGACAAAGAAATACAAGCTCCACGTCCGCGTGTTTCTCGCGAAATATCGCGGTTACACGACATGCCCGGATTGCGGCGGTGCGCGTCTGCGGCAGGAGGCACGCGACGTCAAGATCGGTACGCGTTCGCTGCCCGAGATCGTCGCGCTTTCGATCGCCGACGCACATGCCTTTTTCGAATCGCTGACACTCAGCCCGGAACGCGAAAAGATCGCGGACAAGATCTTGCTTGAGATCCGCCGACGGCTAAAATTTCTCGTCGATGTCGGGCTCGACTATCTCACGCTTAGCCGTGTCGCCGCGACTCTATCGGGTGGCGAAGCCCAACGCATTCAGCTTGCGACCAATCTCGGCTCGCTGCTTGTCGGAACTTTATATGTGCTCGATGAACCGAGCATCGGACTTCATCCGCGCGATAATGCGCGGCTGTTGAAGATACTCGAAAATCTCCGCGACATCGGAAACACGCTGCTCGTCGTCGAACACGACGAAGACACGATGCGTGCCGCAGACCACATCCTCGATATCGGCCTGCACGCCGGCGAACTAGGCGGAAACGTGGTTTTCGAGGGCGATTTCAAAGCTCTTTTGCAGGACAAGAATTCGCTGACAGCAAAATATTTGCGCGGCGAATCGGAGATAAAGGTTCCGCTCAAACGCCGGCCGTTGACGACGGAAAAGATCGGCATCGTCGAGGCCCGCGAACATAATCTGCGAAACGTCACGGTCGATATTCCGCTCGGCATGCTCGTATGCGTGACGGGTGTTTCGGGTTCCGGAAAATCGACGCTCGTCCACGACATTCTTTTCGCCGGCCTAAAGAAGCAACGCGGCGAATGGCAATCTCCGGTCGGCTTTTTTAAAGAACTTACCGGCGGTGATCTGATCGATGACGTTTTGCTCGTCGATCAATCGCCGATCGGCCGCACGCCGCGCTCCAACCCGGTCACTTATATAAAATCATACGACGCGATCCGCGAAGTTTTTGCCGGTACAAGCAGCGCCAAAGCAAAGGGATTTAATTCGTCGCATTTTTCGTTCAACGTACCCGGCGGGCGTTGCGAGATCTGTCAGGGCAGCGGGACCGTAACGGTCGAAATGCAGTTTCTCGCCGATGTCGAACTGACATGCGAGGAATGTCGCGGGACGCGTTTTCGCGACGACATATTGAGCATTCGATACAAGGGAAAGAATATTCACGAAGTCCTGGACATGACGGTGCGCGAAGCCATACTTTTCTTTAAAGACGTTAAAAAGCTGACGACGCGGCTGAAGATGCTCGAAGCCGTCGGCTTAAGCTATCTCCGGCTCGGGCAATCGGCGACGACGCTCAGCGGCGGCGAGGCTCAGCGAGTAAAACTTGCCGCACACCTGGCGCAAAAAACGAAGTCCAAAACGCTTTTCATTTTCGATGAGCCAACGACCGGGCTGCATTTCGAGGACATCAATAAACTGCTTGGGGCCTTTCGAGCACTGGTAGATAACGGAGGCAGTCTCGTTGTCATCGAACACAACCTGGACGTGATCAAAACGGCCGATCACGTGATCGATCTCGGGCCCGAAGGCGGCGTTGGAGGCGGCGAGATCGTCGCGGTCGGAACGCCGGAACAGGTCGCAAAAATTGCGGCGTCACACACCGGGAAGTTTCTAAAGTCTATGCTCAACGGCAAAGCGTGACGCCGTTAGTCATCGCCGAATTTTCGCCGCCAGATCGGCGCGATCTGCTCTATAACCTTGCAGTCGCAATAGCCGCCGTTGCTGGTTAGCCAATTGGTCAAACGACCGAAATCCAGCCGGTTGTCCATCATGAACCGCATCGAATACTGCAGGCTGTGATTGCACTCGACTTCGTAAAGTTCGTCCTCGACGAAATCGAGAAGTTCGCTGATGGTGTGCTGCGCGGCGGGCAGCGAATCGAGAAAAGCTTGCAATTCCTCGCCGCTTAATTTTTCGAGATTATCGATCTCGCGTTTTTTGATTATTGGCATAGTCTCCAGGTGTCAGCCCGCACAGAAGGCCTTTTTGGGCGACAAGCCCTTACTTACGTGCAGGCGACCGAGATGATCGCTTTCCTAAAACTCACTCTCCGACACTCGAGCCATCTCCGCTCGTTCTGCTTCTTCCCGTTCCTTTTGTTTTACGCCCTCGCGTCCGTCGTAACTCGCGAATTTCGGCAGAAATAATGAAGCTCCGGCGACCGATACGACACACAAAACGCCGCCCGAGACCAACGCCGTTCGCACGCCGAACTTTTCAGCAACGATTCCCATTTTAGCGCTTCCGAGCATCGGTCCTGTCAGATAACTCATCATTTCGATGCTTGCCAGTCGGCCGCGAAGATAATTTGGAATTGTCTGATTCCATATCGAGCCGCGGAAGATGCCGGAGATCATATCGAAAAATCCGGCGACGGCGAGAAAGAACAACGCCGGCACGATGCTTTCAACCAGTCCGAAGAATATTATCGCGACGCCCCACATCACGGCCGCGGCCGTGACCATCACGCCGTGACGGTGGATGTTTTTCGTCCATCCCGATGTAACACTCGCGGCAAGAGCGCCCGCGGCGATCGCAGCGGGAAAGAAACCGACGTACTTTTCGCCGTAGATCACCGCGAGGGCCGGATATAAAGCCTGCGGCATCGCGAAGAACATTGCGGCAATGTCGATAAAGTATGTCCCAAGCAATTCCTGGCGGCTGAAAGCATATTTCCACGCCCTCTTGATTCCCTGCCAGCTCGGTTTTTCGGCGTTCTCCGGCGATGGCACTGTCCGCAATAAAAACACCGCCAGCAGCGACGCCGCAAATGTCACGAGGTCGATCGTGTACGCGACCGCCGCGCTTAGCTGCGTGGCGATTATGCCTGCAACTGCCGGGCTGACGATCGCCCCAACGCTGTAACGGATCGAATTCAGAGCCATCACTGCAGACATCAGATGGTTCGGGATCACTTTTTGAATGAAAGATTCGAACGCCGGACGCTGCAACGCAGCAAAGCCCGCATGAAGCGCTACACAGAGAAACAGCACCCAGACGTGCGGGGCAGCCAGAAGCGAATTGATCAAAAGAATTGCGGTGACGCTAGTTTGCCCGATCTCCGTCAGCCGCAGCATACGGCGTTTGTCGAGATAGTCCGCTAATGCTCCGCCGACGAACGCTAGACACACCATCGGGACGAATTCGGCGAGATAAATATAACCGACCATCGCGGACGATTCCGTCAGGCGATACATCTGCCACGGCACGACGATAAATGTCATCATCGAGCCGAAAAACGAAACGAGCTGCCCGAAAAACAGCAGCCGATAGTCGCGTGAGACTCTGAGAGGAGAAAGGTCAAGAAACATACGGAAAAGCTAAGAATAATACGACTGCACAACCGCAAGAGTTACACGCCCACCCGCGAAGCCGCACG
This sequence comes from Pyrinomonadales bacterium, assembly GCA_038254305.1. Classification (GTDB taxonomy): domain Bacteria; phylum Acidobacteriota; class Blastocatellia; order Pyrinomonadales; family Pyrinomonadaceae; genus OLB17. The sequence goes on from JBBSGG010000054.1 coordinate 9,722, forward strand.
AGTTAAGGCTTTAAATAGTTGGTCCAGTGAAAAAGCCACGTCGCATAGGCATTGGCGGCAAACGAGGATATGTATGCCGCCCATTCGAGCAGCTTAATTTCTTTCGGCGCCGTCTCGAGCAGTACGACGAATATCCACGGAAGACATATCATCCCGTATCTATATCCGAACTGCCACCCGCCGGAATTTCCGTGTATCCAGAGCAAAAAGCACAGCGCAATGATCGCGGTCCATGCCGCGTACTTCAAACGCGTATCGCGGGCGCCAAAGCGTAGGGCGGAAAGGAGAAACGGACTGCTCCAGAGTATCGAGCTGCTGAAAGCGTTCGGCATCAGGTACGGAAAACTCGTCTTTACTTCCCAAGGCCGCCACAGCATTTCCCACATCTGCCGAGGAATATAGTAGAGGGAAAAAATTCCGTGATCGTACCAGGGCTCGGCGAGTACACCGGGAATACGCGAATATCCAAAATCCGTAAACGAATGAAATCGAACGTAATTATAAACAAGCGTGAGGACGCCGAGCACGAACGGAACTGCGCAAAATGCCGCGATCGTCCGGATCTTCGCAAAACGAGGAGCGGCGAATGCGTCGCCCGTAGGGTCACCCGAAACGGCCGATCGCTTGAGCGTTTTATCACCGACCCGCTTTTCCGTTTCGCGCGGAAATATGTTCACTTCCGCCACCGGTTGCCTGGAGATCAAGTACAAAAAGATCGGTGCGGTGAGTACGATCTCGGTTCGATTCCCGAACGCCAAGGCGAAAAATAAACCGGCAAGCAGCGGCCGCCGGTCGTAGACCGTAAAGTAGATCGCACCAAGTTCACCGATCATCGCAAAGCCGAGCGCGAGCTGCCACGCACCGGCCATCGTCAGGTTCGTCCACATCCACGTGCCGAAAAGAATCCCGGCGACCATCACATATCGCCGGCTCGCGGATATATTGTATCTAACCGACATAGCAGCGAGCAGGATCGCGATTGCCGCCGCCATCAATGCGGAGATCACTGCCGCGGGCATATCGACGATCAGGCCAGCGACCTTGAGAACCGCGAAAGGCATCATCGAGATCACACTTCCGAGTGGAAATACCGAATAGTAAGAGCCGTCCAATGGTACGAACTCGTTTAACCACGATGGCGGCGTTTCCGCGAATCCGATGCGGCCGCGGAGGACGTTCGCCGCGACGCGGAACGTGTAATCGTAATAGGACTGAGGTTTTGGATTGGAGAAATAATAGACGAACGCCGTGGCGAAAGATAAAGCCTTCGGCATTTTCCAGGTCTGCGAAGATCGGTTGGATGCTGTTGCGGAACGCTTGCGACCTGGTCGTTTAGACGCCATAGATCTTCAGCTTGAACTCGTCGTTCGACGTGTAGATCTCGACGCGTTTTCCGGCGAATCGTTCGGCCTGTTTGAGAAGCATCGGCAGGCCGCCGCGTGGAATATTGGCTCCGTACTCACGACGATTGAACAAAGCCGCGATCTGCGGATTGAGACGCTGCGTGATGCCGTACCGGATCGCCCGCGCAGCCGGCGGGACAAATCCGCTTGTTCGCCGTGCGTTTACGATCTCGATCCAGTTGTCGTAGATGACCACGCGCGTCGGCGAATCGCGAAAGGCAAAGTCGCGATGTACGAGGGCGTTTGCGACAGCCTCGCGGATCGAATAAATGTGGTAATTCGAGCGCGCGCGGACCGGGCCGTCGACGGCCGCGAGCGTGAGTTTGGGGCGTTCCTTTAACAGGTCGCAGTAACGTTCAACAAAGCGAAGAGCGCTTTCGTACTGCGTCAGCAGATTACCGTGGATCTGAATGCGTTCGATAAGCTGCGCGTTTCCGTTCTCGCCGGAAAATCGTTCAAGCGTTATCGCCGCACGCGGAAACAATTCCAGGACGCGTTCGTTCTTTCCGAAAAGCACGACAGCTGCAACCGTCGGAAAAAATTCCTCGGGTCCGCCGACGGCAAGCAAAAGATCCTTTTTGAGGAAATCGGCGGTCTGGTAAAGATTGATGGTCGGATTTACATCTTCGAAGGCTCCGGCAAACGTCCAGAGCAGGCCATCGTCGAAATCCTCAGCATGGCCGTTAAAAAGCGGAATGTTCTCGTAGCCGAGCGGCCGTATCTCGTCGAGCCACATAGAAAGCTGCTCGCGCGAAACTTCCCTTTTCTCGGCGCCGAACCGCATGTAGAAACGACCGTCGCGCGTGCGGTACGGGCGCCGTTTGCCTTCTACGTCGAGCGCGACGATTCGTTTGCCGCTGTCAAAAGCGATCGAATCGATGAGCGGTATGACGGGCGGCACAATCTCCTCGCGGCAGATCCGCGTCAGTTCTTCCTGGACCCATTCGGGATTAGTCACGCCCTCGATGCGAAGCTGGTCATTGACGCCGAAAATGATCGTCCCGCCGCTGGTGTTGGCCAGCGCGACGATTCCCTGCGTGATCCGCTCTGAATTAGACAGCTTTACCTTGAGCTCGAGATACGTGTCTTCGCCGCCGCGGATCAGGCGCAGAAGTTCGGTCCGCGTCGTCATCTGCGCCGGCTGATTGAGAATGTATTCCTGATGTGACCGTTCGGTCGAAGGATCGAATCGCTGCGTATGTCGGAACTTTCTGCGCGGCATAAGTTTCGGCGTGAGAATTTATGTCAAGACGGATCACCCCTGATCTCCGCCCGAATGTTATCGCAAAGAAAACATTACTGGATTTGTCTAATAGACGTTTTTATTGAAGCACTGAAAGCCGGAAATGTAAATACCCGCGTGCCTGGAGAAGTTTGACAAGGTTTGGGCATTGCTTTATCTACTAAGTAGTCAACCTGTGGACAGCGAATACATAACTGCATACGTCGGGATCGGATCGAACCTCGGAGATCGGGCGGGCAATCTTTTGCTCGCCGTTCGCGGTTTGATGGAGGCGAGCTTTCGCGTAACCAAACTTTCCGGTATCTATGAGACCGAACCTGTGGGCATTTCCGGCGGGGGAAATTTCCTCAATATGGTGGCCGAGATCCGTGCCAACGGCATTTCGCCTTCGCAGATGATGGCCCGAATGCTGCGAATAGAATACCTACTCGGACGGGCCGATAAAAGCTTGAAGAAGCCGCGGACCATAGACCTCGATCTTTTGTTCTACGGTCGCGAGATAGTTGCCACGGAGTTTTTGACCGTGCCGCATCCGCGTTTGCACCTTCGAAACTTTGTGCTCGTTCCGCTCGCTGAGATCGCTCCGCATTTTTCCCATCCGCTGCTTCGTTCTGACGTGAAGACGCTGCTTCAGAATTCCGCCGACACGTCGACCGTTAGCCGTTGGAATCCGGGTCAGCATACCGCTCCCGCGGAAACGTCATCCGTGTAGACTAAAATGTTGCAAAAGAATACACTTTCTTAACATTTATGGCCTATCTCAAACCCGACAAACCCGAGAAAGTCTACGTTCCCGCACTTAGAGCAGCAAAGGAAAAGGGCGAAAAGCTCGCTTGCCTGACCGCCTACGATTATCCAACCGCCCGGATCGTCGACGAAGCCGGCGTCGATATGATACTTGTCGGCGACAGCATGGGGAATGTTATCCACGGTTATGGAAACACGATCCCGGTCACGCTCGATGAAATATGCTCTGCGACAAAGGCGGTCAAACGCGGGTCGAGCCGGGCTCTCGTTATCGCCGATATGCCCTACGGCAGTTATCACACCGGCGATAACCGTGCGGTGCGAAACGCGATGCGTTTGATGAAGGACGGCGGTGCCGAGGCCGTCAAACTCGAAGGCGGCCGCAACCGCGTCCGACTGGTCAAGCGGCTTGTCGATGAAGAAATTCCGGTCATGGCACACGTTGGCCTGACGCCGCAGTCGGTCCATAAGCTCGGCGGATATCGCGTCCAGGGAAAGACGCCCGAAAGCGCGCAGATCATGATCGAAGACGCGATGATGCTGCAGGAAGCAGGCGCGTTTGCTATCGTGCTCGAACTCGTTCCGCGCGAGATCGCTGAGATTATCACGAACGATCTGACCATCTCGACCGTCGGTATAGGAGCGGGAACTTCGTGCGACGTTCAAGTACTCGTGCTGCACGATCTGATCGGTTTCACGTTCGGCCGCCAGCCGCGTTTCGTACGGCAATACGCAAACGTCAGCCAGGTCATCACCGATGCGATAAGCCATTGGATGGACGACGTCAAGAGCGGCAATTATCCAAGCGAAGCCGAGTCATACGGGATGCCGGACGATGTGAAAATGCCGGAAACCAAATTGGCATCTTCCCGCTAATATGGAAATAATCAACCGCCGCCAGCGGATGGCATCTATCGCTCGAAAAGTGCGGCGTGAGAATAAAACGATCGGGTTTGTTCCGACGATGGGCGCACTGCACGAGGGGCATTTGAGCCTTGTAAAAGAAGCGCGCCAGGCGTCCGATGTGGTCGTCGTTTCGATATTCGTAAATCCGACGCAGTTCGGTGAGGGCGAGGATTTCGAACGATATCCGCGCGATCTGACGGCTGACGCCGCGCTTCTTGCGGAATACGAGGTCGATTACGTTTTCGCTCCGGAAAGGAGTGAGATCTACGGCGAAAATTTCTCGACCTATGTCGAGGTCGAGGGCATCGGTGACGATCTCGAAGGCGCATCGCGGCCGGGGCATTTCCGCGGTGTCGCGACGGTGGTGTCGATCCTTCTAAATACTATCAGGCCGGATTTCGCATTCTTTGGGCAGAAAGACGGGCAGCAGGTCGCCGTCGTGAGGCGGTTGACACGCGATCTGGGTTTCGAAACCGAGGTCATTGCGGTGCCGACGGTCCGCGAGGAATCAGGCTTGGCAATGTCGTCAAGAAACGCTTATCTCGACGCCGAGACCCGAGCTAAAGCATCGGTCGTCTTCAAGGCATTGCGCGAAGCGAAGATCGCTTTTAAAAAAGGTGAACGAAATGCGTCGCGGCTCGCTGAAATGGTAAAAAGCATTATCGCCGCGGAACCGTCAGCCGAGATAGATTATGTCGCGGCGGTTACCCGCGATAACCTGCAACCTGTTGAAAAAATTGATGATGTCGAAACGATGATCGTTGCCGCCGTGCGGCTCGACCGCGTCCGATTGATCGACAACATCGTCCTTAATCGCAAGCAGTAGCACGGCATCAAACTTGCATCTAATCGGCCGAGGCGAGCATCTGGCCGCTTCATACATATGAAAAACTTTAAGGGTTTTCTTTTTGCTGTTGTCGCATTTGCGGCACTGACACTTTCGGCCTCCGCCCAGTCATCGCTTCCGTCGCTTGGCGGCGGCAGGGTCGATCTCGATGCCCAAAAGGGGAAGGTGGTTATACTGGCTGTCGGCGCAACGTGGCTGCCGCTCTCGATAAAGCAGGCCGAATACGCCAACGCTCTCGCAAAACGGTATACCGGCAAAAATGTCGTCATCTATTTTATCGCCACCGATTCGACTGTAGGATCATCGAAAAATTTCGCGAGCGATGAAGACGTACGCAAATTCGTCGGTACGAGCAAACTTGCCATAACCGTTCTGCGTGATTCGGACGGAGCCTTGACGCTGAAGAGGTATAATCTCGATCAGCTTCCGTCGTTTGTAATTCTCGACAAACAGGGGCGACAGGCGGGCGAAGCGTTTGGCGGCATCGATCCAAAGTTCGACGTGACCATACCGGTTTCAAAGGCTGTCGACGGACTTCTCTAACCGCGAGAATTTTTTTGAATAAGGGCAGTGTCTTAACGGGCCCTGCCTTTTTTATTCGGAAAATTGCGAGCGGATCATTTCGTAGACGAGGCTGATCGGCAAGCCGACCACATTCCAATAATCTCCATCGATCTTTTCAATGAACAGTGCCGCCTGCGCCTGCACGGCGTAGGCTCCCGCTTTGTCGAGCGGATCTCCGTTTATCACTAGAAATTCGATCGCTGTCGGCGACAGCTCCGCAAATTTCACACGCGTCCGCCCGATGCCGACAGCGGTTCGTCCGTTTTTAGCGATGCCGACGCCGGTTAAAACCTCATGCCAGTTTCCGGAGAGAAGCGCGAGCATCGACCTTGCGTCATCCAGGTCTTTCGGTTTACCGACAATTGTCTCGCCGATTACAACCGTCGTGTCGGCACCGAGGACAAGATCCGACGGGAACCGCGACGCGACTGCCACCGCCTTTTCCAGCGCGAGACGCCGAACATATGCGTCGGCGGTTTCGCCCTGCCGCTCGCTTTCATCGATGTCGGGCACGTGTTTTTCGAATTCCCAACCCACGGAGCTGAGTATTTCAGCTCGTCGAGGACTGCCCGAGGCAAGGATCAATTTCGGAAGATTCAGCATTGCTTACGAGTGATTTAGCGTTTCGCGGCCTTCTCGTTTAAAATGATAATTTGAATCCGCGGTATTGACCAATGCAAGAGATCTTTCGTTCCATAACCGCGATCTTTAATGAGATCGACGCTGATCCGCAAGCACGCGAGGCCGTGATGTTCGCCGCCTGGACACGAGCCGCCGGCCCACAGCTTGCGATGCACGCCGTTCCCATCGGTTACGTGAACAAACGGCTAAAGATCGCCGTCAGCGGCGTTCGCTGGAAGCAGCAGATGGAGCAGCTCGGGCCGCAGATGGTTTTCAGGTTAAACGGCGCATTCGGTGCGAAAGTGTTGAATTTCATCGAATTCGTCGTCGATGAAGCTGCGGTGGCGAAACACAATTCGAAAAAGCATCCGCCCGCGAAACTGACGGATTCGAATCCGGAACTTCCGAAAAGCCTGATCGATGCGGCCGCGGCGATCCGCGACCCAAAGCTGCGCGAGGATTTTCTCGGCGCCGCGCGTGCATGCAGCGATCGGCCGTCGCGGATCGAAGCCAAACGGTAATCTATGGACGTCAGACAAGTAGCAAAGCTCGCTCATCTCGAAATAACCGACGAGGAGGTGGCACTTTACACGCCGCAGATGGCGGATATCGTTCGGTACGTGGACCAGTTGAACGAGCTCGATATCGAAGACATCGAACCGATGCTCGGCGGCCTGACTGCCGAGGGCCAGGCGACCGACACGACACGTCAGGACGACATCCGGGTTTCGCTAGGGCAGGAAGCTGCACTTTCGGAAGCTCCGTCCGCCGTTTCCGGCCATTTCCAGGTGCCAAAGGTCTTATGAAGTTTTCGGAACTCAGAACAATTCTTTTCGTTTTTGTGTTGTCATCGACTGTACTTTTCGCGACCGCGTGCAGCATGCCGAATCTCGAAAACCCGGCGTGTACGGACGCACGTTCCGCGGCGAGCCGATTCTATGGCTTCCACTTTGGCGGCGACATGACATTTTCCCAGGAAAATCTCGCTGCCCGCGAAAAGTACCTTACACCCGAATTTTATAGGTCGCTGCAGACTCGAAATGATGCGGGCGACGTCTTTACTACCGGGACGGCCGACGTTCCGAAGGCGTTTCGAGTCGGTGAATGCGAATCGACAGCGGGGGATCAGGCCATTGTTCAGGTCCTGCTTTTCTGGCGTGACAGTTCGCGAAGCGAGCAGCGGGCGATCCACGTCGACATGCTGAAAAGAAACGGTGAATGGCTGATCGACAAGATCCTGAATTAGCTAAGATATGATCCGACCGACGATCGAAAACGCGCTCGACGACGCCGAGAGACTAAATCCGCAGCTCAATTCGTTCCTGTCCATCGAACGCGAGCACGCACTTTCACGTGTTGACGCTCTCGAAAACCAGTCCGATCAACTTTCCCTTTACGGAATGACGGCCGCGATTAAGGACAACATCTGCACTAAAGGAATTCAGACAACCTGCGGTTCCCGAATTCTGGCGAACTATCGCGCTCATTACGACGCGACCGCCGTCCGCCGCTTAAATGATGCTGGTGCCGTGCTTATCGGCAAGACGAACATGGACGAATTCGCGATGGGTTCGTCCAATGAAACGTCCGCTTTTGGAACTGTGCAAAACCCATGGGACACGTCACGCGTGCCGGGCGGCAGTTCCGGCGGTTCTGCGGTCGCCGTGGCTTCGGGCGCCGTGCGGGTTGCTCTCGGATCGGAAACCGGCGGTTCGGTTCGCCAGCCTGCTTCGCTGTGCGGGATCGTCGGCCTTAAGCCGACCTATGGCCGGGTATCGCGTTACGGCTTGGTAGCGTTTGCTTCGTCTCTCGATAATATCGGTATTTTTTCCCGCACGACCGCGGACGCCGCACGCGTTCTTTCGGTTATCGCCGGGCGCGACGGATGCGATTCGACCACGGCCGATGTGGCTGTTCCGGATTTTGAATCGACGATCAATTCTGACATCGCCCGTAAACGGATCGGAATTCCGCGCGAGCTTTTCGGCGAGGGTCTGGATCAAGAAGTTTCAAGGGCGGTTGAGGCCTCGATCGAAAATTTTCGCCGACTCGGCGTCGAGACCGTCGACGTAGATCTTCCATACGCGAAATACGGCATCGCGGTCTATTACATAATCGCGACCGCGGAAGCGTCTTCGAATCTCGCCCGTTATGACGGTGTCCGTTACGGTTTTCGCGCCGAGAACACCGGCCGCCTTAAAGAGATGTATTTCAAGACGCGCGAGGAAGGTTTCGGCGAGGAAGTGAAACGGCGGATCATGCTCGGTACGTACGTGCTATCGAGCGGATACTACGACGCATACTATGCGAAGGCGCAGCGCGTTCGGGCACTGGTGAAACGGGATTATCAGCGTGCTTTCGAAAAATGCGACGCGATCCTTACGCCGACGTCTCCGACAGTTGCCTTTCACATTGGCGAGAAATCCGCCGATCCGCTGGCAATGTATCTGAACGATGTTTATACGGTATCGGCAAACCTAGCGGGCGTGCCGGCGATAAGTATTCCGTGCGGGTTGTCGTCGGACGGTC
>JBBSGG010000055.1:0-18447 GCA_038254305.1 Pyrinomonadales bacterium
AAAACGCCGCCGGACTGTCCACATCGTCCCAAACTTTTCGCGCCGAGCCGCCCAACACCGGCGTTTGGTAAAGCGTGCGAATTCCGCCGCCTTCTTCGCGCTTGACGTAATAAATGTAGTTGCCGTCAATCGAAAAAGTTAAACCGTTATAACGAACTTTCGCGGGCGCGACGATTTGCACATTGCTCTGCGTGGCGGTCTGCCGCATCCACAAACTTTGCTGTCCGCCGTCATCTACGACATGCACGACGTATCTGCCGTCGGAAGAAATCGCCGCGAGCGTTACTTTACCGGAAGCGGTAAGTCGGGCAATTTTCATTACCGAAGCGGAGGGTCCGGTTTTATTTCCACTTCCGAAATATTTATAAATCCCATAACCCGCACCTAAGACGATAAGAGCAAGCAGCCATAAATATTTCTTTTGTAAAAGTCTTGCATGTTTATTTGATCCATCAGGCACAGACGATGGAAGAATTGCGGTCTTATCAGTAGGGGAGATCTGCTGTCGCGTCGGAAATTCGCTCGGCTCCGTGACGCCCGCTGACGCAGGCGGTTCTGACAAGATCGCCGTCGCCGGTTCATCGCCAATCGAAGCAGTCGCGGGACCTTCGAGAAGCTCTCTTCCATCGTCGAGACAGTACAACAACGTATCGTCGTAGTAATCCCGCCTGCATTCAGGGCATCGTTTCATCTAGTTGTGGGTGCCGAGACCGCCGCGTTAAATGCCGTGCGAGCCTCGATCAAATCTCGTTGGTTTTCTGCGGGTTGCCGGCAATTATGGCGTGATCGGGACCCTCAACTCTTTCGTCTTCTCTCCAAAGCTCTTTTCAAGTACCCTTATGCGGGAGCGAAGTTCCTTGATCTCGCGACGAAGCTCGAGCTGGGCCGTGACTTGCCGGCCGAGCGCACGCAAGGCGGCGACCTGTCCATCGCTAAGGTGTCGCGGAACTTTGTCGATGACACAAAGCGTTCCTAGCTTGTATCCGTCAGCGGTAGTCAAGGGTGACCCCGCGTAGAAGCGCACGCCGTCATCAGCGGTAACGTATGGGTTGTCTTTGAACCGTTCGTCGTTCCGTGCATCGGTGACAATGGTCGTCCCGCTTTCCAGGATCGCATGAGCGCAAAATGCGACATCGCGCGGTGTTTCCGCCTCTGCGATGTTCGCCCGGGATTTGAACCATTGGCGATCGGAATCGATAAGCGAAATGGCCGCCATCGGCGTGCGGCAGATGTATATGGCAAGGCGCGTGAGATCGTCAAAGACCTTTTCTTCCTGGGTATCGAGGATCTCCAGTTCGTGAAGGGCCCGAAGCCGGTCGGCCTCGTCCTGCGGTAACGGTGCTTTCATCGCGAATCCTCCAAGCTTCGTCCGGTCGGCGGGAGTAGCCCGAACATTCAGAACTGATGCCGGTCGTCTGATGTGCAGATCCGTGATCCGTCGGTTCAGCCGGCAAGCTGCCATTTCGTGCGAGTATACGCTATATTGAACCCGTTTTTCTGTGTATTTTTTGCGATTGGCTGCCAGGCGATGCTCCCATCACGGCCAGAATACAGCCGCGTCCGGCAGCAAACCCGAGGCGTGCGGCCAACAGAGCGTTTTGCGCGCCCTTGTTACGGCCGTGCGGCACTGTGCTTGCCCCGGCGATCAGTGCGACCTGACCCTGGATGAAAAGCATTCCGGTCGCGATCGCTTCGTCGGCGATCTCCGCGATATACGGATATGCTCCACGGCATTGGGCGCTGATGCTGCCGAAGCCGTACATGAAATCGGCGAGCGATTCGTGTTCGGTTGCCCACCCCGCGGCCGAGATCCGTGCCCATAGCTCGACTTCATCCGGCGATATCACGCGCGTTCGGAGGTGGCGCGTCTTTTCCTTCGTGTCTGACGCCTCGGCAACATCAAGCGCGCGGAACATCACGCTTGTAAGCTCGATCGGATGATATCCGCGTTGGTTCAACATGGGCATTACCGCAGTGTCAGCCATAGGGCTGACCTCATGAATTACCGGTGCATTTCGATTCGTAAAGAACTTCTCGATCTCGTCCAATGCAGTTTCAGTAACATTTGGAAAAGGCCGAGTCCGAACGTCTGTGTGCAAGGCGACGCCGCTCCGTCGAACATCGCGTATACGCCGCCGACGTCGATCCATTCGGCCCCGCTATCCGGCACTAGTCTCGCACGAGTTCAACAAAATCGGCGTTCGATCGGACCTCAGCGCGTTCGAGTTTGCTTGATAGTTCCTTATCCGAAAAGATCTCCATATACTCGTCTTGCCGGCGCTTACTGCCTACTCGTTTGCGGAAGGCCGACCCGGCGGACAAGGTCTAAAAACCTCGGGTCGGGGCGCAGCGGATCGAATTCCATTTCGACATTGAGATATTGCAACTGGGGGTCGTGTGCCTCGAAAGCCTTTTCGAGCGACGCGAATGCCGCGTTCTTATCACCTAATGCCGCATATAATATTGAGAGCTCGCCCGGCGATACATATTCCTTTGTCGACTGCAGTTCCGCAAGGATCGACTGCGACTTTTCGCGTTCGCCCGATTTGGCGTAGTAGACGCCGCGATATATGCGATTACTCGTACCCTGATCTCGCGCGTTCTGATTTGCGGCGATCGCTTCTTTGTACATTCGCTTTCCCGAATAAGCGTAACCCAGAAGGTTGTACGACGGATGGCCAGCCGCTGCCAACCTGCTCAACTCGGCTATCGCGTCGTCGTACCGGCGCGCCCATATTAGGGCGTACGCAAGACCGTCGCGGTAAGAAAGCGGGTCGAGCTCCTGCGCCCGGCGCGTTTCGGCGACGGCTTCATCATGGCGTCCCCAAAAACCCAACAGAGTTCCATAGGAGCCGTGGGCCCGGGCATTGTTCGGGTCGAGTTCTATGGCTCGGCGGTATTCGATCTCGGCTTCCTGCCACCGCCAATTTTCACGATTCGACCTCGCCATTGCCACATGAGCGTCGGCTAGATTCGGGTCGAGCTGCAGCGCCTTTGCCGCGGCTTCCTCTGCCTTAGGCCGGTAAATTTTGGGGTCGCCCTCTCCGGTGCTGGCAAAGGTGCCGTAATTAAGGGACAGGGCCGCAAATGCCAATGCATAATTCGGATCCGCCGCGGCTGCCTGTTCTAAAAGTTCCGTGCTTTTCTGCTGACTTACCGGATCCGGAAGGTTTCCGTAATACCTGCTTTGTAAGAGCAATTCATAGGCCCGCGGATTTGCGGTCTCCTGCTTTGCAAACTGCTGTTCCTGCGATCCCGTCAGCCGCAGACGCAGGTTGTCGAACACGGTGCGTGCAATACCCTGTTCGACAGCCATCGCATCCGATGCGCTGCGATTAAACTGTTGACCCCATAACTGTTTATTTTCACGTGCATCGACGATCTCCACGCGAACGAGCAATTGATCGCCCTGCTTGGTCACCTTACCCATAACTAACGCCTGAACACCGAGTTTATCGGCTATATTCTGAATGTCCGAGATCGGTGCTCGATATTTGAAACTCGAATTCCGCGCAATTACTTTGATCTGCGACAGTTCGGAAAGCTTATCGATCAGGCTCTCGCTGATACCGTCGGAAAGGTAATCGAGTGCGGGATCGCCGCTTCCGTTTTCAAACGGCAGGACGGCGACCGAGGTTATAGGCTGCGCACCATCAGAGGCAGGGTAACGCTTGGAGTAAAACCACAATCCGCCGATGGCTAACAGCAATGCCAGCAAGCCGGCCGCAGAAAGGAATGCGAGTTTGTGGTGCCTGATCTCCCTGACGATATATTCCGCACTCGATGCCGTCGTTACCCCAGCGTCGAACGCAGTAACTCCGCCACGTGCGCCGGTTTCGGCCGTCGCCGAACCGGTCACATAACTCTCGGCATCCGTGTCACGAACAGCCTCTTTCGTGCGATTCGGCGCCGTGGAACGCTCGAGGCGCGCTGCAATATCAAGCTCTTGCCGAAGGTCTTTTAGGTCGAGCCACAGATCTTTGACGTGCTGGTATCGCTCTTCGCGGTCTTTACGAAGTGTCTTCCCGACGATCCGCTCGAGTTCGTGGGGAACGTCGGGCAAAAACTGCGCCAAGAGCGGTGGTTCCGTCTTCAGGATCGATGCGATCACATCATTTGCGCTCTCGCCTGTAAATGGCATCTGCCCTGCCGCGGATTCATAGAGTACAACGCCCAGGCTCCAAATGTCCGTTCGACCGTCAGCCTCCTTCCCTTTTGCCTGCTCCGGGGACATGTAAGCTGCCGTTCCCATTACTGCGCCTGGATTCGTTTTTACGAGAGCCCGTGTTTGGGCTTCAGTGTCGGGATCGGGCGGGTTCGTCTGGGTCAGCTTGGCGAGACCAAAATCCAGAACCTTCACAATACCATCGTGCCGGAGCATCACGTTCTCAGGTTTAAGATCACGATGCACAATACCGGCCGCATGGGCGGCGGACAGCGCGAATGCGATCTGTTCGGCGATCGAAACGGCAGTGTGAAGCGGCATTCCGCCTCCGTTTAGTTCGTCGCGTAGGGTCGTTCCTTCGATAAGCTCGGTGGCGAGGAAGCTAATGCCGTCGTGTTCGCCGAACTCGTAGGCGGTGAGAAGGTTCGGGTGATTCAATCCGCTTACCGAGCGCGCCTCTTGCTCGAACCGTTGCAGGCGCGCCGGATCGCCCGCGATGTTTTCCGGAAGTATCTTGAGAGCCACGCGGCGACCGACACGGACGTCCTCAGCAAGGTATACCTCGCCCATTCCGCCGGCTCCTATCTGCGAAATTACCCGGTAATTACCGATCGAAACGCCGTTTTCGAGCCTTTTGGTTTCACCCATAATGTCAATGCGATATGTATGGCGGCTGGCGCCGGACGGCCATAGAGTCCTTACTCGTGAGGCGGCCTACTGACCTTTGTGACTATCATGCTTGCCCGGATCGATCGGATCCAGAAAGGGTGTATCCGCATCGCTGACGTAGAAAATGACGAGCCGCAACGTCGACAGCGTACTTCGATTATAACCGGTCATCTTAACGCCGATCGGCTCGACAAAAGACTCGCCGGCTTTTATGACCACCGGCTCTTTGCGGTTGGCCAGATCGAGCGTGAATTCGCCTTCGAGAATATATACTGTCACCGGAAATCGGTGTGTATGAAAAAGAGTGCGGTCACCGGGTTTGAAAACGGCCGTCATGACGCGAATTTCCTGTTTCTCGCCGCGTGGCATCCCTCCAACGACCTTGTCCAACACTGGCACCGGACGAGTAACGCCCTGCGCAGCCGCCGTGGCCGCGAGCGTTCCGATAAAAAGGCAGAGCAGTACACTAATCTTGAAGTGGTTCCTCATATTATGCGTGATTTCTAAATTTGCTTCCGCAACGGTTGCGTACCGACGATCGCTATAGATTCCGCACGGACTTTTTCGACCTTGTCCGAGCTGTTCGAAAGCAGAATTATCGATGCGACGCCCAGCATCGATAGAATTTCTGAGGCGGCCCGATAGCTGCGAGCGTTTTCTTTGTATCCGAACTAAATAGGCCTTCGCCCGGCCGAGTTCCTTTTTAAATGGAATGCTCTCCATTAGGGCGAGATGACCGTGCCCTTAACTTCGAGCCAAACGATCACGCCGCGACTTCTTTTGAATTGCGGCTTGGGCAGCTGCCATCTCCTCGCGGCAGTTGCACTCAACGCTGTTGAAACGTGAGCCGATATAGAGCTCGAATGAATGTGCGGCAAAGGATGTCCTTTCCGCCAAGGACATTTACCATGACGAGGGGCGATCGACTCTTTTGCCCGTCGTAATAAAGGAACTCGGTAAATGTACCGTATTTAGTCATCAGTTCGCATTCGGCTAAGCGTTTTATCATGCGTAGGAATAATGCCGAACAACATTGCAAATCCGGTCTAAACAGCATATTGTGAATCGCGAATCCCACGAACGTAAATTCTTTTAATCACGGCAGCTTGACGCTTGAAACGAATGCGGCGACAGTTCCCATTCTGCCCTTTCGATTTTGCATTCAATTTAGTAGCACAGGAGCCCACCAATGAAAAGCAGAATATTTCTGGTTTTTTCGTTTTTTGTAGTGATGTCTGCAATGTCCGTATCCGTCTCGGCACAGAGCCGTCAGTTCCATAACGGTTCGGTTTGGAGCATCGGCTTCATCCAGATGAAGCCCGGAATGGATAATGCATATCTGTCATACGTCGCATCGGACTGGAAAAAGGAGCAGGAAGCATTAAAGAAGGACGGTCAGATACTTTCGTATATGGTCATTCAAACCGAAGGGCATTCTTCGACGGATTGGAACCTTATGCTGATGACCGAATATAAAGATATGGCAACAATGGAAGCCAACGAGGACAAAGCCGACAGTCTGCTGCAAAAGGTGCTCGGAAACGACGCGAAACAGATGCAGGGCTACCGGGAGCGTCTGCAGATCCGCGAAGTGCTGGGAAATCGCATCGGACGCCAGATAATTCTAGAACCTAGGCGTTGATGACATTAAAAGACACGCTTTTTCAATCGGGACCGGCCAAAAATTCCAGCGGCCGGTCTCGGCTTAGTAACCGAGCACCTCAGTAAAACTATCTAATGGAATCAAAACACAATAATCGACTCGAAGGGAAAGTAGCCATCATTACCGGCGCAACCGGCGGCATCGGCGAGGCGTCGGCAAAGCGTTTTCTTCAAGAAGGAGCGCGCGTAATGCTTGTCGGTCGTTCGGCGGAGAAACTTGGAGCAATAATGGAACGGCTCGCCGACTTAGGCGATGTGGCCACGTCCGTCGCAGATGTCACCGACGAACAAGCGACAGCCGCGGCGGTTGCCGCCACGGTCGACGCCTTTGGCGGCGTTGATATTCTGTTGGCGAATGCGGGGACCGAAGGGAAGATCGCACTCATAGAGGATCAAACTGTAGAGAATTTTGAGGAAACACTCCGCACCAACGTGATCGGCGTCTGGCTTTCAATGAAATACTGTGTTGCGCCGATGAAAAAACGCGGTAAAGGGTCGATGATCGCGCTGTCGTCAATCGCGGGTGTTATTGGGGTGCCCGCCGGAGCTCCGTATTTCGCTAGCAAACACGCGGTTTGCGGTCTTGTAAAAACGGCCGCGCTTGAACTAGGTGCTTTCAACATTCGCGTCAACGCGATCGGCCCCGGCCCGATCGATAACCGGATGATCCGCTCTATCGAAACACAATTATCACCGGACGACCCGGATACAATGCGCGAGGGTTTTTCCCAATTGATCGCGATGAAGAGATACGGCACCAACGAAGAGGTCGCGAATCTGGCCTTATTTCTCGCTAGCGACGAAGCCTCGTACTGCACCGGCAGTATTCACATGATCGACGGTGGATTTACCGCCGCCTAATCGTTTCCAATGCGTTTCTCGTCGCGCCAGATGATGCCGCCGCGGCGTCGATCTCGATCGAAGAAACGGTGCCGCTTTTTTTATCGTTTTAAATTCGTACGGAACAAAAGTGCGTAAAATCGAGATCGCGGCGTACCGATCGAGGCGCGCGTCAACGCGACTCCGTCGCCAAAACCAACCGTCTTTTTCGTTACAGATCCTTCGAGGGAGGCAATTACTTCGTCCGGTTGGTCGAACGCGACGTAAGCGAGAGCGACAAAAAATGGGGTTTACAAGCTAGCTCACGTGCGCCGTCTTATCGGCGGACGAAAGCGCCAGCGAAACGGCCTCGGCCCCCGGTCATAACCACACCAAAATGATCGCGACGGCATGCGGGGCATCGTTTCATAAACTAGTCTCAAAGCCTAAACACTATTGCGGCACACCGATTCGTTTGAGTAGATCGGCAAAACGCGGGTCGGATCGCAAACTGTCGAAAAGCGGCTCGACCTTGAGGTAGATCAAATAATCATTCCGCTCCTGGTCCGCTTTGTTAAGCCACGCAAAAGCCTGGTCCTTGTCGCCGAGGCCGGTATAGACAAGCGCGTAGTTGTAAGGCGACACGTATCGCTGTTTGGCGGCTGCATCCAGTTCGGTCAGCACTTTTCGCGCATCGGCAGTCCGTCCCGCAACCGCGTAGCCGTTGCCAAGCGGAGCCAGAACCCAGGGCGAGCTATCTATCTGTCTTGCCTTCTCGTACTCCGAAATAGCCTCTGAGAACATCGATTTTTGTTGGTAGGACTGTCCGAGGAATACATGGCTAAGTGCGTTCTCCGGATCCAATTCCAGTGTCTTGCGACCGGCCTCGATAGCCCGATCGTACTGACGCGACATATAATACGCCTCTTGGACGCCTGAATTTGACAGCACGGAAAGTGGATCGAGCTGCCGCGACCGGCTAGCCTGCACGATAGCCTGGTCGAATCGGCCCGATGCTTCCAAGTATAGGCCGTACCAAAACGCCGCAGTCGGAGAGTTCGGGTTGAGGGTGATTGCGCGCGTAAACTCGTTTTCCGCTCCCTGCCAATCCCGTTCGTAAAAAAGTTTGTACGTTCCCAATGTGGCGTGGGCTTCACCCAATCCGTCGTCTATTTGCAGGGCCTTCAGAACAGCTTCTCTTACTTTGGCATACGCCTGGGCCGGGGGCAGGACATAAGCTGAAGCGAGGCCGTACGAATCAGCCAATCCGACGTAGGCGAGCGCGTAGTTTGGATCTTTTTCGGTCGCCTGCTGGTAATAATCGACCGCCTTCTTCATCTCGGCATCCGTTCCCTTGTAAAAGTGGAAACGCCCTTTGAGGTATAGCTCGTAAGCTTCGGGATTCGCCGTATAGGCCTTGGTTACTTTTGCTTCGTCCGCACCGGAAAGCTTGGCTTTCAGTTTGCTAGAAACGTCGTGCGCGATGTCGCTCTGAAGCGTTAATAGGTCAGTTTGTTTTCGGTTATATTGCTCGCTCCACAGAACATTCCCCGTTTGCGTGTTTACCAATTCCAAACTCAATTTCAAGTCATCTCCGCGTTGAACGACTCTGCCGAATAAGACCGCCTGCACGCCCAACTCTTCCCCTATCCTTTTCGGCGAAGTTTCTTTGCCCTTGTAGAAAAAGACCGTGCTTCTGGCTTTGACCGAAAGTTTAGGGAGTTGCGACAAACTGCTGATAAGCGTTTCGGTCATTCCGTCCGAGAGATAGTCGACATCGGCATTTCCGCTCTCATTAACAAACGGCATCACTGCAATTGATTCGATCTGTTTGGTGTTTGCGCCAGAACCTAAATATCGGTAACCAAAGAAACCGGCGACGAGAAGCATGACCGCAACACCGATGGCGGCGATTACTTTGATCCTTCCGCCAAGCGGCTTTGCCGCTCTATTTGCGGAGAAGCTCTGCTTCTCCGAGGCGTCGCCCAAACTGTTTTGAGGCTCCGCCTCCGGGCGAGGGAAAATAGCAGTTTGCTCGATCGTGTGTATCTGCGCGCGCGTCGGAGCCTCGCCGACGGCGTCAGTCGTGTGAAGGATCGCCGTCGCCGGTTCATCCATTGACGCCGGGCCGAAAAGCAATTCCGCTCCGTCATCTAGACAGAACATCATGCTCACGTCGTATTCACGGCCGCACTGCGGGCATTTCTTCATACTTATCCTATTCCGGCAGATTGAGGCGTTTCACGAGATTCTTAAAGCGCGGATCATCGTGGAAAGGGTACATGTACGGCTCAACATTCGATCGATATAATTCCCAATCGCGTGCTTCAAAGCCCTGGGTGAGTTCCACTATGCCTTTATCCATGTCACCGAGTGCTCCATAGATGGTCGCGATCCGGGATGTCGGTATGTATTGCGTCTTAGCGATCTCGCGAAACCTGCCGATCATTTCCTCGGCCTTGTCCCGGCGGCCGACTTTCGCGTACGCAATTCCGGCATCTCGGAGCGGAAATTGATTCGTGGGGTCGGTTTGCAGCCATTGTTCGTTGTGCGATATGGCTTCCTGGTACATTCCTTTTTCAAGAAAAGCCTGGCTTAGAATCCAGCGACTAATTGGGTGTCCGGGCTCGATCTCGTAAGTTTTCCTGGCCTGCTCCAGAGCCTCGTCCTTCCGCCCCGCGAAAAAGTATGCCGATGCAAGTGTTGCACCCATATTGATATCTAGCGGTTCGAGTTCCAACCCGCGCTTTATTTCGGCAATGCCTTCTTCAAAGCGGCCGGTCGGCATTAGGTATATTTGTCCGTAGCGAAAATGAGCGGCGGAATTATTAGGATCGAGCTCGATCGCTCGTTTGAATGATCTCTCGCCTTCGGCCCAATTCCAATCGCCGATTATTAAGCAATAGGCCAGGAACGTGTGGGCCTCCGCCAGTGTCGGATCGATCTCGAGCGCCTGCTGAGCCGCGGCCTTTGCTTGCGGAAAAGCTTCCTTTGGCGAGAGGTACGGATAGGCGGGCATACTTCCGTATGTTTCGGAGATCCGCGCATAGGCAAGTGCGAACTTGGGGTCAAGTTTGATCGCTTGTTGGAAATATTCGACGGCGCGAAGCATCTCATCTTTGGTTCGCTTGCCAAAGCTGTAACGGCCTCTCAGGTAAAGTTGATAGGCGTCGTTATTGTCCGTGTATTTTTTGGTGATGCCTTTTGTATCGTTGCCCGACAGCTTCAGTTCCAGTTTCTGAGTTATTGCGGTAGCGATTTCACGCTGCGTGGCCAGCAGGTCGGACATCTTGCGTTCATATTGCTCGCCCCACAGCGATTTGTTGTTTCGCGCGTCGACGAGTTCGACCGTGATATTCAGACTGTCACCCCGCTTGACCAAGCGTCCGGACATTACCGCATCAACGCCGAGTTCGCTTGCGATCTTTGCCACGTCCGTCTCGCTGCCTTTGTATCGCATTACCGAGCTCGTAGGGCTGACCTTTAGGCTGGGCAATTGTGACAGACGAAAAATAAGCGATTCCGTCAATCCGTCGGACAGGTAATCTGTATCCGCATCGCCCCCCTTATTCTGAAAGGGCAGGACAGCGATCGAATTGATCTGTCTACTGCCTGAACCGAAATATCGATAACCTAAAAATCCGGCAGTGCCCAAGACCGCAACTATTCCCATCAGCACCGCCAACTGCGCGCCCGACACTTTCCTCTTGTCCTCGGGCAGGCTGATGTCTGTCGGCAAGACCGCGGTCTGATCCGTTATGTCTATCTGAGCCCGCGTCGGTGCGTCTCCGACGGCATCAGTCGTGAGCAAGATCGCCGTCGCCGGTTCGTCAAGCGCAGCCGAACCGCTCGCAGGACCTTCGAGCAGCGGCGTGCCGTCGTCCAGACAATACAGCAGCGTATCATCGTAATAATCTCGTCGGCATTCAGGGCATCGTTTCATGTTTTTGGCACCTTGGCATCATTGGCTCACAATGTAGCGTTATAGCGTTCCCACTGCTGCTTCAGTTTTGCCATAAAGGCAACGAACCGAGCATCTTGGCGAAGGTTCTTGAGGTTAGGGTCACTGTCAAACAGCGGATAACATGGAAAGCCATCGTCGGCCGCTAATTGCAGCCATTCTACTGCCTTCTCCGGTTTATTAAGCAAGGCGTAAGCCGAGGCAATGTTATAAGCAGCGTGATGGAAATGGCCAAAGTTTCGTCCTATTTCGTCAGCTCCATGTGCTGGTCGTCCGGCTTTTTCGTCATTTGGAAACGGAGCGCCCGGAAAAATCTCGGTCTTGGACTCCCCATCACCAGGCCCTTCGAGCAGCGCATTTCCGTCGTCGAGACAATACAGCAATGTATCGTCGTAATAATCACGTCTGCATTCAGGGCATCTTTTCATAAATAAACTCTATTAAAGCAAATGCACGCGTTTTGGATGTCCGCAAATCGCGAGTCGCGAGCGACCGGCAGCGCGTAGAATGTCGCGGCGCCCATTACTCCGGAAAACCGACTTTTCTTATCAACTCCTGAAAGCGCGGATCCGGTCGTAAAGAGTCGAGGCGCGGGTCAACCATAATATGACCGACGCGGTAGATGCGGTTTTCGTAGGCGGTGTTCAGCGCGGCAATTGCTTTTTCTTTCTCGCCCAATTCTGCTAAAAAAACCGCTATGCTGTATGACGAAGCAGAGAGCAGTGGAGTTTCTTGACTCATCATCTGCCGAATACCTTGCCAGCCGTCTTTAGTAAAGGTCTCTCTAATCAGTGCCGCGCTTTGAGGTTGATTGAGTAACTCCTGATACTTGGCGAGTGCTTCGATGCACTCGCCATGTTTGCCCATCACCTGGTAAACAGCAGCAAGACTGATATATGTCGGAGCAAAGTTTGCATCGAGTTCGAGCGTCTTTTTAAACTGTTCTACGCTCTCCTCGTAATGGCGGGCGTAAAACAAACTCTCACCGTAATTTTTGTTTATTGCGAGCGAGAGGGGTTCGTTCTCCAGAGCACGACGGAATTCCGCAAAAGATTCCTCGTGCCTGCCGAGCTTGGTTAGCAGTACACCATACGAATGATGTGCCGTCGCATCATTCGGGCTTAGCTCAATGCCGCGTCTGCACTCAAGTCCCGCCCGATCAAAATCATAATCATATGTTGAGAAAATACCGCAGAGCGAAGAGTGTGCTTCAGCTATATCATTATCTAACGACAAGGCTTTCAGCGTAGCCTCTTTTGCCTTCGGCATTGCTTCATGAGCCGTTGCTCCGCCATATGCTGAGAGCAGTTGATACGCGTCGCCGAGACCGGTAAAGGCGAGAGCGTAGCTTTGGTCAAGGGCGATAGCCCGCAAGAAAAATTCAATTGCCTTTCTGATGTCCTGCGGTGTTCGCCTGGCCACGTAGAAACGCCCTTTCAGGTAAAACTGATACGCCTCTGGGTTTGCGGTGTAATTCTTTCCAACTTTCGCTACTTCGGCCCCTGATAGTTTCGATTTCAATTTGGTCGAAACATCACGGGCGATCTCGCTTTGTAAGCTGACCACATCCACTTGTTTGCGGTCGTATTTACCGCTCCAGATAACGTTTTCCGTCACCGCGTCGAGCAATTCCAAACTAAGCGTAAGTTGATCGCCACGCTGGATAATGCGTCCATACAAGACCGCCTGAACACCCAACTCCTTGCCAAGCGTCTTAGTGTCCATGTCTTTGCCCTTGTAACGAAACACCGACGAACGGCCCTTCACATTCAGATTCGGCAGCTGAGACAAGCTACTTATAAGCGTTTCCGTCATTCCGTCCGACAAATATTCCACATCAGGATTCCCGCTCTCGTTGATGAACGGCATCACGGCGATTGATTCTATTTGTTTGGTGTTGCCGGACGAGAAATAACGATAACCGAAGAATCCGGCGATCATTACTAAAATCGCTAAGCCAATGGCGGCGACCATCTTGTTCCTTCTACGAAGCGGCTTCGCCGCCCGATGTGCGGAAAGGCTCTGCCTTTCCGTCAAGTCACCCAGACTTCCTTGAGGCTCCACCTCCGCTCCCGTTCGCAGGATCGCGGTTTGGTCAGTTGTATTTATAAACGGCCTTGTCTGATCCTCTCCTCCCCGGAACCCAGTCGCTACCTGCACCCCGCTCGGAGATGCTCCGGCGGGGACCCCGCCCGCTCCCGGTTCTGACAGGATCGCTGTCGCGGGTTCCTCGGTCGAGCCCGAACCGGTCGCCGGCCCGTCGAGAAGCGCATTTCCGTCATCGAGACAATACAGGAGCGTGTCGTCGTAATAATCTCGCCTGCATTCCGGGCATCTTTTCATAATCATTCAGCGAGCGGAACAACACGCGACTTGAGGATCTTTCGGTCTCGAGTCAACAACGGGATCCGCTCAATTATGCTCGTGGCGGCGATTATCTCGTCCGCAGCATCAGAACTAAAGTCTAACGCAGTGCTTTGCCGGGCTATTTGGATCGTGATCGGTAATATTGTGAGATGGCGTAGCGAACGGCGAAAGGCTACGCTGTCCATATCGAGCTCCAGTCGCCCGAGCTGTACCAGCTTGGCTAACTCCCAAAACACAATATCCGACACCGCAAGGCTGTCGTTCGTCACCAAAGCACGTTCCCGCTCGGTCAGATCACCGGCCAGAGCCGCGACCAGGATATGCGTGTCAAGATTCAGCATTCCATTTGACCCCGGTCGAAAAGATGTCGCCCGAGATCTTTATCGCCCCTTTCATCGAATCTATCAGGCCCGAATTTTCCTCTGTCACGAAAGGTATAACCCTGGCTACCGGTTTGCCGCGTTTCTCGACAATTATTCCCTCAGCCCCAAGTTCATCGAAAATTTGCAAGCATTTCGCTTTGAATTCGCTCGCACTGATCGTAACTATTTTGTTTTTCATAACAATGCAACTGTACTATATGACCAGTCACCTGACCAGTATTTTTCACTACTCCGGCAGATTCATCCGTTTCAGCATCGCTTTGAACCGAGGCTCGGAGCGGAGTTCGTCGTATTCAGGGTCGACGGCATATACGCTTGCGGTTTCCGCGCGGCTCTCCATATTTTTTTCGAGCCAGTTCAAAACCTCGTCTCTATCGCCGAGTCCGACGTAAATCAGCGCAAAACTATCGCCCGCCACATAGCTTTCGGTCGCTAACTGTTTTAACTCGCCGAGGATTTTCAGTGCTTCGTCGCGCTTGCCCGATCTTGCCAGCCAGAGTGCTAAATAGGCTTTGCGGGAAGAACTGGGATTAAGTTCGACCGCGCGGCGAGCTTCGGCGACTGCTTCCGCATACATTCCTTTTGCACCGAATGCCCGGCTCATTGCCTCGTGAGCTGAAGCAAATTCCGGGTTGCGAACGAGAGTCCGTTTATACTGCGCTATCGCCTCATCGTAACGGCGAGCCATCAGCAACATATCCCCCAGATTAGACCCGATAATCAGCGAAAGCGGATCGAGTTCTTCGGCACGCCTCATCTCAGCGATACTTTCGTCAAAGCGTTTTAGATTCGAGAGATCGGCGCCGAACCAGTGATGGGCGGTCGCGTAATCCGGCTTGAGCTCGATAGCGCGGCGATACTCCTTTTCGGAGTTAATCCGATCCCACTCGAAATTGGACAGATAAAAGCCGAGTGCGGTGTGCGCTTCCGCCAATGAATCGTCAATCTCCAACGCCCGCGAAGCCGCCGCTTTCGCCTGCGGCATACTGTCGGTCGCCGGCGCGACATCATAACTGGAAAAGAGGACGTAAGTTTCAGCCAAACCGGAATAGGCGAGGGCATAATTCGGGTCTTTCTCAATCGCTTGATTGTAAAACTCGGCAGCTTGTTTGAGCGCGTCGCCCGTCCGCTTGTTCCAATAAAATTTTCCTTTCAAATAAAGCTGATAGGCTTCCGGGTTCGCCGTGTAATTTTTGGTAATTTTCTGCTCGTCCGCTCCCGAAAGTTTAAATTTCAATTTGCTCGAAACATCGCGGGCAATTTCGCTTTGCAGCACAACAAGGTCGGACCGTTTGCGGTTGTATTGCTGACTCCAAATTACGTTCTCGGTCGCCGCGTCAACCAATTCCAACGAAAGCGTCAACTGGTCGCCGCGCGACACGATGCGCCCTGTCAAAATTGCTTGCACGTTTAATTCGGCAGCAATCTTTTTCGGGTCAAACTCCTTGCCTTTGTAGCGAAAAACGGATGAACGCGCCTTGACGCTCAAGTTCGGAATCTGTGAAAGACTGTTGATGAGTGTTTCCGTCATTCCGTCGCTCAAATACTCGACATCGCTGTTGCCGCTCTCGTTGACGAACGGCATGACCGCGATTGATTCAATCTGCTTTGTGTTCGAGCCGAAATAGCGATAGCCAAAGAATCCGGCGATCAAAAGCAACAACGCAACACCGACAATCATCAGCGGCTTTGTCGCTCTATTTGCGGAGAAGCTCGGCTTTTCCGATGTCTCGCTCGACTTCTTTTGAGGATCTGCCTCCGCGCCGCGCGGGAAAATAGCCGTTTGATCGGTCGTAAGTATCTGCGGTCTTGTCTGATCGTCATCGCCCCGGAACCCAGTCGCTACCGCTCCCGGTTCTGACAAGATGGCGGTCGCGGGTTCGTCGGTCGAGCCCGAACCGCTCGCTGGCCCTTCGAGCAGCGCATTTCCATCGTCGAGACAATAGAGCAGCGTGTCGTCGTAATAATCCCGCCTACATTCAGGGCATCGCTTCATACACAGCCTTGCTATAACTTCACGCATTCCCCTCGTTTGAGAATTGCCCGTCGCCCTTTTTGGCGATGTGTTCGCCGTTTTCAATCACGAAATTTTCTCCTTCGCCGCGCGCGCTGAATTTATTTGTCGGGAAGGCGCGAAGAATGCGAAGCGAGAAGCTGCCATCTGCCTCCGCGCCGGATAAAAGTATCGGTGAACAGATAACCGCGGTTGCGGTCGGTGAGGTGCTGCGCGCCGCCGATTTCATAAGCCGCGCCGGTAACAATCGCCGCTTTTCCAGCGACAATCACCTTCATCTCGCCGAGCGTCGAAGATTCGGGCGTTTGCGCCGCGTCAACGGTGTCGGCGATTTCCTGCGCTTTGTTTTTGATTGTGCCGCTCGTCGGATGCGTTGAAATAAACTCGTCCGCGAAAAAGCGTTCGAGCCAAACCTTATCGCGCTTCAACGTCGCCGTCACCAATCGCGCTCAAACTGCATCAGTTTCTTCGCAGTTTTGTCATTTTGGTTTGTTTGACCTAAAATCAAAATCGGCATTGCGACCAATAACAAAACTGCGATTAAAATAGTTTTCATAATTTTATACACCTCGTTCTCTCAAACATTCACGCAAGTTCCGCGTTTCAAAATTGCCCGTCCCCTTGCTTTTATTTGTTACCGATAATCGTGTTTTGGTCTTGCATTATCAACCATTTGCCGCTTCGTTTGACGACCACGAAAGTTTTAATCTGCCGTTCGTTTTCGTGTTTGATTCCATCGGGCGTGGTATATGTTCCCATCCGGTTTGTGACGGTAACGATTGCCGCGTCTGGCGCGGCGGAGCGCACCGATATATCCTCGATTGTAGCGGTAACACCTTTCAGAAAACTTTCGTGAACTTCCTTTAATTCTTTGAGAACCGCTTCGCGTCCGGCTGTCTGGCCGCCGAACGGATTGATGTGAATCCAATCTTCGGTTGTAAAATTCTGGACGTTATCAAATTCGTGTTTATTAAAAGCATCGTAGAATGACTGCACCGCTTGTCGTGCCTCATTTTCTTGATTCGAAGTTTGATTGCAAGCTCCAGCAATTAAACTAAGACTGATAACTGCACATAGTAAAATTTTCATAGTTTTATACATCCTTTATTCTCAAATATTGACACAAATTCCGCGCTTCAAAGATTGCCCGTCGCCTTGTTTATCATTGTGTTACCCGTTTTCAATCACAGCTAAATTTTTATTTGCGTTCTCTTATCTTTAACCATTCAAGTTGTTTGAATTTAATTTCAGCTTCGTGTTTCAAAGAAGCCATATCAAGCGCAACGTCGGGCGGACTTTTTTCCATCTCGTCGCCGAAACGCGGGAGTGTCCTGTCGTCCAAACCATCTAGTATTTTCAGCCCGAAATTAACTGCTTCATTTGCGGCTATTTGCCAGCCGTTGGCATATTGCTCCCGACTTGCCAGGCGCGGCGAGCCAAGGTAGCCGAACCAATCTTTCGACTGTGCTATTTGGATCAAATCTTCCATTTCGTCGCCGGCAAACGGCTTGGCGTTTTTGTAAGCGGGATTAACAAGGTCGGGACGCAAGGCGAGCATCATACTCGTTTCGTCCATTCCGGCGTGAATCGGCAAGCCATCTTCTTTGCGCTGCGCGTCGGTTTTCTTTCCGTCCCAGGCGGTAACGACCGGCAGAAGTCCGGTGAGATTGACCATTCGCCCGCCGTATGTGTCGCGGAAATAATCTCCGGCTTGGTCGAGCGCGCGAACGTGGTTCGGCGCGCCGTGTCCGTGAACAATAAAAATCCATTTGAATTTCTGCTCGCCCAATTCGGTTGCCAAATCCATAAAAACCGAGCGCAGCGTTTCAAAGCGAACGGAGTAAGTTCCGGGGAAGTTAAACTTGCCGCCGATGTCGTTCGCGCCGCTGTTGCCCAAGGGAATCGACGGAAAAATCACGATCGACCAACCCTTTTTCGCCGCAATCGCTTTGGCAAGTTCCCGCGTTACCTGTTCATTCCAATAACCGTCGGTGAACGTCGGCAAAAAAGAGCCGTGTTCTTCGACGATTCCGCCGGGTAAAATGACGACGGTTTTCTCCTTGTCGAGTTTTTTGATTTGCTCGACATTCATCTCCGCCATCCGGTAAATTTGCGCGTTTGAGTTAATCGAAAAAAGAAGAACACCAATTATTAATAGGATAGATCGCTTCATAATTTTTGATTTATACATTGACGCACGTCCCGCGTTTCAAAAATTGCCCGTCGCCCGCTTTGCCTTTGTGTTCGCCGTTTTCAATCACGACGCGCCTGCTGAGTTTTATATTGTTTCAATATTTTTCATTATTAGATTTCCCTCGAAATATTCATTTGCCTTTTTATCAGCCAAAAAATCGGATAACTCGCGGCGATTAATCCCAAAGCGTAGAGACTGTTTGTTACATCGCTG
>JBBSGG010000056.1:0-17866 GCA_038254305.1 Pyrinomonadales bacterium
ATCCGCGTTCCCACAAGAACGGCGACACGACGGATTCGCCGATAGTTTGAACGTCGGGTTGAAACGAACCTTCGGTCCGGAAATCGGGTTTACCGCCGCCGTCAATTAGAAGCGTCTCGCCATTCGGAAACGTAACGAACGCCGAGTCGCCTTGTCCGACGTCCAGAAAATCAACGTGCAGCTTCCCGTCCGGCTTGGGTGAGCTCAGCGGATGAAAGATCACGAGCGCCGCCAGCGCGGCTAAGAGAAAGCCCATAGGAGCTACACGCATTCGCGTTACGCTTGCCGACAACGCCTTCACGGCAAAGGGATCCCAACGCTGCACGGCAACGGCGATGGCGATCACCGGCAAAAAATAGATCACGTAGATGACGCGACCGTAGCCGGGATAGATCGGCAGACGGATGCTGGCCCATCCCGAATCGGCAAACAATTTCGGGAAATACAGCAGAGGGGCGTTGAGGGTTTCGGCGAGACGTATTATCGGCTCAGCGAGCGTTTGACTGACCGCAGCGACCGCGATACCGGCAGCCACGGCAAAGCTTTCGAAGGCGAGCAGCACACCGACCCATAAATTCAGCAGCAGGCCGGCGAATGAAACGCGGTGAAAATAATAAACGCTCAATGGAATCAGGCAGACCTGAATGATCGCCGAAACCAGCAGGCCTTCGAAAAGATACGCCGCCGCCGATCGAATGTGAGGATGCAGCGAAAGGTCAAGGGCAGGCGATTTGAATAAGCCGGCGGACCAGATCTGCCGTTTCGATTCGATGCTCCATGAGGTTTCATTCCAATACAAGGTCTCGGCGAACTTTCGAAGACCCGTCGAGACCGACGGCGGAAACGGCTGTGCTGCGCCCGGCATCCATTTGCCGATCGCTCGCAGTTTCCCGATCAGCGGAAAGGCAATTCCGACGATCGCCGCGACGCTCAAAAACGTCAACTGGAACGAAGCAGTAAACACGCTCGACGGTCGTACAGCAAGCAGCACGAGAGCGCACGCTCCTAGTGAGTTGAGCGGCGAGCTCTTTCGATCGAGCAGTCGCGAAAAGGCGAGAAACGTAAAAACGAGGCTTGCCCGCATAACGGGTATGTCCGCACCGACAGCGACGGTGTATGCCCAAAGAATGCCCGCCGAGAAAATAAATTGCAGCGATCTGCGCCGCGTGAATTTGCCTGCGAAGAAAAACAGCAGACCGCCGATAAAGGTAATATGAACGCCCGAGATCACAAGGATGTGAAAGGTTCCGCCCTCACGAAAAGCGTTCCCGGTTTCGCGATCGACGAAATACTTATCCCCCAGCAGCGACGCGATCATGATTCCCGCTGTCGGTGCGTCGAAGTTAGCGCGAAGATTGTCGATCAGCCGCCTTCGCTGGTCAAAGACGGCCGCCAGCGGCACAAAGCTTTTCGTTTCGCTGATCCGCTCGATCTGTAAGGGAGACTTAATCGACGCGGCCGCGTCAATTCCCTGCTCGTCCATTATCTCCAAACGCGAACGCACGCCCGGATTCTGATATTGCTCCTCACGCGTCGGCGAGCATCGAACTCGCATTTCGGCTCCATAAGCGACGCCCGATCGTTCGAACGTCGCGAGCGATTCCACGCTCTCGAGAGGAACGAAAACGCGAAGCCTTCCCGATGCATTGCGGTGCTCGCCTTTTGCTTCGATTTTGGTCGCGGCGATCTCGACGAATGAGCCACCGTAAGCGGGCTCCGGCCCCGCTGTGACAAAGCCGTCGATCTGCACTTCATCACCCGAAGCGATCTGTCCCGTGTCATAAAGCGATCTAAGACGATCCGGGCTGATCGACTTATGCGCTACGAAGGAACACAGCGAGCCGGCCGTAAAATATGCAAGAACCAGAGCGACAGTCGCCGTCCGCATTTCGCGGACGACCAATGCAGCCACGACTGTGAGCGACATCACCACAAGAACCACCCAAGGCTCAAGCAGAACATACTTGTCCACAACAATGCCCGCCGCAAATGCCGCGGCGAGCATCAATAAAGGACTTCGCGAATATGTACGTAAGGAATCGACGGGCATTCAGAACGGGTGTGTTTCTAACATTATCGTATATGGCGATCCATGTTGCGCTCTGGATGGCGATGTACGCAGCTCCACTACTTCATTTACCTAAAGTTTGCGCCTACGTCGTGTGCAAAGTGCTAAAAGTCTCTATGTTACAAAGATTTGAACGATTCGGTTTTGTGGAAAAGGGTTCTTTTTCCACAGAAATTGTGGAAATCATCCGGTCCGATTTGATGATTGCATCGCCGCTCAAATGGTGATAATTTTGCGGGCGAGAAATTGCATTTATGAATATATTCGAGACGCCCGACGAGGACAAATTCGACGAGAAGGACAAGGTACGACTGTTTCAAACCGTCAATGAGCAGGCGAGCTCGGCGCATCATTACGCCAGGGTGCTGCTGCCTATTGCGGCTTTTGTTTTGGTCGGTTTGATCGCTTTCGTATTTATCACCCGCAAGGGCGTCGGCGACGAAATAATGCCCGCGGCGGCTATGCGTTCGCAAGTATATGATTACATGCTTACGACGGAAAAACGCGCGCCGACGGAGATGACGTTTTTCAAATGCGATGGCTATTATTGGATAAAAATTCTGGCCGAGCCAAAGCCGTTTCCGCCGTCCCTTGTGCTCGACGACGTCAATCAATTCCGTCTCGAAGTTCGGCAGGCCGGCGACGATAAATGGCAGGTCTCGAAACTTCCTCTCCAGACCGGGGAAAATGACGTGCCTTGCCGCTGATAATTGTTCTACTTCGACCGGCTGACCTAAGTTCACTCGCCCGCATTCATCTCGCTAACGTCTTGCAGATCGTCATATGCCTTTTGCAGTATGGGCCGAGCGCGCGTCGAGCCGTCCATATCGCCGATGTATCCTTCGCGAACCATTGCATCGAGGATCGCAGCGGCACGGCCATAACCGATCCGCAAATGACGCTGGAGCAGCGACGTCGATCCGCGTTTTGCACTGACAACGGTTTTCAAGGCGTCCCAGAAAAGCGGATCGCGGCGCCCCGGAAGCTCGCCCGTATCATCGAGCTCTTCCTCGGTCTTTGTGATCGTCGTGTCGTATTCCGGCCGGCCCTGGGCTTTTACGTGGCTAACGATCTTGCCGATCTCGACCTCATCGACGTATGCTCCGTGAACGCGGATAACTGCGGAGCTCGCGGGCGGCAAAAACAGCATATCGCCCTTGCCTAGCAGGCCCTCGGCGCCGTTTCCGTCGATGATCGTCCGCGAGTCGACCTTTGACGAAACACGGAACGAAATACGTGCCGGAAAATTCGCCTTGATCAAACCCGTAATGACGTCGACCGAAGGCCGCTGTGTCGCCAGCACCAGATGAATACCGACCGCACGGGCCATCTGTGCCAACCGCGTGATCGATTCTTCGACCTCTTTCCCCGAGACCATCATCAGGTCGGCAAGCTCGTCGATGATTATAACGATGTACGGCAGCTTGCGATGCGGTTCGCCCGTGTCGTCCCACTGTTCGAGATCGTTTCGGCGTTTTGCTTCGACGTTGTAGCCGTCAATATTTCGCACGCCGTAACCGGCGAGATCTTTGTATCGCCGCTCCATTTCCGTTACGGCCCATTTCAGCGAGATCGCGGCACGTTTCGGATCGGTAATTATTGGAGTCGCGAGATGCGGAATATCAGCGTACAAGCCAAGCTCGAGCCGTTTCGGGTCGACCATTATGAATTTCACTTCGTCGGGCTTCGCCTTATAAAGTATCGAAACGACAAGCGTATTCACACCGACCGATTTACCCGCGCCGGTGGCTCCCGCGATCAGAAGATGTGGCATCTTCGCGAGGTCGGCCACGTAGTTCAAGCCGTCGATGGTCTTGCCGAGTGCGAGCGTAAGAAGTGATTCCGAATCTTTGAATTTCTTTGATTCGATCACATCGCGAAGCTGTATGACCTCGCGTTTCGAATTCGGAACCTCGATGCCAACGAACGCTTTTCCCGGAATCCGGTCGATGCGGATCGATTCGGCCTTGAGCGCAAGGCAAAGATCGTCGACAAGGCCGGTCACGCGTGAATATTTGACGCCCGGATCGGGCTTGAATTCGTAAGTCGTCACGACCGGACCCGGGCAGATATTCACGACCTTTCCCGCGACGTTAAATTCCTTTGTTTTTTCGGCCAGCGAATCGGCGATCTCGAGAAGTTCTTTTTCCTTTTGTTCTATTCGAGCCGCGGCCTCGGTCAGAAATTTTGTGGACGGCAGCACGTAGTTATCGTAATTTTGCTGTGTTCCCTGCATAACCGGAGTCGCCAACTCGCCCGGATCCTCTTCGTCCGCATCGGCGCCGTCATCATTACCATTCAGCTCGCCCGTAGTCTTGACCGGCGATATCGAGATGTTCGCCGCAAGCTCTTTTTCCGGAAAATCGACCGCTACCGTATCGGGCGTCGTATCCGTCGGTGAGATCGTCGGGAACGGAGATTCGCGCAGCGGATCGTCGATACTCGCGAGCATGGATATATCCGACGTATCCAGCGCCGTAGTTACGGGAGCCGCGATCTGGCCGGTCTTATCCTTTTTTGAAGTAACCGAGGTTGCCGACATATCGCCGTTCGAGATCGTCGGAGCTTCCGCAAGCTGGCCCGCTCGCGAATTTCGCCGTTTTTCAAGCCGCTCTTTCGCCGTGGTAACTTTCTGCGACCCTTCGGCTCGACGTTTCGCCTGCCACTCGGCGAAATGGATCTTGAAGTTTTCCCATGCGACCTCAAAATGCCCGAGGAACCACATGAACGAAATGTTCGTGATGAGAAGCACCGAGGTCGCGAATAGCGCGAAGAGCAGGATCGCCGCACCGACCTTGCTCAGCAACGCAACCGAATATTGCGCGAAGATCGCTCCCAAAATGCCGCCGTGGCCGCCGGCAAGGCGGATCAGGCCCGAGGAAGCCACGATAAAAAGCAAAAAGCCGACGATCCGGCCGGTTTTTGGCCGCAGGCTTTCGGACTGAAAAACTCGAAAGGCGATCAGCGCCAGCAGAGCGGGCAGAATATAGGCGACCCAGCCGACCGCACTTATCAGAATTGCAGCGATATTCGCGCCGACTATCCCGATCCAGTTTTGGGTCGGCATTCCACTGCCATATCCGGTCGAGATAACCGAGCGATCGTCTGGGCTATTCGATATCAGGCACAAAAAAACGAGAACCGCGAGGACGAGCGTCACCAGGGCCGTGATCTCATTCACGCGCGAATGATTTTTTGCCGCCGCGGCTGATCCTCCACGTTTCTTGAGCAGCGTCGTGCCGTCGGCCAAACAGAAATTCAGCTCGTCGTCTTTATACGTCTCTTTGCAGGTGGGACAAAACTTCATCGATTTAGTATCACTAGCCCGCATGTCAGTAGCCCGCGTGTCCGTAGCCCGCACGTAAGTAAGGGCCACTTCGCATAGACACTATTCGTTTTGACAAAAAGGTACACACCCTCCGTGAACCTTTATTGCGATCCATTCAGTCAAATGCCTGACCGAATACGTTACTGCCCCGCCGACCGACAGAACCTCGATCATCACCGTGGAGCCAGGTTCCATAGCATCGGAACGTGATCATATAGGCCAGGGCGGCCGGACGATAGTTGAATCCTATATGATCGCGGTGCATCTCGATCGAATGGCCCTTACTTACGTGCGGGCTACTGACACAGGCTATTAACACGCCCTTACTTACGCGCGGGCTTGTGCACCTTTCTTAAACATCAAAAATTCCTTGATAAATTCGTCGATCTCGCCGTCCAGCACGGCTTCGACGTCGGTCCGTTCAAACTTTGTCCGCGTATCTTTCACGAGACGGTATGGATGGAGAACGTAGTTTCGGATCTGCGAACCGAACGAGATATCCTGTTTTGTGGCCTCGTGTTCAGCCGCGTCCGCACGGCGTTTCTCGAGTTCGAGCTCATAAAGCTTTGACCGCAGCACCTGCATCGCGACGGCACGGTTTTGCAGCTGCGACCTTTGATTCTGACATGTTACAACGGTATTTGTCGGAATGTGAGTAATTCTAACGGCGCTGTCCGTCACGTTGACGTGCTGCCCGCCCGCACCGCTCGAGCGGTACGTGTCGATCCGCAGGTCCTTGTCCTCGATATTGACCTCGATGTTCTCGTCGATCTCTGGTGAAACGAACATCGATGCGAAAGATGTTTCACGGCTGCCGCCCGAGTTGAAAGGCGAGATTCGCACAAGGCGATGAACGCCCGCCTCCGTCGAAAGCAATCCGTAAGCATACTCGCCTTCTACGCGGAATGTCGCCGATTTCAGCCCGGCTTCGCTGCCCGACTGCTCGTCCAATATCTCGACCTTAAATCCCTTTCGCTCCGCCCATCGCAGATACATCCGCAAAAGCATCTGCGCAAAATCCTGTGCGTCGGTTCCGCCGGCTCCCGCCTGGATCGAGCAGATGGCATTATTCGCGTCGGTCTCTCCGGAAAGCAGGCTCTGAGTTTCCTTTTCGCTGACTTCCCTTTCGAGACGCATGATCAGCGTTTCAAGTTCTTTGGCAGAATCGGGATCTTCGGCTGCGAATTCGAACAAAACTTCCGCGTCGGAAACGCCGGTTTCGAAATCCTTCTGCTGCTGCAAAGCCTTTTCGATCCGGCTCCGCTGCCCCATAACCTTTTGAGCCTTGTCCGAATCGTTCCAGAAATCCGGGTCGCCGATCTGAGTTTCTAATTTCGCAAGCTGTGCCTCTTTGCCCGGCGCGTCAAAGAAACCTCCCAAGTTGGTTAACTTTGCTTTTTATCTCTTCGTGTTTTGTTTGTAAGTCTGTAAGTTCCATAAACTGTTGGCATCTCTGGCCGATCACATCCAGCCCGGGCTTTCAGCGGCCGTGTTCGTAGCCCGCACGTAAGTAAGGGCTCGATAGTCCACGGCCGGCGCGATCGCAGCGTCCCTGTGTTCGCCGACCCGTTTTGGGGAACCCGAGTTGTTCTCCACATCACGGAGCCCTTACTTTCGTGTGGGCTACTGACACTAATGTACCACCTCAGCTGGTACAGACCGGCGTCGCAGCGATAGACCGGCAAGTATTAGTGTCACGAGCGTGCACAGCCACGCGAACCAGTCGCCGTATTTTACATAAAACGTCTGCGAGCCGTCGCTTTTCGAAATGCTCCAGACGCGTGTTGCTTCGGTGTAGCTATCGGTCGGGTCGATCACCTCGCCGCGTTCATTAATATATGCGGTGATCCCGACGTTGGTGACCCGCAGGACAGGCCGGTTCGTTTCGACCGCTCGGAACACGGCGTTCGCGAGGTGCTGCCTGAGCACCGGCGTCGGGCCGAGGTAGCCGTCGTTTGTCATTTCAATTAACACATCCGCTCCGTCGCGAACGTACCGACGCGACAGCTCGCCAAAATGCGATTCGAAGCAGATCATCACGCCCGCCTTGGCAGCGCCAAGCGGTATCAGATCGTACTTCTTTCCATAAGAAAAGCTCCCGACAAAAGCGGGAACGATCGACTGCAGCGGCTCCGGAACCGATTCGCCAAACGGCAAAAGGTAAATCTTATCATACTGTGCTATCTCATTTCCGCGTGTATCGACCAGAACCGCGGAATTGAAATAGTTCTTGTTCGGCAGGTCGGGTTCAGCCGAATTAAAAAGAACATCGACATTATTTTTCGCGGCAAAGATCGTAACGAAGTGCCGAAATTCCGCGTCGTCGGCGTACGAAAAATTCATCGGCGATTCGGGGAAAATTACAGTCGTCGGGAAGAATGCGTCCTTTGGGTATCCGGACATTCCACTTAGTTCGTTAACCCTTGCCAATGCAGCCTCCGCCAAACCCACGTGCCGAAGCCTAAGATCTCGCCATTTCCCCATCGACAATCCAACCATGGGAACGTTCGGCTGGACCGCGACCACTGTACCCGATTCCCGTTTAATGCTGTCGTACGGCGAAGGTTGAGGTGGATTCAATAGAAAGTTCGAAAAAACGAATGTCGATGCGATAAACACCGCGGCTCCGGCGGTTCGACGAATATCGAACCGATTAGCCGCAAGTGCGACTAAACAACCTATCGCGGCACATACGAAACTGACCAATGCTATTCCGCCAACAGAGGCGAGATTGCGGAGACTCGGCGAAAACGCCTGCGAGTAACCGATAGCGTTCCAGTTGTTACCAGTTATCCAATACCTGAGAAATTCAGTGAAAACCCAAATGAACGGAGCCGAGAGGACGGCGACGGAACCGAGACGTCGTAATAAAATGGAGAGCAATCCGGCAAACAAGGCAGGGAATAGACCAACGCCCACCGTTACGCAAAACAATAACGAGTAAGCGAGCGGCGGCGGAAAGCCCGCGTAGGTGATGGGGGCGAAGGCGAGCCACCAGCACGTGCCGAAAAAAAACACGGTGCCGAATATCCAACCGCACACGAACGAGCGGGCGAACGATTCTTTCTCGCGATCGACGGCTGTTAAAAGCGGAACGAGAGCGAACCAAGCCAGCGGCCATATCTCGAAATCCGGGAACGCCAAAATAAGCATTACCGCCGCAATAAGTGCGACGATGATGCTTTTTGCCGACGGTAAATAAGTCCGCAGACGCGGGAGCTTCATGAGGCCAATTCTATCAGAACCGGCAAAATATTTTATATCCGGTGCCAAAGCGAACGGCGAATCGGTCACGTTCCGTCAGAATGATACTTGCGGTCCGCAAGGTGCACAAAAAATGTCAGGCGCGGAATGACGGAAATTGTCATCGGCTGCCGGTTTCGTTCACGAACTGCGTCAAAATGAGAAATGCACACGAGTTGCATATTCAAAACGCGGGCAAACTGACCGTTTTTGCCCGATTCACGCAAAATGCAGTGTTAATCAGATTTAAAAGGAAGAAGCCCGGTCGGTTTCGACCAGGCTCATTTAGGAAGGACAACTGAAGGAACGCTCGGAAGGTGATCAAGCACAGTGGCAAACCGCGCTCTGAGAAGTGGTGGCGGCGGGGTCTTGATAAGTTCATCAAGCTAGCCGCTGTCCTTAATGCACGTCTCGTGCCAAAGCGTTCCGGTCGTCTAATTGTCAATATCGCAGCTCTTCCAGAATGAAATAAATATTGTGTATACAGTAGTTTACGGCTTTGTCGAAAAAACTTTTCAGAAGCGGGCACTCCATCGACAGGCCTCGTGAAACCCCAGAGAAGTTACACTATTTGGAACATCGCTCAGCTTGCCGCTGCAAAGCGAGGGCATCCGGGTTGTCGGGGCCCAGCTCAATGGCTGATGCCGAGTAGTTTTTTACGAGCAGGCACTCACCGCGTTCGAGATAGATCTTTCCAAGGGCAACGAACGCGTCGATCTGACGATTGTCCCAGAAGATCGCCGTCTTGAAAGCGCTTATCGCCTGCTCGCGGTCGCCGCGACGTGAATGAATCTTCCCGAGTATCAGATAGCTCTCGGCACTCATAGGCTCGCCCGCCAGCACGCGGCGAACGTTGGCCATCGCTTCGTCGTCGTTGCCGTTCTTGAATTGCGTTCTCGCCTGGGCAAGCAGATCTTCCGTTTCATTAACGGGAGCGGTGGATGCGACAGAGCTGTTCTTTTGGCTGAGCACGACGCTGACAAAATCCTTGCGCTGCGGCTGTTCGACGCGTAGCGGCACTTCGGCGACCGCTTTGGTTTTCTGCCATTCCTTTTCTAGATTGGCGTAGCGGTTGCCGGCGGTGAGAAACGTACGTGCCTGGCTGTCGACCGCAGGGGCCGTCGGATCCTTTAGTGCATCGAGCGCCTTAGCCAGCAGATAGTAAGCTTCGCCATCTCGCGGATTAGCAGCGATCACGATGCGAAACTGCGCCGCGGCCTGCGTATAGTCGGCGTTCAGAAAGGCAGCCAGACCGTAATTGAAATGGATCGCGGCGGCGTCCGGCGCGGATTCAGCCGCCTTCTTGAGAAGGTCGATCCCTTCGGTCAAAAGGCCCGCCGCTTTCGCGTCGTTCTTCTTCTCGGCTCGCGACGCCTGAACAGCTATCGCTCCGAGCGTGTTGTAAACGCTCGTCAACTTCAGGTCCTCGGCAAGCGGACGCAGCACGCCGAGCGCCTGTTCGTAATTTCCCTGCTGCCATTGAATAATGCCGATGTAGAATGAAGCCTCCGCAAAGCTCTCGTCATTACACTGCGATATCTTGTTCTCGTTCTTGGCCTTGTCGCGGCACTGCTGATTGGTGTTTATAACGCGTTCGAAATAGTCGATCGCGTCCGGGTATCTATGCTGCGAAAGGTACAGATGGCCCAGTTCGAGTGCGGCGTCCGAAAATGTGCTGTCGGGCGCGAAATCGGAATAAAGCCGGATCGCATTCTTAAAATAGTTTTCGCGCGCCTCGGCCGCCGGCGTGAGAAGCCCTTTGATATAAGCTTCGAAAGCTCGAGCGGGCACTTTGTTCGCCGCCTCGATCAGAGTGTTCTGCGAAAACGGCAGAGCCTTGTCCCGTTGATACAGTATCTGATAGGCGATCTGTCCCTGAATTGTCTGCAGATTGCCGAGCGCGTCGTTGAGATTTATGTCGCGCGTGATCCGGCGGCCGTCGGGCATCTCTTCGCTTAGGAAACGTCCCTCGTTTACGCGGATGATCTTGGCGGTGACGTTGATCGTGGCCGCCGTGTCGCCCTGCGCCGGCACGATGTCGTACTTTCCCGCGACTAGAAGCGTTGCGTTTGTCTCCCGTGCAAACTTTAGGGATGTTGCAAGGCTCGGCAGGCTCGAAAGCGGGATCCGCAGCCGTTGCTGCACGATCTTGCGCTGGCTATTGGAAATCACGTTTAGGCTTGGCACCTTGAGCAACTCCGACAGCGACAGCGCAAAGCTTTCGCCAACCCAGTTAAATTCCGGTTTATCGGAGATATTCTCAAAAGGCAGGATCACCACCGTGTCCGCGTATTTCTGCGGAGCCTGTGCAAAAAGCGATGATAGGAATAGAACGGCAAACGCGGCCGCAAACAGAGATCTTTTCAGCATTCTTCACCTTAAAATAAAAAATTCGCCTGGGCTGCAAGCGAATTACCTGTGCGGTTTGATGCTAAAACTGAAGCAGAAGATGGTATCCGGTACGGGATTTGAACCCGTGTTGCCGCCGTGAAAGGGCGGTGTCCTAACCCCTAGACGAACCGGACGGACAAAGCCAAATCGCTTACAAGCGAACGATTAGAATAGCGTGTAGGCAAATTTGTTGTCAAACTACTCGCGGAAAGTAGTGCGTCAGTCTGAAAATAACAACGCTTCGTTCGTGTTCTTTTTCGTGTTTGTTCGTGTTGTTTTCGTGTTTTCAGTCCTAAATCCTTAGACTGTAACCACGAAACAACACCAAACGACACGAACAAGAGCACGAAAAGAAAGAGATCTGGTTTCAGAAACTAAGGCACTGCCGGAGAGATCCAGATCCGACAAACTCATCGCGGGGTCATATGTTCCTAATCTCGAGACCCGACGAAAAAGCGGTTCGCCGCTTCCTCGCCCGACAGGCGGAAAGCGCCTTTTCATATCCCGATGTCGGCGCGAGTCGCTACGGCAAGGCGCCGGCCGGGTACAATGTCGACCACAATCGGGTGTTGCTCGGAAGCGGCGAGACCGCCTTCGAATCCGCCAAAAACGCAGTCCGTGCGTGGAAGATGTTCGAAATGCCCTGGGTTCGTCTTTATTTTGCGGACACGCCTATCGAGATCGGACGAGACGTGGCCATAGTTGTCGATCATTTCGGGTTCGTGTCGATGAACGCCGCCAGAATCGTCTATCTGGTCGAAAGCGAACCCGGCATGCAGAGGTTCGGTTTCGCATACGGAACGTTGCCCGAACACGGTGAGATCGGCGAAGAGCGATTCTCGGTTGAGTTCGACGAAGAGTCAGGTGAAGTCTGGTATGACATTTTCGCTTTCTCGCGGCCCGGTGCGTTTCGGCTTAAACCGAGGCCCGGCGATTGCGGCCGCGTTGCCAGCGTAACAGCGTTCTGCCGCCACTTTCGCATCAAGATCGAGGGCACCGAACGCTTCGACGCCCCCGAGGTCGACCAAGACGGCGTCCTCCGCCTCGACCTAAAACGCACCCACCGAGTAGCCCAACAAAATCCCCGCCAGCCACGCGCTACCGCCAAGCGCTTGAGTCAAAGTGGCGACGAAAACGTCCCTGAACGGGACAAAGTAAATAGCGTCGGGAGAATCCCGACATAAAGTGTCTCGTGCGAAACGTCTCTGAAAG
The DNA here is from genome assembly GCA_038254305.1 of Pyrinomonadales bacterium. Taxonomy (GTDB): domain Bacteria; phylum Acidobacteriota; class Blastocatellia; order Pyrinomonadales; family Pyrinomonadaceae; genus OLB17. The sequence goes on from JBBSGG010000056.1 coordinate 12,243, forward strand.
GGACAAATCGGGGGTCGTTTCTGGGCTATTCGTCGGAATTTATCCGTTACAGGGACGCGAGAAATTCGGCAAGGGTTCGTCGGGTTTCACCCCACGCAATTATATCGTGTCCCTTTCAGGGACAAGATGAACTGTGCTCACGTCAGCGATTTTTCATCAAGATATTTGTCGATATCGCTTGGCCGTTTGGCTTATCAGTGGCTAGTTCAATCTCGGGACAGAACACATGAGCCATGGCGGCCAAGCTTTAATCCTCAGCCGGCCATTCGCCGAGCTGTCCAGCCTATGCGCAGAGGCTAAAGCTGCGGTAAGGCCTTATGGTATTCCCACTGTCGCTTTTGCGCCGCCAGGAACGACTGAAATTTAGGATTTTCTCTAATCGAATTCAGGTTGGCGTCGTTTACGAAAAGCGGATAGCACGGAAAGCCGTCTTCGGCTGCCATTTGCAAAAATCGCACGGCTTCTTCGGGCTTGTTCAAGACCGCGTAGGCACAGGCGATGTTATATGCGGCATGATGAAAATGCCCAAACCCTTTGCCTTTTTCGAGCGCGTCCTGGATTTCCTGTTCGGCTTGTTCCAAGTTCCCCGCAAACGCGGACAAGAGGGCTTTCAAACTCGTGAATTGGCCGCCGTCGTCTTTCGGATATTTTTCCAGCATTTCCGCAATAAATTCGGAGGCTTCTTCGCGGCGACCGAGAGAAATCAGCACCCAGGCCGTCTGCCGTCCGACGAGTGCGGGATTAGAATCGAGCGGAGAATTTTTCAACGAGCGTAGTGCTTCTTCAAACTGACCTTGATTGGCCAATGCCGAGCCTATATGAAGCCGCGTCAGCGTATTACCAGGATTCAGTTCCTGGGCCTTGCGCAATTCCGCCAATGCTTCGTCGAACAGACCTATGTGTAGGTAAATCACCCCAAGCTGGTGATGAGCTTCGTCCAGATTAGGGTTCAAAGCCAGAGCGCGGCGGTAGGCGGCAATCGCCTGCTCGTGCGGAAAACGATTAGCGGGCATCCACAAAAGATAACCTTGAACCTCGTGTGCCTCCGCCAAATCGGGCTCGAGCGTGAAGGCTTTCTCCAATTCGACGGAGCTTTTTTCTTCCCATTGCTTTTGCTGCGGTTCGAAATAGAAAAAGCGCCTACCGTAAACCCGAGCAAGTTCGGCGTGGACACGCGCGCTGTTCGGGTCGAGCGCGACTGCTTGTTCGAGCAGTTGAATCGCTTTATTATTGTCTGCCTGATTTTCCCGCACTGAGTAAAAACGCCCTTGCAAGTACAAATCCTGCACTGACGTCGATTGAATGGAATTTCGCTTTTGATAAAGCACGCCCGAACCCGCGAGCAAAGCAACCAGAATAGCGAACGCGGCGATCCGCTTATGATGTTTGAACTTTTGCAAGAAACCGTGCTGTGTTTCGGCAGTTTGCTGATTTGGGTCGCCTTGTGTTGTCGCTTGCAGAATCGCGGTTGTGTTGTCGTGCTGCGGTCGCGAGCGTTTTCCCTTTTCTTCAAACGACAGATTTTCTTTCAAATCCTTAAAATCTGCGAGAACATCGTTCATAGTTTGATAACGCTCTTCACGGTTTTTGCGGAGCATTTTGGAAACGATTCTCTGCAATTCTTCAGGAACGCCGGCGGCAAAAAGTGAAAGCGGCTGCGGATCCTTATTTATCAGATTGGCAAAACCGTCCGCGAACGAATCACCTGCAAACGGCGTTTTGCCGGTGATCATCTCGTAAAGCAGGACCCCAAAACTAAAAATATCAGTTCGCTCGTCAACCTTTTCGCCTTTCGCTTGTTCGGGCGACATATAGCTGACTGTTCCCATTATGATGCCTTGGGCCGTTTCATTATGTTTTAGAGTGGCTTCTTCAAACCCGACGGGAGCGTGGCTGACAAGTTTTGCCAAACCAAAATCCAGGATCTTTGCAAAACCGTCGGAGCGAATAATGATGTTTTCAGGTTTGATATCACGGTGAACGATGTGGGCCGTGTGCGCGGCTGTCAAAGCGTTGGCTATTTGAATTGAGATGTCGAGGATTTGCGCGACCGGTAAAGACTTGCCCTGAAGCACCGCGCGCAGCGTCTCGCCTTCGATAAATTCGCTGACAATATAATGCGAATCCTCGGTTTCGCCGATCTCATATATGACGAGGATATTCGGATGATTTAAGGCCGATGCGGCCTTCGCTTCCTGCATGAACCGCTGGAGATGCGATTCGTGCTTTTCGAATTTTTCGTTGAGCAGCTTGATCGCAACCTTCCGGTCCAGTTTCCTGTCGCGGGCAAGATAAACCTCGCCCATTCCACCCGCGCCAAGCATTGAAATAATCTCATAGTGGCCGACCATTTTACCGGCATTGAGACGGACGTTCACGTTCACCGCATCCGCTCCGGCGTCAGCGAAAACAGGGCTCTCCAAAAAATCCGAATTATAGGAAACCAATAATTCTTCGATGTTTCGCCGCAGAGAATCATTTCCGGCGCAGGCTTCGTCAAGAAATTCAGCGCGGTCTTTTGTATCGTGCTGAAGCGCCGAATTGAAAATCGATTTGACGTGCTGCCAATTCTCAGGTTTCATGGCCGGCTTCCATGCTCCAATTCACGATGTAGCCACGCCTTTGCCATATTCCAGTCCCGCTTTACGGTGGAAGCGGATATGCCCAGGACATCGGCTGCTTCCTCGACACTAAACCCGCTGAAATAACGCAGCTCAACGATATAGGCCTGTTGAGCGTCGATCGTTGCAAGCCGATTGAGTGCGTCGTCCAGCGCCAGCAGATCGATCTGATCCATGTGAGATGCCGCCAACACGATATCGTCGATAGGCAGATGGAGAGCATGACCGCCGCGTTTTGCCCTGTGTCTCGTTTTCGCGTAATCGACCAGGACGCGGCGCATCAGCCGAGCGCAGATGGCGAAGAAATGCGTCCTGCTTTCCAAATTGAAATCTCGCTGTTCTCGAAGTTTGAGATAGGTTTCGTGGATAAGAGCCGTGGTCTGCAGCGTATGGCCCGGACGCTCTCGTCGTAGAAGCGAGCGCGCCTGCCGCCGCAGCTCGTCATACACGAGCGGAAATACATCTTCCGCCTGCGCTCCGTCGCTCTTGCTCCAAGCCTGGAGCATAGCCGTTATCTCTAGTGGTGAATACGTTGACTTGGGCAAGCAGATCTCTTCTCCCTGATAAAAGCGTGGTTAATCATATCAAAAATAGGCACTTTTTATCGGTCAAGTCAATTTTTTTGTAGTGGGTTAGTTTGAAACTATTCTCATGTTTTTTATCTTCGTGCTCTCTGTGCAAATCTTTGTGCCATTTGTGTTTATGGTTTTTTTAACAAAGAGAACACAGAGAGAAGACACAAAGTCCACAAAAGGGACTTGAACCTGAACCACTACCATTTTTTTCTCGAAACGTGACCCTATTCTTCGCCGTTTGTCGCGGTTTAGAGATGAAGCCTGAAACTCAGGTGGAAATAATTTGATCCGAAAGGAGGACATGATGATGTTTAATTCACGAACGACAAAAAAACAAATATCCCTAAAAAGGGCAATTATGATGTTGACGGCGGTGATATCGCTGGCGTTAATTCCGTTTTCATTTTCCGTACCCAAAGTCTTTGCTGCCGCATCGGGCTTTTCGGTCTGGACAACACCGCAAAATATGGGAGCGGTCCTAAATACGGTCGATAGCGACGCTCATCCGCAACTCGCGCCAAACGGTTTAAGTCTTTATATAACGACACAGCGCGCGGGCGGACTGGGTGGCGACGATATATGGGTTTCGCAGCGCGCGACGCTCACATCGGCCTGGGGTGCACCGCAAAACTTGGGGGCGGTTATCAATACAAGCAGCAACGAACGCGTACCTACTTTTTCGCTCGACGGGCGGACGATGTTTATCGGAAGCAACCGTCCGGGCGGACAGGGCGGCATTGACCTTTACGTTTCTACACGGACGGATCCAAACAACGACTTTGCGTGGTCCGCTCCGGTAAATTTAGGGACGGTTATCAACACCGCGGCGGACGAAGACGGCGCGACGTTTTTTGAGAACACCACAACCGGCGTCAACACACTGATTTTTACAAGCAACCGGACCGGCGGATTTGGCGATTTTGATATTTACCAGAGCACGCGGAATGCCGACGGTTCCTTTAACCCGCCCACCTTGATTCCGGAGCTAAGCAGTACGGCACGTGATACGCGAACGGCGATCAGCCGCGACGGACTGGAAATATTCATTACTTCGAATCGTGCCGGCGGACAGGGTTTGCTCGATATTTGGTCATCGACGCGGGACACAACGGCAGCGGTCTGGTCTCCACCAGTGAATGTCGCGAGTCTTAACAGTGCCGATAACGAGGGAGCTCCGGCACTTTCGCCTGACGGGACTTTTATTTATTACTATTCGACCCGGGCGGGAGGTTTCGGCAACAATGACTTATATTCGGCAACACGAAGCAGCATCAACCGCAATACGATCTCGGATTTTGACGGTGATGGCAGAGCTGATATAAGCGTGTTCCGTCCGTCGGATGGCACGTGGTACTCATTGCAAAGCGGAACCAACACTTTCCGTGCCCAACAATTCGGTCAAAACGGCGATAAGATCGTTCCGGGCGATTATGATGGAGATGGACGCACGGATATGGCGATCTTTCGCCCGCAGACCGGCGACTGGTGGATTTTGCAAAGTTCGACCGGTACGGCTATGACGGTTCATTGGGGCATCAACACGGATAAACCCGTTCCGGCGGATTATGACGGCGACGGCCGCACCGACATTGCGGTTTATCGGGACGGCTCGTGGTATATTCTGCAGAGCTCGGCCTCTTTCAGCCAATATACGGTTCAGCAGTTTGGCGTGGCTACTGATATTCCTGTCGCGCAATAAAGCGCAGGAAACCCTTTGGGCTTTCACCTCTTCAAGACAGGCCCGTCGCTTTATCAGCCTCGAAAGAGCGACGGGCTTTTTTTTAATAAGATATGTCGACAAACAAAGGCATTACTAAATTGGCCGGGAACATCTTTGAGCAAAATCGCAAAGATCACAAAGCAAAGACGCAGAGAAAGATTAACTTTCTCTGCGTTGGCGGCGTCTCGGTGGTGAATTCCTAAACGTCCAGATTCTTCACATCCAAGGCGTTATCCTCGATAAACTTTCGCCGCGGTTCGACCTGGTCGCCCATTAGGACGGTGAATATGCCGTCGGTCTCGATGGCGTCCTCCGCCTCCACCTAAAACGCACCCACCGAGTTGCCCAACAAGATCCCCGCAAAAAGGCGACCGGGAGCGCGGGCATCCCTGCCCGCTCGTAATACTCAGCTTTTTATCTTAAGAAATAAATGCAGGCAGAGATGCCTGCGCTCCGGCTTTATGAAAGGGAGGCGGTCGCCCCCTGGATTTTGCCGCATAAATCTTCCGTGCTAGATTCACCACATAACCTTCGCGCCTATGAACACTCTCTACCATGGCGACAATCTGAATATCCTGCGGCGGTATATCAAGGACGAGTCGGTCGATCTTGTATATCTCGACCCGCCGTTCAACTCGAACCGTCGGTCGGCGAGGTCTTCGGCGACGTGCCGACAAGGTTTCCGAAATGCTCCAGGCCTCTCCCTCC
>JBBSGG010000057.1:0-16090 GCA_038254305.1 Pyrinomonadales bacterium
CGAACCAAATGAGGTCGCCGTCGCGGCGCCCGTTCGGCTAAAAATAACGAGCGAAGGAGCTCCGCCGGGAGCTTTTAGAACTACATCGAGATCCCCTACCCAAGTATGAGATGCATTGAAATTTACGCTAACGGACGTGACGTTTCCCGTAAGTCCCGAAACCGTAAACGTAACATCGAGTGGAGTTCCGAATGCTCCCGGACCGCCCGCGGTAGCATCCGGGATCGCGCCGAGTGAGGCAGCGTTCGCCGCAAACGTAGCCGCCGGCGCCGTACCCTGTGCGTACGCGGAAATCGTAAATAGAACTGCCACAGCGGTAGCAACCGCCGAGCTAAGAAGTCTGTTTCTCATAACGTGAAAATGCCCTCCAGCATTTGAAAGAAATGAACAGTGTCTTTCCTTGACGAAGATCGCCCATCGAGGTGAGTAATTGGTCCGAAAATCGTCAAAATAAAGAAGAAAAAGGAATTGGTACTGGAAAAATAGACCGTTTACACATAAAAGTCAAGCGTTTTATCAGTTCGGACACAGTAAGTGTCGGCGACTTCAATGTTTATACTTCGTCGGCTGCATATTTAGAAGCTCGGGGTTTCTAAACCGTAGGCGGTGGTTTATAGTATCGATGTATAAAATTATGGCTATTTCCGCGACACCCAAAAACGACCGTAAGGAAATTTTTGGATGGCTGGTCTACGACTGGGCGAATTCGGTTTTCTTCACAACCGTCGTCGGCGTGCTGATCGGCGAATACATTACAACCCTTGCGCAAAATGCGGTCGGCGAAAACGGAGTTGTTATAAGCCTCGCTGGACACGATCTGGTGACCGCGAAGTCGCTTTTTTCCTACTCGGTAGGTCTGTCGGTCTTTCTGCAGATATTTTTTTTACCGACGCTGGGAGCCATTGCGGACTATACCAACTTGAAGAAGACCTTTATGGCCTTCTTTTGCTTTTTGGGTGCATTCGCCTGCTGCCTTTTGTTTTTCGTAGAAGGCCACACGTATATGCTCGGATGTGCCTTCTTCATCGTTGCCAATCTCAGCGCAGGCGCCTCGATCGTCTTTTACAATTCGTATTTACCTGACATAACGACCGAGAACAATCGCGACAAGATCTCAAGCTGGGGATTTGCCGGCGGATATGTCAGCGGGGCGCTCGTACTTTTCGCAAATCTGATCTTTCTCAAGAATGCGGAATCTATCGGCGTTTCGACGGAGATGGCCGTCCGCATTTGTCTTCTCGCGGCCGGATTGTGGTGGGCCGGCTTTTCGCTGATCACCTTTGCATTGTTAAAGAAACGGCCTCCGGCTCGGGAGGTCCCGAAAGGAGTTCACTATATCGCCGCCGGGTTCGGCGAACTCGCTTCTACATTTCGATCGCTGCTAAAACTGCGTCAGACGCTTTCATTCCTTGCTGCTTATTTGCTGTACAACGACGGAATACAGACAGTCATCACCAGTTCGTCCATTTTTCTCTCTCAGGAATTATTTGTTTCGAAAGGATTGAAAACAGACCAATCAGTTCTTGTGATCGCATTTCTTATCGCGCAGATCGCTGGGTTTTTCGGTTCATTGATCTTCGAGCGGATCGCCAGGTTCACTTCGGCGAAAACGGCAATTCTGATCTCGCTCCTGATATGGTCAGGCATCGTTATTTACGCTTACGGCTATTTGGAGACGCTGATGGAGGCATATTTAATGAGTGCCGCGATAGGGCTTGTTCTGGGCGGATCTCAGGCGCTGTCACGATCGCTTTTCTCGCAAATGATCCCGTCCGGAAAGGAGTCGTCGTTCTTCGGCATTTACGAGATCTCCGAGCGCGGCACTTCGTGGATAGGGCCGATCGTCTTTGGGTTGGTCGCTCAGATGACGAATTCATACCGGCCGGCGATCTTAGCTTTGATAGTTTTCTTCATCGGCGGCAGTATGATTTTGCTATTTACGGACACAACTCGCGCGATCAAAGAATCCGGGAATCACTTGCCGGGTGAGGCAGCGGCTTAAAGTTGGTTCGACCGCACATCTCGAATATAATGGACTGAGAATCGCAAAGGACAGACAAACGCAGTGATAAATAAAACGGAAGACCGGATCGTAACCATCTTTGGCGGCTCGAAATGCGGCCCTCAGAGCGACGAATACAAGTCCGCACGGGATCTCGGATCGCGGCTCGCGAAAGCCGGCTTCACGATCTGCACCGGCGGCTATCTCGGCATCATGGAAGCCGCGTCGCGAGGCGCGCGCGAAGAAGGCGGCCGCGTGTTCGGGATAGTAATGAACCAGTTCAAGGGCGAACCGAACCGGTATCTGACTGACAAGGTCGCAACCGATCACTTCTACGACAGGCTGCAAAATCTAATAACGCGATCGGTGGGTTTTGTCGCTCTCCGCGGCGGAATGGGAACTGTCACCGAGATCTCACTCGTTTGGAATAAACTGCAGACAGGCGTTCTCGGCCGACGCCCGCTGGTGCTCGTCGGCGACTGCTGGACACGCGTCGTTGCCGCTTGGCAGGAAAATCTCGTCGTTTCAAACGCCGAGGTCGCAATGCTCGATTTTGCGACCGACGCGGAATCCGCCGCCGCCATTATTATAGAAAAATCCAAGGGCGTCGTAGTATGAACTGCCCTCGCTGCACCGCGCCGCTCCTGCCTGACGCAAAATTCTGCGGATCGTGCGGGTTCACCATCGATCTTTCTCCGGGACGGCAGACGCCGCGTCCGACAACGGGCGACGTATTTCGTTTTGACACTGACGGGCGAGGTCAAGGGCTCGGCTACTCTTGGGAGATAGAGCACAAAGGCGCCTTCGCCCTAGCCGTTGTCAACCTTCAGCCCGAACAATCGATCAACGCCGAAGCCGGAGCGATGGTCTCGATGTCAGCGAACATCGACCTTTCCTCCGAAATGAAAGGCGGCGTTTTCGGCGCTTTAAAGCGTGCCGTCGGCGGTGAATCAGCATTTGTATCGACATTCACGGCTCGTGGCGGAATGGGAGAGGTCACACTCGCTCCCGGTGCTCCCGGCGATGTTGCGGGCATCGAAATGCAGAATCAAACATTCTTGGTCCAATCGAGTGCATATCTCGCCGGAGACGTCACGCTCGAAACCGACACGAAATTCGGCGGCGCGAAATCGTTTTTTGGCGGAGAAGGTTTGTTTTTGTTAACCGTTACGGGCTCGGGACTTCTGCTCGTATCATCATTCGGTTCAATACACCGGAAAATTATTGCGGCGGGCGAGCGTTATGTGGTTGATACCGGCCATCTGGTCGCATGGGAAGGCCAAATGCAGTACGATCTTAGAAAGGCGGCAAAGAGCGGCTTTCTTAGAAGCATGCTGAGCGGCGAAGGAATGGTCGCGGAATTTTCGGGCCCCGGTGAAATACTTATTCAGACGCGTAACCTCGCGGCGTTTGCGGGGCTTCTGAAACCGTTTTTTCCATCTCAGGGAAGCGGGGGAAGCGGTTTCTCGTTTGGAAACTGATAGATAATGGCGAAATCGCGCGGAAACGGCGGCGAACGCACCGAGATGATCCTCACGGGCCGTCCCGTCGCTCGGGGCATTGGTACCGGGCCGGCCGTTTGTATCCACGGCACTATCCGGCAGTTCTATCAGACTGAAATTCCGCGGTCGAAGATCGCATCCGAGATCGAGCGCTTCCAAAATGCTTTCGACAAATCGCGCCGGCAAATCGCCGAGCTCTCTCGTTCCGGACAACGCAATGGCAGTGATCCCACCGGCGACATCTTCAAGGTGCATCTCGAGATACTGAACGATCTCGCACTTTTCAGCGGTATCGTCCGCGAGATCTCGGAAAATCGCTTGAATGCGGAATGGGCGGTGAAAACCATTCTCGAGGGCTACGTGGCGGCGTACAAAGCCCTGCATGAGTCTTCGCTGCGCGAAAAATATCTCGACCTGCAGGATGTCGGCGAGCGTATCCTGCATGCTTTGTCTGGTCCCGCGTCAACCACGAAAGCCCCGAAAATGGGATCGGTTATCATCGCAACCGAGCTTCGACCGGCAATGCTGATGGAGCTTGCCGAGACGTCTCCATCCGCGATAGTGACCGAAAACGGGGGGTGGACGTCGCATACCTTCATCATCGCCCGCGAGCTTCGGATCCCGGCGGTCACAGGCGTACGAAATGCCCTTAGACTGTTGTCGAACGAAGAGGAAGTTTACGTTAACGGCTTCGACGGAACAGTCGTCATTAATCCCACCGAAAAAACGCATTCGGCGTTGGACAAACGAGCTGACAAGAAGCACACGGAATCGGCATCGGTACCGAAGAACCTCAAAACGCTCGACGGCTGCGAGATTTTCATCCATGCAAATTCGGAATCGCCTGCGGGTTATCGCGCCGCAAAGCTTCTGGGAGCCAAGGGCATCGGATTATATCGTTCGGAACTTCTTTTCGGCAGCGTGAACGAATCGCCCTCGGAAGAAGATCAAATAAAAGCGTATCTTGCGATCGCGAAGGCCGCGGGCAAAGACGGTGTAAAGATCCGCACCTTCGACATTTCAGGAGAGGGCTATTTCGAAGCGGTCGGCAGGGAAAAGAATCCGGCGCTCGGCCTTCGGGCGATCCGTTTCGGGCTCACTAACCCGAAACACCTTCGAACGCAGATCCGCGCGATACTGGTTGCCTCGCATGGATTTTCGGTGGACATCATCGTTCCGATGGTTTCCGGGGTGAGCGATATTACTCAAGTGACAACCATGATCGCGAAAGAAAAGAGGAGGCTTGCTTCGAAGAACATTCCGTTCGGTGAGCCGCGGCTCGGCGCGATGATCGAGGTACCCGCCGCTGTTATTACAATCGAGCAGATAATCAAACATGTCGATTTTCTCTGCCTGGGAACAAATGACCTCGTGCAGTATATGCTCGCCGCGGATCGCGATAATGAATCGGTCTCGCGATGGTTCAACAGCCTTCATCCCGCGATCGTCAGATCGATCCATACGGTGGTCGCAGCGGCAGATCATGCCGGCAAGGAGATAGTGGCCTGCGGTGAAATGGCCGGCTCGCCGTTCTATCTTCCGGTGTTGCTCGGCCTCGGCGTCAGGCGGCTTAGCATGAACGTAAATTCCATCCGCAAGGTGCGCAATCTCATCGCCGGCGTCGCGCTCGAAGAATGCCGCGACTTGGCCTCAGCTGTCATGAAATGCGATACGCCCGAAGCTGGGGAACGGCTAGTAAGATCGGCGATCGAGGCCAGATGGTCGCACATCTTTGAGGCATGATCCTTCATCGTTTTGTAACTTGCATTTTATTGTTCAACATTCTTTGTTATAATTCAGATGCCTTGCGTTGAAGCAGGCGGGCAGTCGCTTCCTTCCGGAAGAGGAAAGTCCGAACACCACAGGGTAACGAGCCGGATAACGTCCGGGCGCCCGTCTCGGCGGGTGACGACAAGTGCAACAGAAAACAAACCAGCCGCTTGCGGTAATGGGTGAAACGGTGAGGTAAGAGCTCACCGGCGAATGTGGTGACACGTTCGGCCAGGCAAACTCCTCGTGGTGCAAGACCAAATAGGGAAGCGTTTTGAAGTTGCCCGCTTCAAGCTTTGCTTCGGCAAAACGACGTTTCCGGGTAGGTCGCTCGAGCCGTCCGGTAACGGTCGGCCTAGATGAATGATTGCCGCGGTCTTTACGGGCCGTTACAAAATTCGGCTTACAATGCCTGCTTCAACGCTTTAGGCTGCTTTCGCACATCGATATAAGGAGACAACTTTCAAGTATGGCAAACCGTAAGGGCGTTTTCATCGGCGCGTATGTGCCGAACGAACTGAAAGAATCACTTCGCCGCCGCGCCGCCGCGGAGCACCGGACGCTTTCTCAGGAGATCACACGCATCCTGGTCGAAGCCGTACATGGAAAAGGCCTGCCGACGGGAAGCGTCGACCGTCGCGATACCGGGGCGACTATCCCCCGCCGCCGCTCGTCCGATCCGCCGATACGGCGCCGTGCTGAAGACCTGCCGTGGATCCCGACCGGCGGAGACGACAAAAAATAAGTCGCAATTTATTTTCTGAAACCGTCCGCACCAGGGCGGTTTTTATGTTTAGCGTCCGTATTTTGATAAGATTTGAAAAAGTGGAAAAACGAACTCTTACCGTTGCTTTGTTGTCGCTGATCGCCGGATGCACCATCGGCTTTGTGGTTGCGAATGCACTTAACCGTCGCGAGGTCGAATCGCTCCGCGGAGGTGCGGTGGCGCAAAAACCTCAGGCGGATTCCGATTCGAATACTGCGAGCAAACTGACCGACGAAGAAATACAGGCCGGTATCAGAAAGGCTGACGATAGTCCGAATGATCTTGTATATCAACGTAATATGGGGGTCGCTTTGTACCGCTATGCATCGAGCAACAAGGACGTCCCGCTGCTGGGCGAATCTACCCGGCTGTTAAAACGTGTCCTCGATTCCGATCCGACGAATGTCGATATCAACACGGCGCTTGGCAACGCATACTTCGACATGGGTTACTTCGGTAAAGATTCTGCGAATTTCGTGAAGGCGAGAACGTTCTACGAGACGGCGCTTTCGAAAACACCCGGCGATGCTTCTTTGCTTACCGACTACGGTCTAACGTACTTTCTCCAGGAACCACCCGATTACGACCAAGCCGTTTCCGAGTTTGAAAAGGCTCTTAAAAAGGATCCGAGAAATGAAAAGGCGCTCGAATTTTCAACGCAGGTCTACGCCAAGCGCGGCGATATGGACAGCGCAAAACGCTCGATCGAAAAGCTCCGGGCCGTAAACCCATCAAATCCGGCTATAGCCGGCCTGACCGGTTTGTTAGGCGGCAAAGCCGAACCCGCGACGTGAGAGAAGCTTTCTTCATACTGATCGTGGCGGCAATACTTTTTGCATTCACCGCCCTTAGGTACAGGCGACAGATTCGAACTGTCTACGATGTCTGGCAAGTGCTCAAGACAGCGAAGGCTCAACGTTCTATAGATCGGACGGAAAGCCCGTCGCCGGAAGCTCAGACTGCTTTGGTCACTTGTCCTAAATGTGGAAAATGGGTGCCGGAATCGAAAGCTATTCGGCTCGCTCCGGGAATATTTTACTGCTCCCGCGGGTGTGTTGAGCGGGCCATCGAAGCAAATTAGAGTTAAGGAATAAACGTGGCGATGTACCACGCGATCAGCCTTTCACCGAATAGGAGTGCGGTTATCGAGCCTGCGCCCAGAAATATTCCGAACGGGATCTGCGTCTGCAGATCTTTTTCCTTTTGACGTCCGATCACGGCGATACCAATTAGGGCACCAAAGAAGGCCGCTACGAATATCGTCAGCGCCGCCAACCGCCAGCCCAGCAGAGCTCCGACCCCGAGCATCATTTTCACATCGCCTAGGCCCATCGCTTCGACGCCCCGGAGCCGTTTCCATAATTCCCCCACGAGCCATAGCGAACCGCCGCCAGCGACTGCACCGAGCGCCGCCCCAATAAGGGATACAGCCCACGCGGGATAACCCGTCATTGCCGCCATCGGCGCGGCGTGCATGTCCGAAAAATGATTTCCCGAGCCGGCGATCGGAAAAATAACTCTCACGGCAATGGCGAATATCAGCAGCGGATAGGTGATGACGTTGGGGAGGATCATGTGACCGGCATCGATGAATATTAGGGCGAGCATCGCGGCGGTAAAAATTAATGCAACCGGTAAAAAGGCATTAAGTCCGACGACGGCAAAGACCACGACAAAGAGCAGCGCGGTAAGAAGCTCTACGGCTGGATAACGCATCGAGATGGAATCCGAGCATCCGCGACATTTACCGCGTAAGACCAGCCAGCTAAGGATCGGGATATTGTCGTAGGGCTTTATCGGCGCCCCGCATTTCGGACACGCAGAATTTGGAAAGACGATCGACTCCTCGTTCGGCACGCGATGAATAACAACATTGAGAAAACTGCCGACGGCGGCGCCGAATATGAACACGAAAAAATAAACGATCGCTACCGGCAGTCCCGCGGCGCTTTCGGTAAAGTTCTCCAAAATAAACATTCGATCCTCGGGTTGTTCTACACGAATTGAGAAGCTGAAAGGGCGGGCTGCATCACAGGTCGATAATACAGATTTGTTGCCGTAAATGGAATAGCAAACGCAAGATACATCACGCTGATATGCTTGCGGAATCGACCCTGCCTGTGAATTTGAGTCAAAATGCTTCTGTGAGGCCCAAGCTCGGAATGTTACTTAATAGATGCGAGATATAATGTGACCGGAATTTTTTCGGACGCGGCTTCCGTTTCCGTACGAAGTGCATCATACGTTTCACATCGGAGATGGTCTCAGCAACCGAGTTGGGAGGAATAAATACATGAAATTCATCAAGTTCGTCGCGATCGCCCTGTTCGCCGTAGGCACAGGAATTGTATTTTTGGACGGTTCAGCGTTTGTTGGAATGAGCGGAACAGGTGTTGCCTCGTCGGCACAGGAACTTTTGGGCGCGGAATTGTACAAAGCCAATTGCGCAAAGTGTCATGGCGAAAACGGCAGCGGCGGACATGCTCCAGACCTCACAGCGGAAAAGCGGCAAGCAAAGTGGGTGGCATCGGACTCGAAGCTTGTAGGGCGAATTACGCATGGCACGATCGGAATGCCCGCCTTTGGTAAAAAACTAACCGCAGCTAACATACAGTCTATCGCCGACTACGTCCGAACACTCAAATCGGCAAAAGCATCAAGTTAATGGCTCTATTTCATCGCGGCGACAGGGTGGAAAGTGCGATCCGACAATTCGATGTTTCGCGCGGCGGCTCATTCTCAGCTATTAGACAGGCTGATATTCCTGTGTCCGCGATATTCTACATTCGCCGCGTGAGATTACGGTGTAGTTTGCCTATACTTAAGTATAAATAGAAGTTTCGACAGAATGTAATATTGGAATCTAGAACACCAAAAACACTGTTTGCACTCGGATTGAACCATAATACCGCTCCGGTGGAGGTTCGCGAGAGTCTTTACCTCAATGCGGATGAGATACCTTCGTTCCTGGACCAGGCACGTGAATCGCTTTCCGAGTGCTTTGTTCTATCGACCTGTAACCGCACCGAGATATACGGCGTAAGCGATTCGCCGGAAATCGATCCACATTTCTACAAAGATCTTTTGATCGATTTCAAAAATGCGCGGGGCATTGTTGGCGACGAGCACTTTTTTACTGCAATATCCTGCGCGGCTTGCGAACACCTTTTTGAAGTTGCCACAAGCGTGGGCAGCATGTTTGTGGGCGACTCGCAGATCCTTCGCCAGCTCCGCCAGGCTTACAAAATCGCCATCGAAAATCGCGGTACCGGGAGTGTGCTGAATCAATTGGTGCAGCGCGCTCTAAAGGTCGGCAAGAAAACCTATACTGAGACTGCCGTGCATGCAGGAACGGCTTCGGTCAGCGCCGCGGCGGTCGACTTTGCGACGAAGACGTTTGGATCTCTGAGCGGTAAAAGAGTGCTCATCATTGGGTCCGGTGAAACGGCCCGACTGGCTGCAGAAGCTCTTTTAAATAAGAATATCGGGCGCTTAACGGTTGCCAACAGAACCCGCGCACACGCGGAGCAACTTGCTGCGCTCATCAGGAGTTCGGCAACAGCCGAATGTTCCGTGATCAATTTCGACGAACTCAGTGATCATCTCGACCTGGTGGATATCGTGATCAGTTCGACCAGTTCGGAAGAGCCCATCTTGCATAAGAAAGATTTTGACGCTCGATCGCGTGAGATTCTTCTGATTGATATTGCGGTCCCGCGAGACATCGACGAACGCGTTTCTGAAAACCCAAATGTCATCCTAAAAAACGTCGACGACCTTAACGCGATCATCGATGAAAACTACGAGCGGCGTCGGAAAGCGGTTCCACAGGCAAAGAAATTGATCATGAAGGAATCGATCGAATTTCTCTCATGGTATTACTCACTGTCTATCGCGACAGCACTGGCGTCTGCCGACGAGCTCAGCAAAAGCCAGCGCCGGACTCAGGCATTAAATGTCAAAGCGTTTCTCACCGCAAATCTTTCTGACATCCATAAGCTTGCGGTCGCTTCGACAGGCGACGTTAGACAGGACCTGAAAAACCATTTCTCTTTAATTCAAAACCTTCAAATTAAAGCCGCTGCTACGTTGGGAGCGCGTCCGTGAGAAGGCGGGAGATAATTATCGGCACGCGCGGCAGCGAGCTCGCACTCTGGCAGGCGACCTTTGTAAAACTTGAGCTCCAGGGAATATTCCCCGACCTCAGTTTCGAATTGAAGATAGTGAAGACGACCGGTGACGAGATAGTCGATGTGGCGCTTGCCAAGATAGACGACACGGGATTGTTCACGCGCCAGATCGAGAATGAACTTATCGCTGGCACAATCGATCTCGCCGTCCACAGTCTAAAGGATCTACAGTCCGAGCAACCCGAAGGGCTGACGATCGGTGCTGTGTGCCGCCGCGAATTGCCGAACGACGCGCTGGTTTCCAGCGAATTTTCGTCGATCAGCAACCTGCCGATCGGAGCGAAGGTTGCGACGGGCAGTCTCAGGCGGAAAAGCCAGCTTTTGCATTTCCGGCCTGATCTTGAGGTAGTCGATATCCGCGGGAACGTTCCGACACGTATAAAAAAATACGATGCATCGGACCTCGAAGGGATCATTCTCGCATTTGCCGGACTTCGTCGTTTGACGCTTGAAGGCCGAGTGAGCGAAATTATTTCGCCGGACCTTATGCTGCCGGCGGTTGGTCAGGGCGCCGTGGCGATTGAGGTCAGAGAAGCCGACGCGGAAATATTAGAGATCGTGAAGCGGATCGACCATTCGGAAACGCGGATGTGCGTCGACGCCGAACGGGCGTTTTTGAGACGGCTCGAAGGCGGCTGTAAGGTGCCGATCGGTGCTTTAGCGACGCTCCGTGAAGACACGATTGAGCTCCAAGGAATGGTTGGAGAACTCGACGGGAGTACCGTAATTCGCGACACCGTCTTGGGTCCGTACAGATCGCCCGAAGCTATCGGAGTCAACCTTGCCGAAAAACTGATCCGGAAGGGAGCCGGTCGTCTTCTCAATAAAGTTCGCCGCGAGATCGAGAATTCTCCGGTATCGACGATGTTATGACGAATCCTCTCGTTTTGGTGGTGCGAAAAGATGATTCGTTCAGTGCCGCCCTCAGGAATGCCGAATTCAATGTCATCAACCTTGAACTTATAGAGACGCGGCCGATTGCGGATCAAGGGGAAATGGAAACGATGTCGGGGCGTCTCGGGGAATTCGACGCAATCATCTTCACGAGTCCCTCTGCCGTCGAAGTTTTTCTGGAACGATTTCCGGGGAAGCCGAGTGAGCTGAAACCGGTCATTTATGCACTCGGAGATCGAGCGATAACCTTACTTGAATATTCGGGTTTTGCCGTCGAGAGTCGGCTGGCGGCGAATACCGCGGCCGATCTGATCACGGACGTCGGGATAGATAGATTCGCGGGTAAAAAGATACTATTTTTTCGTGGTACCCGGACGAACGGAACCATTCCGGAGCTCTTGGGAACCGTCTCGCAATTGGATGAGTCGATCGTTTACGAGACGGTCGAATGCGAATTGGATCGGAATCACATCGCCACTCTCCGAGATCAGTTTGAGAGCGGTGAGATCCACTGGATCTGCTTCTTCAGTCCGTCCGGCGTGGAGCGATTTCGCGATATTTTTGAGACGGTACGTTTTGCCAAAGTCGCGGTTATCGGCGAAACAACCGCCGCAGCAGCACGAGCGAACGGCTTGACGATAAGTCTGATCGCCGATCGGGCAAATAACGCCGATTTCGCGGAACAGTTGATCAAACAGCAAGAAGCAATTGGATAAAGAATCAATATTTCTGCGGGCATGCAAGCGTGAGACCACAGCTCGGACTCCTATCTGGATAATGCGGCAGGCGGGACGATATCTGCCGGAGTATCGCGCGATTCGCGAGAAGACCGATTTTCTGACCCTGTGTAAAACTCCCGAGCTTGCAAGCGAGGTGACGATACAACCGATCGATATCATCGGCGTTGATGCAGCGATACTATTCTCGGACATACTGGTCATTCCCGAAGCGATGGGAATGCACCTCGAGATCATTGAATCTAAGGGACCCATATTTGAAGATCCGATCCGCAACCGGTCCGACATCACGAGGCTTGATCGCGATGGCGTGATCGATCGTCTGCAGTACGTAATGGACGCGGTGAAGCTTACGAAAGAAAAACTTGCGAGGCGAGTGCCGCTCATCGGCTTTTCCGGCGCTCCATGGACGCTTGCGACCTATATGGTCGAGGGTAAAGGCTCGAAAACTTTCGATACCGTGAAGCGTTTTATGTACGCCGAGCGTGCGGCGATGCATGAGTTGCTGCAGATCCTTGCCGATAACGTAGTCGATTATTTGAACGCAAAGGTTCGCGCCGGTTGTGATGCCATTCAGATCTTTGATACATGGGCGGGAATTCTTTCGCCGTCGGACCTTGAGGAGTTTTCGCTCAAGTATATTCGAGATATCTGTGAACGTCTCGAAACCGCCGGAGCCCCTGTGATCGTTTTCGCCAAGGGCGTCAATGATTTCGAGAAACTCGGCGAGCTTAAATGCGACGTCGTCGGACTGGATTGGGTGGCGGACATTAGAACGGTTCGGGACCGTATCGGCGACAGCAAAGCGTTGCAGGGCAATCTCGACCCATGTGTTTTGTTTGCACCTAAGGAACGGATTCGTTCAGAAACCGAACACGTTCTCGAAAATTTCGGATGCGGCCCGGGCCATATCTTCAATCTCGGACACGGTATCTTGCCGACGACGCCGGTCGACAACGCGAAGTATTTAGTAAGCTGTGTCAAAGAACTGAGCATCAAATATCATCAACAGTAGTCCGATGAGTAATACCACCACCATCGATTTCGATGTATTGAAGAGATTTAACCAGCAGGGCCCGAGATATACATCGTATCCGACGGCGCCGCTGTTTTCGCCTGAGTTCAATGCCGAGGATTTCACACGGGAGATAATAGATACAAATACGAAGGCAGATGTTCAGCCTATATCTCTCTATTTTCACTTTCCATTCTGTGCGAAACTCTGTTATTTCTGCGGCTGCAACATGGTCGTGACGCACGACCGCGAGCGCGTGCGTGAATACAACGATCACCTAAAAAAAGAGATAGATCTGATCCGGCCGATGATCTCGGATTCACGGCCCGTCGTTCAGATGCATTGGGGCGGCGGTACGCCCTCGTACCTTCTTCCGGATGAGATCCGCGACATCGGAATTTACATTCGGGACCGATTCAAATTTGATCCGTCGGTGGAGTCGAGCGTCGAAATAGACCCACGCGGACTGACGCGCGAACACATGGAAGCATTTCGCGAGGTTGGCTTTTCGCGCACGAGTTTTGGCGTCCAGGATTTCAACCTTCTTGTGCAGAAGGCGATCAATCGCGTGCAATCCGAAGAGATCACGCGGCAGACGGTCGAATGTGCCCGCGAACTCGGCTTCAATAGCATAAATCTCGATTTGATCTATGGGCTGCCGCATCAGACGGTCGATCTATTCGCGGATACGGTCGAAAAGGTCATCGAGATCTCGCCGGACCGGATCGCCGTTTTCAATTACGCCCATGTGCCGTGGTTGAAAAAGCATCAAAACATCATTTCGACCGACGACCTCCCGCCGGTAGACGAAAGGCTGGCGATTCTCGAAATGACGATCGAAAACTTGATCGCCGCCGGCTATGAATACATCGGAATGGATCATTTTGCGAAGCCGACTGATGAGCTTGCCATAGCGCAGAAAAGCAATACGCTTTATCGCAACTTTCAAGGCTATTCGACGCGTGCCGGCTGCGATGTTTACGGTCTCGGTGTGTCGGCCATCAGCCAGTTTCAGAACGTCTACGCGCAGAACCAGAAGAATATTAACGATTATTACTCATGGATCGACAACGGCATGGTTGCGACAGCGGTCGGCTATCGCATGACGCAGGACGATCACATTCGAAAGAACGCGATCATGCAGCTTATGTGCAATCTCGAGATCGACAAGCGCCGCGTGGAAAATACCTTTAACATATCGTTCGATAACTATTTCGCCGGTGACATCAAGAAGCTAGACGTCTTCGCCCGCGAAGGTTTGCTCGATCTTACTGCCGACAAGATCTCGATCATCGGTTCCGGGATTCTCATTATCCGGAATATAGCTATGTGTTTCGACGCACATCTCGAGAAAATGATGAAGGAAAAGCCGGTGTTTTCGAAAACGGTCTAGGTGAAGAGTTGAATCTGGCGGTTTGTTACGACAAAAGAAATGCAGGAAAAGATCGGAGTTGTATTACTTAACCTGGGCGGACCCGATTCGCTGGAAGCTGTCGAGCCGTTCCTGTTCAACCTTTTCAGCGACCCGGACATTATCGATTTTCCCCTCGCTTTTCTTTTTCGCAAACGCCTTGCGAAAATGATTTCGACACGGAGGCATCCACGCATCCAGGAACAGTACAAACAGATCGGCGGCAAGTCACCGCTTAAAGATCACACTCTGAAGCAGGCTGCGATGCTCGAGCAGTGCCTTAATGAAAAACTCCCTGCGAAGGTATATGTCGCGATGCGTTACTGGCATCCCTCGACGGAAGATGCCCTCGACGCGATCGAGCGCGACGGCATAAAAAACGTAATCCTTCTGCCTCTATATCCGCAATATTCAAAAGCGACCACAACGTCGAGCGTGAAGGAATGGGAAACGCAGCTCGCGGCACGCGGCCGCTCGTCGCAGATCGGCACGTCGCTCATCGAATCGTATTACGAATTTCCCCGATACATCGATGCATTCGTCGAACGGGTTAACGAAGGTTTGGGACGTTTTCCGATGGGGGACCGCGACGACGTGCATCTGCTTTTCAGCGCTCATGGAACGCCGATGAAGCTCGTCCGCGACGGCGATCCCTATTCGCATCACATAAAAAAAACCGTCGACGCGATCTTAAGGAAAGGCGGTTACACACAGAGCAACAGCCTCTGTTATCAATCGAAGGTCGGCCCGCTAAAATGGCTCACGCCGTCGACGCCGGATACGATCCGCGGTCTCGCTGCAAAGGGCGTCAAAAAGATGCTCGTCATTCCGGTCGCATTCGCCTCCGATCATCTCGAAACACTTTATGAGGTCGGGATCGAATTTCGGCATATGGCAATGCAAGCGGGTGTCGAACGATTTGAAGTAT
The DNA here is from genome assembly GCA_038254305.1 of Pyrinomonadales bacterium. Lineage (GTDB taxonomy): Bacteria > Acidobacteriota > Blastocatellia > Pyrinomonadales > Pyrinomonadaceae > OLB17. The sequence goes on from JBBSGG010000057.1 coordinate 15,216, forward strand.
CGTTGGGACTTAACGATTCGCTAATATTTATCGACGCACTTGCTCAATTGGTCTTCGAAAAAGTTGGATTTACAGAGCAGGGATCGGCAGCGGGAACTGATGGATAAAAGAGTCTGTGTGGTCGGCGGCGGCATCTCGGGCCTCTGCGTCGCATACCGACTGCAGTGTGCAGGGTTGTCCGTCACCTTGTTCGAAAAAAGCGATAAAACCGGTGGTAACATCACGACATTGCGCCGCGACGGATTCCTTTACGAGCTCGGACCCAACAGCGTTCTCACCTCACGCGACCTTCTTGACCTGATCATTGAGCTCGACCTGCTGAGTGAGATCGCGAAACCTGAGCCGCAAGCCAAACATCGTTTTATCGTCCGCGGTGGAAAGCTCGTCGAACTGCCATCGAGCGTCGCGGGATTTCTGGGGACGAAAGCATTTTCAACAAGGGCGAAGCTGCGCCTCCTAAAAGAGCCGTTCGTTCGTCGCGATGCCTCAGAAACTGAGTCCGTCGCGGATTTTTTTGAAAGACGTCTCGGCCCGGAGATCGTCGATTATGCAGTTGACCCGTTCGTCTCCGGCATCTACGCGGGCGATCCGGCAACGCTAAGCTTACGCCATGCATTCCCGAAGCTATATGAACTAGAGAGGGAATTCGGAAGCCTAGCGAAAGGCGCTCTCCTTTCCAAAAAAGACCGGTCCAAGAGTCTGCCTAAGGGTACGCCGCGGAGCCTTTCATTCAAACGCGGAATGCAAACCTTATCGGATGCTCTAACGGCGAGACTGGGCAGGTCCGTAAATCTCCTGGCCAACGTGTTAGAAGTGCGAGAGTCGGACGGAACGTACCAAGTTGTGACCGAGGATGGAGAGCAGACTTTCAATGC
>JBBSGG010000058.1:0-16082 GCA_038254305.1 Pyrinomonadales bacterium
GCGTGTATTGAATTGGTGGATCGTCGTTGATGTGGATGGTGATTGAGCATGTGCAGTGGCGGGTTACTGGGTGAAGGTGTCCGGCGACGGTTGGGGATTAGCTTGCGGTCTGGTGGGGCGGGCAGGCGATCGAGCGGGTGAGGAGTTTGGGCGGGACGGTGATGAGCGGGGAATGTCCGGCGGTTTTGAGGATGTGAGCCGTTTCGCATTTGATTGTGCGGGCGAGTGCTTATATCCTTTAGGTAACGCGATTTACGCTGAAGAAGCCCGCACGAAGCAAGGGCGAAATACTCAACTTGGCGCATGCGCCCTTACTTCGTGCGGGCTTCTGCAAAACCGGCCTTTGATCTTTTGTTGGGGCGTGGTGATAGGAAAAGGCACGTTATTGATTTAACAAGGACAGTTTTGATCTAAATTTTACGGTATATGATACCTAATAAAACATGAGCACATTAACATTTGGAATTATTAAACCCGACGCGGTGGGTGCCGGGAATGCAGGGAAGATCATCGACCGTATTTTGAGCAGCGGATTCAGGATCCGCGGTATGAAGCTTATTCATCAGACGCAGCATCAGGCCGAAGGCTTTTACGCGGTCCACGCCGAGCGGCCGTTTTTTGGCGAGTTGACGGAATTTATCTCGAGCGGGCCGTGTGTCGTGCTGGCTCTCGAAAAGGAAAACGCCGTCAAATCGTGGCGCGATCTGATGGGAGCGACAAACCCGGCGGAAGCCGCGGAAGGAACGCTGCGTAAGGCCTTTGCAGCGTCGATCGGCGAGAATGCCGTCCACGGCTCGGATTCAGACGAGAACGCGGCCATCGAGATCAGCTATTTCTTTAGCAAACTTGAATTAGTATAGGTCTAAAGGTATAAAGGTTCAGAGTTTTTGAGTGCAGAAGCCCGCACACAGTAAGGGCATTTATTAAAGGACGGACGCTCAACTCGCCGCATTCGCCCCTACTGTGTGCGGGTTTCTGCAAATATAAAAAAATATGAAACGATGCCCGAACTGCGACAGGACCTTTGATGATTCGATGCGTTTTTGCCAGACCGACGGCACGCCGCTGCTAGCGGACGAGCCGCTCGATCCGTTTAAGACGATGGTCGCACGGCCGTCGGACCTTGCGGCCGCGACGCCTCTGCCGGCGGAACCGGAACGCCCGATCCCGCCGCCAAAGGACGAAGATGCCGTTCTGGAAATACCTGCCGACGATCCCAATAAAACCATGCTCGCGTCCGAGGACGAGATCAGGCGGGAAATGGATTCGCACGACGCGAAAAACGAGCAGGTGATCGAAATTCCGCCCCTGGTAGAGGCACCCGCACCGCCGAAGTTCAACGAGCCCGAGATCGCTCCGCCGTCGTTCGGTTCGGCTCCGCCGTCGCCGTACGCGACGCCCGGCGAAGCGTCGTCGCCGTTTGCGCCGACCACTCCGCCGATCCCTTCGCCATTCAGCGAGCGGCCTTCGAACCCGTTTGACGAGCCAAAAAGCCCGCCGTCATTCGCGGACCCGGAACCGATTTCACACAGCGGTCCGCCGTCTAACCCGTTCGATATGCCCAAAGGCAGCGGCTCGATGGAACCCGCCGCTTGGACGCCGCCGCCCGCTCCTGACGCCAGCTGGGAAAATCAGCAGATCGGCCAAAACACGCCCTTTCAACCGCCAATGGGCGGCACCGGCAACCAAAACCAGACGATGGCCGTCGTCTCGCTGGTGCTCGGCATCATGAGCGTCGTTTTTTGTCAGATAACCGGCCCGGTCGCAATTGTGCTTGGGTTCCTGGCCCGCCGCAAAGCCACCGAACGCCCCAATGAATACGGCGGCGCCGGCCTGGCTTTGGCAGGAATGATAACAGGTGCCATCGGTACACTATTGCTCGTCCTGGTAATTCTCTACTTTATTTTCGTGGTCGGCTTTGTTGCAAGCCAATCGTTCTAGTTCGAAAAATGTCATTAATTTCTGACGTAATTCAATCGACCGTCGCCGTTATCAAGGGAATGACACGTACGCTCTCCGAGATACCGCGAGAAAAGTGGACCGTGCAATATCCCGATGTTCCGATCACGGTCCAGCCGCGATATCGCGGCCAGCACCTTTTACACGTCGATGAGATGGGCAAAGAGAAATGTGTTGCTTGTTACCTCTGTGCTGCGGCGTGCCCCAGCGACTGCATTTATATCGAAGCCGAGACCGATCCGCGCCCGTATGAAGAACGTATTGGCCGAGACGAACGCTACGCCAAGGTTTATAACATCGATTACGGTCGCTGCATCTTTTGCGGTTACTGCGTCGAGGCGTGCCCGAAGGATGCGATCACGCACGGCTATAATTTCGAGCTTTCCGTCTACAATCGTGCGGACCTTCTAAAGACGAAGCAAGATCTTCTGATTACGTCGCAGAAACAGTCGAAGAATTATCGAGTTGCACTGTCGAGCGAGGACGTAGATTCGGAGTATAAAGAAGTCTAGTTTCGGAGACCTGGCTAATAGCAAAGCTTCGTTTGGTGAACGTGCGGTAACCCTCCGTGACAGCCGGATTTTCCCGCTGATCGTTAAATGGACACATCGGAGTTGCCTCCAACGCAAAAGGGCCGACATCACGAGACACGTGCCCAGGGTTTACGGGAGTTCGCAGGCCTCCGACGTGACGACCAGCGGCTTGATCCTTTCAAACTCGCCCGTTTTGCGAAACTTCTTATCGTTCCTTTCGAAACGATAGAAGAACTCAGCCCTGAAACCCGCACGCAACTGCTCGGCAGCGGAAAGGATAAGTGGTCCGGCGGCGCAGCATCTCACAAATTGCCGAATGGGCAAAAACTCATAATTTTAAATCCGACGCACGGCAAAAATCGCCATAATGCTACGCTTATGGAGGAAGTGTGCCATGTTTTTCTCGGCCACAAACCGAGCCGGCTCGCTATTGAAAACCGCGACAAAGAAGGCAATGTCATAGCACGCGACTATAATGAAGCGATCGAAGAGGAAGCATATTCGACCGGAGCCGCCGCACTTGTTCCTTACCGCGGCTTGAAATGCTTTATCGAGGAAGGAAAGACTTCCGCCCAGATTGCTAGGCATTACAACGTGAGCCGCGCTCTCGTTGAATACCGCATAAAGATATCGCGGCTTTGGGACACGTATAAAGGAAATATCTTCCAGTCCGGATAATGAACGAACACATCGAAAATAAGCGAGCAAATGCCGATCCCCATCTTTCGACCGAAGAGAAGCTGAGGCTGCTGCTGGACATCACAAAAACGATCAGTCGCTCGCTCGATCTCGACGAAGTTCTGAATCTTGTAATGGACACGCTTGGGTCGCTTTTGCCGTACGACGCTGCCGGGATCTATTTGATTGAGCGTTCCGCAGAAACTAACGTATTTAAATCAAAGGTCATACGCGGATACGAGATCAGTTTTGAACTTATCGAACCGGCATTGAAACTAGGCGAAGGCTTTTTGGGTCGTGTAGCCGAAACCGGCAAACCTATCATTTCGGCAGATGTTAGCAAAGACGCTCGTTATTTTGCTGCGCGAAAGAGAACCCGTTCGGAAATGGTCGCGCCGATCGTATCGAACGAGGTCGTGATCGGGGCGTTCGATCTGGAAAGCGACGAACTCAACGCTTATTCGGAAGATGACCTCGCCGTCCTGCAAATGCTTACGTCGCAGGTCGCTATCATCATCGAAAAAGTGCGTCTGACGGAACAGGCGATCGAGAAAAAACGGATGGAGGCGCAGTTGGAGATCGCCCGACAGGTCCAGCTCGAACTACTGCCAGACGGCGATCCGCAGGTCGAAAACTTCGACATAAGTGCGTATGTTTTTCCGACGGAAGAGGTCTCGGGTGACTATTACGATTGGGTCACGATCTTCGACGACCAGATCGGGATCGTCGTCGCCGACGCGGTCGGGAAAGGTATTCCTGCGGCGCTTTTGATGTCCTTTCTTCGGGCGTCGCTCCGTGCAGGCGTACAGGTCGGATACGCTCCGCACATAGCGCTTTCTAAGGTCAGCAATCTGCTATGGGATTCGGTCGAGGATCACCAATTCATAACGGCTATCTATGGCATACTCGACGCAACGAACCGAACTTTCGTATTCTCGAACGCCGGTCATAATCCACCGCTGCTTATCAGACCGGACGGCGAATACCGGTTTGTCGAATATGGCGATGTGCCGCTTGGAATGTTCTACGACGCCAGGTATCACCAGCATTTTATTCGCTTCGAGCGGGGGCAAGTAATGGTCATATACACCGATGGCATCACCGAAGCTGCCAACCTCGCCGGCGAAGAATACGGAGCCGACCGGTTCGCAAAGCGCGTCCTCGAGGGGATCGAGCTTCCAGCCAAAGAACTTATCGATTACGTGCGAAAAGGCGTCGCAGATTTTACTGAACGGAAATTCCTCGACGATGATGGAACGCTTTTCATTATTAAAGCCACGTAAAAAGAAAAAACGCGGATGGAACCATTTTGGTTAACCTTCCGCGTTCCTTCAGTTGTTGGAAATGAATATTAGTGCGCCTTCATGGATGTGTGCAAAGCGTCGCCGCCCGGTACGACGGGCGTTCGATAATCGCCGTACTTTATCTTCACGTTCTTAGTTGAAAACGCGTAAATGTCGAACCCATATGCATCCAAAAAATCTGTGAGCTCTTCTGAACGCATTAGATAAAGCGTTTCAGCAAATCCAAGGTCGGCGCGTATTTCAAGCAACCGCTCGATTACTTCAAGCGGTGCGAAACATTTTGCCGGATCCTGAAAAGTCGCCATACGTCTCCGCCGACCTTTTGAGGCCGACTCTTATAGGATTACGAAAGGCAGCAATAAGTTGTTCATTATTTAAAAGTTAGTCGGTTTGGATCGCCGTTAGCAATAGAACGGAATTCTGTTGTCTTTTTGCCGAAAACAACATAAGCTAAATCATATTTCTTCAGGAGCGCAAAATGAACATCAAGATATCGTTAATTTGCCTCGCGGTGATTTTCGCGTTGACGGGAGTGGCTAGTGTACGTGGCCAGGATCCGTCTATTTCTTCCGCTGCCGGTGACAAGTACGTGATTTCGGCGAAGGCGGGAGGCGTCAACTACGTCGAAGGCTCTGTTGGTGTGGTTCGGAAACTGGGATCGGGCGGCCGCCTTTTGAAAGGCGACAAGCTAGAGATCGGTGATCGCATCTCTACAGGCCCCGACGGTCGGGCCGAGATATTGCTCAATCCGGGTTCGTATCTTCGTTTGGGAGGCGATTCGGCGTTCCAGTTTCGCACCACGTCTCTTGAGGATCTTCAGCTAGTGATAGACCGAGGCAGTGCGATCCTGGAGGTTTTCGCGGCTCACGATTTCATCGTGACGCTCAATGCTCCCCGGGCAAGATTCAAATTGATCAGCTCAGGTGTGTACCGCCTCGATGTGGAATCCAACGGTGGTGGCACACTGTCTGTATGGAAAGGAAGAGCGCTGGCCGGAAAAACCGAGGCCGGTTTGATCAAAGCGGGGCACGCCATGGCGGTCGCAGGCTCGACCGTCTCGGTTGCGAAGCTGGACGGGGACGACAAGGACGCTTTAGACCAATGGAGCAAGGAACGCAGCAAGCAGCTCGCTAAGCTGACCAACAGCCTGCAAAAGCGAGATCTTCGCCAAGCTTTGTTGAACTCGTATGCGGGCCGGCAGTGGAACGTCTACAACTCGTTCGGGCTTTGGGTTTACAACGGCTTTACGGGTTCGTACTGCTTTTTGCCGTTCGGAGACGGCTGGTATTCGCCATATGGTTATGGCTTTGGACGTTACGTGGGCTGGTATGATCTGCCCTGGACAGTCTATACGCCGCCCGTAGTTAACGGCCCGCCGAGCGGTACCGGCTCCGGCTCGCAGCCGGGGATGATCGTTTCTGCCGGCGATAGGTCGCCCATTCCGCCATTCGTCCGGATGACCGGCAGCGGATCGGGAGGCTCTCGTGTAGACCGCGGCGACGGTCGCGACGGTGGCTCGGACACATATTCACCCCCGATCTACGCTCCGTCCGCTCCGTCGATGCCTTCGTCGCCGACCAAGATGGAAAGCCCACCGCCTGCGGCACCGACGAAAAAAGATGGCCGGTAATTCGAAATCAATAGGAGGCCCACGCGGCCTCCTATTTTATTTAATTTTTATTTAAAAAGCTGTATCAAGGCAGCTTCCACATCGGGTGCGGTTTTCGAAAGATATGGCTCAAGCACCAGAAGGATCGACTGCGAACCGTTGAATATTGTGTGAAGAATTATGCAGGGAAGAAGGTTTTTCGTTTTAACGCGGACAAGTGTAAGCGTCAGGCTGAGGACAGTAAGGAGGGCGAGAGTCGAATAGCTAGGCCAGTATTGAGGAAAATGGACGGCGGCGAACAGTGCGGTCACTATTACCACGGAAAACGCCATGCCGAAAGCTCGCTGAAACGCCGAATACAGTATTCCGCGATAGATCACTTCTTCCACCAGCGGAGCCGTAAAGGTTGCAAGTGCAGCAACGATGAAGACCGCAGCCCGCGAGCTTCGGAGGATACGCAAAAGATCGTTATCGGCTTCAGGATAAAGGTTGGTAACAAGCATCGATAAAACAAAGATGCCGACGAGAATTGCGCCGTAGTGCCACCAGAGCATCCCGCCGAAATCCCAACCAAGTGTTGTACGAAACGAATACTTTCTAAACTTCGTGACAACTATCCACGCCAGCAAGATGGTGAGGATGTGTGCTGGAATAATCCCGACGACCTGCAAAATAACAGCCGTCGGATCAGTCTTGACGAATTCGATAAAATCGGCCGAGTTTCCGGCAAATTGACCGGCTTTCGGGAGAACGTAGACGGCGACCATTACCGTCGGGATGACTAGTATGGCGAGAACGCTTGCGACCCAGACCGCAACGGCGATCCAGCCATTCCAAGGCGGGTTGTTCGGGCCGATCTCGGAAGAGCCAAGCTGAAGAGCGGGAAGATCGTCGCCGGCGTATAGTTGTTCAGTATTTTCCACGTTTGAAGTTTAACGGACAGGCGCCGCGGGGACAAATCGTGATCACACGTCTTGAACTTTGCGTCGATTACAGATAACCTAAAGGCCCGTGGAACATCACGGGGAAATCCCCAAAGAAAATGTAATTGCGATCATTCCCGCACGATATGCTTCGACGCGTTTGCCGGGAAAATTACTGCTTGAGATCGCTGGCGTGCCGATGATCGTGCACACCGTTCGCCGGGCGGCGGCGGCGCGGCTAGTCACGCGGGTACTTGTGGCGACAGATGACGAGCGGATCTTCACGGCGGTAGGCAGGTATGGTTTCGACGTAGTGATGACGTCTCAAATGCATGTTTCCGGAAGCGACCGCATAGCAGAAGCTGCGTCCTCTCTGCCATTCGGATCAATCGTTGTAAACGTTCAGGGAGACGAACCCATGATCTCGCCGGCGACAATCGATCGCGCGGTCGAAACAATGCTTTACGACGCCAGCGCTGATATTGTGACGACGTCTGAAGAGATCGAGAATCCTCACGACGTGATCGACCCTAATGTCGTTAAGGTGGTCACCGACAGCTATGGCTACGCGCTTTATTTTTCTAGATCGCCGATCCCCTTTCCACGTGCCGCGCGAGATCGATTTGGAGATTGGCCTCACACTCTCGCCGCCGATCCGGAACTGCTGTGGCAATATCGCAAACACACGGGCATATATGTTTACCGCCGCGAATTTTTACTGCGTTTCGCGCAGATGCCGCAGACGCCTCTTGAAAAACTGGAGATGCTCGAGCAGCTTCGTGCTCTCGAAAACGGTGCCAAAATACGTGTTATCGAAGCGGTCTCGCGGTCCGTCGGTGTAGATACCGCGGAGGATATGGAACGTGTAAAGCGGCTTCTGGAAGCCGGTGCGTCGCCGGACACTGATATGCAGGCGAATGACGACGAACATCAGGAAAGCGTGACTGAACAAAGTTTATGACGAAATATATATTTGTGACCGGTGGTGTGGTTTCGAGTTTGGGAAAGGGTCTCGCCGCAAGTTCGATCGGATGCCTGCTCGAAGCCCGTGGTATGAGCGTTCAGATGATGAAGCTCGATCCTTATATAAATGTCGATCCGGGCACGATGTCACCGTTTCAGCACGGCGAAGTTTTCGTCACCGATGACGGTGCGGAAACCGACCTTGATCTCGGACATTACGAGCGATTCACACACGCGAAGCTCACACAGGCAAACAACTGGACTACCGGGAGAATATATCTTTCCGTGATCGAAAAGGAACGCCGCGGCGAATATCTGGGCAAGACGATCCAGGTAATTCCGCACATCACCGATGAGATCAAAAAAGCTGTCCGAACCGTCGCCGATCTCCACGAGCCGGACATTTTGATCGTCGAGATCGGTGGCACGGTTGGTGACATCGAATCGCTGCCGTTCATGGAAGCAATACGGCAGATGGGCAACGAAGAGGGCCGCGGAAACGTGATCTTCGTTCACGTAACACTTGTTCCCTACATCGCAGCGGCCGGCGAGCTTAAGACGAAACCAACGCAGCACAGTGTGCGCGAGCTGCGCGAGATCGGCATCGCTCCCGACGTGCTGCTTTGTCGTTCGGAGCGTCCGCTTTCGATGGATCTGCGGCAAAAGATCGCCCTCTTTTGCAATGTTCGCGAAAACGCCGTTATTTCGGCTCTCGACGTTGGTACGATCTACGAGGTTCCACTCGCGTTTCACGAACAAGGGCTCGATGACCTGATCGTGAATGAGCTACAGATGATGGAACTCTTTCCGCAAGTCGATCTCAAATCATGGCGGGAACTTGTCTCGACGATCAAAGATCCTTCAGGCGGTACGGTTCATATCGCGATCGTCGGAAAGTATGTTGAACTCGAAGATTCATACAAGTCGTTGCGTGAAGCCTTAACGCATGGCGGTGTTGCGAACAACCTTCGCATAAATGTGAAATGGCTCGAGTCGGAAATCCTTCTCAAGGAAGGATTCGAAGCAGAACTTCGAGATTTTGACGCGATACTCGTTCCCGGGGGCTTCGGCAAGCGCGGTATTTCCGGCATGCTGCGTGCGATCAGGTACGCGCGTAAATCCGGGACGCCGTATCTCGGTATTTGTTTGGGCATGCAGACTGCTTGCATCGAGTTTGCCCGTGACGTATGCGGTCTGCGGGACGCGGATTCAACCGAGTTCGACGAAGACACACCGTTTCCGGTGATCTTCAAACTGCGCGATCTTATTGGCGTTAACGAGCTAGGCGGCACAATGCGGTTGGGCGAATATCCGTGCGGTCTTCTGGAAAATTCACTCGCGCGCGCCGTCTATAACGACGCTTCGGAGATCGGCGAGCGCCATCGCCATCGCTATGAGTTCAATCCGGAATTTCGTAAGGTGCTCGAAAAAGAAGGAATGGTTTTCAGCGGAATTTCGCCGGACGGCAAATTTGTCGAGGTGATCGAGCTGCCGCGCGAATCGCATCCTTTTTTCATCGCTTGCCAGTTTCATCCCGAATACAAGTCGAAACCGCTGGATGCTCATCCGCTGTTCACTTCGTTTATAAAAGCCGCTTGGGAAAATCGCGTGAACAGTGAAAACTTGAAGCACGACGTCCGGAGTGAGAAACAGGCCGAAATGCCGGAGCGGGTCGAGGTTGCTGACGATTAGTTTCAATTGCGAAATATGTTCCAGTCTTTCAAAATCGGGAATGTTACATTTGGCAAGGAGCAGTTGAGTTTTATCCTAGGCCCGTGCGTCGTCGAGTCGGCTCAGCATGCGCTTTTCATGGCGCAGGAGATCAACGATATTTGTAAACACGTTGGAGTAGGATTCGTTTACAAATCATCGTTCGACAAAGCGAACCGAAGCTCGATCGAGAGCTTTCGCGGACAGGGAATGGAGTTTGGGCTCGAAATATTGGCTCAGGTCAAAGCCGAGATCGACGTGCCGGTTATTACGGACATCCATGAAACCTGGCAGGTTGAAAAGGTCGCCCAGATTGCGGACGTTCTGCAGATCCCGGCGTTTCTTTGCCGACAGACGGATCTGCTGGTGGAAGCGGCAAAATCCGGGCGAGCGGTCAACGTAAAAAAGGGACAGTTCCTTGCACCGTGGGACGTCGAAAATATTGTCGACAAGCTCCGGGCTGCGGGCTGCGAAAAGATACTCTTGACGGAACGCGGAGCAAGTTTCGGATACAACAATCTCGTCGTCGACCTCCGGAGTTTTCCGATCATGCGCGGCTTCGGCGTGCCGGTCGTATTCGATGTTACCCATTCGCTGCAGCTTCCGGGCGGCCTCGGCAAGGCAACGGGCGGGCAGTCCCAGTACATCGAAGATTTCGCTCGTGCCGGCGTCGCATGCGGTGTGGATGCCGTATTTATGGAAGTACACGACAACCCCGCAAAGGCTCCGAGCGACGGCCCGAATCAGCTGCCGCTTGGGCGCCTCGAAAAGCTTTTGACAAAGTTAAAACAAATTCACTTATTGGTTAACGAGCAATAAATTCGACTTCATCTAAATGCACAAATTTGCCTCGCTTTTTCTGATTTTTCTCGCGGCGTTGGTTTCGCTCGCACGGGCCCAGACCGATGCTCGCATCACAGCTACTTGGAAAGTTCAAAAATACGATATTTCGGCGACGCTTCCGCAGTCGGATACGGATAGGACGATGTCCGTCCGCGCGCGGCTTGACCTTAAGAACGTTTCGCCCGGCGCGGCCACAACGGTCACGATGCGAATCAGTCAAAATGCCGAGATCATAGCTGTGAAAGTCGGCGAAAGCACCGCTGAATTTACAAAGGGCGAAGAGAAAGCCGGCTCGTCGACATTACAAAAGATCTTCGTTCGTATTCCGTCGGTACCGTCCGGAGGAACGACCTCTGTGACGGTCGACTATAGGCTCACCGTGAAGGACAATTCGGGGGTGGCTGCTCTATCGCCGTCTGCGGCGCAGTTTCTTCCATTGTCTTTCTGGTACCCAACGCCGAACAGCTGGTTCTTTGCGCGGGGAGCGGATTACGCTCCGTTCAAGGTCTCTGTCACCGCGCCCGGTTCGACGGTCGTATCGTCAGGTTCGATTGCAGGCGGAAGCTTCGATCAAAAATTTAACGGTCAGCCGTTTTTCGCTGCGGGAGATTGGGATACGGTTGAGGCCGGCGGTGCGACGGTGTACTTCCCGAAAGGCGGCAATGCGAATTATTCGATCAGAGCGTCCGAATTGGCAGGCATCGCCGCTGATGCTCGCAGCTTTATCACGAAGATCTTGGGTCCGATTTCTGACGTTCCGCTGCGGATCGTCGCTTCCAGGCGAGGCTCGGGGTTCGGCGGCGGCGGTACGATCATCATCGACGAAAGTGTTTTTAGGCGGGCTAAGCTAGACGCTCAAACGGTTTTATCAATAGCGGACGGTGTAGCTAAAACATGGCTTGGCGGCGCGATCTCGGTTTCCGGCGACGGTGACGGCGCGATCCGTGAAGGCCTTGCACGGTATTTCGCCACGCAGTTCATCGAATCGAAATTCGGTACGAATGTCGCCGATGTAGAACGAGCCCGTCAGCGTAGTGCGTACGCCGGGATCGTCAGCCGGGATGCGCCGATATCGCAGGTCACGGCGCTAGACGATTTTTATTACTCGGAAGTGGCCAATAAGGGCGCGATGATATGGCGCCTGCTGGCGAAAAAGGTCGGCGAAAATACGTTTAATGCCGGGTTACGATCGACCGTCGCCGACGGCGAAGTCAGCCTGACCGAGATACGCGGTGCTTTCGCGGCGGAAAAAGATCTCCTCGATTATAGTTTCGATCAGATAACCGACATGAACCTGCAGGTCGGCCTGCCGCAGCAGAAGGGCGTCAGTTGGCGGGTAGCTTTGCGAAACGCTGGCTCGGTCGATGCCACAGTCAGCGTTGTCGCTCTCACCGCCAACGGCGAACCGATGGTCGCACAGGCCACGATACGACCAAAGTCGTTCGGCGAGGTTGCATTCAAGACGCCGAACAAGATAACCCGCGTCGAGGTCGACGCAGAGAAGCTTTATCCGCAGAGCGATTACTCGGACGACGTCGCGCCGCGCGAATTTACGGAAAGCGATCCGCTGCTCGCGGTAAAACGCCTTTTCGACAAACAGGACTTTGCAGGCGCGGAACGCGCCGCCTCGTCGGTGCTCCGGACACTTCCGCGGTTTGATGACGTTCGGATCCTGCTGGCGCGTTCGTACCTTGCTTTAGGACGACAAGCCGATGCCGAGCGTGAATTCAAAGCAGTAGTGGACGAAAAAGTGCCGTCTTCGCAAAGCCTCGCTTGGGCCAACGTCGGACTTGCCGATATTGCTTCGCGTTCCGGGCAAAATGCCCAAACCGAAAAATACGCAGCGGAAGCGATTCTCGCAGACGCGGAATACGGAGCGTCCCTTTCTGCCCGCACGCTACGAAGTAAATTAAACACGCCGGCAAAGGTCGACGATTCGATCACCGCATTCTTCGGAAGCTTTGATCGCGCGGCCGTGGCGAATAAGAAGGCTGATCTGCAAGCTCTCGTTGCCCCGGGTGAGGTGGGCAGGTTTGCAAGCGGCATCGCGGGACAGACCGAGCAATGGAAAACACAGGTCGTCGCGGTCGATAATCTCGACGCTAATACCGCATTGGTCGAAACACATTTGACCGTTAAATTGCTGAACCGTGAAGTAGAAGCTGGAACCGCCGTTTACCGGTTGCGGCGCTTTGGGTCGGGCTGGAAACTGGCGGCGGTGGACATTTTCGAGGTGCGCTGAAATATGACGAAAACTTTCTTAGCGGCTCTTCGTCGACTGGTCCATTTCTCTCGCTCAACATTTAATGGAACTGAGCTGACGATAAATGACTGAAACCGTCCCAACCGAAATAGCTTCTGCCAAGGAGGTAAAATTGCTGCTGATGGACTGCGATGGGGTAATGACCGACGGGCGGCTCTATTTCTCTGACAAAGGCGAGGCGATGAAGGTCTTTCACGTTCGGGACGGTCAGGGCCTGGCGAATTGGCATAAGGCGGGATTGTCGTCCGGAATTATTTCCGGACGCGGCGCAGAAGAAATAATCCGTAAACGCGCGGAAGAGCTTTCGATCGCGTACATTCGAACCAACTCGCGAGACAAAGTCGAGGACTTTCGCAACATTATCAAAGTGGCAGGCGTTAGCCCACAAGAAGTGGCGTTCGTCGGCGACGATATCGGCGACGTTGATGTAATGAAGCTCGCGGGTTTTGCGGTCGCTGTCGGCGACGCCTGCAATGAAGCCAAGGCCGCCGCCGTATACATCACTTTCGCAAAAGGCGGGCATGGAGCGATTCGCGAAGTTACCGATCTGCTACTCGCTGCCCGCGGCCTATCTCAGCAGTAATCCCCACTCTGCCATCTTTGTTAGATTGGCGTCGATCATTTCCGGCAATTTCTTCTCAAAATCCTCACGTTCGCTAAAAGGTGCCGTCACGGTCTTTATCATATCCTTTGCAAGCATCGAGCGGTCCCGCGTTCCGTCCAGAAGAAGGATCAAAGCACGGACGGCATCGAATTCCGGAGAGATGTTCACGCCGGCAAGCGACGATATGGAACCACATCCGCGTTCGATCTGCCAACGTGCAAAGCGGCTCGCCTCGGGAAAGTCGCCCACGGATCTCGTAAACGTGTTCTCGTGCACATGCAGTTTTATAAAACCTGCCTTGAACAGTTCAAAGATGAAACCCCGCGTTCGCATTATGCCATTATCGTCGAAAGCTCCCTCACCTAACACTTCGCGACACCCATCGATAAGATCCGTGAACGCGATCGAGTGCGGCCATTCCTTCCTTAAGATGACGAGAGCAGTTTTGGTCAAGGGATGATTCAATTCGAAGCGTCCGGCTTTATGTCCAATAAAACTTTCCGCAGCGTTGGTGTTCGTGGAGGGGATCGCGGAAACGGGCCGAATTTGTGACGCTATACGAAGCGTCCTGATCGCGCTTAGACCTGCAGACCGATCAACTTTTAACTCTTGACGACAAACGATGCTACTCCGAAAGCGAGCTAACTCGAGAAAGTCCAGATACTGTTCGCGACGGATATGGTCGTCTCCGCTGATGGCATCGAGTACCGCCGAGGCTTCGCGTGAAACAGGGCCGTCGCCGAGACATATCGGATTTGCGTCTGAAACATATTGCAGCCGGTAAGGGACAAGCGAGTGGATAAATTCGTGCAGGTAAAACGGCTGGTTGAATTCTGAAAGATCGTCGTGCAGAACATTCTCTGGACTCTTTTCGAGCAACCTCGCGCGTTCGTCTGCAATTATTTCTTTGTACAATCCATCATTCGGCATCGACCGAGCAAGAAACTCAAGGATCTCATGGCCAGCCTCTATCTTTTTGTAAGGATCCCTTTCATCCGCGGTGTGAAAACACATCAGCTCACTGATCATCTTTCGAAAATGACAGCCGGGGAACGCATTGTAGCTAATGTAGCCAACGCCCTCGGGATTCAATATCTGGGAGTAGATATCCAGAATGCGCTCCCGGATCGCCGGCGGCACCCACGAATACAACCCGTGTGCGATCACGTAATCGAACTGCCCAAACTCTTCAACGTCGAGATCGGCGAGGTCCATCTGCAAGAATCGAGCATTTCGGAGCTCGAGTTCTACCACTGCTGCAGTCGCATCACTTATATGTACCGACGACAGATCTACGCCGAGAAATTCACTTTCAGGAAGAGCGTATGCAAACGACAGGAGATTGGCGCCGTCACCGCATCCGAGTTCGAGAACGCGGCAACGATCAGGGGGAGCAGCGCGAATACCGTTAAGAACGGCCATTGTCGCGAGTCGATCAGGACTGGTCTGTGGGAAGGTATAACTCGGATATGGGACTTCGTCGTAGCTCGAGAAGGATTTCATATTTAGCGTAATGAGCCGCTTTGAGAACTTTAGAAAAATGGTGGCTGCGTAAAGACTTTATGGCATAATCTGCCGGCCGATTTCAACCACGCGGGCGTTCTCAACGGTAGAGCGATAGCTTCCCAAGCTGAAAGTTGCGAGTTCGAGCCTCATCGCCCGCTTCAAAGGGAATTGAAACTCGTTATCCCGATCGCGAATTTCCGACTGCTTCCGATCTCACTTGACAAATTTTAATAGAGCGTGCAAAATCACTAATTGCCTCTCAAGCAAGTTATTTAACAGTGGATTAACGTAAGCTAATCAGGTTGGAAAATATATGCGAGCGAGGTTGACAAGCAGAAATGGTTCTGTATAATCAGTAGTTTCGCTCAGGGAAACCAGAGCGAAGTCAAGAAGTTGATATTTGAAAACTAGATATGCGAGTCCATGTGTTAATTCGTATAGAACAACAAAAAGTCCAATTGGCTTCGGCCGATTGGCAACGATGAACTAGGAAACTAACGAGAGTTTGATCCTGGCTCAGAATCAACGCTGGCGGCGTGCCTCAGACATGCAAGTCGAACGATTAAACTTTCCTTCGGGAAAGATATAAAGTGGCGCACGGGTGAGTAACACGTAAGTAATCTGCCTTTGAGTGGGGAATAACAATCGGAAACGATTGCTAATACCGCATAATGCAGCGGCACCGCAAGGTGACAGTTGTTAAAGGAGCAATCCGCTTGAAGAGGAGCTTGCGGCAGATTAGCTAGTTGGTAAGGTAACGGCTTACCAAGGCTACGATCTGTATCCGGTCTAAGAGGACGGTCGGACACACTGACACTGAATAACGGGTCAGACTCCTACGGGAGGCAGCAGTCGGGAATTTTGGGCAATGGGCGAAAGCCTGACCCAGCAACGCCGCGTGAAGGATGAAGTATTTCGGTATGTAAACTTCGAAAGAATAGGAAGAATAAATGACGGTACTATTTATAAGGTCCGGCTAACTACGTGCCAGCAGCCGCGGTAATACGTAGGGACCAAGCGTTGTTCGGATTTACTGGGCGTAAAGGGCGCGTAGGCGGCAATTCAAGTCATCTGTGAAATCTCCGGGCTTAACTCGGAACGGTCAAGTGATACTGTTGTGCTAGAGTATAGAAGGGGCAATCGGAATTCTCGGTGTAGCGGTGAAATGCGTAGATATCGAGAGGAAC
>JBBSGG010000059.1:0-15893 GCA_038254305.1 Pyrinomonadales bacterium
CTCATACAGGTGCAAAAGCTCGAATCTATCGGCATTCTCGCCGGCGGAATGGCGCATGATTTTAATAACATGCTTACTGCGATCAACGGCTATAGCGACCTCGTCCTGCGCCGCCTTTCGGAGGACGATCCGAACCGTCGCAACGTTGAGGAGATCCGCAAGGCAGGCGAGCGTTCGGCCGACCTGACGAAGCAGCTTCTCGCTTTCAGCCGGCGGCAGATACTGCTTCCCAAAATTCTTGATGTCAACGACGTGATCCGTGAAACATCCGGCATGCTCGGCCGCATAATCGGGGAAGATATCGAAATATCCACCGTGCTCGATCCCGATCTGTCGCCTGTCGAAGCCGATCCGGGCCAGATCGGACAAGTCCTGATGAATCTTGCGGTCAACGCCAGGGACGCGATGCCGAACGGCGGCACGATCGTCTTTGAAACAAGGAATGTACGGCTCGACGGCGAATACGCAGGCGGCCACGTTGGCGTCAAACCAGGCCAATACGTGATGCTCGCCGTCAGCGACACCGGCATGGGCATGGACGAAGCGACGCAAAACCGCGTTTTCGAACCATTCTTCACGACGAAAGCGACCGGCGAGGGAACCGGCCTCGGGCTTTCGACCGTCTACGGTATCGTCAAGCAATCGAACGGCAATATCTGGGTGTACTCCGAGCCGGGACACGGCACGACATTCAAGATCTATCTGCCCTTTGCTCACGATGTGATCGGGGCGCCGGTGAAGATGGAGCCGATACCGTCATCTGAAGGAAGCGAAACGATCCTGCTCGTCGAAGACGAAGAGCTCGTCAGGAAGCTCAGCCGCGAAATACTCGAGTCGTGCGGTTACACGATCGTAGAAGCCGCGAACGGCGTTGAAGCCATCGAAATGTGCAAAGATCCGTCGATCAAATTCGATCTGCTGATTACCGACGTGGTTATGCCGCAGATGGGCGGCCGCGAGCTCGCGACGCGTCTTATATCCGAACGCCCGGGAACGCGGGTGCTTTTCACGTCGGGATACACCGACGACGCGATGATGCGGCACAGTATCATCGACGAAGGCATGAATTTTATCGCCAAGCCTTTTTCTTCGAATTCGCTTGCTCGCGCCGTTAGAAGCCTTCTCGACCACTAATCGAAAGGCGCACCGCAAGCTAGCTGCTCTGCCTTCTGCTGCTCCCGCCGTCCAGACCTTCGGCCCATTTCCAAAACGAATCTTCGAAGACCAGCCATCCCAGCGACGTCGGCCGTTCTCCCGCGGTCTCGAATGTTCCGTCCTCGCAAAAATTAACCAGTGTCGCCCGTGACAGCGGCGGCACGATGATCCTATGTTTTTTGATCAGCCTTTCTATCTCGCTCAGACGAAGTTTCGTCCGCATCTTGATATCCAACGTGTGTTTTACATCGTGCATACCTTTCGTTAATCTCCTTCTTAATCTGATCCAATTTCATCGATCTTATCGCTGTTATCGAAACCGCGCGATTTCAGCCATATCGTCCTGTAATTCGTTATACGTTGCGGGTAATCTGCAAATGGCCGGGCGGTATGTAAGCGGCGGCGAGAAGTAACAAATGATTCGCCCTTTATCGCCCGACCACTGCGATAATATCAAACAAGCGTTTCATTTACAATACGCAAAACCGATCATGAAACAATTAATGAGATTCAGCACCGACGATATAAACAGGGCACGAGCTATCGTGAATGTTTTCGAAACTTCAAAGCCTTTCGGTGATTTTGCCGCTTATGCGGTACTTGATGACGGAGCGGGAGTTTCGTATGGCATCAGCCAGTTCACACATCGTTCGGGGGCGCTTTGCGAGGTGATCGAAAGATATCTAGATGGCGGCGGAACGATCGCCCGCAGGATCTTTCAGAACATACTGCCGGTGCTGAAAGACAGACGAGCGCGATCGATCGCAAAGCTTGCCGACAGCGACATTTTCCGAAATGCATTAAAAGCTGCAGCCATCACCAGAGAGATGCGCGCCGCCCAGACAGCGGTCTCCGACCTTATGTATATGCATCCGGCGATTCTCGAGTGTGAGCGGCTTGGATTGACGCTCCCGCTGTCGCTTGCTGTTGTTTACGATTCGGTCGTGCACGGTTCCTGGGCCGCGATCCGCGATACCGTCAAGCTGCCTTTTCCTTCCGCCGGCGGCGATGAAAAGAAATGGATCGGCGAGTACGTGCGCCGACGGCACGCTTGGCTTACAGCCTCGCCGCGACTGGCGAAAACGGCATACCGCACGCGTTTTTTTCTCACACAGATCATGGCCGGAAGATGGAACCTCGATCTTCCGATCACGGTCCGCGGCATTCGCCTAACGTGCGAAAACTCTTATTGCGGGGGCGACCCACTCGCGCACGCGCAAATTTCGGCGGCTGAGCCTGCCAAAGACCCTTCCTCAAACACGGCCGCGTCTCCAATGACGCCGATCCCGCAGAAACCTATAGACAGCTCACCGAAAGTTCCTCATACCGCTCAGCCGCCGAACTCCTCTTACGCCCGCGAAATGCTCGAACGTGTCGAGAGGTCCGTCTACGATGCCGCTCGCGAATATGACCGCGCCGATGCGCTCATAAGAGCGGTCACGACACGCAGCGACGCCGCAAAGTCGCTTTGGACGACCGTCGCGGCAACGATCTGGCAGGCGGCGTGGGCGATGGTCGGTTTTGTTTACTCGGTGCCGCCGCTTATCTGGCTTGCAGCCGCGGTCATTACCGCGACGATCGCGCTGGCTTACCTGTATCGCCAGATCACGCTCGGCAAGATCCGTGAACAAAACGACGCCGCTGTCGCTAAGTCCTGAAACTCTTTTAACATGAACGACATTAAAAACATTTCCCTTGCGTGGATCAGCACCACGACGTCGATCTGCACGGCGATCGAATCAAAAACAGCGATAACGATCGTTTCGGCAATCGTGCTGCCGGTGATATTTTTCGCGGTCGGCAAAACCGTCGACGTGCTGCTCCAAATCTATTTTCGCCGAACGGCGGAGAGGCGCGATCCTCTCAGCCCGGCCGGCAAGGACGGGAAGCCGTGAACGTAAATCTTACGCTTCGTCAGAAAGCTATTGCGACCGGAGCGATCGCCGGAATCATACTCGCCCTCTTCGCCTGTGACACGATCATCTGGTCGCGAAAGGTGAAACGTCTCGAACGGCAGGCGACCGAGGTCGCGGCTAAAGCAGCGGCAAGCGACGCCGATGCGCGGGCCGCGATGAAAAATGCCGACAACGCCGCGGCACGTGCCGGATTTTTAGAAGAACAGCTTCGCGGCATACGCGAGCTGGCAAGAAAACAAGATGAAGAATTGCAGAAACTTTATATTGAAACTCGTAACGCTCGCGGCGGCGTTGACCGCGCCCGCGGCATTCGGTCAATCGAAACAACCGCCGCCGAACTCTGTGCAAAGCTCAAAGATCTTGGCCACGGATGCGAAGACTGACGCCGCCATCCTGGGCGCGTGCTCAGCCGCTGCCGACGAACTCTCGCGTACACGCGTTCTGGTCTCGGCGCTCGAATCTGAGAATGCCGCCGTTAAGGCCCGGCTCGAATCGGAACAAAAGATCGCTTCGGTAGTTGAGCAGATCGCGACTTCACGTGCGGCAGAGTCCGCGGCTTTGCGCGCCGCCGTAAAGGCGAAGGACGAAACGATCGCAGCAAAGGACGCTTTGGTCGCCAACCGAAACGCGCTCATTGAGACACTTCGCAAAAAGCCGCGCTCACCTTTGAAACGCATCGGCGATATCCTGATCGGCGCGGCTATTTTCGCGATATTCAAATAGTTGGCTCCCCGAAAGAAAAACAAGGCGAAAGTCAAACCAGTCGTGCCTCCGTTCGCCGATTGGCTTCAAGAGACCGAATCGGATTGGACCTGGAACTGGCTGCATCAGCGATCGATCTATCGAAAACTCGATAAGGTCACCTCGTGTGAAAGCCGCCGACTGATGATCTTTTTGCCGCCGCGGCATTCCAAAAGTGAGACGGTCACGGTCCGGTATTCCGCGTGGCGCCTTGAAAAGGATCCGTCGCTGAACATTATTCTGGGGAGCTACAACCAGAAGCTCGCAAACCGTTTCTCGCGAAAGATCAAACGGATCGTCGAGGCGCGGATCGAGCTCGCGAGCGACAGGAAAGCCGCGGAAGAATGGGAAACCGCAGAAGGCGGCGGCGTGCGTGCCGTCGGCGTAGGTGCTGGCGTGACCGGCTTTGGCGCCGGTCTGATCGTCATAGACGATCCGGTCAAAAGCCGCGCCGAGGCGGAATCCGCGACCATTCGCGAACGAGTTTGGGATTGGTTCAACGACGACGTCTACACTCGGCTCGAGCCCGGTGCGGCGATCGTTCTGATACAGACGCGCTGGCACGAGGACGATCTCGCCGGACGCCTGATGAGCAAAATGAACGACGACGGCGGCGAACCATGGGAGATCGTCAGTTTACCGGCGCTTGCGGAATGCCCGCCGGGAGCCGACGCAGAAGTCTGGACTGATGAGATCGGCCGGCTCGACGGCGAAGCGCTCTGCCCGGAAAGATACGGCCGCGACGCTTTGCTAAAGATCAAGCGGCAGCTCGGAGCGTATTCATTTGCCGCGCTCTATCAGCAGCGGCCTGTGCCCGCGGAAGGCGGCCTTTTCAAGCGCTCCTGGTTCCGGAATTTCGTCGACCGCTCGCCCGTGCTGCTTAACTGGGCACGCGGCTATGACCTTGCAGTGTCGACAAGGACCTCCGCCGATTACACTGCATCGTTCCGCTGCGCTTTCGATGCCGAAGGAAATCTCTTCATTGCCGACGGTTTTCGCGGCCGCATCGAGTATCCCGAACAGCGGCGATATGTCATCGACCGCATGCGAAGCGAAACGCGGACGGCTCACGTTATCGAAAAAGCGCTTCACGGCGAGGCGCTCGTCCAGGACATTCGCAGCGGCGTCGCGGGCGGGCGGGCGCCGCTGCGGGCACTGCGCGTCGAGGCCGACAAGTACACGCGTGCTCTGACATGGGCAAATCTTGCCGAAGACGGAAAAGTGATCCTCGTTCGCGGAGGGTGGACGGACGAATTCATTGCCGAAGCCTGCAGTTTTCCCGGCGGCAGGCACGACGATCAAATTGACGCGGTCAGCCTAGCGGTCCGGCAGCTCGGGCAGCGGCGGTCCGCAAAAAGCTTTTAGGAGAAAATAAATATGAATATCGATATCGAACAGGCACTTCTTGCATTCCGGACGGATGCCCCGCGTTACGCGCGAAGCGAACGTTATTATCGCGGCGAGCACGACCTTTCGTTCGCGACCGAAAAATTTAAGAACGCGTTCGGGACGCTGTTTCGCGAATTCGCGCTCAATCTTTGCCCGGCGGTATGTCAGGCCGTGGGCGACAAGCTGAAGGTGAAAGGATTCAGCATTGACACGGGACCGTCGGGCGATTCAGATGAAGTAAAACGCGTCTGGAGCGACAACCGTATGGCACTGCGTTCGCGCGAGGTTCACAAGGAAGCGCTAAAGAACGGTGATGCGTATGTGATCGTCTGGCCGGCATCGGGCGGCCGTATCGCGATCCATCCAAACCGCGCCTCGAGCTGCACGGCAGTGTATGACGACGAGTCGCCCGGCGTCGTCATACGCGCCGCCAAATATTGGCGGACGGCCGACCGTCGAACGCGGCTCAACATGTTCTATCCCGACCGCATCGAGAAATATGTGTCCGCGGGCGAAACCGAAGGGTGGCTTCCCGAAGCGGCGGAGTTCGTGCCGGTCGCCGGCGAAGAAGCGGTTGTCGAAAATCCGTTCGGCGTGGTGCCCGTATTTCATTTTGCCAATAATTCCGACATCGGCATGTCCGGCACCACCGAGATCGAGGCGGCGATACCGATCCAGGACGGATTGAACAAAGCCGTGCTCGATATGCTTGTCGCGATGGAATTTAGCGCATTTCGCCAGCGCTGGGCGGCCGGCATCGAGATCGAATACGACGAAAACGGCAATCCGAAAGCGCCATTCGAAGCCGGGGTCGACCGTATTTGGCTTGCAGAGAACGCCGAGGCGCGTTTCGGCGATTTTAATACCGCCGATCTCGAGCAGTTCTTAAAGGTGAAAGACAGCTTTCGCACTGACATCGCCTCAGTTACCGGAACACCGCTATATTATGTGATGCCTGATCTGCACGGATTTCCGAGCGGCGAATCGATGCGCAAGGCCGAAACACGGTTCCTCGCCAAGGTTCGCGACCGCCAGGAATCCTTCGGGCAGGTGTGGGCGGATGTAATGGCTTTCGCATTAGCGGCCGAAGGCCGCGACGGATCGAGGCTCAACACACTCTGGGAGGACGCCGGTGAGCGAACCGAACGCGAAGTGCTCGAAAACATTCTGCTCAAGCGGCAGATCGGGATAACGGTCGAGCAGGCGCTGGTTGAAGCTGGCTACGGCGAAGCGGAGGCACAGCAAATGAGCAAAGACCAGTTTGCGCCCGAGATGCGTATTTGATGCACCTCGAAATGTCGAAACCTGACACTGTGTAACGTATCGCGACGGCGTAAAAGCAAGAAATACCACTATTTGTAAAGTTTTGTGAGATAACCGAACTAAACGGTTAATGGCACGTCGCTTGCGTCGACAAACTAAAACGTGCAGGTTGCGCGTCGCAAATGTCGGGACTTATAACGTCTTTAAACCGGCATTGTAGTAAGGCGAGAAGTATGAATAAGCGAGTTTTGATAGCGGAAGACTACAGGGACGCCCGCGAGATGATGAGGTACCTGCTCGAGTTTTACGGATATGACGTTCTCGAAGCGAGCGACGGTGACGAAGCTGTTAAACGTGCTCAACAATCGCATCCTGATCTCATTTTGATGGATCTGATGATGCCGAAAATGGACGGCCTGACGGCGACGCGTCTTATTCGCGAAGACAAGGATAGTGCGGTCGCTGATGTACCGATAATTGCCCTGACCGCTCTCGGGAACGCCGCCGAAGAAATGGCCCTCGCGTCGGGCTGCAACGAAGTCGTGGAAAAGCCGATGGACTTCAACCGACTCGAACCACTTCTAACTCATTATCTTGCCTGATCGAATATTATTTCCATGCACACATGCGAGAAGCCGGACAGCCGGCTTCTTTTTTGTGCGCGGCCTGCTATATCGTCGAAGTTAAAGAATCCGCGACAAGCTTTAAAAACCGCCGTTCAAAAAATATCGCCGCGGCGTTAGGCTCGTTCTTGTATGAATGAGCAAACAACACAACCAACAAACGAAACACAACCTGACTTTAACTCCGATACCGCGCCGCACGCCGAGATGACGATCGCCGGCCTGTGTGCCGAGATCGGCGAACTCCAGTCGGCGATCCGCGACCGTGCTGCTCGCGACACAATGTTAGATCTATTCACCGAGGCCGGCGTTCGGTCGCCGGAGCTGCTGTTTCAAGCCGCAAAGGATCGGCTGCAGTTCGACGCCGATGGAATTCCCGCTAACGGTGCAGCTCTGGTCGCTGAAATGAAACGGCAATTTCCCGAACAGTTCGCGGCTGGGGGGCCGCAGCATAATTCGATCGACGCGGGCACCGGCGTTTCGTCCGTCAGAAGTTTGACGCGCGAAGCGTTGGCAAAAATGTCGCCCGAGCAGATCGCAAAACTCGATTGGTCCGCAGTCCGCGACGTTCTCTCGCATCCGGGCCGTTAACGTTAGCGACCCTTAGTGCTGATTCGTGTTGGTTAGTAATTTCAGTCTTCGAAATTACAGGAACTGTAACCGCGAAACATACTAAGCAGCACGAACATCCGCGTTTCCTCTTCCTTTTTCACTATTTCACTCTTTAACTTTCGACCCAGGAGAAATATGGCATTAGATTTTATCCCTACAGTTTGGGCGTCGCGTCTTCTCGTCGCCCTCGAAAAGGCACTTGTTTACGGCCAGGCAGAGGTCTGCGTCCGCGATTACGAAGGCAAGATCCGCGAATCCGGAAATACCGTCAAGATCGCGTCGATCGGTGACGTTACAATTGGTGATTACATCACGGACACCGACATCGCCGACCCCGAAGCCCTGACAGATACCGAGCAGACCTTGAGTATCGACCAATCCAAATATTTCAATTTCTACGTCGACAGCGTTGATCGGGCGCAGCAGAACGTAAACGTCCTTGACGAAGCGATGCGCCGGTCGGCTTGGTCGCTGCGGGAAAAGGCCGATTCATTCATTGCCGGGTTGATGGAAAACGCGGTCGCGGCCGGAAACAAGATCGGCTCGCTTACCACGCCGATCGTTCCGACAAAGGACAACGCGTACGAATATCTCGTCGATCTCGGCGTGCTGCTCGACGAATCCGATGTGCCTATCGACGGCCGCTTCGTCATCGTGCCCGCGTGGTATCACGGCCTCTTGCTCAAGGACGACCGGTTCGTCAAAGCGGGAACGTCGCGTTCGGATTCCGCCCTGGCCAACGGCGAGGTGGGCGAGGCTGCCGGATTCCGCATCTTGAAATCCAACAATGTTCCGAATACGACGGGCGCGAAATACAAGATCATTGCCGGTCATCGCATCGGGACCGCTTATGTTGAACAGATCGTTGATCTGCAGACGTTCAAACCGGAAAAGCGGTTTGGCGACGCCGTCAAAGGTCTCCATGTTTACGGCGCTAAGGTCGTCCGGCCGACAGCGCTCGCGTGTTTGATAGCGAACAAGTCTTAACAATTTCTTGAACGCGGATCGAGCGGATCGGCGAAGGCCAGAATAGGTAAAGGAATCTGGAACCGAGTGGTCCGATCGATCCGCGTTCACAAGACGAATCTTATAAACAATGCCCGAAACACCAAAAAACAAACTGAAACGAATGACGGCTTGGGACATCGAGCCGGTTTTGACCGACGGTGAGATCGACGAACTCCTCGCGCAGGCGTGTATCGCTGATTCTGCCGGCGTCGCCCCGATCAGCGAAGAATGGACGCCGACCTACGATCTAAACGCAGCCGCGGCCGCCGGATGGCTGACAAAGGCCGCACGCGCGGCCTCGCTGGTCGAAGTCGATCCGCCGGGCTCCGGCATTGTCACGGCCAAAGTTTTTGAAAACTGCCGTGCGATGGCGAAGGACTACCGGACTAAACGGAGCCGCACCATCACGACCACTTAACCGACACAAGAAAGCCTTCACTCGCTCGGGTGAAGGCTTTATCTCATGCGATCGTCTTTTCAGGTTTTGCGTGACGCTGCGTCAGAAATTCTTTCATGTCCTCGCTGCTGAGCGGTTTCGCGAAATGAAATCCCTGGCCCGCGTCGCAGCCGAGCTCGCGCAGGGCCAGCATCTGTTCCGGGCTTTCGATGCCTTCGGCAATCGTTTTCAAATTAAGGGAATCGCCCATCATGATTATTGCTCTCGCTACGGCGCTCCCTTCGGTACCGAGGCCAACTTTGTCGACGAACGACTTGTCGATCTTGAGAATGTCGATAGGAAATCGCTGAAGATAACTGAGGCTGGAATATCCTGTGCCAAAATCGTCGATAGCGAGTCGTATACCGAGCCTTTTGAGTTCGTGCAGCTTGAGGATCGTCGCCTCGGTGTCCTGAAGCATGAAGCTCTCTGTAATTTCCAGGATCAGATACTCCGGCGGCAGGCCGGATTCATCGAGAGCCTTTTGTACGATTTTGACAAGCTCGTCCTGCTGAAACTGGCGGATCGAGATATTGACCGTGATCGATGTGTCGCACTCACCGGGATATTCGTTTCGCCATTGCTGCATCTGCCTGCACGCCTCGATCAACACCCATTCGCCGAGCGGAACTATTAGATTCGTCTCTTCGGCAAGCGGTATAAACTTCAGCGGCGGGAAAAGACCGTATCGCGGATGGCACCAGCGGACGAGAGCCTCCATTCCAATTATCTCTTTAGATTCGAGCGCAAGTATCGGCTGGTAATGGAGCGTGAATTCGCGATTTTCGATGCCGCGTCTCAGCTCCTCTTCCATCTCGATGCGTTCCATCAGTGCCTCGTGCATTTCCGGCTGAAAGACCACAGCCTGGCGCTTGCCCTGATTTTTGGCCATGTACATCGCGAGGTCGGCGTTACGTAAAAGGGCTTCAGAGTTCGATGCGGCCTTCGAGCTGCTTGCAATACCGATGCTCGACGAAACACGTACTTCCTTGCCGTCGATCAGAAACGGCTGCTTGAACACCGTGTTGATGCGTTCGGCGATCATTTCAGCCTCGTCCGCCCGGTGAACGGTATCGACAAGTACCGCGAATTCATCGCCGCCGAGCCTGGCGGCGGTGTCGGTATTTCTAAGACACTCCTGCAGGCGATCGGCGACGCCAATGAGCAGCTTGTCGCCCGCGGCGTGACCGAGCGAATCATTGATCGCCTTGAAATCGTCGAGATCCAAAAAGAGCACGGCCAGCGTGCCATCGTCTCGGCTTAGTTTTGCCAAAGCGTGGTCGACACGATCGCGGAACAACACGCGATTTGCGATCTTCGTTAGCGGATCGTGAAGTGCCTGATGTGTAAGCTGTTCTTCGAGCGATTTTCGGTCCGTCACGTCCATCATCGAACCGAGCATGCGAACAGGTTTGTTCTCATTATTGTAGACGACGTAACCGCGATCGATGACAAAGGCGTACGAGCCGTCGCTGCGGCGAAAGCGGTACTCGTCCGTCCAATTGTGATGGCCGCTGTCGATATGCCGATGGATGTCGTGCGTGACCCGTTCGAGATCGTCGGGGTGAATACGCGTCGTCCACGATTCGATCTCACTTCCGACCTCTTCGGGGGAGTACCCGAAGAGTTTTTGAAATCCCTCGTTCCACCAGATGCCGTCAGTTTCGAGATTCCAATCCCAAACAGCGTCACTCGTCGCCCGGGTCACCAGCTCGAACCGCTCCTGACTTAGGCGAAGCGCCTCTTGCGCTCGTTTGCGTTCGATCGCCAGTGCGATCTGATCGGCGACCGATGTCAGCAGCTCGACGTCCTGCTGTGTATAGGTGTCGGAATTGTGATAGTCCTGCACGACGAGCACGCCGATGACACCCGCAGGCGTCTTGAGCGGAACGCCGAGCCATATCGGCGAATCGGTGCCGACAGATTCGACGTCGCCCGCCGCGATCAGCTTTTTTACGTCGTCGTCGGTCAGCAGCATCGATCTGCCTTCGCGAAAGACGTAAGCGCTCAAGCTGCGGCCGATTTTGAGCGGAGCGGGCATCGAGTCATACTTATCGACCCAAAACTGCATCGTCAGCAGCTCGGTTGCAGGATCGTAGAGAGCGACAAAGCAATTTTCCGCGTACAGGATCTTTTTTATCGAGCGGTGAACGAGATGAAGCAGCTCGTCGAGATTTGCAGTCGATGAAACGCCGTCGATGATCCGCGAGATCGCGCGCGATTCTGCTTCGAGGCGTTTTCGGTTCGTGATGTCCTGAGCCACGCAAACCAGCCTCCACGTGCCGGTCGTGTCGTCCACTATTTTCGACGTGGATACGGAAACAGGGAATTGCGAACCGTCCTTTCGCATGCAGCCGATCTCAAGAGTTTTGGCAAAGCTCTCGTCTTTCAGCGAACGGGCAAAAAGGCGGGCAAAAGACCGCAGACGACGAAACAAGATCTCAACCGGCAGTCCGATCAGTTCGTGCACGGTATAGCCGGTGAGCTCAAGCGTTGCGGGATTGGCACGGGCGATAGTGCCGTCCTCGTTAACGAGAAAGATGGCGTGCCGGACAGAATCGAAGATGCGTTCGCTGACCGCAGAGGGCGTAGTATCGGTCAGGTTTATAAAAATTTCTGTGGAAGCAGGAGCACTCCCATCAACGATACCGGCGTTTTCTCTGAACGTATCGCCAACGATACCGGCGTTCGCCCGGTCCGGCGCGGTGATCTCAAGATTTTCCATTTTGGGAGGCGGAGCATTCTCGGCGTTTCGGACAAAAGTCCGGTGGGAAGCCGATAAGCTGCTTAGAAGAGTAGGATCGGAGAGCAGGCAGCATGCACAAAGCACGAAGCCAGAGAACTAGCGTGCATTAAACACAGTTAAAAGTCAACAGAATATGAGCGTCGCGAGTTTTCTCGCCGATGTCCGAACCGCCGCGTTATAATACCCGAAGGAGAAATTATGAACGACCAAAACTTGCCTCAACCGGATGTCGGCGATCCTAGCCCGACTGAACCGGTGATCCCGGCCGACCTGCCGAGTCCCGAACCCGATCCGTATCCGGTGACCGATCCGATCCCTCCGAGCGAGCCGCAACCGCCGATGACGCCGGAACCATTCCCGGCGCCTCCTGAACCGATCCCGCAGTTTCCGCCGGATGTGGTGTTCTAGTTAGCTTGTAGCGGCCCTTTGCCCGCGATGGCGGCCTTCGGCAAACTCTTCGATCATCTTTTGGTTGAACGCCGGAATGTCGTCTGGTTTGCGGCTTGAGACGAGGCCGTTATCGACGACGACCTCTTCGTCGACCCACTGGGCTCCGGCGTTGATAAGGTCCGTTTTTACCGATGGCCACGACGTTATCTTTCTGCCGTTTACGACACCAGCCTCGATCAGCGTCCACGGTCCGTGGCAGATGACGGCGACCGGTTTGCCCGCGTCGAAAAAGTCTTTTACAAACGTAACCGCTTCAGGCTTTATGCGGAGCTGATCGGGATTTGCGACACCACCGGGCAGCAGCAGAGCGTCAAAATCCGCCGCCTTCGCCTCAGCAAGCCGCACATCGACGGGGAACTTGTCCGCTTTGTCGTAGTGGTTCCATCCTTCGACCTCACTGTCGTTCGGCGAAACTATCATCGTCTTCGCCCCGGCGGCGTCCAGAGCCTCACGCGGGCCGGTCAATTCCTGCTGTTCAAACCCGGACGCGACTAAAATTGCGACCTTCAATCCATTAATATCTTTCGGCATGTTTACCTCCATGGTATCTAGTGCTCGATTCCGTTACACCACTTGATCACGGGCGCAATCGCCGTGCCTTTCTGAACACGTCACGATTATCGTCTATAATCCAGCCAGTGATGAACGATTTAATAAACGTAGTCGGCGGCGGCCTTGCCGGTGTGGAAGCGGCGTGGCAGGCGGCGGATATGGGTGCGAAGGTCAGACTATACGAGATGCGGCCCATGCAGCAGACGCCCGCGCACCGGACGGACAAACTGGCGGAGATCGTGTGCTCGAACTCGCTGAAAACGGACGAACCGGGAAGCGCTCCTTACCTTTTAAAGGAAGAACTGCGACGCGGCAATTCGCTCGTGATGGAAGCCGCGGCGGCGACAAAGGTTCCGGCCGGTGCGGCCTTATCAGTCGACCGCGGCAAGTTTGCCGAACTGATCACAGAACGGATCGAGGCTCATCCGAACATAGAGATCGTTAGGGAAGAATTCACCGTGATCGACCCGAACGAGGTGACGATCATCTGCACTGGTCCGCTGACGTCGGACGCATTGACGCGCGAGATAATGAAGTTTACGGGTGACGACCAGCTTTATTTTTACGACGCGATCGCCCCGATCATCGCGGCGGATTCGATAGATATGTCGATCGCCTTCAAAGCGGCACGCTATGACAAAGGCGGTGACGATTACATAAATTGCCCGATGGACCGTGAGCAGTACGAAACGTTTGTTGCCGAGGTACTCGCCGCCAAACCGGTGCCCATCAAACGCTTTGAAGATACGCAATGGTTCGAGAGCTGCCTGCCGATCGAAGAGATCGCCCGCCGGGGCCCCGAAACCTTGCGATTCGGCCCGATGAAACCTAAAGGCCTGCGCCACCCCAAAACCGGCGAGGAACCGTACGCATGTGTGCAGCTCCGCCAGGAAAACCTGATGGCCGATGCGTACGGAATGGTCGGTTTTCAAAATCATTTGAAGTACGGCGAGCAGGCGCGAGTTTTGGGTTTGATCCCTGGTCTCGAAAACGCCGAATTTTTGCAGTACGGCCAGATACATCGCAACACGTTCATCAATTCGCCGACGATCCTGAACGAAGACCTCTCGACCCGTACAAACCCGAAACTTTTCTTCGCCGGCCAGATCACCGGCGTCGAAGGCTACGTCGAATCGGTCGCGACCGGCTGGCTCGCGGGAATAAACGCCGTCCGCACTTTGCGCGGCCAGCCTCTAATGACGGCGCCGCAAACCTCCGCGATCGGTGCCCTGTGCCGTTACGTCTCAAACGTCGAGACCAAAAACTTTCAGCCGGTAAACATCACGTTCGGACTATTAGAAGAATTACCGCTCGAACTGCGCAAGGAACACCGCAACAAGCGCGAACGACACATAGTGCAGGTGGAACGGGCATTGAAGGATTGGGATGAATGGATGGTAACGTTCCCGCATAAAACCCATTGAGCTTTAGCTCAAGTCTGGGTAGGTGTCGTTAAAGCGAACGCAATATCGGAAACTGAATATCCGAATGGAATCAACAGCAGTTCTCATCATCCTCGCGATTCTCATCGTCGCAATACTCTATTCCTCCGTCGGGCATGGCGGGGCGTCGGGATATCTGGCGGTGATGGCTTTCTTGGCTGTGGCGCCGGAGGTGACGCGGCCGACGGCGCTGGTGCTGAATCTTTTTGTCGCGACGATCGGTACGCTGCAGTTCTACCGAGCGGGGTATTTTTCGTGGCGCATGTTTTTGCCGTTTGCGGCCGCGTCTATACCGATGGCGTTTGTCGGCGGGATGACCCATTTACCGACAGATGTTTATAAGATCGTTCTCGGCGTCGTACTCGCGCTTGCGGCGGTCCGCCTGGCGGTCAATCTAAAAGGCGACGCCCAGGTAAAAGATCCGCCGATCGCGATCTGCCTCATGATCGGCGCGGCGATCGGGCTGCTGTCGGGACTCGTCGGCGTTGGCGGCGGCATCTTCTTGACTCCGATCTTATTGCTTATGCACTGGGCGGAAACCCGCACAGCGGCCGGTGTCTCGGTTCTCTTTATTCTCGTTAATTCCATTGCAGGACTTCTCGGAAATTTATCTCAGCTTTCGCACCTGCCGTCCGATGTCTGGATGTGGATCGCCGCGGCGGTGATCGGCGGCCTGATCGGCTCGACACTCGGATCGAAACGGTTCGATTCGCTGACGCTGCGACGTGTGCTCGCCACCGTCCTGTTATTTGCAAGCGTTAAGCTGATCTGGGCTTAGGCCTACGCATCAAAGCAACCGCCTTTGTGCTTTGCTAATCAAATAGCCGGATAATATAGTTTGCCTTTATGAAGTTCGGCTTTTTCCTCATATTTTTACTTGCATTTTCGACCGTCGCGTATGCCCAATCCGGTCGCGTGAAACCAGAAGAGACACCGACGCCAAAGCCGGGATTCCGCCCCAGCGTCGTTTACGTTCCGACACAGGAAAAGACCGCCTCAGTTCCGCGACCCTCGCCAACGCCTAAGAAGCCCGATGATCCGGACGACGTGATCACTGTCGACGCTACGCTTATACCGATACCGGTTTCGATTCTGGACGGCGGCGGGCATGCCGTCACGAACTTGAAGCTTTCCGATTTCGAATTGCAGGTGGACGGCAAAACTGTCGAGATCGCTGAAATGTCGCGTTCGGAAACGCCGATACGACTTGCGATGCTGTTCGACAATTCGTCGAGTGTGATGATCGCACGCGATTTCGAGAAAGAAGCCGCGATCAAATTTTTCCGGCGGATGATCAGGCCCGACAAAGACCTTGCCGCGCTTTACAGCGTCGCTACCGTTACGAGACTGGAGCAGCGGTTTACGCCGGACATTTTATCGCTGACAAATGCGATCGAGATGTTTGCGATGCCGGTCGGCGCGACGGCGCTTTTGGACGGCATCTCGCTATCCGCTAATTACCTTCGCGAGGTTTCGGGCCGGCGGGTGATCGTGATCGTTTCCGACGGCGACGATACGGCAAGCGACACGACGCTCGACGAAGCAATGAAAGACTTGCAG
>JBBSGG010000060.1:0-15094 GCA_038254305.1 Pyrinomonadales bacterium
CCTCCGGGTCAACGGATAGCCCTGGCGGCGGGAACAAGCCTCGCCATTTGCAGCTACATCCTACGCATCCAACCGCGATAACGCGTCCGATAACCGCCGTGCCCAGCGTATGGAGCGGCTGCGGTTACGGATATACGGCCGATTGCGTCTCCTTTCTTTCTGGTCGACGAAATTGAAAGCAACGCTAAAACCTCTATTCCGAAATCGCCTGTTTCTGCCATCTGAATTAGTTCCACTAATGCCGATTCGGCGTTTGCCCTTACCTCGAAAGGATATTCGAAGCGAAGGGAATTTGCTTCAAATTCATCCCTATCAAGCACTTGATAGCTGCCGTCCGGCCAGACAAGCAGATCAAGATCCAGATCGACGTACTCGAGCATATTTCCGTCGTAAATCGGCGGCATATTTACGTTACAGTAGTAATTGCGAAGCGAGCCGTCGGGCTCGCAAAATCGAAAAACGTTGTACCAGCGACCGAGCCAGTAGTATTCGTACGAAACCGTTCCTTGGCGGATCAGACCGAGTTCCGCGTGCGAAACATCTTCGAAAAATTCTCCGACGAATGTGACAAGCGTACAGGTTTGTTCAAGCAGCCTGCATTTCCAAGTCTTTCGAACGGAGCCGTCGAAATTTTTCACGACGATGGACGCAGAATTTTTTAACATCGTCTATTGCGCCGGAGCGTGGACGATCAGCACTGAGCACGGGGCATGGTGCATTACCGAATCCGAAACTGATCCGAGGAAAATACGTTCGAGGCGATTGTGACCGCGCGAACCGAGCACTATCAAATCGGGATGCATTTCGCCTGCCGCTTCGACGATCCTGCTGTCCGGCGAGCCGAACAGTACTCGTGTGTCGATACTGATGCCTGCCGTCGGAAAAACGGCGCGAAGCTTCTGCGACGCCGTCTCAAGTATCGCAGCGGCATTTTCGCGGGCGGCCGCCTCGAATTCGCCGGTGTCAGGCAGGTATCCGCCGCTAACGTCGACCGACATTGGGATCGCCATATCGATCACTGTCACAACGAGCATCTGATCGC
The DNA here is from genome assembly GCA_038254305.1 of Pyrinomonadales bacterium. Classification (GTDB taxonomy): domain Bacteria; phylum Acidobacteriota; class Blastocatellia; order Pyrinomonadales; family Pyrinomonadaceae; genus OLB17. Next base: position 1,043 of record JBBSGG010000060.1, read on the forward strand.
CCTCGATCAGCGCGAAATGCCTGAGCATGTCGACGGCCGCGTCGCTTTGCCGGTCGCCATCGGTCGCGAATAATATTTTCATTCGATTTCTCCCGAGGAGTCATCTTATACGAAATCGTTGCGATATCTAAGCGAAATCACCTAAATATCGACCTGCTCGAGCATGCGCGTAAGAAGCTGCTTTAACAGTAAAGCCTCTGTATCCGTGAGGTTTATGATCGTTTGTTCTTCCAGCTCTTCCCATTGACGTTCGAGCGCCACCTGAGCATCCTCGCCTTTTTTAGTTAGGTAGATACGCGTCGAACGCGCGTCGTCCTCGTACTTCGCACGCGTGACGAAATCGCCCTCCAAAAGACCGCCGAGGATCTTATTCACCGTCGGTGGCGAGAGTCCAAGACAGCCCGCGAGGTCGATCTGCCGCTGGCCGTCCTTCTTCCATAGCTCCATCAGTACAAAAACCTGGCCGCCGTGAAGACCGATCGACTTAACACTTTTCTCGAGTGTCTTGCGATGTGCGGCGGCAACTTTTGACAGGAGATAACTAATACTGTCTGAGAATTTCATTTGAACAAACCTTTAAGCATAAAAAGCAAACATTTGCCGTCTAATATGTGATTAATAGCGAGCAAATAAACTCTTATTAGTTGGCTAATAACTTACCATTAGCGAGCTAATAAATAAAAGTGAGATGGCTTACGGTTGTATCTTGCCTGGTATATAATTTAACTATGAAGAATAACGAGGTGCTAAGCAGGTCACGCGATCTACTTCTAAAGCTTCACAAATCCCTCGTGGATTTTGAGCGCGAGACATACGTAAATTTTAACGGCGAGGCCTCGCCTGTGCAGTTTTTAACACAACTTTTAGAAAATAAGGACCTTGCCTGGCTTCGACGATTCTCGACGTTGATCGTCGACATCGATGAAATGTTTGCCCAACGAGATGGTTTCAATGACGAAACGGTTGAAATACATCTCGCGGCGATTAAGTCACTTATTTCTCTGAGAACCGACGACCCGGAATTCAGGGGCAAATATCAGCTTGCATTGCAGGGCGATCCGGAAGCCGCAGGGCTTCACGCCGAACTCCGGAAAGTGCTGGACGAGGCTTAAAAAAAAGACGATCGTTTTCACGATCGCCCGACGATTTTCTTGGTAGTTCGAATCACTTGCGACCGCTTTTTTTCCAATCAGAAAGAAACCCTTCGAGACCTTTGTCGGTCAAAGGGTGTTTTACGAGCTGCTGAATAACCTTAAAAGGAATTGTCGCGACGTCCGCACCTGCCAGCGCACAGTCAACTATATGCATCGGATGACGGATCGAAGCCGCGAGAACCTGTGTCTGGAAATCGTAGTTGCTGTAGATCTGGATAATGTCGACGATAAGCTGCATTCCGTTAGTCGCAATGTCGTCGAGCCTGCCGATAAAAGGCGAGATATATTTTGCCCCTGCTTTTGCCGCGAGAAGCGCCTGAGCCGCCGAAAAGCAGAGCGTGACATTCACACCGGTTCCTTCGTCGGTCAGTACTCGCGTTGCTTTCAATCCTTCGAGCGTGAGCGGGCATTTGACCACCACGTTCGGCGCGATCTTGGCATATTCGCGCCCTTCGCGGAGCATTCCTTCCGTGTCAAGGGAAGTCACCTCGGCGGAAACATCGCCCTTAACTAACGCACAAATTTTTGCGATGTGTTCCTTAAATTCGACATCGCCTTCTTTTGCAACGAGCGACGGATTGGTCGTAACACCATCGATCAGGCCCAGCTCGTTCGCTTCCTTGATCTCATCCAAATTTGCCGTGTCTATAAAAAATTTCATAATAACTCCATTGAGGTCATTGTCTCACTGACGAGAGTTCTAAGAAAGTGCCGTCGTCGTCATGATTGAATTAAAAAGAATTCCGATCCCCGCTATCTCGACCTCGCATACGTCGCCGCTATTCATTTGTGAAACTCCGGAGGGAGTTCCGGTGGCGATGACATCGCCCGGATTCAGCGTCATTTGTCGTGAGATGTAACGGATCAGAAAATCGATAGGGAAGACCATCTGCGAAGTGCGGCCACGCTGCATCACCGTTCCATTGACGCGGCATTCGACCGACACATCCGTGACGTCGAGATCAGTTTCGATCGTCGGGCCGATCGGGCAGAAGGTGTCGAAGGATTTTCCGCGAGTGAACTGTACATCTCCGCGCTGAATATCTCGCGCGGTCACGTCGTTAAGGCACGTGTAACCAAGTACGTAGTGAAACGGATTTTCCTCGTCGCCAATGTCTTTGCATCGATTCTTAATCACTATGGCAAGCTCGCCTTCATGTTCGACTTGTGACGACTGTCGCGGGATAACGATCGACTCGCCGCTGGCGATGATCGAAGACGGCGCTTTGAGGAAAAGCAAGGGTTCCGTCGGAATGTCGTTTCCAAGCTCGCGTGCGTGGTCGGCGTAATTTCGCCCGACGCAGACGATCTTAGAGGGCTCGACGGGGACGAGCAGTTCGACTTCATCGAAAGGGAATTCGGCTCCGGTACGCAGGTAACGACCATCGATCGCGAACACCCTTTCGCCGTCAATAACGCCGAAACTCATCAACTCACCGTGTTTGAATCTGCAAATCTTCATTCTTCAAGCTAATGTTGAGCTTTAATAGTAGTTTCAGCGGCCCTTGATGTTTTACTTCAACAGGCACCGTCCTTTATGGAACGGTTTCGGAAACGACTTCGGACGTCTCACTAATATTCCCTGTCTTGTCGACCGCGATTATGTAGTAGAAATAGGTCTTGCCGCTTTCCACCTGATGGTCCTGGAATGTATTCGTCACCAAAAGCTCCTTGGTGATCAGTTCCCAGTCTGGTCGTGGCTTTGCAGCGTCAGTCGACCGATAGATCCGATACCCCGCGATATCGGTTTCTGGATTGCTCGCGAAAAAAATCGAGATCGTTGTCGGTGTAGCCGCGAGCGTGAGCGCCGAGGGAGCGCTCGGAGCGAAAGTATCCTTCGGCTCGAGTACCGCGATATTTGATTCGGCGCTTTCGACCGGCTGACTCTCCGTACCCAGCGATACGGCACGCACGAAATAGAAGTACTTCTTTCCAAATTCGAAGAGTCGGTCGTCGAAGTTTACGTCTTTAGCCGGCGTCTTGTTCAGTAACTTTGCAGGTTCCGTCTGAGATGTCGAGCGGTAAATATTGTAGCCGAGTAGGTTAGGCGGCTGAGTTCCATCGACATTTGCATGGGGCGCGGTCCACGCGAGCGCGATCCGATCCTGTGACGGAATTGCTGTCAGGGAACTAGGTGCAGCAGCGACACGGCTCGCCGGCTCGATAAGGAAAAAATTCGAAAATGCGGCTTTCTGACCGGAAGCGTTTACGAATCGGATCGCATAGCGTAGACGCGCCGGCTGGCCCGCGAATTCCAATGCGTCCGTATAACTCATCGTCTTTAGACCAAAATCGCCGGGTTTTACAGCAATAGCCGCAACCAGAAGGCTCCGCGACGCAAACTCTTCTTCTGACAGCGTTTGCGGCGCGGACAAGGGCTCTGCGAGACGATAAATGTCGACGCGTGCAACATTCAGCACACTGCCGGGACCGGCATTTCTCGCAGGCATCTGCCATGAAACGATGACATCGCTCCCGCGTTGAAATCCCGTCACCTCAACACGCTGTACAATTCTTTCCTTCGGCGGAAGCGGGGGCTTGCGTTTACCGCAGCCGGCTCCGATAAGCAAAGCAAGTGTTATAAACGCTAATGCTGCTTTAATTCGTGGCTTATGCAAAATGCTTAAGGGGAAGGCGTTAAGCGGAAAGGTGTTTACCATGTGCTTTAATCACAGGACGTATTGACGAAGGTCCTGATCCTGGATCAGACTGCCTAACCGCTCCGTCACGTATCGATCATCGATGACCTGATTCTTTTCTTCGAGCTCGCTTCCTTGAAAACTGATCTCTTCCAATAGCTTTTCGAGAAGTGTGTGCAGCCGCCTGGCACCAATGTTTTCCGTACTTTGATTGATCTCGGCCGTCATTTCCGCAATCGTCGCGATTGCCTCGTCGGTGAATGTAAGCTCGATTCCCTCTGTGCCAAGCAGGGCCTGATACTGCTTAATCAGAGAGTTCTTCGGCTGAGTGAGTATCCGCTTAAGATCATCGATTGTTAAAGATTCAAGTTCTACCCGAATCGGAAACCGCCCCTGCAATTCCGGGATCAGGTCGGACGGTTTCGAAACGTGGAATGCTCCAGCGGCGATGAACAATATATGTTCCGTGTTCACCATGCCATAGCGGGTGTTCACATTCGTTCCTTCAACGATTGGCAGGAGATCTCGCTGCACACCTTCGCGTGAAACGTCAGGATTTCCGGTAGACTCGCGGCCCGCGATCTTATCGATCTCGTCGAGGAAAATGATGCCGGAGTTCTGCGTCTTCTTTATAGCCGCACGGGTGATCTGCTCCATATCGACGAGATTCTCCTGTTCGTCGCGCAGCAAATACGTATATGCATCCGCAACGCGCAGTTTACGGCGAACAGTTTTAGCGGGAAAGAGATTGCCGAACATGTCCTTGAGATTTACGCCCATCTCTTCCATTCCCTGTCCGCCGACGAAATCGATGGTTGCGTTTCCGCGGTCCTGGGTGTCGATCTCGACGATGCGTTCGTCCAATTCGCCGCGGCGAAGCTGGTCGCGTAGTTTGTCGCGGGTTCGGGTTTCGCGGCTGGCATCGACCGAATCATCCGAGGCCGATGAACTGTCATAATGAAGGTTCGACGGCGGCAAAAGCAGGTCGAGGATAGCCTTCTCGGCATTCTCTTCGGCCAGCACGCGAACCTCGTCGTGCGCTGTTTGTTTCGTCATGTCGACAGCGATGTCCGTTAGCTCCCGGATCATGCTCTCGACATCACGGCCGACGTACCCTACCTCCGTAAACTTCGAGGCTTCAATTTTGATGAACGGTGAATCCGCGACGCGGGCAAGCCGGCGGGCGATCTCGGTCTTGCCGACGCCGGTCGAACCGATCATGAGAATATTCTTCGGCAGTACATCACGGGCTATCTCTTCGGGTAACTTTTGACGCCGAATGCGATTGCGGAGCGCGACGGCAACTGCCCGTTTCGCGGCACTTTGGCCGACGACGTATTTGTCGAGCTCTTCGACGATCTCTCGCGGCGTCAGCTCATCCAGTTTTGGTTTTGGCGGAGCGGTCTCGCCGCCCAGGTGTATGGCCATTCGGATCACTTGCGAATTTTCTGGCTTCGCGTATTACAGCTCCTCAACGATTATCTCAGAATTTGTATAGATGCATATCTCGCTTGCTATACGCAGCGATTCGGCGGCGATCTCCGCGGCGGACAGGCTCGTATGCTTTACGAGCGCACGGGCTGCCGCAAGTGCGAACATGCTGCCCGAGCCGACCGACAGTAGCCCTTCGTCCGACGAGATCACGTCGCCTTTCCCCGAGATTAGAAACGCCGTGTTCGTGTCGGCAACGATCAGAAGAGCTTCCAGGTGGCGAAGATATTTATCGGTACGCCAATCTTTGCTGAGTTCGATCGCTGCACGCTCGAGCTGTCCCTGGAACTGCTCGAGTTTTGTCTCGAAACGCGACAGCAGCGAAAATGCATCGGCCGTTGCACCCGCAAATCCGGTCAGGATCGCGCCGTTGTATAAACGGCGGATCTTTCGCGCGTTCCCTTTGATGACCGTTTCACCGAGCGTCACCTGTCCATCGCCGGCCATCGCGACCTTCCCTTCGCGCTTAACCAGCAGAACCGTGGTCGAGCGAACGCGCGTTCTCTCTTCATTATGTCGCATGCAAGTTAAATCATAAGTCTTTAATTTCAAATGCTCAAATTGACAGACCGACGGCGTTTGCCTGAACATTGAACGAGCGCATGACGTATATACCGAAGATCGGATTGACGATGAGGCTGGAGCTCGCAACGCGGAGGTTTTATCTCGGGCGCGACTACAGCGAAGCAATCGAAGCAGCGGGTTCGACCCCGGTCCACATCTCATTGATACCCAAGAGAGAATACATTGAGGACGTAATGTGCGGACTCGACGGCTTACTCTTGCCGGGTAGCGACAGCGACGTCGATCCGTCATATTACGGCGAAGAACCGCATCCGCAAATCGGCACGACGGTTCCCGAGAAGGACGAGACAGATCTGCTGGCTCTCGAGTGTGCAGAGAGATTAGGTATTCCGGTTCTGGGAATTTGCTTCGGAATGCAGTCGCTCAATGTTTCGCGAGGCGGGAGCTTGATCCAGGATATCGATTCACAGGTTGAGAATGCTCTTAAGCATCGCCAGGGACCACCTTTGGAACGTAATTCGCATTTTGTTTCGATCGAAGAAGGCACACGCCTTGGTGAAATGGTTTTAGAAAATGCACGGCAAGTTAAGGTGAATTCGCATCATCATCAGGCTATACGTTACATTGGGAATAACTTAAAGAGTTCCGCATATACATCGGACGGCGTTATTGAGGCCATAGAAGACACTCGTGACGGGCGTTTTGTTGTCGGAGTACAGTGGCATCCGGAGCTTTCATGGGATTGCGACCCGCTCTCGGCAAAAATTTTTGAAACGTTTGTTGCAGAATGCTACGATTCGAAAATGCGCGGACATCAACAGGCTGTATCTCCGGAATGCCTTTAACGCTTTAGGTACAGCTATTTACTTTGATTTCATGAGGTAAACGACGAACAAAGCTTAAAATCTTATTGTAGCCTGCTAACACTAATTAATTCAAAATTTAGGCTGCAAAAGGTTGGGTAAAATTTATTAGTGGTCGACCAGACACTTAAAGTGACTTGAAAGAAAATTGCAATGGATAATCCGATTATAGTTGGCACCTTGGCATGGTTGTTCCCGGGTGCTGGGCATATTGCTCAAAAACGATACAAACGCGGCGTCATTATCAGCCTTGCCATCTGGGCCATGTTCATTGTCGGTGTAGTCAGCGGCGGGGCTTATTATCCCGGTTTTGATTTCAAAGACGGTACACTTCTCTATCTTCTAAACGTTTTCGCTAAGCTTGGAAGCGGTGCAGGATGGCTGGTAAGCTTTATCGCGTCTATGCAGCCGTCACCGGGCGAGGCTGCTCGCGGGACCTTCGAATATGGCGGGCGTTTCGTAGAAACGGCAGGGCTCCTTAATTTTCTGACTATAATTGACGCAATCGATATCGCACTTGGACGAAAGAAATGATTCATTTCCTCTATTTGATCGGTTTTGCACTTTTTGTTTCGATAGTTTTCGGAGCGATGGGAACGGGTACGACCCGCGACCGCGTGATCTACGGCGGAAAGACGTTCCTTCAGTTCGTATTGATCAGCCTCGTGATCGCCTGGGTGCTATACTTTATTCCGTAAGAATCTGCTTCACGTGAAGCATCGTGATGCGAATATCCGACCTCCGGCAATTCTCACATCGTGCAAATCTTGCGAACCTGCAAGTTGCCTGGAACACCTGATGTCTTTCACCTGCTCGAACGCTTTTTTTTCCATTTAAATGCCGCAATACGAGTCCGAAAGCATTGTTCTTAAAAGCTTCAACTTGTCGGAAGCCGATCGTATCGTCATATTTTTGACTCAGGACCACGGCATAGTCCGCGGTGTCGCGAAAGGAGCGAAGCGCCTAAAGAGTCGTTTTGGCAGTACTCTCGAACCCTTCTCGACTGTCGAATTGACCTATTTTCAGAAAGATGACCGCGAACTGGTCAGCATTCAACAAGTCGAACTGATCCAGTCTCATTTTGCGGCGGCGAGCGAACCGTCATTTCTGCAGACGTTCTCATATATCGCCGAGCTATTGATTGCATTCGCACCTCCGCACGATCCAAACGAAACGTTATATAGAATGGTTCGAGCATGCATCGAAGCCGGCGGGAAAGATCCTGCCGAACTTTCGTCGGTAGCTCTTTATTTCGAGGTGTGGCTGCTGCTCCTTGGCGGCTATTTGCCGGACTGGTCGCGTTGCCGGGAGTGCAGCCGGGCTTTGTCCGATGGTGAAACGTCTAGTCTGCAAAGCGGTTTTGCGCTTCTTTGCGTAAACTGTCAAAGGGCCGGCGGCTCGCCGCAGATCTCGGCGGTACATCGCGATCTTTTTCGCGGCGTACAAAGGCTTGCTCCACGGGAATTCGTCCACTTCGCGTGGCCCAATGTAGGATCGATTGTCGAGGTTTCGAGCATAATGAAGCGCATTGCTGCGCAGGCGATCGGGAGGGAAGTGGTCGGCGAAAAGAGTCTGGCCGTCAAGTTGTAACGAATTTATTAGACAATGCGTCTTAGCTGGACAATTTCCAGGTATCTCATCGGGGCCGTCGCGCCCTATTTTATATTTGCGTGGCTGCTCTTAAGCGTGATCCTTTTCGCGCAGCAGGCCAGCCGGTTCTCCGACATTTTTTTCAGCGCGAATATTCCGACCACCCTGGTTTGGCAGCTTACACTCGCCCTGGTTCCGAGCGTGATCTCCTTTACCTGTCCGATGGCCGCGCTTGTCGGCGTCATTATCGGGTTGTCGAAGATGCAGGGCGATAGCGAACTGGTCGCCATCAGAGCCGCCGGCGTAGGAAATGTACAGATCACGCTTCCGCTTCTCATGCTGGGCGTTGTTCTTTCGGGATTCGCCTTCGCGGTCAATGTGTTTGGCGTTCCGATTGCGGCAGCGATCGTGCGCACCGTCGCACTGCAGACTGCGATCTACAAACTTGAATCGCCGATCGAACCCGGAATCTTTAATACCGAGCTCGCCGGTTACACCGTCTATGTAAAGGATGGAGATCTTGTAGCGGGGACGTGGAAAAACATATTTATCTACAACGAGGACGATAAAGGAACCGTGCGTCTGATAACGTCCAAAAGCGGGCGTATCGACTCGACCGGCGAAGCATCCGAACTCGTGCTTGACAATGCTGTTATTTCAACGATCGCGGGCAGCGGCGCGAGTGAAAAATATACTTCAGAAAGCATTGCCGAGTTCCGGTTCGCGATCAAGACACGCCGCGGCGAGCTGATAGAGAAGCTCATCTCAGGCGAGCGATCGCCCGAAGAATTGGGACTCTCGCAGCTCTCAACCTATGCCGAATCGAAAGAGGGAACCGAGCGAACCGAGGCGCAGATCCTATGGCAGCGACGCATAGTTCTCTCACTCACGCCGATCGTCTTTTGTCTGCTCGGGACGGCGATGATCCTGCGGTTTACCGGACGCGGAAGAGGCTTCGGAATATTCGTCGCTCTCATGGCGTTGATCGCGTATTTCCTGCTTGCATTTTTGGGTGAGCAGCTGGCACGGACCGGCCGCGTCAGCGTCGTCGTCGGCAGTCTGCTTCCGCTCATCGCGAGCGTTGCCGCGATCTTGTGGTTCAATTTCGGCAATCGAGTCAATGCCCTGAGCGGACGCTCATTTGCATTTGGCTCTATCGTCGAAAGGTTTAAACCGAAATGCAAACGCGGCGCGAGGCGCAATATCTTTGTCGACCTAACCACGGGTTTAGGTGATTTCGATATTCTTTTCGATCTGGCCAAATATTACTTGTTAACGCTCGGGTTTCTCGGGTCGGTCTTTTTAATTTTTACGGCGTTCGAGCTCTGGAAATTCGCCGGAACGATGAATGGCGGAATATATCTTCTCGCGCGATACCTCTTCTACCTGACACCATTCGTTTACCTGCAGCTCGCACCATCGGCGGCGATGATCGCCACTCTTGCCACCTACGTGATCAAATCGCGGCAGAATGAGATTGTGACATGGATATCCGCAGGCCAGAGCACGTACCGTCTCCTGCTCCCATGCTTCGTTGCGATGCTTCTCGTTGGGGTTTTTAACTTGCAATTCCAGGAACATGTAGGGCCGAGAGCAAACGAGCGTCAAGACGAGCTGCGAACTCTGATACGCAATCGAGGTGTTTCGCAGAAAGCGGGAAAATACTGGGTCGCGACGAATGACCGCATCTATTCATTCGATCTGATAGAGCCGGAAGAGACGGGGAACCATAACGAGGTCGCAGCGTCTGATAACGAGAAGGAAAGCGCGGTGGCGACTGGCACAGGTCGGAAAGCTATAGACTCGAACTTGCAAAAAGATTACAATAATCGAATCGCGTCTGATAACGAAATAGGCGGCAACCGTAACTCGTCATGTGTCGGCGTCTGTGATGTATTCACGCTGACCGTCTATGAATTTGCGGATAACGGAACCAAATTGCAAGACGTGTACCATTCGCCGTACGCCTTTTGGAATACCGGCGGTGTTCATTTCGGCGAAGGCGCGGTAGAAAGCAAGCTCGGCGTCGGTAAAATCGAAACGATCTCGGCGGCAGGCAGGGAATTGACGGAAACAGGAAACCCATTCGGCGACATTCGAACTAAACCGAGCCACTTAAACATCGCGGAAACACGATATCAAATGCAAAACAGCGGTTCGGAGGTGGAGCGCCGAAGCTTCGCCGTCGCTCTGGAAAAAAAGTACGCCACTCTAATACTTCCGTTCGTCATAGCGCTATTTACCGCTCCTTTCGCACTGTCATTAAGCCGAAAGGGAAAGGTGATCACCGTCGGGTATGCCGTGGGACTGTGGCTCGTATTCATGGCGTTTACAAGTATCTTCGAACAGTTCGGCAGCGGCGGCTTTATCAAATCGGGCGTGGCTGTCTGGTCGCCCCTAGCATTGTTTTCGATGCTAGGCGTTTATCTTCTTTCGAAAGTAAGGACCTGATCGTAAGTCGCGCACGGCGACATCAAATTTAGTTCTTCGCTTTGGCGCGGCTTTTTGAGATAATCTTACGGGCCATAAAGCCTGACGCTCCTCGGGCTCTCCGACCCTCTTGCCGATTTCGAAATTTGTTATGGAAGTACATACGATACGCATCCTGTGCGTTGAAGACAATAAAGACTCGCGGGATGTTCTGACGCGTCTCTTGATCGAGGCGAACGCAAACTACGTTGTGACAGCGGTAGAGACAGCGGCGGAAGCTTTGGCTCTTGATTCGCGTGGAGGATTCGATCTTTACATTCTTGACATCTGGCTCCCCGGAATGGATGGAGTCGATATGTGCAGACGCCTGCGCGAACGCGGACGAACTGCACCGATAATGTTTTTTTCGGCGATGGGAATGCAGCCGGCCGATCGCGAATATCTTCTTGCGGCAGGTGCCAACGCCTTTCTCATAAAGTCGGTCGACATAGATTTATTGATCCCGACTGTTCAGCGACTGCTTGCGGAAAGCATCGCGCCGCCTGCTGACGGTCTTTTGAACGGAGCACCGTCAAACCTTTGACCACAGGCCAATTCAAGTAAAAAAGCGGCTCCGAAAAGCCGCTTTTTATTTTCAGTTACTGATTTTCAGTTACGTTCCCGATTCCCAGCTTGACATGTATTCGAGCATCTCTGGGGTCAGCACGTCCATTCTTACGCCCATGGCGTGGAGCTTGAGGCTGGCGATCTCCTGATCGACCTCTGCCGGGAGCACGTGGACGCCATTCTCGAGGCTGCCTTTCTGCTTTACGAGATATTCCGCCGAAAGCGCCTGGTTGGCGAACGACATATCCATAACGGATGCGGGATGGCCTTCGGCTGCCGCGAGATTGATCAACCGGCCTTCGCCGAGCACGATAACGCTCTTGCGGCCGCTGCGGCCAATGTATTCTTCGACGAACGGACGGCGTTTGACCGCCGGCTCCGACATTTCGCGAAGAGCATCGAGGTTTAGCTCGAGATCGAAGTGGCCGCTGTTGCAGACGATGGCTCCGTCCTTCATCGTTTCGAAATGTTCTTTGTCGATCACATGGCGGTTGCCGGTCACGGTTACGAAAAAGTCTCCGATCTGGCAGGCTTCCTTCATCGGCATAACACGGAAACCATCCATGACAGCTTCGATCGCCCTAATCGGATCGATCTCGGTGACGATAACGTTGGATCCCATACCGCGGGCACGCATCGCAACACCTTTACCGCACCAGCCGTATCCGACAACCACAAGGTTTTTGCCGGCGAGCAGAATATTCGTCGCGCGGATTATGCCGTCGAGAGTGGATTGGCCCGTGCCGTAACGGTTATCGAAGAACTGTTTGGTCCGCGCGTCGTTAACTGCGATCGAAGGGAAGTTGAGCACCCCCGCTTTCTGCATTGCCTTGAGGCGAACGATGCCGGTTGTTGTTTCCTCGGTCGTACCGATGATCGTCTCCGATAACTCCTTTTTTTCCTTCAACATCGTGGCTACGACATCAGAACCGTCATCGATAATGATGTTCGGATTCGTCTCGAGCGCCGCACGAACATGGCTGAGATAGGTCTCGATCGATTCGCCCTTGATCGCCATCACCGGAATGCCCCAGTCTGCGACGAGTGAAGCAGCCACGTCATCCTGAGTTGACAGCGGATTAGACGCGATCAGCAGCGACTCGGCACCACCCGCCTGAAGCGTGCGAGCCAGATTAGCCGTCTCGGTCGTGATATGTGCGCACGCGACCAACTTGACGCCAGCCAGCGGCTTTTCCTTTTCGAATCGTTCGCGGATCAGACGAAGTACAGGCATTTCGCGGTCGGCCCATTCGATGCGCTGCTTGCCCGCGGGCGCGAGGTTAATATCCTTGATGTCGTACTGAATTGAAGGTTGTTCGGTTGCCATAAAATTTGTTTAGAACAGAGTTACCTTGTCTTTTATTATTTTAAAGTAGTTGGAAAATAAAAGGGACAGGTGAAGACAACCTGTCCTAACTTCGTTAAGCGCCTGCGCCGTTTGAGAGGGAATTCAGCAGGGCATCGGCCTTATCGGTCAATTCCCAGGAAAACTCTCCATTGACACGGCCGAAGTGTCCAAAACGGGCGGTCTGCTTATATATCGGACGCCGAAGATCAAGCGCCTCAATGATGCCGGCCGGTGTCAGCGAAAAATTCTTGCGAACGGCTGACGCGAGCTTGGTTTCATCGACCGTTCCGGTTCCGTGGGTGTCCACCAAAACTGAAACCGGTTCCGCAACTCCTATAGCGTAAGCTAACTGAACAGTGACTTTATCGGCAAGGCCCGCAGCCACGATGTTCTTCGCGATGTAACGAGCCATGTAAGCGGCCGAACGATCAACTTTTGTCGGATCTTTGCCAGAAAAAGCACCGCCCCCGTGCGGCGCATAACCGCCGTAGGTGTCAACGATGATCTTGCGTCCGGTCACGCCTGCGTCGCCCATGGGACCGCCAACTACGAAACGGCCGGTCGGGTTAATGTGATACTTTGTGTTTTCGTCAAGGAGCTCAGCGGGAATCGTCGGTTTGATGACCTTTTCGAGAATGTCCTTGCGGATGGTCTCAATGTCTTCTTCGCCGGTCTGGCTCGAGATGACGACCGCCTCAACGCGAAACGGCCGCCCGTCGCGGTATTCGACCGAAACCTGCGATTTGCCGTCGGGACGAAGATACGGGATGGTTCCATCGCGACGCACTTCCGAAAGCTTGCGGGTCAGATTGTGTGCCAATTGGATCGGCATCGGCATTAGCTCGGGCGTTTCGTTACAGGCGAACCCAAACATCAGGCCCTGATCGCCGGCACCGCCGCTGTCTACGCCCTGTGAAATGTCGGGCGACTGTGTACCGATAGCGTCGATTACGCTGCAAGTATTCGAATCATACCCAAATTCAGCATTGTTATAACCGATCTCCTCGATGGTCTCGCGAATAATCTGTTTGTAATTGACCTTGGCGGTAGTGGTGATCTCGCCGGCGACAACTGCCAAACCGGTCGTAACGAGCGTTTCGCACGCAACACGGGCCGTGGGGTCCTGCGAGATGATCGCATCCAGGATCGCGTCAGAAATATGATCTGCTATCTTGTCCGGGTGGCCTTCGGTGACCGATTCAGACGTGAATAAGAAATTTCCGTTACTCAATGATTTAATAACTCCTTTGACTGGCTCTACTGACAATCTATTCGAATGTTAACAAAACCGTAATAATAGCCGTTTTCCGCATTGATGTCAAAAACAGTCGCGAATCGGTAGTGGGTCAGTTTGAAATCTTTAAATAATATTATCGATCTGGGCTGACCAAAAAATAAAACGCGGA
>JBBSGG010000061.1:0-13430 GCA_038254305.1 Pyrinomonadales bacterium
ACCAATGACATTGTCGGCGGAACGACGTCGCAAAAAGCGTCGCCGAACCGAAATCGCGTCCGCGTTTTCAGCGAAGGCGTTCCTTCCAGCGAGACCGAGCAGCAGGCGGGCGTAAGGCGCAGTGTCGGCGGCGAGAACGATTCCACATCGCGCCAGCTCGCAAGATATATAAAAGAACAGGCCGACAGATATTTGAACAATTTCAGCGTCTGGTTGATCTACCGCCGTGATCGCTATTTGCGTGGCGGCGACCACATTCCGTTTCTCGAGCGCGGATTTCCTGCCGTGAGGTTTACCGAAGCGGACGAGGATTATACCCATCAGCACCAGAATGTTCGGACGGAAAACGGCGTTTTTTACGGCGACACGCCGGAATTCGTCGATTATGAATACACGGCGAACGTCGCCCGCGTCGATCTCATCTCACTCGCGAGCCTTGCCATGGCGCCGGCCAAGCCCAAAAACGTCGGCGTCGTGACCGCGCGGCTGACCAACGACACGGAGCTGAAATGGGATGCGGGCACAGACGGCGATCTCGCGGGCTATGAGATCGTATGGCGCGAAACGACATCGCCTGAGTGGACCGACGCTGTTTTTGTTGGAAATGTAACTGACTTTGTTATGAAAGGCCGGTCGAAGGACAACTACTTCTTCGGCGTTCGCGCCGTCGACAAGGCCGGAAACAAGAGCCAGGTCGTCTATCCCAAACCGGTGCGATAGCCTTAATTCCCGCGTTCCGGCGATCTGGCGGGTATGAAACCGTTTCATTGCCGCGTCAAATGTGGTAAAAATTAAGTTTGCCCTCATATTCCGACCGTAGTACAAATAGGAAGTTCTTAATGAAAAAGCTTTTTCTCCTTTCGCTTGCGATTGCCTGTGCCGCGTTTTTTGCAGCGTCCGACACGGTGACCGACGCCAGATCCTCTACTCTTGTCTCACCCAACATTGTAATAAGCCAGGTTTTCGGAGGCGGCGGCGTTGCCGCGGCTTCTCCGTACCGCAACGATTTTATCGAGATCCTTAACCGCGGCTCATCACCCGTGAGCCTTAACGGTTGGTCTGTTCAGTTTTCGTATTCCGGCTCGACCTCATGGTTGGTTACTAACCTTCCGAATGTAACGCTTGCGCCAGGGCAATACTTTCTAGTTCAGGAGGCGGCGAGTGCGAACGGCAGCGGAGCATTGTTGCCCACGCCGGACGCGATAGGAACGTCGAATCTTCATCCGGTTGACGGCAAGGTAGCCGTTGTCAACAGCACTAACGCCCTCACCGGTGCGTGCCCGGCGAGCAGTCCGACGATCGTAGATTTCCTGGGATATGGGAACGGTGGGTGTTTCGAAGGACCGTCACCGGTCGTCGGGATGGGAATTACTGTCTCGGCGAATCGGAACGGAACCGGGTGCGTCGACACCGACCAGAATTCGGCGGACTTTACTGTTGCCGCGCCGACGCCTCGCAATACCGCCGCGGCGCCGACACAATGCGGAAGTATTACGCAGCCTCTTTCGGGGGCCGGAGCGGCAAATCCGAATGTCGTTACGCCGAATTCTACGGTTCTGCTAACGGTGCGCGTTACCCCGGCCGACACACCGCCAAGTACCGGGATAACGGTCACTGGCGATCTTACGAACATCGGCGGATCAGCGAATCAGCCTTTCTACGATAACGGCACGAATGGCGACGTCACTGCGGGCGATAATATATATTCGTTCGGCTTTACGATACCGTCCGATCTGCTGGGCGGGTCGCGCACACTCCCCGTCGCACTTGCCGACGCCCAGGCTCGATCCGCTAACGCGGTGATCTTTCTGACC
The DNA here is from genome assembly GCA_038254305.1 of Pyrinomonadales bacterium. GTDB lineage: Bacteria > Acidobacteriota > Blastocatellia > Pyrinomonadales > Pyrinomonadaceae > OLB17. The sequence continues at coordinate 1,815 of JBBSGG010000061.1, forward strand.
GTTAATGCTCCGTTCGGAACGGATGACCCGCTCGTCTTCGGAAACCCTTCGAACGCCACTCCGAATATTGCCAATGAGAACAACTACCTGATGTTCAAGCCGCAGTATTCGCTTTCTTATAACCGCAGCAAAGGAACCGCAAATTGGGTCGCCTGGCGGCTTGACAGCAGCTGGATAGGAAGCACGCCGCGACAGGATGATTATCGCCCGGATCCCGCACTGCCGGCCGGTTGGTATCAGGTGACGGACACCGACTACAGCGGTTCGGGTTACGACCGCGGGCACATGTGCCCATCGGGCGATAGGACGCGGTCTGTTCCGGATAATTCGGCGACGTTTCTGATGACCAACTTCGTTCCGCAGCTTGCGGCGAATAATCAGGGCCCGTGGGAAGACCTTGAAAGCTACTGCAGAACACTCGCGTCACAAGGCAATGAACTTTATATAATAGATGGGCCGTCCGGCAATGCCGGTACGATCGCCCAAGGCAACGTTGTTGTGCCGACGCTTACGTGGAAGGTCGTGCTCGTGCTTCCAAATGGGAACGATGACGTGCATCGCGTGACGAAAGCAACTCGCGCATTCGGCATCATCGTGCCGAATCAGGCACCCGTCGATATCAACGCTCCATGGCGCAATTTTCGCGTCACCGTCGATGCGGTCGAGTATCTTACCGGCTACGATTTCTTTACCGCGATTCCAAAAAATACTCAGGAGATGATCGAACGTAAACGAGACAAACAATGACATCATTGAAAACGGTCTTCGGGTCTTCGGCACTTTGCCGGAGACCTCTTCTATTTTGCATTCTTGCACTGTGTTCGGCCTCCTCATTCGGGCAAAAAGAGCTGTCGATCGCGCAGGTACAGGGCGGCAGGCGTTTCGAAAGAACGTAAATGGCTTTGGATACCTTCGCGTCAACGCGGATTTCCCGGAGGCTTTTCGCAACGACGACAAGCGGCCCGAGAGCGCCTCGGATCATGATCCGGCAGCAGCTTATTTTTCGCTGGATGAAGGAGGGGAAAATTAATGCAATGCGGAGATCTGCCGCAGAGATAATATGAAAACTATAAAGGCTTCATTTGTTCGAATTGTATGTCTCGCTTTTGCTCTTACAGCGTTTGCATACGCCGCAGCGGCCGAGCCGATACGCATCACCGTCAAGAGAGCGCCGACGATCGATGGCGTCGCAGGTCCGATCAGCGGAAGGCTGCTCGTCTTTATGAAAAAAAGCGGAGCGGCCACAGATAGCTTAGGGCCCGACTTTACGGATCCAAACGCGGTCTGGATCTCAGGAATCGAGGTCAACGATCTCTCGCCCGACAAACCGATAACATTCGATCCGGACGTCGATCGTTTTCCGTTTGATTTTGCGAAAGCGCCCGCTGGCGATTACCAGCTTTTCGCATTGCTCGATCGTGATCACTCGTACACATATTATGGTGCGGATGGCGGCGACGTTTACAGTTCGGTCACGAAGATAACGTTGCCGGCATCGTCCGCGGAACTGACGCTGTACAAAACCGTTCCCGAACGAAAGCCGGTCGCAAGCGCGAATGCCCGCATCGTCGAATTTGAAAGCCCGATGCTGTCGGCATTCTGGGGACGGCCGATCATGATGCAGGCAACGGTCCTGCTGCCGCCCGGCTACTCGAAAGGCTCGCAAAAATATCCGACCGTTTACTCGATTCACGGTTACGGCGGCGATCATGTTTATCGCGGCGGCGACGCTCTGGTCAAATCAATGGCTGATGGCAAGCAGCCCGAAATGATCTACGTTTTTCTGAACGCTCACAATTCGCTCGGCCATCACGTTTTCGCCGATTCCGTAAACAACGGCCCTTGGGGTACCGCACTTGTCAGCGAATTTATACCGCATCTCGAAAAGCAGTTTCGGATGGACGCCCGGCCGAGCGGCCGTTTTCTCACCGGGCATTCGTCCGGCGGCTGGTCGTCGCTGTGGGTAATGGTCACGCACCCCGACTTTTTTGGCGGAACGTGGTCGACATCGCCGGATCCGACGGATTTCAGGAATTTCACCGGACCTGATCTGACGAATGTAACGCAGAATGCGTATTCGGATGCGAGCGGTAAGGATTACGGACTTGTCCGCATGAACGGCAAAGATGTCGCGACCGTTAAGCAATATGCTCAGCAGGAAATGGTGCTTGGCGATTTCGGCGGGCAGTTCGGTTCTTTCAATGCGGTCTTCTCACCGAAAGGCGCCGACGGGCGGCCAATGCCGCTCTTCGATATCGAAACCGGACGGATCGATCCATTCGTGGCTAAGGCGTGGGAAAAATACGACATATCGCGAATGCTTCGCGATAACTGGAAGACACTCGGGCCGCGCCTAAAAGGAAAACTCCACATCTACGTCGGCACCGCCGACACATTTCACCTCGACGAATCGCTTCGCCTGCTCGACGGCGAGCTGAAAAAACTCGGCAGCGACGCGCGCGTCGAATACCTTCCCGGCAAAACCCACTTTGACCTCTACAAAGACGGACTGCGCGAAAAGATCGCGGCGGAAATGTACGCTGTTGCAAGGCCGAAAGCGAAATCCGCAGCCAAGTAACGCCCAGGCCGCGGAGGTGGTGCGGCGGTTCACCGTCGAAGAACTCTACCGTGTATCTCCGTTTCTGACTTAGCTTCGGAGCACCGATGCCATCGCGATCGGCGATCCAGCACATGGCATCACCTTGCCAAGGTTCCAAGCGTCTGTATCGTAAGAAATTTAGAACTCGACGCAGCAAGCGCCGAGTTCTTTCCGACTTCACGCGCAGGCTGCGTTACTCAGTTTACCGTAACCGTCCCAAGGGCGGTCTTTCGGAAAGCGACTGTGCGAACCCCGAAGCCGAGACAGCAAATAAAATAAGAATTCCCAATAGCCAAAACTTGTCGATCGTTTTACCAACTTATCAACTTTCGTTCACCTTTAGAATCGCCAAAAACGCTTCCTGAGGTATTTCGACGCGTCCGACTTTTTTCATTCGCTTTTTGCCTTCTTTTTGTTTTTCGAGCAGTTTACGTTTGCGTGAGATATCGCCGCCATAGCATTTGGCGATGACGTTTTTACCCATCGCCTTGACGGTTTCGCGGGCGATGACCTTGCTGCCGATGGCGGCCTGGATGGCGACCTCGAACATTTGCCGTGGAATGAGCTCCTTCATTTTCGCAACCAAAAGACGGCCTTTTGCGGTGGCGGTGGCGGTGTGCATTATGAGTGAGAGGGCATCGACCGGCTCGCCGGAGACCAAGACATCGAGCTTAACGAGTTTGCTTTCCTGATAGCCCGACAAATGATAATCGAGCGATGCGTAACCTTTGGAAACGGATTTTAAACGATCGTAGAAATCGAGCACGATCTCATTTAACGGCAGTTCGTAGACGAGCATTACGCGGTTCGTCGTGATGTATTCGAATTTTCTCTGAACGCCCCGTTTTTCGTCGAGGAGCGGCAGAATGCCGCCCAGAAATTCGTCGTTCGTTAGGATTGTCGCTTCGATAAACGGTTCTTCGATCTTTGTAATTCGGCCGGTGTCGGGCATTTTCGATGGCGAATCGATCTCGGCAACGACCCCGTCGGTTGTCGTCACGCGGTAGCGAACGCCGGGAGCGGTCGTAATAAGCTCGAGATTAAACTCGCGTTCGAGGCGTTCCTGGACGATCTCCATGTGGAGCAGCCCAAGAAACCCGCACCGAAACCCGAAACCGAGTGCCGTAGAGCTTTCCGGCTCGAAGAAAAACGACGCGTCGTTAAGCCGCAGCTTTTCCATCGCGTCGCGAAGGTCTTCGTACTGCGCGGCATCTATCGGATAAAGACCGGCGAATACCATTGGCTTTACTTCCTGAAAGCCCGGCAGCGCCTCTGTTACCGGACGCGCCGCGTCCGTGATCGTGTCGCCGATCTGCACGTCAGCAACGGTCTTTATCGACGCCGTTAGAAATCCTACTTCGCCGGCGGCTAACTCGTTAATGAGTGTCGGTCTCGGCTTATTGACGCCTACTGTTTCGACAAGATACTCGCGGCCGGTATTGAAGAATCTGATCTTTGTGCCCTTTTTGATCGTTCCGTCGATGATCCTGAAAAGCACTATCACACCGCGGTATGTGTCGTACCATGAGTCGAATATCAGCGCCTTCAGCGGCTTCGCAGCATCGCCCGACGGCGCCGGTACGTCTTTGACGATCTCTTCCAGGATCTCGCGAATGCCGATACCCGTCTTGGCGGATGCGAGCACGGTGTGCGTCGTATCGAGTCCGATGATCGTTTCGATCTGTTCCTTTATCCGCTCCGGTTCCGCCGAGGGCAGATCGATCTTGTTGAGCACTGGGATGATCTCGAGGTCGTTCTCAATCGCAAGATACGTATTCGCCAACGTCTGAGCCTCGACGCCCTGCGTCGCGTCCACGACCAGCAAGGCTCCTTCGCACGCGGACAGCGAACGCGAAACTTCATAGGAAAAATCGACATGTCCGGGTGTGTCGATCAGATTGAGAATATAATCCTTACCGTCGGCGGCCTTAAAATCGAGCCGCACAGCGTGAGCTTTGATGGTAATGCCGCGCTCGCGCTCGAGGTCCATATCGTCGAGCAGTTGCTCTTCCATGTCGCGGTCGGCGACGGCGCCCGTCAGCTGCAGGATGCGGTCAGCCAGTGTGGATTTACCGTGATCGATATGTGCGATTATCGAGAAATTCCTAATACGTGCGGGGTCCATAATTGGTGCAAAACGAAAAAATAAGAATAGCAAAATACGGGCTCCTACGCACTTTGTCCGAGTTTGGGCCGGCCGCCGCGTTCGAACGGCCGCGAGAGCCGCAAGTGACTGCGAAATCGGGCTTTCGGCTAAGCGTTTCAAATCAAATAAATTGATATTGAGCCGGCAACTTTGGTATAGTAAGATTTCCCGGAATATAGTGTCATACATCCTCGCGACAGCCAGCGAGCAGGAGATCATATGAGAAACGAATACGACCGCGATGAAACCAGCGCGACGGCAAAATTGACTTATTTACTTATCGGCGGCGGGATCGGCGCCATCGTTGCATTGCTTTTTGCTCCCAAATCAGGCATCGAACTTCGCGAGGACATCGCGGACGCGACCCGCAAGGGCCTCGAGAAGAGCAAGGAAACAGCCGCTCAGCTTCAGGAAAAAGCAGGCGAATACTACGAGGTCGGCCGTGAAAAGGCGACCGAGCTTTATCAGACCGCGCAGGACCGAGCCGGCGAACTCGGCGAAAAGGCGAAATCGGCCGCCGCGCGCACGGCGAATCCGTTCTCCGCCGCTGTCGAAGCCGGTAAAGAGGCTTACAATTCCGAAAAACGAAAGTCTGAATCGGACGCCATAACCGAGGGACGGCCAACGTATCCGGTTGATGGCGGCGATAGTAAATAATATATGAACGCCAATGAGCCACAGTTTTGGATGATGGTAGCATCCATCGTCATCGCCGTGTGCTTTATCGTCATGTCGATCGCCCTGATCGCCATTGCTTTTACCGTGCGTCGCGTCATTAGGACCGTCGACCGTGTGGAAGACCGCGTCGAACCGCTGATCGATAAAGTGAACGCGATGAGCGTCCAGGGTAAGGAGATATCCGTGCATTTCACCGAGATATCTTCGAATCTTTCGACGGCGACGAAGTTTCTCGCCGAATCGACCGAGTTGATAAAGGACGAGGTTGCGGAGCTGCGGGAAATCGTAGGCTCAACTGCACTCATTGCGAGAGATAAAGTGGAAATGGTCGGCCGCACAATTGACCGCACGAATCATCAGGTCGCTTCGACAACCGAATTCGTACAGGCAAAGATCGTCGTTCCCGCACGCGAGATCGCGGCGATCATGGCCGGCGTGAAGAAAGGACTGGAAGTGTTATTTGCACCCACACCGAAACAGCTCGATCAGGCGTATATGGAAGACGAGATGTTCATCGGTTAGGCCGGTTACAAAGAAAAAAGAGCGTTCGGGATCAGTCCGAACGCTCTTTTTTTACTTTGCAGACCGTCTAGTTATCGGTCGGTTTGTCCGTTCCCGTTTTGCGATTTTCACGACGCTCTTCCCGACGCTGTTTCATTTCCTGGCGTTTTGCCTCAACCTGCTGCCGCTGTTCCGGCGTCAGAATGGCAAGAACCTGGGCCTGGACCTGCTCGCGATGAGCACGCGCCTGCCGGTGCAGAGTTTTCATTCGGTCTTTCTGTGCATCGGTCAGGCTGCCGGAGCGTCGTGCTTCCATAAGCGATTTCATTTCGGCCATCGTCGCCTGATCGGGCTTGTTCGCTTCGTGGATCGTTCGGAGCTGCGCCTTTTGAGCGTCGGTCAAATTGATGCCGCGAAGTTCACGCATAAAACCGGCGCCATCGTGGTCGCCGCGCATCCCTTCGCCGCGTCCGTGGCGGCCGCCGTGGTGCTCCATTTTCTCGGAGGTCTCTTTTTCGACCTTCGTCGTCTGCGGTGAGTTCTGTGCCGAAACTGCAACCGAAAACGACGCAAACGCGAACAGTATTGCTAACAGTGAGGAAATCTTCGTTTTGAATGACATTTATTTGGTACCTCTGGATTTTGTAATTAGCTTTCGCTATCGTCTCTTTTGACGTTGATCCGCGAGCAAAGGTCGGAAGTTTTTTCGATCATCGCGTAAAGAAATGTAAAACAGGGCCTTTTAGGCTAAAATCAACGAGTCGCATGCACTTAACATTTTTCCCGCGGCGTTCTAAACTAAATCCTTTATAAATGTTAAGAGCGCCACCTTTTGATGAGATTTTTATCCGAAATTAACTCGCCGGCCGACCTGAGGCAGCTAAAGGTCGAAGACCTGCAGGATGTGGCCGACGAGGTACGTGCCTTTATCATAGATACGTGTTCGCGTGTTGGCGGTCACACCGGTGCGTCTCTTGGGGCGGTCGAGCTCGCGGTGGCGATGCACTATGTCTTCGATACTCCCAACGACAGGTTGGTTTGGGACGTCGGGCATCAGGCATACGCGCACAAGATACTCACCGGGCGTCGCGATAAGCTTCACACGATAAAGCAGGAAGGCGGCATCAGCGGATTTCTTCGCCGCGACGAATCGGAATACGACACTTTCGGCGCCGGACACGCCTCGACGTCGATTTCGGCCGCACTCGGAATGGCGGTCGCTCGTGATACAAAGGGCGAAAATTTTCACGTCTGTGCCCTGATCGGCGATTCGAGCCTTGCGGGCGGAATGGCGATGGAAGCCGTCAACCAGGCCGGCCATCTGAAATCGCGGTTGATCGTTCTGCTCAACGATAACGAAATGTCTATCGCGCCGGCGGTAGGTGCTCTGAGCGGCTATCTCAATCGCATTAAAGAAGCACAAAGCTATCAGCACTTAAAAGAAGAGATCGGCGACGCGCTCGAAAGCGTGCCTCATTTCGGCGGACGCCTGCGCCGAGCTGCTAAATCGGTAAAGGATGCGATCGCTGCGGCGGTACTGCCAGGAGCGTTGGTGAATGAACTTGGCTTCAAATACATCGGATATGTTGACGGCCACAACGTCGCCAATCTTGTACGCGCGCTGGAAGAAGCGAAGAAGGTAGAAGATGGGCCGGTTATCGTCCACGCGCTGACGACGAAAGGCAAAGGTTTTCCGAATCCGGAAAAGAACTACTACGCTTATCACGCCACCGGCCCGTTCGATCCGAAAACTGGTCTGCCGTATAAATCCGGCAAAGCGTCGGCACCGACATACACAGAGGTCTTCGGCGAAACAATGTGCGAGCTGATGGCGGATGACAAATCCATCGTCGCCCTCACGGCCGCTATGCCGGACGGAACGGGCCTCGATAAGATCTTGGAAAAGTTTCCGGAACGGTCGTTCGACGTCGGCATCGCTGAACAGCATGCCGTCACTTTCTGCGCCGGCATGGCATGCGAAGGATTGAAACCGGTCGCGGCGATCTATTCAACTTTTTTACAGCGCGGCTTCGATCAGTTGATCCACGACGTTTGTCTCCAGGATCTGAATGTAACCTTCGCGATGGACCGTGCTGGTATCGTCGGCGCGGACGGCCCGACGCACCACGGACTGCTCGACATCGCATACCTTCGCGGCTATCCGAACATCATTTTGATGGCGCCTAAAGACGAAGCTGAGATGCGTGACATGCTGCTGACAGCCATCGAATTTCCCGGCCCGGCCGCTGTTCGATATCCACGCGGCAGCGGACACGGCGTCGACCTCAGTCCGAAGCCCAAAAAGATTCCGGTCGGCAAAGGCGAGATACTGCGGCAAGGTGACGATGCGGCGATCATAGCTTACGGGTCGATGGTTTATCCGGCGGTCGCGGCGGCCGAGAAATTGCGTGAGCAGGGCGTTAATGTAACCGTCGCAAATGCGCGTTTTGTAAAACCGCTCGATGCCGAACTGATACTTTCGCTCGCCCGGGATCACGAACTCATTGTAACGGTCGAGGAAGCATACCTTGCCGGCGGCTTCGGTTCCGCGGTGATGGAACTGCTCGAGGCAAACGGTCTGCAGAATGCCGTGAAAGTGGTGAGAATGGGCGTCCAAGACGAGATCGTCACCCACGGCGATCCCAAGAAGCTGCTCGCGGTTTACGGTCTCGATCGAGACGGCATCGCCGGCCGCGTTGTGCGTTCACGGCAGGAACTCTCTGAGGGCATTCACGCAAAACGCCTAAGAGTCGTAAAATAGACTGTACCGGCTAAACTGTCATCAGCCGGTAATTATCCTCAATGAAAAACGAACCAAAGAAAAACAGCGGAATCCCGTTAATCATTATTGCGGGCGTATTTGTAGTCGCTATAGTCGGCATTTACTTTTTATACAATTCGTCAAAGACGCCTTCTAACTCGAATACGAATCGTGCGGCCGCTAACCAAAATCGCAACACCCAGCAGTTGGCGAATGCTCCTGCCGGCGCGCAGCCGCCAAACATGCTCGGCTCGCCGACAGCGTCGGTCACCGTCGAGGAATTTGCGGACTTTCAGTGTCCGTCCTGCGGCCTGACGCATCCGATCGTGAAGGAGATCCAGCAAATATACGGAAACCGGATAAAGTTCATTTTCCGCAATTTCCCGCTGCAAATGCACGACAAAGGTTACGACGCAGCCGTGGCAGCGGAAGCCGCAGGAATGCAGGGCGCGGACAAGTTTTGGGCGATGCACAACGAGCTCTATTCAACGCAGAAGTCGTGGGCAAATATGACCCCGACCGATTTTCGCGGGCTGCTCAATGAAAACGCGAAGAAGCTCGGTCTCGACGTCGCGAAATTTCAGACGGACATGGCCGGGCTGCAGACGAAAACTCGCGTTAATGAGGACATGGAACGCGGGCGAGCGCTGAACGTAAATTCTACGCCGACGATCTATATCGACGGTGTTTCCGTTCCCTATCCGGAAATGTCTGTTCAGTCTTTAAGGCAGCTTATCGATGCAGAACTGCAGCGGACCGCGGGGCAAAAACCCGCGGCGACAAGCGCGGCGGTGTCAACTCCCGCCGCTAACACCAACGAAACACAAAAGCCAGAATCTTTGTCCGCCGCCAACGCTTCTGTGAAAAAGTGATTATGGCTGACGATGTGACGGAACTTGCGGACGACTATCCCAAAGTTTCCGGCTCTATAAAAACAATCCCCGCGTTAGCTGCTCTGATAGCGCTGGCAGGCGTTGCAGACGCGGCGTATCTGACCGTACATCATTATACAAATGTCCCGGTGCCGTGCAGCATCATCGAAGGCTGCGAAACCGTGCTCACCAGCCAATACGCAGAAATTGCGGGAGTGCCGCTCGCCGCTTTCGGCGCTCTTGCCTATTTTCTTGCATTTTCACTCGCGCTTCTTGCCGCTTTCGGAAACAGATCGATGTGGCGGGTTTTCGGAGTCCAGGTCGTGCTGATGGCAATTTTCACCGGCTGGCTGCTTTACCTGCAAGGATTTGTCATCGGAGCCTTTTGCCAATTTTGCCTTATCTCCGCAGGAATCACGTTTACACTTCTGATCGTTTATCTTATGTCCCGCGCTGAATCCAATCCGTCTAAAAATACGAACTAATAGCCAGAAGGTCTTCGGCTTTGCCGATGCATGACATCGCTTCCTTCAGTCACATTGTGGTTCGCGGCCGTGGCTTGGCTTATTTGGACGGAATATGTAAGCTAAAGCACATATATTGTCTAAGTTTGTGACTCAAGGCATCTTACAACGCATCGCATCTGCCGATAAGACGGCGGTTCAGGACTGTCTGAAGGCCTACGGAGGACTCGTGTGGTCGCTTGCCCGCCGGATGCTCAATAATTCCGATGACGCCGAAGACGCGGTGCAGGAAATATTCATCGACGTGTGGAAGAATGCCGGCCGTTACGACCCTGAACAATCCTCTGAGACGACATTCATCGCGATGATCGCCCGGCGTCGCCTCATCGACCGTATCCGTTATACAAAGCGGCGAATATCGTCCGACTCGATCGAAGACATGCTGGTCGAGCCGGCCGATCGCAATCAGGCAAATCTGCAAAGATCGATGGAAGCACAGGAAGCATTTAAGGCTCTCGAGACGCTGAGACCCGAACAGCGGCAGGTGCTCAAGCTTTCGATCATTCAGGGAATGTCGCATCAGGAGATCGCGGACGCAACCGGAATGCCGCTCGGCACCGTCAAAACGCATGCAAGGCGCGGCATAATTCAGGCGAGGGAATTTTTGGGACTGGGCGGAAATCAAACCCATAAGGAGGCATCATTATGAATGAAGATAAAAATGAATTGATGCTTGACCTCCTTATAAAGCAAGCAGTTTACGGATTAACACCCGAAGAAGCGCGGGAGCTTGAAAGCATTGACCGTGACGCGCGAAACGGCGAAGAAGCTCGATCTTTCGATCGCACAGCCGCAGCGATCAGCCTCATCGGTGTCGATTCCGGCGAGCGTATGCCATCGCATATCGAGGCACGCATCTCAGACGCGGCTGACGAGTACTTTGACTCACAAGCACAACCTTCGCTCGGGGCCTCGGCGCCGCCGGTGACGGCTGAACCTCGCGGCTGGTTCGATTGGCTCGGATGGTTGGCCGCCGCTGCGGCGTGCATGGCGCTCGCGGCCAACATTTACATGACTCGTCGCCCGGCGGATATCGCCGCCCTTCCCCAGACGCATCCGGTACAGCAGCAAAAGCTCTCCCCTGAGCAAATGCGGCAGAGCCTGATGCAGTCGGCACCCGACGTTTTGCAGGCAAGCCTGAAAGGCGGGAAAGGCTACGAGGCGGTTCGCGGCGATGCGGTCTGGAGCGACCAGAAACAAACCGGATATCTTCATTTTCATAATCTTCCGGTCAACGACAGGGCAAAGGAAACGTATCAGCTCTGGATATTTGACGAGACCCAGAGCGCGAAGACGCCGATCGACGGCGGTACGTTCGATGTCGACGCAAACGGTGAGGTCGTCATTCCGATCAATGCGAAACTTCATCCGCGAAATCCGAAGATGTTTGCCGTTACAGTCGAAAAACCGGGCGGCGTCGTGGTTTCCGATCGCGCAAAGATAGCAGCCATCGGCCAGGTCGGGAAAACTGAAACCTAACCCACCGTTGATACGTAGTCTATTGAACCCCGACGGTTATCCAATGCTCCGGGTGA
>JBBSGG010000062.1:0-13305 GCA_038254305.1 Pyrinomonadales bacterium
GTTTTCGCGGGCTTCCATGGCAAGGCCGACTTCGGAACCGGTGGCGATGATGATGAGCTTAGGATCGGTTTTACGACCGTCTTTGCCTTCGGCTTCGGCGAGAACGTACGCGCCTTTGTGCAGGCCTTTGGCATCGGCGAACTTCTTACGGTCGATCAGCATGACCTTTTGCCGTGACAGCGCAAAAGCGGTCGGTCCGTTATCGCGAAGGAGTGCGGCACGCCATGCTTCGCGGGTTTCGTGCGCGTCGCAGGGGCGGATGACAGCAAGATTCGGGATCGCACGCATCGCGGCGAGGTGCTCGACCGACTGGTGGGTCGGGCCGTCTTCACCGAGGCCGATCGAGTCGTGCGTGAAGACGAACAGCACGCGAATGTGCGAAAGCGCAGCCAAGCGGATCGCCGGCCGCATGTAATCGCTGAACGTCTGGAACGTGCCGCCGAACGGTATGACACTTCCGTAGAGCGACATACCGTTCATTGCCGCGCCCATCGCGTGTTCGCGAATGCCGAAATGAATATTTCGGTTCTCGTATTTGCCGGCCTGGAGATCGCCCGAGGATTTAATATAGGTATTGTTTGAAGGCGTCAGGTCACCCGAACCGCCGATGAGCTGCGGAATAACTTCGGCAATCGCATTTATCACGTCGCCGCTGTACGCCCGCGTGGCCTTCGCCTCGACATATTGGAAATTCGGCAACGATTTTTCCCAGCCGTCCGGCAACTGTGCCTTTCGCGTGTCCGAAAAAGCCTTGCCTACCTCGGGGAACTCCTTCTCATATCGTTTCGCCAGAGCTTCCCAATCCTTTTCGAGCCGAGCTCCGTTTTTGACCGCTTCCCGAAAATGAGCAAGAGCCTCCTTCGGAATAAAAAACTGTTTATCTTCCGGCCAACCGAGGTTTTGTTTCGTTTCTTTTACGGCCTCTTCGCCCGGGGCGTCCGAGTGCGCTTTGTTTGTGCCCTGTTTCGGCATCCCAAATCCGATGATGGTTTTGATCCGGATGAGCTTTGGCTTGCCCTTTATTTTTTGCGCTTCTTTGATGGCACGTTCGATCGCCTTAGTGTCGTTGCCGTCGGCAACTTCGGAAACGTGCCATTCGGCCGCCTCGAATCGCTTTGTCCGGTCCTCGGTAAACGCGAGATCCGTCGATCCGTCGATCGTAATATTGTTGTCGTCATAGAGATAAATCAGGTTGTCGAGCTTGAGGTGTCCGGCCAGTGAAGCCGACTCGTAACTGATGCCTTCCATCAGATCGCCGTCGGAGCAGATGCAGTAAATAAAATGATCGATAACCGGAAAGCCGCGGCGGTTAAACATCGCTTCGAGATGTTTTTGAGCGATGCCCATCCCGACGCCGTTCGCAAATCCCTGGCCGAGCGGTCCGGTCGTGATCTCGACGCCGGGCGTAAGAATGTTTTCCGGGTGTCCCGGAGTTTTCGAATGAAGCTGGCGAAAATGCTTTAGTTCGTCGAGCGGCAGATCATAACCTGTGAGATGCAGCAGCGAATAGAGCAGCATCGACCCATGCCCGGCGCTCAAAAGAAACCTATCGCGGTTAAACCACTTGGGATTCTTAGGATTGTGCCGCAAAAACTTCGTCCACAAAACGTAAGCCGCCGGTGCCATACCGAGAGGCAAACCGGGATGCCCGGACTCCGCCTTCTGCACGGCGTCGAGCGAAAGCGTGCGGATCGTGTTGATACAAAGTGTGTCGAGGTCGGTCGATTTTTTCGGTTGCGTTGCTCTTGCCATTAGGATTTTGTGTCGGTGTCGAGAATTCGATCGTAAAAATACTGATGTCGTTCGCGTGCCTCGGCGTAGGGCTTTCGCCTCGTGATAATAGGGTCGAAGCGTTTTCCCTCCGGCAGCGGAAGACTTTGTATATTGTCTATTCTGCCAAGAGTTTCGAGTGCAAGCAAAACCGCACCGCGAGAAGATGCTTCCTGGGTGTCGGGGAGCGTTAATTTGCGGTCGAGGACATCGGTGATGATCTGCGTCCATACCGGCGATTCGCGGAGGGCTCCGCCCGAGGCAATAATTTCAGATATCTTGGCGACGCCGTTTAACTGCTCGAAAATGTCAGCGAAACGATATGCCACCGACTCGAGCGCGGACTGCACGATATCGATCGAATCCGTCGCGGTGTGAAGGCCTATAACGGCGCCGGTCGCAAACTCGTGGTAACCCGTGCTTCGCTCGCCCGCGAGGAAAGGCATAAACGCGAGTCCGTGACCCGCAGGCGGACGCCTGGCGATCTCGGCTTCGACCGAATCGTCGGGCCCGTCAAGCCGCAAATTGTCCTTGAGCCACCGATAAAGCCCACCACCGTCGCTGAGAGCGCCGCCGATGATCACCCGTCCGCGGTCGATACGGTAACACCATAGGCCTGCGGGAATGTTCGCCGGCGGCTTGCCTTTATAGGCAACGCGCATCGCCCCGGATGTCCCGATCATCAGCGCGGCTTTCGATCTCGTGACGCAGCCGGCACCGATGTTGTTCGCCGCACCGTCGCCGATGGCAAAGCCGAACTGCGTATCCGCGAGTTTTTTCCACCGGCGCTTGTAACGCGCATTCAAACGGAAAAGGGCCGTGTCCGTCGACGAGATATCCGGCAGTTTGCCGCGACCTATGCTGAGGCGTTTCAGTAGCGGCGCGTCCCAGTCGCATTTGCGTACGTCGAATATTCCAGTGGCGGATGCCATCGAAACACTGGTAACCGGATTCGCATCGGCGAATAGCTTCATACCCACGTAATCGCTGAACGAGATCCATTTTGCGGTGCGTTTGAAAACGTCCGGGTGCTCTTTTCGGAGCCACATCAACTTCGCCGGCCAGAAGCTCGGGTGAAACCTCGCGCCAGTGCGGTTATGTACTTCCGTCTCATCGAGCATCGTCCGCAGCTTCGCGACGTAATTACGGCTCCGCGTGTCTGCCCAACCGAAAACCTTCGTCGTCGGTTTGCCGCCTGCGTCGACGCCGAGCAAACTGTGCCAAAACGATGACGCGGCACAGTACGTGATTTCGCCTCCGACATGAACGGATTTTAAGAGCACGTCGTCGATCGCCGACACGATCTGTTTGAAACCGGCGTTCGCGTCGATCTCGGCTCCGCCGTCGTCGGTCGCGTCGAGCGTGCGCTCGTTCTTTACCATCGTCTCCGGCAGGACATTCGCGTCGCCGTCATACAGAGCGGCACGAACACTCGAAGTGCCGATGTCCAAAGCTAAAATGAGTGGGTTATGCAAAGGTTAAAACCGGATCTCGAAAAGGCGGGCGGGTTATTTCGCACTTCCGCCATTGACGCCGAGGATCTTCTTGAACCACCACCGAAGACCTACAAAAAGAAATCGGTAATCCTTAAAAAATTCCGGCGGCTTACCTTCGAAATAATGGCCGACGAACTGGAGGATCCAGCCGATAACAAAAAGCGTCAATGCGAGCCACAGCACAAAGTGAAAGAATAATCCGAAAGGTACGAGAATGATCGAAACCGCGATAAGCGGAATGCCGATACTGTGCGTGAAGCGGTTCATTGGATGCCGATGGCTTTCGGCATATTCTTCGATCCATCTGTCCCAAGACCTTCCACCCATCATAAGGCATCTGCTCCTACGCTTTTTGCGGCAATTCTACATCAGAAGTCATTTTCGGACAAAGGTTTTGACGGCGAGGCCCGGTTCCAGATCTTCGCTCGTCGATCGTTCGAATCCCGCGAGAAAATCCCTCGGCATGAACGTGTCGGCGTCCGGGATATCGAGTGGCACTTCGGTCACGATCCATTTTTCGATCAAGCCGGCAAACGTCGCGTACGTGGCCGCGCCGCCGATAACGTACGTGTCGCAGCGAAGATATTCGGCTATCGCTTCTATCTCGCTGCGGCTGCGGAGAACCACCGCGCCCGCATCGGCCTTCACCGATCGGCTCAGCACAATATTCAGCCGGCTCGGCAATGGCTTCCCGATAGCTTTCCAGGTATGAGAACCCATTACGATCGCGTTCCCGATCGTATTTCGCTTGAAGAATTTCATGTCGGAGGAATAATGCCACGGAAGCTTGCCGTCGCGGCCGACAGCGTAGTTTTGAGATACTGCGACAATGCCGATTATCATCCGAGTTTCGCACCCTTGTAAACCGATATTTCAGAGCCCTTTGCGAGTAAGATAGAGTATGGCTTTTGGCGGGCGAGAAAATCAAACTCGGGGCCGTAAGTTCCGGCAAAATCTACGTCGATGCTTGGGGCATCAGGCGAGAACAGCTCCCATTTGGGGTGTTCGACCTTGTACTCGTCCGTTCGCACAGCTCCGCGTTTCGTGTAGCCCCAGTAATGCTCGATTATGAACTCGCCGTGCGAGCCCTCGGTCGGCACGCCCAGGCTTTTCCCGCGGCCGACGCTGAGGCTGTTCGTCGATGCATCCTTTCGCCAGCCATAACGCACGTGCGTGTCCGAAATATCGTGATTCATCCGCCACGCCTCGTACGGCTCGCCATAGAGGAAGTGAGCGACCGTTGCGATCGCTAATCGCGGGACGATCTCTTTGATAAAGACAACGCCGCGACGAATCTCGGTTGCGGCTTCGTACTTTACGTAAAAGCGGAGGTTCACCTCTTCGAAATTGACGTGAAGCGGAACGGGAACGCCCAACACGCGAGTGTTGCGGAACATGAACGCGACCAGGCTGACGAAGCAACGGCCATCGGCGAGATCGAGCGACGTGTCCTGGGGTAGGCGTTCCGCCAACAGCGAAGGTTCCACCTCATAGGTCACTAGTATCAGGTCTTCCCACCGTGCTGTCAGGAACTTGCGCATTTTGTTCGGTCGGCTAGATCACGCGTCGTTTGTCGCCCAGCCGGACGGTGACGCTGCTGCTGTCGAAATACTCGAGAAGCGGGATCGCGTACTTTCTCGAAATGCCGGCGAGCGATTTGAACGCCGGCACGTTGATCAGCCGATCGGCGGTCATTGCCGCCTGCTTCCGCATTTTCGAGACTAAACTATCGATCGCCTGTCGATTGAAATAAAACTCACTGCTTACTTTTATCACTTCGTTCGAGGTGACGAGAATCTGAAAAATTTTCCGGGTTTCCGCCGGATTCGTTCCGTATTTGGCGGAGACATCCCTTATCGCTTCGTCGAGCTTTGGAACCTCGAAATTGTCGTCGCGGAATATTTGCCGTAAACCGTCCAAAGCTTTCGTCTGCGGCACGGAAAGTTCATACGTCCCGCACGCCGGTTTCAATATCTCGTTTTCGGACGCGATATTGCCGCTCGCGACGAGCTCGCCAATTGCCTTATTAAATACCGAAGTATCGATAAACGCGAATATCCGATCCCGAACGGCTTCTCGCGAAATTCCGCCCGCCAACGGGTCGCTTTTTTGCACGTCTGTGATCAGCTCGGACGCTCGCGTTTTCAGTTCGGAAAATGCATCGGCCGCGATCGCGTGACCGCCAAGCCGAACGACGCGGCCGTTCTCGACGAGTGCGTCGACCGCATCATCGACCACACGCGAGAGCAAACCGGTTTTCACGCGTAGCTCGTTCAACGCGAGGCCGTTTTTTCCGGCCGCCTCTATGAATACCGCGATTTGGGCGGTTGGCTGATCTCGTGCTTCGGACAGCCTTGCGAGAAACGCAGTGGTTTTTCCCAGGTCTCGTTTCCGGTGCCGATGACCGTGGGCGTCCAGCACCTCGCCGCCGGCGATCGTCGCTTGCGGTGAGTAACTGCGAACGACAAACCTGTCACCCGGTACCGCGACGACGGGCAGCTCGAGCCGCAACTGCACATAGCCTTTGCCGCCGGACAGTATCTCGCCCGATTCGTTCAATACGTGGACGCGGCCGAGCACCTCTGCGGCCCCGATGTGAAATCTCACACGCTGACGTGAGCGGACGGCTCGGGCGGCCCCGGGAACGACTTCGAGGAGTGTGTCCACGATCTGTGTGGGCTCAATGGCTCCGGGTTCCGCCAGCACCATTCCGCGTTCCAGTTCGGAATGGTCGATGCCGCCGAGGTTGAGGGCCGTGCGTTGCCCCGCGGACGCCCTTTCGACCGTACGACCCTGAGTCTGGACGCCCCGGACGCGAACGCGTTTGCGTCCCGGCCAGAGTTCCAATTCCGAGCCCGCGGCCATCTCGCCGGCCAGTAAAGTGCCAGTGACTACCGAACCAAATCCTTTGATCGTAAAACTTCGGTCGATCGGCAAGCGGGGCAAGAATTGAGCTGAGCGCTGCGGGATGTTGCCGGCGACCGCCTCAATGGCGGCTTGAAGTTCGTCGATGCCTTCGCCGCTTTTCGAGCTGACGGCGATCAGCGGAGCGTTTTCTAGAAAAGAATTTTCGACGAGTTCTCCGACGTCGAGTTT
Organism: Pyrinomonadales bacterium; assembly: GCA_038254305.1. Taxonomy (GTDB): domain Bacteria; phylum Acidobacteriota; class Blastocatellia; order Pyrinomonadales; family Pyrinomonadaceae; genus OLB17. The sequence goes on from JBBSGG010000062.1 coordinate 6,363, forward strand.
GGCCAGGTCGAGCATCTCGTTATCGACGAGATCTTTTTTCGTGAGTACGACGATCCCGGATTGGGTCCCGAGCAGACGACAGATCTCGAAATGCTCTCGCGTCTGCGGCATGACGCCTTCGTCCGCAGCGACGACCAACAGAACGAGGTCGATGCCGCTCGCACCGGCGAGCATGTTTCGGACGAACCGTTCGTGCCCGGGCACGTCGACGAAACCAATATCGAGATCTCCGATCCGCAGTTCGGCGAACCCCAGATCGATCGTGATGCCGCGCTGCTTTTCTTCCGGCAGGCGGTCGGCGTCGACGCCGGTCAATGCCTTCACGAGGGCGGTTTTCCCGTGGTCGATGTGACCGGCCGTGCCGACTAGGAGATTCATAAAGGCTGGTTCGGGTGTGAGATTACTCGCCGTTCTCGTACTGCTCGAGCTTTCGGTACAGCGTCTTGCGGCCGATGTTCAGGAGGCGCGATGCTCGCGACTTGTCGCCGTCGGCATAATCCAAAGTTGCGTTTATAACATGACGTTCGATCTCGTCCATCGATGCGGGGAGCGATATCTCGAGTGAAATATCGCGGCCTTCGCCCGCGGCCTTTGCCCGCTCCTGCCGCGCCATCGCGTGTGCTTCGAACGCGCGTTTACTGATCTTTTCAGGCAGATCGTCGAGTTCGATCTGTCTGCCGGAGGCGATAATAATGGCCCGTTCGATGGCGTTTTCCAGCTCGCGAACGTTGCCGCTCCATTCGTAATTGATCAGGGCACGGAGAGCGTCCTTCGAAATTCCGGAGACAAACCTGCCCGTTTTCTCCTTATAGCGTTCCAAAAAATGAAAGACCAGCGGATGAATATCTTCGACCCGTTCGCGAAGCGGCGGCAGCGTGATCGGAAAGACCGAAAGCCTGTAATAAAGATCCTTGCGAAATCGGCCCTCCTCGACAGCCTCGGAAAGATCGACGTTGCTCGCGGCAATGACACGAACGTCGCTCTTGATCACGTCCTTTCCGCCTATACGCGTGATCTCGCCGTCCTGAAGCACGCGGAGCAGCCGCACCTGCGCCTGCATCGACATCTCGCTGATCTCGTCCAGAAAAAGCGTTCCGCCGTCGGCTTCTTCGAATCTGCCCTGCCGCTGCGAGCGTGCATCCGTGAACGCTCCTTTCTCATGCCCGAATAACTCGGATTCGAGCAGCGTTTCCGGGATCGCTCCGCAATTGATCTTTACATAAGGACGATTTTCGCGTCCCGAATTAAAATGGATCAGATTAGCGATCAGCTCCTTTCCGGTACCCGATTCGCCCTGCACGAGAACGGTCGTCGCAGTGTCCGCGACGTTCAAAGCAAGCTCGATCGCCCGACGGATTGCCGGCGCCTGTCCGATGATCTCGCTGTGGCGCTGGTACAATTCGCTTTTGAGCCGCATTACCTCGGCCGAAAGTTGGTCTCGTTCGAGTGCGGTTCCGATCTGGTCGGCAATGCCGTCAACGAGTGCGATATCGTGCTCACCGAAAAAGCTTTCCTTTCCCCAGACGAACCCGAGCATGCCGAACGTTTGCCCCGCAACGCGTACCGGCGCGAGCAATGCGGATTTGCCGCCGAGCTGAGTATTGAAAAGAACGCGAATGGCGAGCGGCAGCTGCGAGTCGCTCAGCGACAGTGTTTTCCCATCGCGTATCAGCTCGCCGACGGCCGGGAAAGTATCAATGTTCAACGATTTGCCGTGCGATTCGACAAGTTTGAGAACTCGGCTCGGCTTAATTCCCTCGGCAGCTTTAAAGGTCGCAAGCGTGATCTTCTTCCCGGTCTGATCAAGTACGCCGAGTGCTCCGTAGTCGGCGCCGACAAGTTCGATCGCACGCTCTAGAACACGATTGGAAACCTCACTGAAATCGGAGTGCGAATTCAAAGTGTTTGCTATCTCCAGAAGCGCGTTGGTACGTTTGGTTTCCTGTTCCTGCGCAACGTAAAGACTCGTGTATTGATAGCCGATGGCGAGTTGCCGGGCAATCGACTCTAGAAAAGTGATCTCTTCGTCGAGCCAGACGCGCGGCCGGCGCGTGTCATGCAGCCCCAATAGTCCCAGCACTTTTCCACTTAGAATGATCGGAATGATAAGAAGAGACCGTGTTTCGAGAGCTTTGGTAAAAAATTTAAGCGTTGTATCTTTCGCTTTCGACGTATCGTCGATGCGGATGGGCTTTGTAATATCGAATCGTTCGGTGAGTTTTGCTGCGTCGACCGGAATGGTTGTTCCCTGACTCGACGGTACCTTCTCATCGCGACGCCATTCGTGGCTGATGCGTAGCTCCTTTCCTTCGATTAGCTGGAGGACGTCGCAGCGGTCGGCTTGCAGCATCCGGCCGATCTCGGATACAACGACGTTCAAAAACCGTGTAAGGTCGATGTTCGTCGGCAGATCACGCGCGAGCCGGTCGATGATCGCTTCGCGCGCCTCGTGCATCTGTATCTTTCGTTCGAGTGAAAGTGCCTGCGAATTTTCTAATTCTATTTTTACCGCCATTAGATTAAATTTGCAGGTTAGGCGCGGCTACGTCAAGTTGACACACACGCGGATCAGCGTGGGTAGTAAGGATCCAAGGTCAATTCGGTCGATTCATTGGAAACGCCGGCTTGGGCGAACGTTGCGTTATAGGCTTTGCTTTATTCGAACTGGAGTCGGAAGGAGACAAATTGGCATTTGTGTTCGCCGATCCGACGTCTTTTTTGTCTTTTTCGTCTTTTTTCGGAGAGGCGTAATCGATGCGCTTGCGGCCCGCTTCTGCATCACCCAAAAGCTCTTCCGCCCGCGTGTTCGACGGGTCGATCTCAAGGGCTTTCTTTAAAGGGTCGATGGCCTCATGATATTGCGCGAGTTTGATCAGTATCGCGCCAAGTTCGGTTTGATATTCGGTATCATCCGAGTTTATTTTCACCGCCTGCTTCAGAGCCTTTGCCGCGTCCTCATCTTCATTCAGTTTGTTGTAAGCACGGCCCAGATTGAAATATGCAGCGCCGTCTTCGTCGTCGGCAGAGATGATCTTCTTGTAACCGCTCACAGCCTTTTCAAAGGCCATCTCGCTATTGGATTTCACCTCTTTCGTTTTCTTGTCCTTCGGTGTCGGTGTCGCTTCCACGTCGCCCGCGGCCTTCGCGGCGTCGCGTTTCTCGATCAACGCATACGCCACGCCAAGCTGAAAGTATGCGTCGGCCAGTTTCGGATCTGATTCGACAGCCTTTAAGAGGACGTCGATCGCCTTCTCGGTCTGGCCCGACTCCAGAAGTTTTGTCCCCTTCGCGAGAGCGTCCTGTGGGCTGAGGGTCGATACATCCGCCGCGCTATTAGTAACTTCCACCTGAGCGGCCGAATTCGTGGTCTCGTCGGACGCAGGAGCGGAACACGCCGTCTGCGAGATCGCGGCTGTAGCGACAAGAAGACTGAATAAGAAAAGGAATTTGATCATTTTGTGCGAATGGCTACAACGCGAGATCATCCCGGCGGGAACGCGAACGGGCGGCCGCCCAGGAGATGAATGTGCAAATGGAAGATCGTCTGCCCGCCGTCCGAATTTGTGTTTATGACGACGCGATAGCCGTCCTCGGCGATGCCTTTCGACCGGGCTATCTCAGCGGCTGTTACGAGCAAATGCCCCAGGAGCTCGCTGTCGGTTTCCGCGGCGGTGTTTAACGACTCGATATGATCACGCGGCACAACGAGAATGTGGACAGGCGCCTGCGGACTTAGGTCCGCGAACGCGATGCATTTATCGTCCTGATAAAGCGTGACGGCATCGAGTTCGCCATCCACGATCTTGCAAAAAATGCAGTCATTTTCCCTCATATCGAATGGTTATATTAAATCACACTCGAATTGGGTTTGTTAATTACGTTCAGGTTTTGATGACAGGAAAATCACCCGGTTTCGGCGGCACTTTCGGCATCGTCCGCCGGCATCGAATCCGAGACGCGTTCGATATCCGCTCCAACGGAGCGAAGCTTTTCGACGATATTCTCGTATCCTCGATCAATGTGGTAAACGCGGTCTATCACCGTCTCGCCGCTCGCACATAAGCCGGCGAGTACCAGCGACGCCGAAGCGCGAAGGTCCGACGCCTGCACCTGAGCGCCCGTCAAACGCGTTATGCCGCGAACGGTAGCACTGTTACCCGTGATGTGGATATTCGCGCCCAAGCGAATTAATTCCGACGCGTGCATAAAACGGTTTTCGAAAATGGTCTCGACGATGTTCGACTCACCTTCCGCCTGCGTCATCAGAGCCATGTATTGGGCCTGCATATCGGTTGGAAACAGAGGATGCGGCTCGGTCGTAACGTCGCTCGAACGCAGTCCGCCCGCCGAGCGACGCGCCGCTAGTGTGCTCTGGTTAACCTCGTCTATCTCGACACCTGCGTCCCGCAGTTTAGCGATCACGGCCGTGATATGTCTGGGATCGCAGCCCTTTACCTCGAGTTCGCCGCCGGTTATCGCTGCCGCGACGAGGAACGTGCCGGTTTCGATCCGGTCCGGAATTATGGTGTGCTCAGCCGACCCTAAAGCTTCGACGCCTTCGATCTCGATCACAGTCGTGCCTGCTCCTTTTATCCGCGCGCCCATCTTATTTAGGAGCTCGGCGAGATCGTCGATCTCCGGTTCGCAAGCGGCATTTCGAATAACAGTTTTGCCGGACGCAAGCGTCGCTGCCATCATGACATTCTCGGTGCCGGTGACAGTTACCTTTTCAAATGAGATATCGGCCCCGACCAGGCGTCCCTTCGGCGCTCGCGCGATCACGTCACCCGATTCGAGTGAAACTGTAGCGCCCAGCTCTTCGAATGCGCGCAGATGGAGATCGATCGGCCGGGTTCCGATCGCGCAGCCTCCGGGCAAACTGACCTTAGCCTGTCCGAATCTGGCAAGCAGCGGCCCCAGAGCAAGCACGCTCGCGCGCATCGTTTTGACAAGATGATACGGCGCCTCAAAAACCGTGATGTCGCGGGCGGTTACCTTGTGTGTGCGAAGCTCCGGTGTAAGTACGGTCGCACCGAGATCTTCGAGCAAGCGCCGCTGGGTGATGAGATCCTTAACGTAAGGAACGTTGTGAAGCGTTACTGTTTCGGCCGACAGAAGCGTCGCGGCAAGGCACGGAAGTGCGGAATTCTTCGCGCCGCTTATCTCGACCTTTCCTCTCAGTGCCTTTCCGCCACGGATGAGAAATTTATCCATATTTCCAATTGCTGCTTTGCTCGAAACGACGGCCGGGAGTTAAGCAATTCTTATAGGTACTAGTGACAAATCTTATCACAGCGAATTTGGCGCCGTTAAGCAGGAATAAGCGAAAGCGAACAACGCCGGAAGGCGGAGCCCGCGTCCGCCTCCACAACCGTTTTCAATTTATCCGGACGCTTCTCACGCCGCGTTCGGAAACATGCCCCGGTCAATCCAGCTCTCCTCTTTCCGGTACATTTTTACGGCCGTAATTTGGATTTGAGACTCTCGACCTGTTTGACATGTCTCTCGGCGTGAAGGCCTGCGAGGGCGAGCCATTCGCCAGCGTTAAGCTCACCAAAGAATGGGTGCGGAAAAGTTTGCTCACGGCAATCGTATTGCTCAAACAGCGGCCGCAGCTCGTCGAAACGAGACGATACTGCAGTGAGTTTTGCCAGAGATTGTTCGATCGACTGACCCCCGACAGGCTGCACACGTTCTGGCGCCTGGAGCTTGATCGCCGCGATCTCTTTGCTCTTCGTCAAGAACGTATCAGAGAACGCCGTGTCGGCGTCAGATTCGACGTCGGCGGCTTCGCTTTGGCCGAGCAGCTTCGCACAGATGCGCGCTGCCGCGTCAGCGACCATCGCAATATGTTCGGTGACTTGGGCGATCGACCATTTTTCGCCCTCGAGCGGCGACAATGATCGTTCAGCAGAGAGATCTTTCACGGCCGCGATCACTTTCTCCCGCGCCCGCTGGTTGGCGGCATATATTTCCGCGACCTTTTCACTATTCATCGATCAACTCCCTGCCACCGGCTGTGGGGTAAATGCAAGGCGGTGCCAACGCTGGTAGCTCGTGACGCTGTCGCCTTCGTTCTTCATGTGTTTTATATAAGCCGTTTGAAAGTAAAGCAGGTTATCGGCTTGCCAGTTGAGCGCCACTATCGGATTGAAAGATACGAGGCTGCTTTCATCAGGAAGCGTCACAGGCGCCTCGGCATTCGTGTTTGTATTGGCATTATCCGCCGGCTGGGCCGCAGTTGTATCAACAGCGCCGTTGCCCTCGGTGAGCTTCTTCTCCAGATCGCGATCGTAAGCAGCCGAGGATATTCTTAGATAGTTTCTCAGGGGAATCGCCGCCTGTGTCGGAGCATTCCCGATCGCATCGTAAATGCGGATCTGCATATCGAAGCCGACCGCTACCTTTGAAGAATCCGGCGCCCAGACGGGCTGCACGGACGTATTTGTATCGTCAAGACGGCGTTCGCGCCCGTTCCTTTCGACGATCCGCGGCCGACCTAAAGGAATGAAAACTTCGCCCTTGCTGTCCGATCTGGCCTGAAAGAACTGCCAATCTCGCGCCGTCGCCGCCGATGCGGCAAGTGCTGAACTGTCCGGTGCCCAAACATAATAAAAATATATCAGGCCTTCGTTTTGCGTAAGTGGTTTCAAGCCATCGCCATCCGTATTCGCGAGGTAGATCTGTTCCGTGCGAAAGGCGAGAACGGCCGCCGGCCCCGGCAATTGCGGCTGTGATGTGGGCTGTGCCTCGGCCGTTTCCCCGGCGCCGGCGTTGGCATTGTTCGCGTTTGCGGATACCTGCGGGATCGCGGCGTTGGCGTTTGCTGCAGGTCCAGCGGGCGGCGGGGCGTTAGGATCAGCTGGGGCGGTTGCCCGGAGCATTCCGACAAACGCAATATTTTCGGAATTGGGCGACCAAACGATCGTGTCGGGAAAATGAA
>JBBSGG010000063.1:0-12881 GCA_038254305.1 Pyrinomonadales bacterium
CCAAATTCAGCACGTGTGATCGATCCGCACCGTATTTGTGCAGCAGTATTACCGCCGGAGCGTCCGGACTTCCGCGCAGGAGCCATCCGCGTGCAACTGCTCCGTCGCGGGCCGTCCACGTTTCATCGGTCACCGTTGCTCCGCGGGCGCTCAATTGACCGTACTTTTCAGGCGTTACGAGATACGCGGCCGTACGCGGCTGCGAAGTATCGTAAACAAGCCAGATCGAAGCTGCGCCAACGGCTATTACGACAAGAAGAACGATGGGAAACAGCAAACGATAAAAACTCTTGACGAGGCGCTTTGTTTTAGCCATGGGTGGAAACCTTGAGGAGCGGACAACGGAATTAGTGAAGCGAGTCTCTTAATTGAAGCCTTCGAGAAAAAAGCTTCGGATGAGCCACCTGAAATGTTACCATAAATTGCATCCGCGGGAAAGATTTATTTAACGATGATTAACAAGATTTTTGTACTAGCAGTTTTGGCTTTTGCAGCGTTTTGCACTGTTTCAATGGGCCAAACAGTCTCCGCTCGGTCGAATTCGACGGGTTCGAACTCGACACCGGTCAAATTTCTTCCTGTCGGTGAATTGAAAGAAGGCATGCGAGGCATTGCCAAAACGGTTTTCCGCGGCAGCCAGCCAGAAGAATTCAATGTCGAGATTCTCGGCGTCGTACCCGGCGGCATCGGGCCGCACCAGGACCTGATCGTTGGCCGTCTCAGCGGCGGCAGTGCGGATCGAACGAGCGTTTTTGCCGGTATGTCTGGTTCGCCCGTCTACATCGACGGTAAGTTGGTCGGCGCTATCGCTTATAGCTTTCCGTTTTCGAAGGAACCGATCTGCGGCATCACACCTATCGAGCAAATGATCGGTATTTTCGAACACAAGATTCCCGTCTCGATCGCAACGGAACCACACGCGGTCTCATTCGCCGAACTCGCGTCGGCAGCTTGGAAACCGGAATTACCATTCGTGACCGCGACCGATTCGGGCTTGCTTTCCGGTTTTTCGCAAGCGTCGGCCTTGATGGCGGTTGCGGGTCAAACATTTCGCCCGATCGCGACGCCGATGACATTTAACGGATTTACGCAACAGGCTCTTGACGCGTTTGCACCGCAACTCATGGCGGCCGGGCTTATCCCGGTAGCTTCGGTCGGCGGAGCGGCGGCGATCACGCCGCTTAAACCGGCGAGCGAAGATACGCTGGTCGGCGGCGATTCGGTCTCGATGCAGCTTACACGCGGCGATTACAGTCTCGCTGCGTCGGGAACCGTTACGTGGCGAAACGGCGACAAGATCTACGCATTCGGCCATCCGTTTCTCGGGCTTGGAACATCGGATCTGCCGATGTCGGAATCGCATGTCGTGACGGTCGTTCCGAATATGAACAATTCGTTCAAGCTGGCAGTTCCCGATTCGATGGTCGGTGCTATGACGCAGGATCGTGCCACCGGCGTTTACGGCACGCTCGGCACGGCTCCGAAGATGATACCCGTGCGATTAAATCTCTCAACCAGCCGTGGGCAGAAACAGACCCTCAATTTCGAGGTCGCCCGTGATGATTCACTAACGCCGCTGCTACTTAATATAGCCATCTACAACTCACTTATTTCGCAGGAACGCGGGCTCGGTGAAACGACGGTCAGCGTTGCGGGCCAGATCCGCGTAAAGGATCAGCAACCGCTTGCGATTCAGCGTAGATTTGCAGGCGGTCAGGCATCGCAGTTGGCAGCGGCATCTGTCGCCATGCCTGTAAGTGCTCTACTTCGGAGCAAATTCGACGGGCTCGAGATCGCCGGGCTGGATCTGGATCTTGTATCGACGGACGGCAGCAACACTGCGACGATCGAACGAATGTCGGTCGACAGGACGCAGCTGCGTGCCGGTGAGACTGCCGAGGTTCAAATTTACGCGCGGACAAATGGCGGTCGCGTTTTTATGCAGCGAATACCGCTGACGATCCCGGCCGATACCCCTGCAGGGCCGCTTACGGTCGCAGTCGGGGACGGCACCGCGATACAGCAAAATGCTTCGATCCAGCAATTCGTACCATCGAATTTGGTGGAATTCATTCGAACATTTCGAAAAATAAAATACGCGGATCGCCTTTACCTACAAACTTTCCGCACGAGCAGCGGCGCTATCATCGGTTCGAATGAGATGCCGAATCTTCCGCCGTCGGTATTAGCTACCCTGAACAACGATCGCACCGCGGGCGGTGTCAAGCCCGCCGTTCAGACGATCGTTACGGAGACTGAGGTCCCGACCGCCGATTTCATCATCACCGGGCAGCAGACGCTTAGCATCGAAGTGATCAGGTAACGCGAATGACATACAGACGCAAAAGAGGACGGCAAATGCCGTCCCTTTTTGTTTATATTGTCTCCGGTTCTTAGAAATCGAACCTTATACCGAGTTGGAGTTCCCGGTTGTAGCTCGAGTTGTTCAGAGAGAACGACGGCGAACCCGAAAGGAACTGCCTAGGCGTTCCAAAGCTCGCAGCGGCCGGTCCAAGGCGAAGTGGGACCCCGGGAATCGCCGCCAGCACAGCGTACTGCGTATTGTTCACTGAAAGAACGTTTGAACGGTTGAACAAATTGAACCCTTCGGCAAACAGTGACAGCCGATAACGTTCGTGGAAACGTATGATCCTGCCGAGACGCATATCAAGCTGATACGTTGCCGGCGTTGAGAACTGATTCCTCTTCGTTCCCGGAACTCGGTCTGTCGCGTTATTGCCATCGGCATTCGGGTCACCCGAAACGAGCGCCGAATATGCAAAGCCCGACTGGGCCGTGAATATGCCGCTGACAATGTAGTCGCTTAGCAGTGCCCGAATCACCCTGTTATCGCTGCCCTTGAAGGTGCCCGTTTCGTAAACCGGACTAAAGATAAACCTGTGCCGGACGTCCAGATCTGACCGCGAGTATTCGCCCGAAAGGTCGTAATTGTTCTCGGCGATCTTCGCATCGTCTACGCCTGGAACGACCGAAGTTTGATCGGGCTTATTGTCCTTCGCATTCGAAAGCGTATAGCTCGTATTGAACTGCCAGCGATTCGCGAATCGGCGATTCAATTCGAACGACAGTCCGTGATACATCGATTTACCGGTGCTCTCAAAAAGGCTGATCCGCTGAAACGCCGATATCGGACGCGGACTGCTGAAACGCTGGAACGTAAACGCAGTTCCGGTTGGCGTTGCGGTTGCTCCCGTGCCGCTGTATACGGTCAGGGTTGTCGGAACGGGTGCGCTCAGATTGGCATTTCGCGTGCGTCCGAGATCGACCCCGCGGAACATCGTGTATTCGACAGAGAACGTAGTGTTTTTGAACACTTCCCTTTCGAACTGTACACGAGCCTGATGGGTAAACGGTTGACTGTATTTTTGATCGAATAAATAAAGGTTGATGGGCGCCAGCGTCGATCCGGTCGGAGCGGCCGAGAACACGTTCGGATAGATCGGGCAAAGCGCCGGACTCGTCGCACAGTTGACATCGATCGCTATAACCTGAATTCCGTTCTGCGAATGAGCCGTTCCGGTCATGATCGCGGGCGTGCGGCCATAATAGATCCCGTAACCGCCGCGAAGCACCGTCTTGTCGTTAAAGGCGTAACTCAATCCGATCCGCGGGCCGAAATTATTCTTGTCGCTCGGACGGAAACCCGTGTCGAAACCCGCAGCGGCCAGCGCGGCGTTCGGATTTTTGATCGGCGGACGTGCTATCGACTGATAGTCGTATCTCAATCCCAAGTTTACTGTTAGCTTTTGCGTTGCACGCCAATCGTCCTGAACGAAGAATCCGTATTCATTGTTGTTCGGGAACGTCGTGCCGCCGGTCGTACCGGCACCGCCGAAGCTTTGCCGGAAGCGGGTCGAAAATTGTCCGGTCGGATTTGCTAGTTGGCTCGATAATGCCGCATAGCTAGGGAACGTATACGAACCGCCGAACAGTCCGGGAAAGAAATTGAAGATCTTGTCAAACAAAAGATCCATTCCGAATTTGACCGTGTGAGCACCGACGAGAATGGTCTGGTTGTCGATGATCTGATTGCGTTTGATCGTCGTTTCGCGCGGGCTGAAATTGTTGCGGCCGAAATTGAACGTACCGTCATTTATGCCGCCAGCATTTGCGCCTACTGTTGCTTCCACAGAGTCAGTATTGACGAATCCTGGCTCGCGATCGCGTGAATATTGATAACGCAGCTCATTAAACCATGAATTGCTGAACGAGTGTGTCCAATTGGTCGTGATCGCCGTAGTTGTCACGTTGCTGTTGCCGGTGTGCTCGAATGCACTGAGACTGCCGCCGTTCTCAAGATTAGTTCCGGTAAAATTTTGCTGGTTAAAACGTACCCAGATCTGGTTTGACTGGTTAAGATTGAGGTCCGTCTTGAAGAGATAGGTGTTCTGTTGACGACTGACATCATAGGAAACGGTCTTCGGTCCGAGAAACGCCTGAACGTTCGCCGGTGCAAATCGGAGCGAATTCAGCACCACCGGATTCGGCAGTTTTGAGCGTTGCCCTTCATACGCGCCGAAAAAGAACGCTTTGTCCTTTACGAATGGCCCGCCGAAGGTTCCGCCGAACTGGTTGATCTGTCCCGCCGGACGCAGCCTGTTTGCCGACACTAGATTGGGGTTCCGGGCGTTAAGGGATTCATCGCGGAAATACTCGAACGCACTGCCGCGGAAATGATTTGTCCCGGACTTTGTAACGACGTTGATCACGGCGCCCGCGGCACGACCGAACTCAGCCGAAAATCCGTTCTGGTTGACCTGAAATTCTTTAACGGTGTCGACCGAGAACTGGGACGGCGCGCGGCCCGATCCTGTGCGGCCCGACGACTGTCCGAAGAACGTATTGTCGCTGCTTGCGCCGTCGATTTGAATACTGTTGAGTGTTCCCTTTTGACCACCCACGGCAAGGTCGCCCGCGCGTGTCGGATCGCGGATCACGCCCGGAGTGAGCGTCGCGAAATCGAGGAAGTTGCGGCCATTGGTCGGAAGATTGAGCACGCGGCGTTCGTCGACGGTTGATGAGATCGACGTGCGTGTCGTCTCGACACCCTGACCCTCGGCGTTGACGTCGACAACGGTCGCGGCCGCCCCGACTGTCAATACAATATCTAGAGTATTTTTCGCGCCGACCGTGACGCGTACATTCTCAAATCTTGCAGCGCCGAAACCTTGAGCGGTTGCGGTCTCGACGCGATAGTTGCCCGGCGGAAGCAGCACGAAAATATAGTTACCGTCGCCATCGGACACGGTTGTTTTGCCAAAACCTGTATCCTGATTTGTTACGGATACCGCGATGCTCGGAACCACCGCTCCATTCGGATCGGTTACGTGACCCTCAATGTTTCCGGTTGTAGATTGTGATTGTCCGAATGCTGCTGCCGCAAGCAGCAACAGCGAGGCGAAGATCGGAATCAGTTTGCGCATAAGAGTGTTATCCCTTTCAAATTCTGAAGACTTAAAAGCTGACGAAACTTCCCTGAGATCGGATGTTTTGGGACGGTTTGTTGGTAGAACAAAGGGAATAATAAGTTAGGAACCGGAAATCGGCAAGGAAGGCGGTGAAGTATCTCCTTCGATCCATTCCTCGCCATTTGCGTAAACTTCTTTTTTCCAGATAGGAACGGTTCGTTTCAGCTTGCGGATCAGCCATTCGCATGCTTCGAATGCGGCCTTGCGATGAGGCGCGGCGACCGAGATCACAACGCTCGTCTCGCCGATCTCAAGCTTTCCGAGACGGTGCATGATCCCCACATGCTCGATCTCGAATTGCGACTTCGCCTGCTCGATGATCTTTTGCATCTCTTTGACCGCCATCGGTTCATACGCTTCATAGATCAGGTGCAGCGTCTCCCGGCCTTTCGTGAACTGCCGCACATAACCGTCGAGCGTGACAGTCGCACCACACTCCTGCGGCACGACTCGGCGAGCGACCTCGCCGACGTCAAGCGGATCGGTCGTTAGTTCGAAAAAGTCCATATATCTCTAGCCACCCGAAACAGCCGTGAAGATCGCCATTTCGTCGCCCTCGCGCACGCTTTCGAAACCATACGCATACTCTTGATTTATGGATAACAGTAGCTTTTGATCCTGCAGTTGGGGAAAGTCTTTTAATATTAAATGCAAGATATCGTCCGCTGTACCGGTGTCAGCACACGTCAATGTCAGTTCCCGATTGCCAACCAAATCCGCCGTTGCCCCGAAAAATAAGACGCGCACCTTCATTTGTGCCCTACTTGATCGCACCTTTTATAGGGCTCGAGGCAGAAGCATACAAGCGCTTCGGCATTCTCCCAGAAAGATACGCCATCCGACCGGCCTGGACGGCAAGGTTCATTGCGGTCGCCATTTTTTCTGCGTCACCGGCTTCTGCGATGGCGGTGTTCATTAATATTGCATCGGCGCCGAGCTCCATTGCGATCGCGGCGTCTGACGGCACTCCGACGCCCGCATCGACGATTATCGTTGCGTCCGGAAGCTGTTCGCGCATGATCTTGAGATTCGCGGGGTTCTGAACGCCGAGGCCCGAACCGATCGGTGCGGCCAGCGGCATCACCGCCGGGCAGCCGGCATCGAGCAGCTTTTTGGCCATGATGAGATCGTCGGTGAAATAGGGCAAAACGATAAAGCCCTCGCCGACGAGAATTTTCGCGGCAGCAAGTGTCTGTTCGTTATCAGGCAGTAACGTTACCGGATCGCCGATGACCTCGAGCTTTATCCAATCAGTTTCGAGAGCTTCGCGAGCCAGTCTAGCGGTTCGGATCGCGTGATCGGCGTCATAGCAGCCCGCCGTATTTGGCAGAATTTTCATGTTCGGAGAAAGATGATCCAGGAATGATTCGGTCTTGCCGTCAAGCGGCACGCGGTTGACCGCAACCGTCACCATATCAGCACCCGAAGCGGCGTGTGCTGCCTTCATCTCGTCATACGAACGATATTTGCCCGTGCCGATAATAAGACGCGATTCAAACGATTTCCCCGCTAATAAAAATGTGTCTGGCATTGATTCGATTTTTACGCAAACCTTCCAAGAACGCAATCGAATGCCGCCCTCAAGTGCAAAACGCGGCATCTATAAGGCCCGCGTCTGCATGGAACTTTTAACGACTAGCTTCGACCTTCTAGCAACTTCTGACTTCTATGTACTACCCGCCGCCCACAAAGTGGATCACCTCGATGCGGTCCGCGTTGGCCACTTTCGTCGTTTCCCATTCGACGCGGCGGACGACGTTGCGATTCAACTCGACCGCGACGCGCTGCTTCGGCAATTCAAAATGATCGATAAGCTGGGCAAGAGTGAGTTCCCCCGATATTTTCCGTGGCTCGCCGTTGAGCATGATCTCCATTCTTAAATTTTGCGACAACGGCGGCGAAACGGCAACTTACCCGTGGGCGATCGGACGCCGAAGCTCGATCTCTTCGCCGCTGCTCATTGCACGAACGAGAAACGCTGCACGGCCCGCATTGAAATTCGGGAGCTGCACATTTATGCGTGCAAGGCCGTTGGAATCGGTCTTTGCGTGATAGATCTGCGGGCGAAAGCTCGAGCCGAGTATCTTGACCATTATCTGCGCATCGCCGACGACCTTGCGTTCGCTGCCGCGGCACACCATAAAGCCAACCGAGCGGCGATCACCGCCCTTTAGCGCCACGTCGCCGAGTATCTCGAGCGAGAGCTTGTTGTTCGCGGGTCTAAACGGCATCGGGCCGTCCGAAATGATCTCGACGGCTTCATCCGGAAGCAGAAAGCTGTCGTCCAGAATAGTAACGGCGTCGACCAGAAGGTCATCGACCTTGACCTTGATCGAATTACCGAGATCGGGCCGCGGTATCGGCATTTCCTTGTGGATCGACGGAGTAGTTTCGCCACCCGCGAACGCCAGTTCAATACTTGGTTTCGGAACCTTCACCGACCGTTGGGCCGCCGGATCGCCTCGGCTCATCTTCTTGAGATCTTCGAGTCGGCCGGCACGTAACGCGGCGCAGATCGCCCTATGCTGTTTTTGCAGCCGTTCGGCGAGAACCTTTTCATCAAGGCCGCCAGCAATAAGATCGTCATACGGCAGCCGTTTGCTCGCGAGAATAGTGCCGCGGTCATAAACGAGCGACATTATCACGGGCTTAGCAACGCCCTTGTCTTCGGTCTGTACGTGATAGGTAACGCCGCCGAATTCGATGTCTGTATTGAAACCGGTAATCACAGTAATTTTGCGGTCGGGCAGGCGAGTAGCGGACGCGGGGTGGTCGAAAAGTTTCGCCAGAATCAAGCTATCACACGGCCCCGTTTGGGGTCAATAAATAATTGATTTACAGTGCTTTGGGGCTCACGTCGCGGGAGTGCCGCAGCAGTCGCTTTTGGGGCCCGCGCGTGCTCGCCGCAGTGCCTTGACACTGCCTATTCCTTACCTTACGATTGAAATTTAAGCCAGCGTTCCCCGGATTTGAATTTAATTACTGTCTGTATTGGGTTTTACATATCTTTAGTGGCAGTAAACCGTTGAATAACGAGAATGTCCGAATATAACTTAATGGACTATGCGCCGATCGTGATCATGTTTTTGGTCGCGGCCGGTTTTGCCTCCAGCCAGCTGCTCGTGACGCAGCTCGTCGGCCCTCGGAAACGCACAGCGACAAAGCTGATGCCCTATGAATGCGGCAAGGATCCGGTCGGCTCCGCGCGCGACCGTTATTCGATCAAGTTTTATACGGTCGCAGTGATCTTTTTGCTTTTCGATATCGAAGTCTTGTTCATGATCCCTTTCGCAGTCGCTTTCAAGAGCTTGCTTGCCGAACAGAGGATCTCCGGCATAGCTTTCGGAACCATCGCGTTCGTGGAGATTTTGGTATTTATCGCGACGCTTGTCGTCGGGTATATCTACGTGTGGAAAAAAGGCACGTTCGATTGGGGCCTGCAGGCACGAGCAGAAGCCCGAGCCGAAGCCAAGGAAATGGCGAAACAGCGACGCAACCGCGACGCGATCGAAAAGCTCGCCGCCTAGTTTTTAAGATCTAAATCATGGGTTTAGAAAATAATCTTTTCGAGTCGCTGCCCGATGTCGTGACAGTAAAGCTGGACGCAGTGGTCAACTGGGCGCGCAAAAGCAGCCTGTGGCCGGCAACCTTCGGATTGGCGTGCTGCGCGATCGAGATGATGAATACCGTTTCGGCGCGAAACGATCTTTCGAGATTCGGCGCCGAAACTTTCCGTGCGTCGCCGCGGCAGGCAGACGTAATGATCGTATCGGGTCGCGTTTCGCGGAAAATGGCTCCGGTGCTTCGCAGAATTTACGATCAGATGCCCGAACCGAAATGGGTCATCTCGATGGGTGCGTGTGCAACCTCCGGCGGTGTTTTCGACAACTACGCGATCGTCCAGGGCGTCGACAAGATCGTTCCGGTCGACATTTATGTGCCTGGCTGTCCGCCGCGTCCCGAAATGCTCGTGCACGCGATCATGATGCTGCAGGACAAGATCATGAATGAATCGGTCAAGGATCGCCGCGACACATACGAGCCGGAATCGCGCGTTTCGAACGTTCCCGGTACTCTCCCGGTAACCGAAGGGACTGCTCTCGAACGTGAGACCGAGGTTGAGGTCGCACAAGATCAGGTATCTCGGCCATACACTATTCCGTCAAGGCACGAGAAACGCAGGTCATCATAACGATCGATAGAGCGGTGGCCTTCGCCGCTTTTTTACTAGGCTTATGAATAGCAATCCGGCGCTGCTCGGCTTCGTCGAAAAACTGAAAAGCGAAAATGCTGATTGGGTAACGGACACCATTGATGCCTTCGGCGAGATCACAGTTGTCGTGCCGTCAGCATCGATCGTCGAGATATGCCAATTCTTAAGAACTGTGCACGGCTTCGACATGCTTGTGGATCTTTGCGGCGCCGATCGCGGGCCTGAAGAAGATCCGCGTTTCGAGATCAATTACCACTTATTTTCAACAACGCACCATAACCGTTTGCGTTTGAAAGTACTGCTTAGCGAAGACGCGCCGAACGTCGCGACGGTGACGCAGGTTTGGAAAACCGCGGATTGGCATGAACGTGAAACATTCGACCTGTTCGGGGTGATTTTCAAGGGACACCCGGACCTTCGACGAATTCTGCTGCCGTCCGATTTCGACGGTCACGCACTCAGAAAAGATTACCCGCTTAGAGGTTACGAGCCTTACAGCATGAACTAGGAAATTGTGAATTGTAAATGCATGTCGGTTTACAATTAACGATCACTGACTATGAGCACATCGATTGAGAATATTCCGGGTCAGTTCGAGGTTTTGGACCAGTCGTTAGAGTCCGAGATGACCCTGTCGATGGGTCCTCAGCACCCGTCGACGCACGGCGTCATGCGTCTCGATCTTCGGCTCGACGGCGAACTGGTTGTAAGGGCTATTCCCGACATCGGATATCTCCATACTGGGATGGAGAAGCTCTTTGAATACAAGAAATACCAGCAGGGTATCGTCATCACCGACCGGATGGATTATCTCAATCCGCTCGGCAATAATCTTGCATATGTAATGGCGGCGGAAAAGCTGCTCGATCTCGAAATTCCGGAACGCGCGCAGGTCATTCGCGTGCTGATGTGCGAACTGCAGCGGATCGCTTCGCACATGGTCTGGCTCGGCACGAGCGCACTTGATCTCGGTGCAATGAGCATTTTCTTTTTCTGTTTTAAGGAGCGGGAAAAGATCCTAAACCTGATCGAGGCAGCGTCCGGCGGGCGAATGACGCCGAGCTATTTCCGCATCGGCGGCCTGATGATGGATCTGCCGGCGGGATTCGATAATAGATGCAAACAGTTTTCGGATAATTTCGGCGACGCTCTCAAGACCTTCGAAACGCTCTCGACGGGAAACACTATTTGGCAGAGCCGTACGAAAGGCGTAGGTGTAATTTCAGCGGAAGACGCCATCGATTGGGGGCTGACGGGTCCATGCCTTCGCGGCAGCGGCGTCGAGCTCGACCTGAGGGTTCATAACCCATATTCGGGTTACGAGACTTACGATTTCGATATCCCGACCGAGCCGGACGGCGATGTATGGGCTCGTTTCCGCGTTCGTATGCGCGAGCTTTATGAATCACATAAGATCGTCCGTCAGGCTCTCGAACGTCTGAAACCCGGCCCGATCAAAGCCGACGCGCCAAAGGTCGTTCTTCCCGATCGCGACGATATGAGAAAGCATATGGATTCGCTGATCCATCACTTCCTGATCGTGGCCGAGGGCTTTAACGTGCCCGCCGGCGAGGTTTACATGCCGATCGAGGCTTCGAAAGGCGAGCTCGGCGTTTATATGAAATCGAACGGCGGGCCGAAACCCGACCGCGTTCACTTCCGAGGTCCGAGCTTCGTGAACCTTTCCGCTCTGCCCGTACTCAGCGAAGGGGAAATGATCGCGGATGTCGTAGCGATCATTGGAAGTTTGGATATCGTTTTGGGCGAGATCGATCGATAAAAGCGCAAAGTTAAGATATGGCGGCAGCAACCCCGACAAGCTATACAGACAAGGTTCGCTACTCCGAAGAGGTAGCCAAATTCTCACCCGAGATAATCGCCGAGATGAACGAACATCTCGCGAAGTATCCGCCCGAGCGAAAGCGCTCGGCGCTCATTCCGATTCTGCTGCTCGTCATCCAGCGTGAACGCGGGTGGGTCGATAACGCGGGCGTGAATTTTCTGGCGAAGTTTCTCGATCTCGAGGTCACGGACATCTGGGAGACGGCGACGTTCTACTCTATGTTCAATATGCATCCCGTCGGGCGCCACCACATCCAGATCTGCAAGACGCTGTCGTGCAAGATCATGGGCGAGCCGGAGATAACGGGCCATATTTGTTCGAAACTCGGAATTCACCCGGGCGAAACCACAACCGACGGTAAATTTACCGTTTCACTGGTCGAATGTTTGGGAAGCTGCGGCACCGCGCCGATGATGCAGATCGGATTCGATTATCACGAAGACCTGACGGTTGATAAGGTTGATAGGATACTGGCGGAGTGTAAGTAATATGCATTACAAGGTGGTTCTGCAACATTCTGAAGAGGGCTACAGTGTATCTTGTCCGGGGCTGCCGGGATGTTGGTCTCAGGGAGACACTGAGGAGGAAGCACTCGACAACATTAAGGACGCGATCCAAGAGTATCTGCACGTTCTGGATATGCAATTTAAAGATGCCGACGTGAGAGAGGTAGAGGTCGTAGGTTAGATGCCGAAGGTTCCAGGCATGAACCATCTAAAAGCCGTAATGGCACTTGAAAAGGCCGGTTTCAGTATCGCTCGCCAGGGCAAGCATATCGTTATGACAAACGGTTTACGCATTGTCACGATACCGAGGCACAACCCGGTAAATGCTCTCACAATGGGCGGAATTGTCAGAGATGCAGGTTTACCTGCCGAACAGTTTAGGAAATTACTATGAGCAACGGCGAAATTATCAAAGGATTGTACGAAGCGTTCGGTACCGGCAATATACCCGCGGTCCTCGGTGCGTTCGACGCTAATATTTCGTGGACCGAGGCTGCCGGATTCATGTATGGCGGTACGTACGTCGGGCCAGACGCCGTGCGCGAGAACGTATTTATGAAACTCGGGACCGAATGGGAAGGGTTTAGCGCCGTCCCGCATCAGATCGTCGACGGGGGCGATGCGGTCGTCGGGCTCGGGACGTATTCGGGCAAGTACTTGAAGACCCGCAAGAGTATGTCAGTGCCATTCGCCCACGCATGGACGCTCAAGGACGGCAAGATCACTAAATTTGTTCAATACACCGACACGTTGGTGATAGCAAACAGCATCGCGTAAGAGACCAAGATGGAAATCAAAGCAATTGGCTGCGAGCCACTATCATTGAAGCG
>JBBSGG010000064.1:0-12443 GCA_038254305.1 Pyrinomonadales bacterium
AGAAATTTCCGTTACTCAATGATTTAATAACTCCTTTGACTGGCTCTACTGACAATCTATTTGAATGTTAACAAAACCGTAATAATAGCCGTTTTCCGCGTTGATGTCAAAAACAGTCGCGAATCAGGACGGCGCTTACGATAGGGCAGCGGAAAAGTGCTTAGTCACCTGCTGCATATGGATGGAAAGAAAGTTAAGCACCGGTTCGGACGTGTCGCGTCTGATAATAAAGATTATGTAAACCACTCGCAGCGGAGTGATTAAACCGACATACTATGAGGTAGTCGTAGGATTCGATTCGCACGACGAGACGGGCGAACGAGCGGGCGGTCTCTTGTACGCATCGGACTTAAGCAGTTTCGAGACGGCAAAGCCGGGGAGGCAGCTGCGCGCCAAGTCCGAGATAATGGGGTTGCGTTTTGCTGCGGCTACCGGAACGAGCGACCTACTCTGTGACTTGTTCGGCCTTTACCTGTTCGAAGACATGTTTCAGAGCCTGCAGGATCGTTCGCTTATTGTTCGCCGCAACTGTGCCGAATCTGATAGAAAGGTGGAAATCATCGCCGCGAAATTTAAAAATGCTCAATTCGTCTGGGGAACTCTGCGCGATATCTGCGGTGTCGCTCTTCTTCTTTGCCGGACGTGCGGCTTCCCTCTTCTCACCACTGGTCATTTGCCGCAAATGGTCGTACATCGCCATTTCGTCAAACTGGCGTGCAATTTCAAGTAAGGCAGCTTTGGCAGAGATCTTGTTTTCGCGGCAAATTACGCGTACACCGTTGGGCAGACCCGCGACTGTCATGAGCTCGTTGACGGTTGTGCGGCTCTTGCTGATTTTTTTCGCGATGTCTTCCTGCGTATAGCCGTATTTGTCGGCCAGGGCTTTCAATCCGTCGGCTTCTTCCCAGATCGTCAGGTCCTTTCGCTGGAGATTTTCGATCAGGGCGATTTCGGCGATTCCCTGCTCGTCGAGATTCATCTCTATGCAGGGAACTTCGGTCAGACCGGCGAGCTGCGACGCTCGCCAGCGGCGTTCGCCGGCGATGATCATCCACGTGCCTTCGCCCTTGTTAGGGCTTACGAGCAGGGGCTCCAACACGCCATTTTCTCGGATCGAAGCCGTCAGATCAGTTAGATCGCCAAATTCCGTCCGCGGTTGTTCGGGGTTTGGTGCGATCAACGAGATCGAGATCGTGCGGCCGATGCTGCGACTCGATCTCGCAAGTTCGTCGACGTAGTGAGAGTCATGTCGCATAGCGACGGAACCGGGTAAGCCTCGTTTAGACACGTTTGAGTACCTCCTTCGAAAGTAGCTGATATTCGATCGCGCCCGATGATCTAGGTGCGTAGGTAAAGATCGGCTTTTTGTGCGCGGGCGATTCTTCCAGGCGAACGCTTCGCGAGATAACAGTTTTGAAGGTCTTTTTCCCGAACACGTTTCGAATGTGAGCTTCCACGTCTTTAGAAAGTGACGTCCGCCGATCGAACAACGTGACCAGAACACCTAGAAGATTCAAGTCCGGATTCGGGCGGGCACGAACCTTTTCGATCGTCTCCAGGAGATCATCGGTGCCTTCGAGCGCGAAGTACGATGATTGGATCGGGATCAAAACGTAGTTCGCCGCGACGAGCGCATTGACGGTGATCAGCCCTAGGGTTGGAGGCGTGTCGATGAAGATCAGATCGTATAGCTCTTTTATTTCCTGGATCCGATCGCGAAGACGAAACGCAGCGTCGAAGTCACCGATGAGTTTTGCTTCGAGTTTCGCAAGATTTATTCGCGCCGGCACGAGCGATAACTTTTCGACGCCAGTGGTGTAGACGAAATCGGTGAACGGCCGCTCGAGCTCGGTGAAGAGTTCGTACGATCCGCCATCCACGCTCTCGGGATCAACGAATGAAAGCGAGCTATTGCTTTGCGGATCGAGGTCGATCAGCAGCACTTTTTTCCCGCCCATCGCGCAAGCTGCAGCAAGATTGATCGCGGTCGTCGTCTTTCCGACGCCGCCCTTTTGGTTGGCAATAACAATTATCATTTTTAAAAACTAACGCGGATCAGGCTATCAGATCGGGCCAATCTTCGCCGGCCGGCGCGACGTCCTCGCTGGAAGGATCGGAGTCGAGCGGGTTTGAAGATGCCGAAAGATCGAGAACGCTTTGCTTGACGAAAATCGGGCAATCGAGCCGCAGAGCAAGAGCGATAGCATCCGACGGACGGGAGTCCATCGACATCGGCTCACCGTCCGAATCATTCATCTCGATACGGGCGTAGAATGTATTTTCAAGAAGGTCGGTGATGACGACGCGCGACGCCGAAAGATCGCATTCAAGAATAAGATTGCGAAGCAAGTCATGTGTCATCGGCCGCTGCGGCACGATCTTTTCGATCTCGAGTGCGATCGCGTTAGCCTCGAAAGCGCCGACCCAGATCGGCAGGACCGTCTCCGAATCAACTCCCTTGAGGACGACGATCGGCGTATTAGTGTTCGGGTCCATTATCAGAGCACCGATCTTTACTTCGACAAGCTTAATTTCTTCGTCCACAGCCCTTTTAGCAAACCTCACCGAAAAGAGAGTTCGACTTGATATCTGTTATCGAAACGTCCACGACGCTGCCTAATATTTCGCGCGAACCCTGAAAGTTAACAACCTTATGACAAGTAGAATGACCGGTCAAATCTATGGGTGATTTCGCCGAATCTTTTTCAGCAAGAACGCTAAGTTTTTTGCCGCGGTACCGTTCGAGCATTTCGTATTGCCGACGCCTGACAACCGTTTCGAGCTCGATGAATCTCTCGGTCTTCGTTTCGAAGGACACGTCGTCGGCCATAGCGTACGCCGGAGTTCCGGGGCGCGGCGAATACCTGAAAATGTAAGCAGAATCGAATCCGCAGTATTCGACCATCTTAACGGTATCATTAAAATCGGCGTCGCTCTCGCCCGGAAAACCTACGATGATGTCGGTCGAGAGTGCGATGTTCCGCTTTGACGATTTGAGGCGGTCGATCTTCTTGAAATACGATTCGATCGTATGTCCGCGACGCATTGCACGCAGCACGCTGTTGCTTCCCGATTGAACGGGCAGGTGAACCCAGTTGCAGAGATTTTCGTGCTCGTCGATAGCGTCCACGATGTCGGGATGAAAATCACGCGGGAATGATGTATTGAATTTGATCCGTTCGATGCCTGTCGCGGAAACGGCACGAAGCAATCTTGCAAACGGCGTCGCTCCTTCAAAGCCCTCGAGTCCGGAGTCTGAGACCGGTCGGTAGCTGTTAACATTCTGTCCGATAAGGTGAATTTCTTTCACGCCCTGACGGCGAAGTTCGAGAACATTTCGGATGATCACCGACCCGGTCAGGCTAACTTCGCGACCGCGTGAAAACGGCACAATGCAGTATGTGCAAAATTTATTACAACCTTCGATTATCGGAACAAAAGCAACGTACGGCGAGTGACGCTGATCGTCCGCGACATTCCAGTCGTAGTCGAATTCCCGCTCGCCAAGATCCGTATAACCGACGTTGTTTTCGGCATGTTCGATCGCTTCCGCAACTCGTCCGACGGCCTTCGTTCCGACAACGAAATCAATGCCTTCGATCTTTTTGAAGAGCGTTTCACCCTCCAGCTGAGCCACGCATCCGAGTATGCCGATCATAGGTTTCGGCCCGTCCGCGTGCCGAATGCGTCCAACACGGGAATAGAGCTTTTGCTCGGCCTTTTCGCGCACGGAACAGGTGTTCAACAGGACTATATCGGCGAAGGATTCGTCGGGCGTGATCTGGTAACCCTTTGCTGCAAGCGAGGTAGCCACTCTTTCTGAATCGGAAACGTTCATCTGACAGCCGAAAGTTTCCAGAAAGACTTTTTTCATATATATTGCAAGAAATGGGTAACCTTGAATTCAGCGCGAAGGACTTCGTTCACCTGCATGTTCATTCCGATTATAGTCTTTTGCAAAGCACAATCCAACTTAAGCCTTTGGCGAAACGGCTGATCGAATTGGAGATGAAAGCGTGCGCGCTGACGGACTACGGCAACCTCTACGGAGCGATTTCTTTCTATTCGTCGATGAAGTACGCCGGCATTAGGCCGATCATCGGATACGACGCGCATTTGACCTTTGGCAGCATGGCTGACCGCACTACCTCAGTCGCTCCCGGCGAGCGGCCATTCTATAGCCTGGTTCTGCTTGCATCCAGCCTCGCCGGTTACCAAAATCTTGTCTATCTTGCGTCTAAAGCGTTTACTGAGGGATTTCATCATAAACCGAGGATAGATCTGGATTTACTGGCCAAACGGAGCGACGGCTTGATCGCTCTCTCCGGCGGAAGTGACGGACCCGTTGAATACTTTCTCCGCAACGGCGAGCACGCTCGGGCTGCCGACATCGCCGGTAATTTGAAGGATATATTCGGCGCCGATAATTTCTTTCTCGAGGTGCAAGATCACGGCATAGATCATCAGCGAGAAACGCGCGGACCGCTGCTCGATCTTGCAAAGAAGCTCGAACTCGCGCTTGTTGCCACGAACAACGCTCACTATCTCAGCGAGAACGACGCCCGGGCGCAGGAAGTCCTTTTGTGCATCGGCGACGGCCGGACACTCAATGAAAGCGGCGGCTACACGCTGCGCAGCTCCAGATTTTATTTGCGCTCGTCCGAAGAAATGTGGTCGATCTTCGGGACTGAACTCCCCGAAGCTCTTACGAACACACTGGAGATCGCTCGTCGCTGCGAACTCGATCTCCGAGTCGGCGAACAGGACCTCACCCTCCCGACTTATCCGATTCCGATCGACTCCGGTAGCTTGACCGAGAGCGAGTATTTCGAACGTGTCACGAATGAAGGGTTCGACGAACGTTTCGCGTCGGTGTGGCAACCTATGCAGAAGATCGGGATGCTGCGATACGACATCGAGGCGTATCGCGAAAGACTGCGAACCGAGATCGCGATCATTAAGGACATGGGTTTCCCCGGGTACTTTTTGATCGTTTGGGATTTTATAAAATATGCGGTCCAGCAAAATATTCCGGTCGGGCCGGGCCGCGGTTCGGCGGCAGGGTCGCTCGTGGCGTATTGTCTCGGCATCACCGGTGTAGATCCGCTGCAATACGATCTGCTGTTTGAAAGATTTCTGAACCCAGAACGCGTTTCGATGCCGGATATCGACATCGATTTTTGTATCCGAGGCAGAGGCGACGTGATCAATCATGTCACCGAAGTATACGGACGCGACTCCGTCTGCCAGATAATTACCTTCGGAACAATGGCATCGAAGGCGGCGATTAAAGACGTCGGTCGAGCGCTCAATATGCCTTACGCGGATGTCGAACGCATCGCAAAACTGATGCCGCCGCCGGTTCGCGGGCGGAACGTCAGTATTTCGCAGGCGCTCGAACAAGTCTCGGAACTGAAAGACGCGGTCGCGGCCGATCCAAAGGTCAGGGACATGATCGACCTGGCGTTGCGGATCGAAGGCTGTTCACGGCATTCGTCGGTTCACGCCGCCGGTGTCGTGATATCACCGCGTCCGCTTCACGAGATCGTGCCGGTCGCGTTGTCGTCCAAAAACGAGCTCACAAGCCAGTACTCGATGACCGATCTCGAAAAGGTCGGAATGCTGAAGATGGATTTCCTTGCGCTGACGACACTGACGGTGATCAGCGACTGTCTCAAGACCCTCAAGGAACTCGAAGGCGTCGAGATCGATTGGGCAACGATACCGCTCGACGACGGGGCAACGATGAAACTGTTTGGCGACGGCAGAACGGACGCAATCTTTCAATTTGAATCGTCGGGCATGCAGGACATCTGCCGGCGGTTGAAACCGAAGGAACTCGAAGACCTTTCGGCGCTAAACGCCTTGTATCGACCCGGCCCGCTTGATGGCGGAATGGTGGAGGATTTTATTCAGCGCCATCGCGGCGACAAACCGGTCCGGTATCTCATTCCCGAGATGAAGGAGATCCTCGAAAATACCTACGGCGTGCTGGTCTATCAGGAACAGATCATGCAGTTAGCGCAAAAACTTGCGGGATTCAGCCTTGGCGAAGCTGACATGATGCGCCGCGCGATGGGCAAGAAAAAGCGTGAGGACATGGCGGTTCATGAGGAGAAATTCGTTTCCGGTGCCCTTGCTAACGGTATAAAAAAGGAAAAGGCCGACGAGATATTCAACTTGATGTCGCAGTTCGCCGACTACGGTTTCAACCGCAGTCACAGTATCGCGTACGCCTATCTCGCGTATCAGACCGCATATCTTAAGGCGCATTACCCGGCACACTTTTACGCCGCCGTGCTTTCGCACGAATCCGATGACAGCGCGAAGGTTTACAAATATTCGAACGAGCTTCGGTCGATGGGTCTGAAATTGCTGCCGCCCGATGTCAACGAAAGCGGCGAAGGTTTTACACCGGCAGGCGACTCGGTGCGCTTTGGTCTGAACGCTATCAAGGGCATTGGTTCGAACAGTGTTCGCTCGGTCATCGACGCGAGACACGAGCGACGTTTCACTTCTCTCTTCGATTTTGTGGCTAGGATAGATCAGGGAGCGATCGGCC
Organism: Pyrinomonadales bacterium; assembly: GCA_038254305.1. Classification (GTDB taxonomy): domain Bacteria; phylum Acidobacteriota; class Blastocatellia; order Pyrinomonadales; family Pyrinomonadaceae; genus OLB17. Next base: position 6,563 of record JBBSGG010000064.1, read on the forward strand.
GTCGCGGTCTTGAAAGTCTGATCACGGCGGGCGCGTTTGACACCTTGCGCCCCGACGATACACCGTTGAATTCCTGGCGTGCTCGTTTGTTTGCCGGGATCGACACAGCGATCGCCTACAGCCAACGTGCCTGGAGTGATCGGCAACGCGGTCAAAGCGGACTCTTCGGCGGGGGTGATGAGCCGGCCGTTGAAGACACGCTTCCACTCGCGGACCAATGGTCGCAAGCCGAAATGTCGCGACTCGAAAAAACCGCCGTCGGATTTTATTTATCGAACCATCCGCTCGATGCCTTTCGCGAAACGATCACAAGCTTGCGTATTCTGAACATTGCAGACTACGAAGAGATAAACACTGGCGACAAACTCGTACTTGCAGGTATCGTGTCTGCCGCCCAGGTAAAATACAGCAAAAAAGGTAATCGCTTCTGCGTGTTCCGACTCGAAGATCAGTCGACGGGTATCAAGTGCCTCGCCTGGTCAGAGGCATATACGCGATTTGCGGAATCGTTTAAGAATGACAAGCTGCTAATTGTGGAAGGTCGTGTCGAATCGGCGGATGGTCAGGAAATCACGATGATCGTTAGTGAGGTCCGTGACCTTGTCGAAGCGGTGCCGAAAAACGCACGCGCCGTTGCGATAAGGCTTCCAAACGGAACGACGAACGAGAAATTCTTTTCGGAGATTTCAGCGGTTCTGAACCAGGTACAAGGCAGATGCTCGGTGACCCTGACTATGCCGCTGCAAAACAATGTAGAGGTCAAGATAGAGTCGGCTGCACTGATGATACAGGGCTCGATGAAACTTCAGAATGAGTTGGAGGCACGCGGCTGCACTGTCGAGTGGCGTCTGTGACCTCTTGAAACAACCTGATTATGGAAAAGGAAATTGAAAAAACCGCTATTGAACGCGTGCGAACCGCGAGACATCCCGACCGTCCGTATTCTCTCGATCTCTTTGAGTCGATATTCGAGAACTTTATCGAGATACACGGCGATCGGCGATATTCGGACGATCCAGCTCTCGTTTGCGGTTTTGCGGATCTTGACGGGCGAGCGGTCGTCGTTATCGGCCAGCAGAAGGGCCGAGACACGAATCAGCGGCGTCATCGAAACTTTGGGATGCCGAAGCCGGAAGGCTATCGAAAGGCACTGCGGGTAATGAAGCTTGCTGAAAAATTCGGTCGACCGATCATCACATTTATCGATACGCCGGGGGCGTATCCCGGCATCGACGCCGAAGAACGCGGCCAAGCGGAAGCGATAGCTTTTAATTTAAGGGAGATGTCGAGCATGCGTGTTCCGGTGATCGCAGTTGTTCTCGGTGAAGGCGGTTCGGGCGGTGCTCTAGCTATCGGTATCGCCGACCGAGTGCTGATGATGGAAAATTCCGTCTATTCCGTGATCACTCCCGAGGGCTGTGCGGCGATCCTTTGGAAAAGCGCTGAGCAGGCGGACAAGGCGGCCCAGGCTTTGCGTTTGACTGCCGACGATCTCAAAACCTTTGGACTGATCGACGAGATCATTGCCGAAAAAGCTCCGTGGGCGATCGAGCAGGTCGAGAACGAAAGCAAGAAGACAAATCCCTACGACACGATTTCGAATGCTCTGAAAAAACGTCTCATCGCGATCGTCGGCGAACTCGGGAAAATGAAATCCGACGAACTGCTCAAGGCTCGTTATGCCAAATTTAGATCGATGGGACGCTGGACGGAAAATGCAAACCGGTCCGGTCAGCACGCTGGCTGACGCGAACCGGCGTCGTCGATATATTCGATCTGAATTAGAAAGGAATGTCGTCGTCTGCCTTCGCCGGCGGAGCAAAATCTGCGGCAGAAGATTCCCCGCTTCTCGAAGCCCCTGCTGCATCGACCGGGCCTGCAAACTGAGCTTCAGACGGGCCTTCGCCCGAAAACTCTTCCTGACGTCCGCCGCCGAGAAAGTGCATTTCTGAGCCCTGTACCTCGAGTGTATAGCGATTGTTTCCATCGCGATCGGTCCATTCTTCGAGGCGCAGTCGTCCTTCGATATAAACCGGGCTTCCCTTCGTCAAGTACTTCGAGGCATTTTCAGCTTGTTTGTTCCACAGTGTGACGCGAAACCAGGTCGTAACGTCCTGCATTTCACCGGCTTTGTCTCGTCGTTTTTCGTTGGTCGCCATCGAAAAACTACAGACAGCCGAGCCTTGAGGTGTGTACCGCAGCTCGGGATCTCGGCCCAGATTACCTACGACAATTATTTTATTAAACGACATTATTTCCGCTCTCTCCGCGTGAATTTAGAATTACGAGCAAACTTTGTCGGATAGTAACTTCATCAATCTATTGCGGTCAAGTTGGCTGTGTTAAAATCTCTCTTTTGAATATATTCGACAACAATTAAGCCGGATTATCGCGACCAACGAATGACAGCTCATTACAGTAAGACGGTCACGGCGATCGTTTTTATTTTGATTGCCGCGTCCGGATCAGTGCGTTTTCAAACGCGTTCGTCGCATACACAAGCAGTCGACCAAGTTCCCGGTCTAAATAAGTGTTGGGAAGTTTCGATGGACGTTCTCCCGCTTGGCCCGATTCGTTCCGACGGTAAGAATATCTATTTCGTCGCGGATGGGGGCGTGGTGACTGCGATCGGCGGCGAAAGCGGGACACCCGAATGGCGGGCTGAACTCGGTGGAAAGGTCATTTCGAATTTGCTCATTCGAAACGGCGAGATACTGGTCGTCACAGCGCCGTCTGGCGGCCCGGAAACTGCGACCCTCCGCTCGATCAGCAATGCAACGGGAACTGTAAACTGGACGGCGGCGATCCATTATTCGAAAATGTATTTTCTAGGTGATCTCGCGCGCGGTATCGGGGCCGTAGGCTCGGACGGATCCGCTCATCTGCTTCGGTGGAACGACGGAAGTATTATTTGGAGCCGACCTGTCACCGGAACTATATCGTCGGCTCCCCAGTTCGGTACGGAACATATTCTGCTGCCTCTGCGATCGGGAAATGCGCTTGCAATTTCCGCCGACGACGGATCGGTCGTAAAAGGCTACACATCCGCATTCCCGGCCGAATCACTCGTCGAAATTCCCGATCGCGCGGTCGTTGAGGGTGACGACCGGGGGAATTTGATCGCATTCGCGGCGAAGTCGGGCAACAGGCTGTGGAAGTTCAAAGCCGGCGCTCGTCTTTCATTCATCGCTGCCGCGGGCAGCCGGATCGTCGCTATTTCGGCAGATAATTTCGTCTATATGCTCTCGCTCGAACGGGGAAATGTTATCTGGAAGCGACGTTTGTCAGGGCGAGTAGTCGGCGATCCGGCCTTAAGCGTCAAATATCTGATCGCCGCCGCGACGGGCGAAAGTTCGGCTTTCGTCATCGATCTGAAGAACGGACGTTTTGTAAATCAGATCACTTTACCTGAAGGATCGTCGTTCGTCGCTTCTCCCGTGAATGTGACGACTGACAGGGTAGCCGCGGTAACCTCTACCGGTATATCGCTATGGTCCTTCGGCACGTGTAAGCAAACAGAAAAAGCGACACAATAAAGCGCCGCCTTTTTTCGGAATCTTGTTTGTTTAAGAAGTTAGTGCGACACCTCGTACTGGTGCATCATTTGATAGATCTCGTCCTTTATCAGGAGCTTTTTCTTTTTGAGTGTGATTTCTTCGACCTGTTCGTCGTCGTTCGGGTAGTTTAAGTGTGCAAGCTCGACAAGCCTTTCCTCGTAGTTTTGATGCTGATGGACCAAGTCTCTAAAGGCAGAATTGTTTCTGAGCAATTCATCCTTCACAGCTTCAGACGCTGACATATCCATATCGTTATCGTCCTCACTTTCAAAAATTTCGAAACCCACAGATCGGTTTCGATTCAAATTAGATCTGCGGCTTCAGGTCGATATTATCCCGAAATCGAGCCATAGGCAAGCTTTGTTTAAATTTTCCTTCGTGCGTACGAGCTCAGGTCGATGCTCATCACAATCGCGCCCTCCGAGGGATCAGCATAGAAATTCGGACGCCTGTAAGCATCGCGAAACCCGAACGCTTTATAAAAGCGCAAAGCCGATTCATTGGTCTCCCTGACATCGAGCCAAATTGTGTGAACAGAGGAAGTTACGCATTTCGATACAAAGTTTTGCATTAACATTTGTCCAATTCCTTTTTGGCGAAATTTAGGTCGAACGCCTATATTGTATATCTCGGCTTCAAGTCCTTTGATGTGCCCGGGGATCAGTCTGCCGATTATGAAACCAATTAAGCCCTCACGTTCTGATCTGCATGCGAGCATGATCGCGTCCGTACGTTTTGACTCCTGCTCGTAGTCGTCCGTGCTCCACGCGCTGAGACCCGCATCGAGAGCGAGAGCGATCAGCGGTGGAACGTCCGCAGGGCGGATCGCGTCGATCTCGAACTCAGTTTGATCACTGCGGAACGCACTCATTTTCGATAGGCTGAACTAGATAAATATATCGGCGTGAGGTCCGGGCTTCCGCGTTCAACTCCCTTTGCAATGAGCGAAGCAAGATTCTCGCCGACATCGTGAATTGTAAAACTTTTTAAGTCTTCCGCGGGTACGATGTCACACACGCCGGGATGAACAACGATCGTTTTACAAACAAGTGCAGCAAGAGCATCGGAAAACTGGGATCCTGGTGTCGAAATAGGAACAATCGCGCCTCTAACTGAAAATTGCTGCCAGGCGATGTCGCTGCGGCCGATCGGAACTGCGGCGGCGCACCCATCTAAATCATCCACGGTTGCGGTCATGGCCTCAAAAAGCGGTACGCCGATCACTGGAATCCCCAAAGCAGCCGAAAGGCCCAGCATAGTCGCGATACCGATCCTAAGTCCTGTGAAACTTCCCGGGCCGACTGATACGGCAAGCTGAGATATTTCCCGCTTATCGATCTGAAGCGATGAGAGCAGATCTGCAACATCGAGGAGAAGATCCTCGGCGCGCGAAACTCCCGACGGTCCAATATGACGGCCTATCTCGCCGCCATCGCGATAGAGCGAAATACTGCCGCCGCGAATGGACGGTTCGATAGCAAGGATCGTGGTCATTCGGTTATCGTTCGACCAGCTTTTATTTTGGCCAGTCGAACGATCTTTTTGATCGACGGCCTGGCTCGCAACACGAAACTGCCCAGTTGGTAATATGGACGAAATGGTGAGCTTAAATCGCCGCTCATCTCTATCGTCGCTTCGATCGGGTTGGGAGGACACCGTTTTTTTAACTGCTGCCAGAATAGTCTTGAGTCGCTGAGGCACTGCAGGAGCGGAACGAGACCTATGCCGGATTCCCATTCTCTTTCGATGGTTCGGATAACCCAGCCGGGGACCACGTAATCCCGAATCTGGGCCGGAAGCCCGTCGAGGCTAAGCCCCAAGTATTTGTGAGCAAGCTGGATCGCACACGACACCCATCGGCTTCGATGTGCACCGGACGCGTTGAGGCAAAGATCCCAGTCAAATTCCGCCTGCCGATTCGTAACGGCATAATAGATATCCCATAACCTGTCTTTGTTAGCTCCGCCGTCGTTCAGCCAGTGCGCACATATTATTCTCAACTCGTCCTCAGCACATAGGACACGAATCGGAATGCCATCGATCTCGACTATTTTCGTCCGTGAAAAGAGTCGGTCCCAGGGACTGTCATCGTAGTGACGAAATCCCCAATGGAGGTCGATGGGAGTCACGGCTTCGGCGTCACGGCGAAGCCTTTCGGCATTTAGATGGTCGAGCGGCTGAACGGCGATATCGACGTCATTATAGAATCTGGGTCGCTCAGAGGGATACCATCGCGCGACCGACCATCCCTTAAAAACGATCGCATTGACGCCGGCCTCGGCAAATAATTGTGCCGCCGCTGCCGTTTTCATCTCCATGTCACG
>JBBSGG010000065.1:0-11654 GCA_038254305.1 Pyrinomonadales bacterium
AGGTGTTTGGAACTCACGACCCCGCAACAATTGCCTTCTTTATCCATGACGGGCAAACTCGACGCCTGGTGGTCGTGCATTTTCTGGGCCGCCTCTTCTAACGCTTCGTTGGTCTTGCAACATGCCGAAACCGGTTTCATAATGTCTTTCACCGCAACTTCGGACGCTTTACGGTCTTCTGCCGCGACGTGATAATTAATGTCGTCAGCGGTGACGACCCCGACGAGTTTAAGATCCTGTTTATCTTCGACAACGGGCGAACAGCCACAACCACTGGTCTTCATTGCCTTAGCGGCGTCATGCGCCGTATCCTCAGGCGTACAGCAAGATTCCGCTTCAACTTTTTCCATTACATCTCCACAACAGCTCATTTTTTTCTCCTTTTTCGTCTTGAGCGCCGGAAAACCCCTTGGAGCTTCCCGCGCAATAAAAATTTAATTCGAACACGTATAAGGCTATCCTTAACCTAAATATTTAACTGTGCGATAGCGCACGGACTGCTCCAAATTCGCGTAATTCACTAAGCTATCTATTTTTTGTTTTCACCGGAGCATCAGCAATCCGCGCGCACGGCGGCATGATGATCAACTACCGCATGCAGGCTTGGTGGCGCGAGATCCATAAATTGCAAGTAAATTCGGTGTAACCAAAATGTTACTAGCAGCGGCGTGTCGAAGGATCAGCGAAAAAGCACCAACCGCACAAATTTAGGTGTGAAATCCGGTGGGAACAATAAAGAAGCATCCAGGTGATGCTTCTAATTTATTGAATGGAGCCGCCCAAGAGATTCGAACTCTCGACCTTTCGATTACGAATCGAATGCTCTACCAACTGAGCTAGGGCGGCGTTTTGGAAAGGTCGGCGTGTGCATGTAAAGGTCCGAATCGCACGCTCACCGAATTTCAAAATATACGTTTCCGCTTGCTGTCGTGTCAAGCAGAGTATAGTTTTACGCCCTCTCTTGCGGAGTTAGCCTAAGCGATCGTTGTAGGCAGCAGCCGGACATATCGAACTTTGTCCGGAGACCGCTTCGTAGTAGAATCCTCACAACGGTCGTTTTAATCTTAATGGCAAACGAATTCGCGAAAAGACTCGGCGAGGCATTTGATAACGCGACGATGGCGGTGATCGCTCGTCGTCTCGGCTTGCCGCACGCAACCGTAAGAAACTATTTTGGCGGACGCATGCCCGCGCCGGAGGTACTAATAAAGATCGCAGGCGAAACGAACGTTTCGCTTAATTGGCTGCTAACCGGCAGCGGCGAGAAACTCCTCCGCTACGACCGCGCCGTCGATCTCGGCACAGTGCTCGAACAAAAGATAGAACAGATCGTCGATGCAAAACTTTACGAGCGTTTCGGTGTAATCAATCCTCCGAATCATGCCGCCGCCTTTGATATCGACGCGGCGGTGCGGCGATTGAACGATCCGGAGCGCGTGATGAGCGAATGGTTCACCCACGACGGACTCGATTATCCGCAGGATTTCGGCGTCGTTTTCTTTCAGGGTTGGGAAAGCTTTTCCGACAGTGAAAAGCGCGACGCCGTGCTCGACGCGCGAAAGGTCCTCGACCGAACGCTTCGCCGCAAATGATTTCAATTTTTTTCGGCCCCATAGTTCCACCTATGATATAATGTTTCAACGATCATACGCCATTGCACTCCCATCCTATGCAGCTTCTCGTCGATAAAATTCATAAGCTTCGATTTTCCTGGAACAAGCGCCCGTTGACCGAACCCGACTTTCACCGTTTGTGCCGTCGGTTTCGCATCACCGTCACGGAGATGCCCCTCCAGACCAATGGTTTCTACTATTGCCTGAAAGGCCGCCATTTTATCGCGGTTGACGGTCGCCTCGGCTCGCGTCAAAAGCTCTTCGTAATGTTTCACGAGCTCGCCCATTTCCTCATGCATTCGCCGGATGCCGGCGTTACCGCAAGTTTCCACGGCGTTGGTAAAAAGACGCGAAAGGAAAAGGAAGCGGATGCCTTTGCGCTGTGTGCGATGATGCCAAAAACTTGGATCGAGGAACGTACGCTTGGCGAGATCGCCGACGACGAAGGGATCGAGCCTCCGATTGTGGCTGAGCGGTTTGCCGTATTTGAGCGATACGGAATCTAATCAAACGAGATAGTTTGTCTTTACACAAATGCCGCTCGGGTATAGAATCGTCGCGTTCTACTTCGCCACCCGCTAGAAACCGGAGAAACTCGAGATATGGCCGTAAACCATTTGCCTGATCCGCGCGCCGCTACACGCCGTTTCTTTGCGCTTGTCGCGATCGCATTTCCGCTGGTGATCATTGCGGGGTTTGGCCCGACATACTACCTGCGGCCGTTCTTCGACGCGCCTCCGATCCCGTCGATGCTGGTCCATTTCCACGGATTTTTGATGACGCTGTGGATCGCTCTGTTCATAGTGCAGGTTTATTTCATCTCATCGCGACGCATCAAGCTGCATCAGAAACTCGGTATCTTTGGCGTGATCCTCGGGCTCTTGATAATACCGACCGGGCTCTTGACGGCGGTTGCCGCCGCCAAATACGGTTCGCCGTCGACGCCCGCCGGATTCGATCCGCATGCGTTCATGGCCGTTCCGTTTTTTGACATGGTCGTCTTTGCGCCGCTGCTCGCGGGTATTGTCTACTATCGCAAACAGCCCGCAAATCACAAGCGCCTCGTGCTGATCTCGGTCCTTAATTTCGTGCCGCCGGCTCTCGGCCGAATACAAATCGGATGGGCGCAAACGCTAGGGCCGGTTTTCTTTCTCGGACTGCCCGATCTTATCGCGATCATCTTCGTCATCGTCGACACATGGCGCCACAAAAAACTTAATAAGGTATTTCTCGCAGCCACGATTCTACTGATCGTCTCGCACCCGATTCGTATTCTTGTATCGGGAACCGAAACATGGCTCGCATTCGCAAACTGGATCACAAGCTAGATTTGCAATTTGGGGTCCGCACCTTGCTCACTTCCAGGTTTGCCGTAATACTTGAGCTGATGTTACGGAATTATTACGGGAGTGTTACGCGCGTACGGGATGATGTTTGGGTCTTTCTGCTAGCTGTTTTGCTGCTGTTTGCGTCCGCTAATACCGAATTCGCCCAGTCGCTCATGCGTGCGGATTCGGGCGCTCGATCAGAACACCCTTCCGGCTTCAGCCTACCTACAAATCGATTTCGCGGTCCGGCGAGGGCGGAGGCTGCCGATAGGGCTGCAAGGATCAAACGCTGGTTTGAGTTTGACGAATTCGCGGTGTCGTCGCGCTATCGATTCATCGATAACGCTGGCGGAACAACCGTAAGCAACGCGCTCCAATATCGCGTTGCCGGCCGCGGGCGGTTCAAACTCGATCGCGGCGGAAAATACAGCATCGTCGCCGGATTATATTCAGGCAATACCTTTACCGGCGGCTGGAACGCGACGGGTTTGGGGACCGGCTCTGTGCAGACCAATCTTTACTTGAAGCAGCTTTACTTGGATGCCAGGCCGGTAAAAAGCGTAGAGATACAATTCGGCGGAATCGGCATAAATAACGGCGATAACACCGAAGCGACCGGATATGACAATGACGCATATATCACAGGCGAGCGCATCATCATCCGCCGTCCAAAAGCGTTTTACTTCGACGAGATCTCGCTGACAAACGCACATCTCGGCGATCTAAATCATCCGAGTATTTTTCGGCGTCTGGATAATTTTGCGAAGTCAAATTACCACCAGTTGCTCGTCCGCAAACAGGTGAACAAACGGGTTGGGTTCTCGGCCGACTACACGTTCGTATCGGGCAGCGATACGTTTCGCGAAGCGGTAAAAGTAAAAACGCCGGAGACGCATTTTGTAGATCTTGTTGTATTCGAGAACTATCAGCGCTTTGACGGGCCGGGCCGGTATGGTTTTAATCTTTTCGGGGAACGAAAATTCGGCAAAAAGCTCACTCTCGACGGCGGATTCGCGCACATCGACGCATCATCTTTGCTGAACGGCGACCGCTATACTCGCGGCAATCAAATTCATGCGACTGGAACATATCACCTGAACCCGGAATTTTCGATCGCAAGTTTTATCGATCGCCACGTCGGCCCGGAGTCTCCGAATCTCCCGCGAACACGGTTCGAGCTAATCTTTGGCTACAACCTTCTCGAGTTACTTCGCCGACATAATCTCCAATAGGTCCGCCGCGATCGCCTCTTCATCTTTATTAGAGCGCGCTAAGATGCGAAGGCTCACGCGGTTAGGGTATTCTGGCTTCCGCTTTCAGGTTTTAAGGGTCTGGGTGCAGAAGCCCATAAGGACGTTATCTCCCGCGCGAATGAGAGCGTTTCATGCGGCCGCTAATTTCCATTTCCCTAACTCCGCAACCCTTGCTTTTGCTTGACTTGCCTCGGAATTTCGCGTAAAACCAAACCAGATTCGTATTTTCAAGTGCCCACTTTCAGGCCTCTCAGAAGCCCCAAAAAAAACGGACGGGCCGACGCCTTTAGCATCGTAAAATATCTCGGAGGTAGAAAACGGCCCGATGGCTTCGAACCTGGTTACCATTACGCGACGCGGATTCGGCGAGACTTCCAGAAAAGACCTTTGGTGGGTCGCCCCGCTGCTCACATTTTTGGGCCTCGGGGCGTTCGTCGTTTACTCGACCTGGGCGGCGTATCAAGGCGACAACTACCATTACACCGGCGGCGGCGCCAATTACCTCTCGCCGTTCTATTCGCCCGAACTGTTCGGGTCCGCTCACGCCTTGTTCGGACCGAAGCCCGCGTGGATCCCGGCGTGGCTTCCCTTCTCGCCCGCACTGCTCATCCTGTGGGCACCGGGGGGATTTCGGTTCACCTGTTACTACTACCGCGGAGCGTACTACAAAGCGTTTTGGGCCGACCCGCCCGCGTGTGCCGTCGGCGAGCCGCGTCACTCCTACCGCGGTGAGCGTAAGTTTCCGCTCATACTGCAAAATATCCATCGCTTCTTTTTGTATATCGCGATCGTTTTCATATTTTTGCTGATCCACGACGCGTGGAAGGCGATGTGGTTCGCCGGCACCGACGGAACGCAGCATTTCGGCATCGGCATCGGCACCATCGTCCTGACCGCCAATGCCATCTGCCTCGGCCTCTACACATTCAGCTGCCACAGCCTGCGGCACTTGGTCGGCGGAGCCTGGGACATCCTTTCGAACAAACCCATACGCAAAGCCGCCTACGGCTGCGTCAGCGGATTGAACAAACGCCACATGCTATTCGCATGGCTCAGTTTGTTCGTTGTGGGATTTTCGGATATTTATGTAAGGCTTTGCTCGATGGGCATCTGGACGGATTACAGAATCTTTTAAGTATATTCGGTGAAGGAGTTTATAGGGCTACGAGTACTTCTAGCTCTCGCCCCAACACTTTTTTGGTCGGCCCAACTCCTTTCGAAGTAGGAAGCGAAAAATATTTACCATTACTCGCTATTATATTTTTGGCCCCGGTGAGCTTGATTTCTGCTGGCGCCGGTCTATATCTTGCGGTTAGAGCGAAAAATGATATTGGACTGTGGTTACTTTTCCTATTTGATCTCTCGCCATGCGTTTGGATTGGCCTGACGATTAGCTAAATTCTTAGCTCCGCACTTCGGGTCTTGAAGGTTGATTATAGATGACAGATTATCCAACATTCGAACACGACGTTATCGTCATAGGTGCCGGTGGTGCCGGGCTCAGGGCAGCGATCGAGGCATCCGCTGCGGGCGTTTCGGTCGGGCTTGTGTGTAAGTCGCTGCTCGGCAAAGCTCACACCGTTATGGCCGAGGGCGGGATGGCGGCGGCAATGGGAAACGTCGACGACCGCGACAACTGGAAGGTGCATTTCTCTGACACGATGCGCGGCGGGCAATACGTCAACAACTGGCGAATGGCCGAGCTGCACGCTAAAGAAGCTCCGGAACGTGTCCGCGAGCTCGAAGCGTGGGGGGCGGTTTTCGACCGCACAAAAGACGGCAAGATCCTGCAGCGAAACTTCGGCGGACATCGCTATCCAAGACTAGCCCACGTAGGCGACCGCACGGGATTAGAACTCATCCGAACATTACAAGATCACGGCATCCACCAGGGCATCCAGGTCTATATGGAAGTCACGGTGATCACGCTGCTCAAAGACGGCGACCGCGTGGTCGGGTGTCTCGCCTACGAGCGCGAGCACGGCCGCTTTCGAATATTCAAAGCTAAGGCCGTCATCCTCGCGACCGGCGGCGTCGGCCGAGCATACAAAGTCACGAGCAACAGTTGGGAAGGGACCGGCGACGGCCACACGCTCGCGTACGACGCGGGTGCCGAGCTGATCGACATGGAGTTCATCCAATTCCATCCGACCGGAATGGTTTGGCCGCCGAGCGTTCGCGGAATCCTCGTGACCGAAGGCGTACGCGGCGAGGGAGGAATTTTGAAGAATAGCGAAGGCAAACGCTTCATGTTCGATGACATTCCGGATAACTATAAAGACCAAACCTCCGACACACCCGAAGAAGGCTGGCGATATGTGACCGGCGACAAAACCGCCCGCCGCCCGCCTGAGCTTCTAACCCGCGACCACGTCGCACGCTGCATCGTCCGCGAAGTGAAAGCGGGCCGCGGCTCGCCGCATGGAGGCGTTTTCCTCGACATCGCCTGGATAAAAGAAAAAATTCAAAATGCGCCCGAGCATATCAAGAAAAAGCTGCCGTCGATGTATCACCAGTTCATGCAGCTCGCCAACCTCGACATCACGACGACGCCGATGGAGGTCGGCCCGACGACGCATTACATCATGGGCGGCATCCGCGTCGACGCCGACACTCAGGCCTCGACCGTTCCGGGTTTGTTCGCCGCGGGCGAGTGTGCTGCCGGCATCAACGGAGCTAACCGTCTCGGTGGCAATTCCCTTTCCGACCTGATCGTCTTCGGCAAGCGTGCCGGCGAATACGCCGCTGCTTACTCGAAAGAAAATTCGGCCGGGGCGGTCAACAGCGATCAAGTGGACGAAGCCGCACGTCGAGCCCTCGAACCGTTCGAACGCACCGGCGGCGAAAACGCGTTCGCCATACAAAGCGACCTGCAGGAAATGATGCAGGACCTCGTCGGCATCGTCCGCACCGAACCGGAAATGGAACAGGCGCTCGACGGATTGAACAAGCTGCGGGCGCGAGCGGCGAATGTCGCTGTCACCGGCAACGTCGATTTCAACCCCGGCTGGCACACCGCCCTCGACCTCAACAACTTGCTTACCGTTTCCGAAGCCATAACCCACGCCGCCATCGAACGCCGCGAAAGCCGCGGCGGCCAATATCGCGACGACTATCCGCAAAAGGACGCGGAACTCGGCAAACTAAATTTCATATTAAAGAAACAACCGGACGCGTCAATGAACATCGACCGCGTCCCCATCCCCGAAATGCCCGCCGAGCTGAAACAGATAATCGAGGAGATGGGTTAAATGAAAACAGCAGTATTCAAAATTAGGCGAGGTGATAGAGAACGGGCCGAGTTTGTCGATTACACGACCGAGGTGACCGAGGGGATGGTCGTGCTTGATGCGGTGCACCAGATACAGGCTGAATCGGCTCCCGATCTGGCTTGCCGCTGGAACTGCAAGGCGGGCAAGTGCGGTTCGTGTTCGGCGGAGATAAACGGCAAGCCGAAACTGATGTGCATGACGCGGCTCGATACGATTCCGATCGATGAACCCGTAACGATCGAGCCGATGCGTGCGTTCCCGCCGATCAAAGACCTGATCGCAGACGTCTCGTGGAATTACGAAGTCAAAAAACGCATCAAGAAATTTAAGCCACGAGCACCCGACGCGGAGGACGGCACATGGCGGATGCAGCAGTCGGACGTCGACCGCGTGCAGGAGTTCCGCAAGTGTATCGAGTGTTTTCTCTGCCAGGACGTTTGTCACGTCCTGCGCGACCACGAAAAGCACAATGAATTTATCGGCCCGCGTTTTCTGGTTTACACGGCTGCTCTCGAAATGCACCCGCTCGACACCGAAAACCGGATCGAAGATCTAAAAGATCTTTTTGGTATCGGCTATTGCAACATCACAAAATGTTGTACCAAAGTGTGCCCGGAAAATATCACGATCACCGATAACGCGATCATTCCTCTTAAAGAGCGAGTGGTCGACGAACATTATGACCCGCTAAGAAAGCTCGTTAAACTGTTTCGAAGAAAGTAAGAGTTATGCGTTGACGCGTGCATGCGAGGGAGAATTAACGAGGCTAATTTTCGCCAAGACTTTTACCGACGCTTTTCACGCCTAAAGGCGTCACTCGTGACTAAACATTATGTTCGAGCTAAAACCTTTGTCGCACGGTGCTATCCATTTTGCTCTCGAAAAGGCGAAGCAATATCGCCTTCTCAACGAGCCGGCCGCCGCAGAGAGCATCTGCCTCGATATTCTTGCGGTCGAACCCGAAAATCAGGAAGCGCTTATCGACATTGTGCTCGCGATGAGCGACCGCTTTGCTAAAGATTACGCCGTCGGCGATTCGCGCATTCAGGATTTTCTCGCGCAGATCACAGATCAATACGATCGTCTTTATTACACCGGTATTGTTTACGAACGCCGCGCCAAAGCGGTGCTCGCCATAGGCGGATTGAACGCCTTCGAGCTGTTCGAGCAGGCGATGGGTTACTTTGAAAAAGCCGAAGCCATCCGGCCCGCGGATAACGACGACGCCATTCTTCGATGGAACGGATGTGCGCGGATCATCACGCGAAATCGCCTGCAGCCGCGCGAGGTTTCGGCGAATGATTTCATCGAATGACCCCAGCTTCACATTCGCCGGACCGGTCTCGTTTCGTTTTGCGCGCGCGTGTATGTTATTCTCGTGCTCAATAAGTTGTCGGAATAAAACAATTTAACTTCCTTGGAATTTGGCAGACGGAGGAGATCAAATATGCCCGGAAAATTTGTCGTAAAAACCGCAAAGAACGGAAAGGTTCATTTCAATCTAAAAGCCACGAACGGACAGATCATTCTTACAAGCGAGAGCTATGAGACGCGAGCCAGCGCTCTGAAAGGCATCGAATCCGTTAAGAAGAATGCCGCGAACGCCGGCCGGTTCGAACGCAAAATGGGCAAGGACGGCTCGCCGTATTTCGTACTCAAGGCATCGAACGGCGAACCGCTCGGCCGAAGCGAGATGTATAAACGCGCGTCGTCGATGGAGAGCGGTATCACCTCGGTCGCAAAGAATGCGCCTGATTCGCCGGTGGTCGACGAATAGATCATTGCCCTCAGAATAAAATTTGAATGCCCGACAGGCTCTCGCCTCTTCGGGCATTTCACTTTGAAATATGAATCGAAGACGAACGCGCCTCGGCGTCGAAATTTTACTGGATGAAAAGATCGGCGTCATCCATGGCCGCAAGGTCGGCCTCGTCTGCAACCAGGCATCGGTAATGCCGGACACGTTCGCACATGCGGCCGACGTTTTCCACGCTCGTGGCGATTTTGAACTGACGACGCTTTTCGGACCGCAGCACGGCATCCGCGGCGACGTTCAGTACAACATGATCGAGACGCCGCACGTCGTTGACCCGCGGACCGGCAAGATGGTCTATTCGCTCTACAGCGAAACGCGCGAACCGACCGAGGAAATGCTGCGTGACGTCGACATCATCGTCGTCGACCTGCAGGATGTCGGCTGCCGCATTTACACTTTTATCTATACGATGGCGAACTGCATGCGTGCCGCAAAGAAGTTCGGCAAAAAGATCATCGTCTGCGACCGGCCCAACCCGATCAACGGCAACGCCGTCGAGGGTAATATCACCGAGGACGAATTCAAATCCTTTGTCGGCCAGTTCGAACTGCCGACGCGTCACGGAATGACGATCGGCGAGCTCGCGGAAATGTTCAACGAACATTTCGGCATCGGCTGCGATCTCGAAGTGATCGAGATGACCGGCTGGAGCCGCGAAATATGGGGTGACGAAACAGGGCTGCCGTGGATACTGCCGAGCCCGAATATTCCCGACGTCGACACGTGCGTTGTCTTCCCCGCAACCGTCCACGTCGAAGGCACCGAGCTCAGCGAAGGCCGCGGCACGACGCTTCCCTTTTTCCTCAACGGGGCGCCGTTTATCGACCCGTACGCATGGGCGACTGAGTTGCGAAAATTCGACTTCCCCGGCGTCGCCTTTCGCGAAGCCTATTTCCGCCCGACCTTCGCCGAGTTCAACGGCGAAACCTGCGGCGGCGTCCAGATCCACATCACCGACCGCGAGATCTTCACACCCGTTATCGTCGGCGTCGCAATGGTCAAAACCGCGTTCGATCTGTATCCCAACGATTTCCAATGGCGCCAAAACGCCTACGAATACGTCTTCGACAAAAATCCGTTCGATGTTGTATGCGGGACAGATAAGATCAGAAAGGCGATCGAAACGGGTGACTCAATTATGCATAT
The DNA here is from genome assembly GCA_038254305.1 of Pyrinomonadales bacterium. GTDB lineage: Bacteria > Acidobacteriota > Blastocatellia > Pyrinomonadales > Pyrinomonadaceae > OLB17. Next base: position 10,429 of record JBBSGG010000065.1, read on the forward strand.
TGAGGCTGAATGGGTTGAGAAACGAGTTGAATTTGAAAAGGCTCGAAAGGAGTTCCTACTATACTAAAGCGACTCGTCCAAATTATTTAGCTGAATCGTAAAGCTTCTGCAGGTATTCTTTTAACTCGCTGAACTTGAAGTATTTCGGTTCATGTAAAATCGAATTAAGAATTATTCCTTTAGCCGTCGTATTATCGCCTAATTCAGTCTTTGCCTTTGAGTGTGCGATGAGCACAACGTAGAAGTTCCCAATATGTCGTTCGTTGTACGATTCCGTTTTTTCATAACCGACCCAGTCAAAGTCGGGATACTCAAAATTCTTGAAATAATAATATTCCTTCCCATTGAATTTCGGCAGCTTTCGGCAGAACTCTAGTATTTTCTGGTTATTCCTCGTCATTAACAGTACTTTAAATCGACTCCCTACCAAGGAATCGATCATGTTTAAGAAGAAGATGGCTTTTTCGGTTTCGTCTCTAAAGCCAAAATCGTCAACTTTGAGATCTAAATTACTTAGATCGGCAGAATTAAAGAGTGAAGCGATCCCGCCATGGATGCGGTAGTAATAGTTGTCTAACAACCAGCGGCTATCAATTTTTTTGGCAAGAACTTCGTTTGCTACATCAGAGTCTGATCGCGCCTGTTGGGTCTTACTAGCGATTGTAGTGAATTTCACGGAGCACATACCACAGCGTTAACTCATCGTCAGTCGGGCGTTTAAGAAAGCGGCTCTCCATAATTGCCCCGCTACCTTTTCCAACCGTGATAAGTGTGTCAGCAAGGTTGTTTAATCTCGGGGTTCTGAGAGTGTTGATTGACTTGGCGAATTCCTCTCCGGTGGCATTCGGATTTTGTGAGTATACTTGAGCAATAGCGACCAAGTTATTAAGATCCTTCGAGCTGAGTTTTACCTGACCGCTGCATAAAGTTGCAGTGAGAAAGAAGACACAGGTTATTCCAATTTTCATTCTGGTAGCCATGACATTTTATTCTAGTTTCGCCGGTTCAGACCCTAGCTTTCGCAGGTGACCAAGGTTTAATCTTCATGAGCATATTTCCGAGGGAATCTTTGGTTTTGGCTGCCACATAGTCCAGTTGGAGGCCGATCCAGAAATTCTCCGACATTCCAAAGAACCGCGACAATCGGAGTCCGGTGTCGGGCGTCACCGCGCGAGTCCCAGCCACGATCTCTCCGATACGCCGCTGTGGGACACCGATCTCCTTGG
>JBBSGG010000066.1:0-11543 GCA_038254305.1 Pyrinomonadales bacterium
CCGACTCTTTCAGGAACCGAAACGCCTCTGGCGCAGGTATCTGATTCTAAATCCCCGGTTTATGTGGCTATCGGTTCGACAATTGCTCTCCGCGAAACGTTCACCTCGGGACGAAGAATAGGTCCTGTTTAGAAATAAATGGGAATAGAGGACGGGCCTCGCCGTTTTTGCCCTTTCGGGTCAAAAACGTGATAATACCTATTCGTATCAGCGGCCTGTTTTATGAAATTCTTGACAGATCTGCGGCTTTTGCTTTTAGGAATCTGGCTCGGTGCCGCGGTCTTTTTTATCGCGGTCGCGCAGAGCGCCTTTGCCGTGCTCGCCGACCGTGAAATGGCCGGAGCCGTCGTGAACCGCACGCTGACGATCCTGAATTTCGCGGGCCTGGGCATCTCGATCGTGCTCATTCTGGCGTCGCTGATCTCCGCCAAGACCACTCACCGGCTACTCGTCTGGGTCGAGCGATCTTTGCTGCTTATCGTCGCGATCGCTTGTGCTGCCGGACAATTCGTCATCGGCCTATGGCTTTCCGCAGTGCATGTTCATATGGGCAAACCGATCGATCAGATCGCTCCGGACGACCCTCTGCGTATTCAGTTCAATAATCTTCACGAATGGTCGGTTTGGGTGCTTATGGCAGGGATGGCAGCGGCGCTGATCGCGTTTTTCATCATCGCAAATCGACGTCTGGACCGGTCCGTCAAGATCGATCCCACCGCTCCGTACGATTTTTCAAAAGAATTTAAGAAATAGCAGATATGGAACTTATCGAGAACAAAGGCGAATTTTCAAACCGCTTTTCGCGTTGGAACGGCAGTGAAAGTTTGTCGGGATACCCGTTCGTCGAGAATGTGCACGCGCCTTTTACTCCGGTCCGCCGTGCTCTGCCGATGCTAAACCTCGCGCTGATCACCTCGGCAGGTGCTTATATCGACGGCACCGAGTCTTTCGATATTTCTTCCCGCGACGGCGACACGAACATTCGCGAATTTCCGATCGAACTCGATGCGACGGACATGCTATACGCGGCAAAAGGTTACGACGCGGGCGCAATCCGCCAAGACCGTAATTCGCAAATTCCGATCGACCGCCTGCGCGAATACGAACAAAATGCAGTCATCGGCCGGCTAAACCCGGTGTGGTGGAGCATCAGCAGCTATATCCCGAATGCCGCACTCGTCGCACGCGAAATGGCGCCAAGGATCGCCGAGAGGCTGCATCGATATGAGGTGCAGATGGCCCTTCTTATTCCTGCGTCGCGCCTCTGTCACCAGACTCTCGGCCTAATCGCTCGCGGAATCGAAATGAGCGGAATACCGACGATAATGGTTTCGGTCGATATCGCGGTCTCCGATAAGATTCGGCCGCCGCGAACCGCCTATTACGCAGGCAAATTCGGTTCGGTTGCCGGACTTCCGGACTGGAAGCAGCACCAGCTTCGCATCCTCGATGAGACGCTTCGCTGGACCGAGACGTTCGACCAGCCGGGCTCGCGAAAACTCGGCGTTGCTATGGAAACCGAAGTAGAAATGGCCCGCGGCGAACGTTAAATTTTTCGGAGTCACATCGCACTCTGCCAAGCTTTCACCGCGTCGAGCGGATAAATAAGCATCAGCACGTTTAGCAGCGGGCTGTCGCGGATCGCGAACAGAAGCACCAATTCGACAAGCAAAAAATCGCTCGATCGCCGAGTTTGCACCACCAAACGCGCCCTTCCAGCTACAAAACAAGCGTCATTCACACGACTGTCAGCGCGCAGAGATAGATCGGGAACGGGTTGTGTCGGCGGATCGACATAGAAGTCATCGATTGTCGAGAAAGTATTTGAGAAAGTTATTCCGTGGTGACGGCGTCTTCGCCATGAAGCGCCGCGCTGAGGGTGTGCCATGAGAGCGAAGCGCATTTCACGCGCGCAGGAAATTCGAGAACGCCGGCAAATATTTTTAACTTTCCCAGGTCATTTTCGTCCGTCTCGATATCGAGGCCGCCGGTGACCATCTTGTGAAATTCACCGAAGAGTTTTTCTGCTTCGCCTTTCGATTTTCCCTTGACGGCCTGCGTCATCATTGATGCCGAAGCCTTTGAAATAGCACAGCCCGATCCTTTGAACGCAACGTCAGTAACCGTCTCGCCATCCATCGAAATGTACACACGCAACGCGTCGCCGCATAACGGATTCTTTCCATCCGCATACTGGTCGGCATCCAAGATTTCACGAAAATTCCGCGGATTCTTATTGTGCTCGAGAATTACTTCCTGATAAAGATCGCTTAGTTCTGACATGCTTTAAATATTGGTGCTCGACGAACCTCACGCAAAAACCTCGATGACCTTCTGCACCCCATCCGCCAATTTATCCACCTCTTCGCGCGTGTTGTAAAACGCGAACGACGCACGTGCCGTGGCCGGTACATCGAAGAACTTCATCACCGGCTGTGCACAATGATGGCCGGCACGGATCGCGATGCCTGATTGATCGAGAATTGTGCCGATGTCGTGAGGGTGAATGCCGTCGATCGTAAATGAAAGCACGGACGCCTTCTTCGCGGCCGTCCCGATGATCTTTACGCCAGGAATGTCGGACAGCCGCTCGGTCGCATAATCCAGCAGCTCGTGTTCGTACGCGGCGGCGGCTACGAAATCGATCGAATTTATGTAATCGACCGCGGCACCGAGCCCGATGCCCGCGGCGATAGCCGGCGTTCCGGCCTCGAATTTATCCGGAATCGGAGCGAAGGTGGTGCCCTCAAAACTAACGTTCCGGATCATTCCGCCGCCCGTCTGATACGGCGGCATCTGGTCGAGCCATTTGCGTTTACCGTACACTATGCCGCTCCCGGTCGGGGCAAACATCTTGTGTCCGGAGAAGGTGAAAAAATCGCAATCGAGATCCTGAACGTCGACTGGAAAGTGCGGCACGCTTTGTGCGGCATCGACGAGCAGAGGCACGCCGAATTTATGAGCGGTCGCGATCATTTCTTTGACCGGATTGACCGTGCCAAGCGAATTAGAAACATGCGAGACCGCGACGATCTTCGTCCGTTCGTTCAGTAAATTTTCGTATTCTTCGATAATCAGCTCGCCGCGCTCATTCATCGGGATCACACGAACGCGCGCACCTTTTTCCTCAGCGACTATCTGCCACGGAATGATATTCGAATGGTGCTCCATCTCGCTGACAATTATCTCATCGCCTTCCCCGATAAATTTCCGGCCGTACGAGGAAGCCACAAGATTGATGCCTTCTGTACAACCGCGAACGAAGATGCATTCCTTTACGTCCGGCGCGTTGATAAAGCGTTTAACTTTTTCGCGCGCGGTTTCGTACGCCGTCGTCGCATGCTGAGAAAGATAATGCACGCCGCGATGGATATTCGAATGTTCTTCGGCAAGATATTTCGAACCGCGATCAATTACTAACTGCGGCACCTGCGACGACGCGCTGTTGTCCAGATAGACGAGCGGCTTTCCGTTGACTGTCTGCGACAGAACCGGAAAATCTTTTCGAATTTTTTCGACGTCCCAATTGTCAATTTCTTGTACTGCTTTCATGGCTGTGTGTCACAGAGGCCCGAAGAAATCAAAACGTACTCTCGCGGTGTGCTCTGGGTCAAATTTCCGTATTCAACCTGTTCAAGACTGCTTTATCAAGCTCGCTTTTGATCGATTCGATCCCGATCTTGTTGATTATCTCTTCTGCAAAACCGTACGTAAGTAAATTTTTCGCAAGCGTTTCCGGCAAACCGCGTGTCAAGAGATAAAACAACTCTTCTTCTTCAAGTTGCCCGACGGTCGCGCCGTGCGAGCATTTTACGTCGTCGTTGAAAATTTCGAGTTGCGGCTTGGTGTCGACACGGGCGCTGTTCGACAGCAGCAGATTCTTGTTCGACTGATTCGCATCGGTACCGTGCGCGTTTTCGCGGACGAAGACCTTTCCGTTAAAAACCGCCCGTGAGTTGTCGTTCAAAACGCCTTTGTAATTCTGATGCGACGTGCAGTTCGGTACTTGATGGTCGATCACCGAATGCGTATCGGCATGCTGCGAACCATTTAGCATGTAGAGACCGTCGACGAACGCCTCGCCGCCTGTCGCGGTAAATTTCACATCGATGTCATGCCGCGAAATTGCGCCGCCGAGATTGATATTTGTCGAGTTATATACGCTGCCGTGTCCAAGAGATACTTCGGTTGTACAGACGTGAAACGCTTCCGCCGATTCACGCTGCACGCGGTAATGGGTCACCTTCGCGTTTTCTTCAATGACGATCTGCACGGCGGCATTGGTAAATCCCCAGCCGGCGTAATTCTCAACGATCGTCGCTTTGCTTCCCGCCTCGGCAATAATCAAGATATGCGGAAAAGTAGCCGTGCCGGCCGCTGCCGCGAACGAAAATCCGTACGGCGCATCGACCGACGTTTCTTTCGGGATGCTCACAACCTGAACATCGGCGAACGCCATATTCACAGCCGCGAAACCGTTGCGGTTCGTCCTGAACTGCGAGAGCAGTGTCTGTATTTCCGTGTCAATGACTTCGGCAATGGCAACAGGCGGATCGATCTTCCAATCGCCCGCGATGATCGGAGCGACATTAGTGTATTTCCAATCCTCGTTTTTTACCGTCGGAAATCCGGCGAAGGAAAATTCATCGAACGCGCGCTTTCTGATATCGCGCAGCCACTGCGGGTCGTTCGTGTTTTCGAGCATCCTCCGAAACGCGCCAGCATAAACAGTTTCCTTTACAGGTGTCATTTGCAATTATTTCGCGGCAGATTTAACCCAGTCGTAGCCCTTTTCTTCCAGCTCATACGCCAGCTCCTTTCCCCCTTCCTTCACGATCCTGCCATCGGCGAGTACGTGGACGACATCCGGAACGATGAAATTGAGCAGCCGTTGGTAATGCGTGACGAGAATAATCCCGTTATCGCTCGAACGAAGTTTGTTAACGCCTTCAGCGACGATACGCAGGGCGTCGATATCAAGGCCTGAGTCCGTTTCATCAAGCACGGCAAGCTTCGGCTCGAGCACTGCCATCTGCAAAATCTCATTCCGCTTCTTTTCGCCACCCGAAAAACCTTCGTTGACCGAACGCTTAAAAAAAGCCGGATCCATCTCGACGATCTTTGCTTTTTCTTTTAAGTAATCGTTGAACTCAAGCGGATCTAATTCTTCCCGGCCGAGATGTTTCATTTTCTCATTGTACGCAAGGCGAAGGAACTGCGAATTAGAGACGCCGGGCACTTCAACGGGATATTGAAAAGCCATAAAAACGCCCGCACGAGCCCGTTCGTCAGGCTCAAGCTCGAGCAGATTCTGGCCTTCATACAAGACTTCGCCCGAGATCACCTGATAGGTCGGATGCCCGGCCAGCACCTTTGACAACGTCGATTTGCCGGATCCGTTCGGACCCATAATCGCATGCACTTCGCCCTGGTTGATTCGCAGGTTCAGGCCTTTCAAAATTTCCTTACCGTCGATTCCGGCGTGTAGATCCTTAACTTCCAATAGCATTCGTTAATGTTTCCCCGATAAATATCTCGCCCTTCAAAAATAGTGCTGCGTTGCCGCCGATCTTTACGCGGTCGCCCGTCAGTTCACAGAAAAGTTCGCCGCCGCGCTTTGAGATCTGCTTCGCGTAAAGTGTTTTTTTTCCAAGCTCCTCCGCCCAGTACGGAATGAGAGAACAATGGATAGCTCCCGTCACCGGATCCTCGGGAATGCCAATACGCGGCGCGAACATACGCGAAACAAAATCCGCATCGTCGCCCGCTGCGGTAATGATAACCTCGTCGTACGGAACCTGTGCGAGCGCGTGAAAGTCCGGTTCGACATCGCGAATATCCAACTCGTTCTCGAGTCGCAGAATGACCATGTTTCCCTGCGTTTCCCACATCTGGACCGGTACTTTCCCGATGGCAACCGATAGTTCGGCAATGTGTTCTATCTCGGTGATCGGATAGCTAGGGAAATCGAGAACCAGACGATCGCCGACTTTCTGAACGCCGAGTTCGCCGCTGCGATCCGAATGAAAATTGATAAACTCGCTTTCGAGTTTCAGTTCGTTGAAGATGACGTGCGCGCTCGCGAGCGTGGCGTGGCCGCACAGATCCACCTCGACCATCGGCGTGAACCACCGAATGTCGTATCGCTCGCCGTTCTTTACGAAAAATGCCGTCTCGGCTAGATTATTCTCTGCCGCGACCTTTAGCATCAACTCGTCCGGCAACCACGTGTCGAGCGGCACTACCGCCGCGGGGTTACCGCCAAACGGCTTTTTGGTAAAGGCATCTACTTGAAATATGTCTAGCTTCATTTTCCTTATTTCAACGCGATTGCTTGAATCTCTATCTGCGTGCCGAAATGCAGTTCCTTTACCGGTACGATAGCCCTCGCCGGGCGATGGTCGCCCATGATCTCGGCATATTTTTTATTCACCGCGCCCCACAGCTCCATATCCGAAACATAGATCGTCATCTGCATAACCCGGCCCAGATCACTTCCCGCCGCCTTTAGAACGGTCTCAACATTCCTAAGAGCTAATTCGGTCTGCTCCTCAATGCCACCGGTAAACGGCTCCCGCGTCACAAGGTCCATCGGCAATTGCCCGGACACATAAATGATCCCGTGATGCTCAATACCCGGCGAATAATGGCCTTTCGGGATCGGTTGATTTGGAGGTTGGATTGTTTTCATTCTTCGATTTGTGATTTCAGAAGCGGCAAATCGTTTTCCACAATGTCCCAAACTACATCCGGATCGACATCAAAATATCCGTGGATCAGTCGATTGCGGGCGGAAGTTGCCAATTGCCACTCCACTTGAGGATTGTCTTCTTCCGTAGCATCACCCCGAGCAAACGAAACGAACAGAGCACAATAGGAAATGTCGTTGCGCTTGCAAATTTCTATGATCTTTTGCTTGTCCGACGCGCCCAAATACATGTTTAATGTCCGTTTTCTAGTCTGTCCGCAATCACACTCGCGGCTAGTACCTCAACTTTCTTTATAGCTTCTTCACATGTTGCTCCATAAACCAGCACACCATCAAGCTCGTCGATCTCCGCGATCCAGCGGCCGTCATCTTCCTGTTCTAGTTCAATAGCTAAATTCACTGCCCAAAGCCTCAACCAATCTACTTCCCGTGAATGTACTTTATGACTTTGCCATCCTTTTGCGAGATCCAAGCCTCAGCCACACCACCATCCGAATCCTTGGGTAGTGAGCCATGAACATGCCAGACGCCATTTTTTTAGTTCGGCAATATAAGGCTTCTCATTATCAATAGTTTCTCTGCCATAAACGGGAAACCATGTCTCCAGTGCAATGTCTACCGCCGCCTGTTCATCCGTTACGAAGGCACCAATTTCTGCTGCTGTCGTGGCTTTCGGACTGGGAGTTACAGTGACGTTCGCTACGGGTACCGTCGACACTTGCCTGTTAGAACAGCCGATCAGAGCGGCGCATGACAATACGAGGACAACGAGAGGAATCATGATTAACCCACACTTCCTTCCAACTTCAATCCCAACAGCTTCGTCGCTTCCACAGCGTATTCCATCGGCAACTCACGAAATACCTCTTTGCAAAACCCGTTGATGATCAGCGAGACGGCGTCTTCCTGCGAGATGCCCCGCTGCTGCAGGTAAAATAGTTGGTCCTCGCTGATCTTTGAGGTCGTGGCCTCGTGCTCGACGCGCGCTGAGGCGTTCATTACCTCGATGTACGGGAAGGTGTTCGCCTCGCTCTTGCCGCCGATCAGCATCGAATCGCACTGCGTATAGTTTCGTGCACCCTCGGCCTTCGGCATTATTTTCACGAGGCCGCGATAGCTGTTGTTCGACTTTCCGGCTGAGATTCCTTTTGAAATGATCGTCGATTTCGTGTTCTTGCCGAGATGGATCATCTTGGTGCCGGTGTCGGCGATCTGGGCGTTGTTGGTCAGTGCGACCGAGTAAAATTCGCCGATCGAATTGTCGCCCTGCAGGATGACGCTCGGATATTTCCACGTGATTGCAGAACCGGTCTCGACCTGTGTCCACGAGATCTTCGAATTAACGCCGCGGCACGCTCCGCGTTTCGTCACAAAGTTATAAATGCCGCCCTTGCCGTTCTCGTCGCCTGCGTACCAGTTCTGCACGGTCGAATATTTGATCTCAGCGTCGTCCAGAGCGACAAGCTCGACGACCGCCGCGTGCAGCTGATTGGTATCAAACTGCGGTGCCGTGCAGCCTTCGTTGTAGGCGACATAGCCGCCTTCTTCCGCGACGATCAGCGTTCGTTCAAACTGGCCTGCTTCCTGCGTATTGATGCGGAAATATGTCGACAATTCCATCGGGCAGCGAACGCCTTTCGGGATAAACACGAATGAGCCGTCCGAAAATACCGCCGAGTTTAACGCCGCGTAATAGTTGTCATTTACGGGTACGACCGAGCCGAGATACTTCTTGATCTTGTCAGGATAAAGCTCCACCGCCTCCGTAAACGAGCAAAAAATAACGCCTGCCTCGAGCAGCTTTTTCTTATACGTTGTCGCGACCGAAACCGAATCGAATACCGCATCGACCGCAACGTTCGCAAGCATCTTCTGTTCGGTGATCGGTATGCCGAGCTTTTCGAACGTCTTGATCAGTTCGGGATCGACCTCATCGAGGCTCGCTTTTTTAGCCTTTTCCTTTGGGGCGGAATAATACGAGATGTTCTGAAAATCGATGTTCGGATAGTCGAAATTTGCCCAGTTGTCCGGCTGTGTCATCTTTAGCCATTGCCGATACGCCTTCAGACGAAATTCGAGCATCCATTCGGGCTCGTTCTTCTTTTTGGAGATCAAGCGGACGGTGTCTTCGGACAATCCCTTGGCGATCGTTTCCGTTTCAATATCCGTGACGAATCCGTATTTGTATTCCCGATTTGTAAGTAATTCTGCTGCCGTTGACATATTAGTTTCTTGCCCCAGATGACACGGAGAAGGCTGTGATAATTACTCCGCAACTGCGTGAATCCGTGTTCATCCGCCGTTAAATTCTCTGCGGCTCGATCGTTCGGTGAATTCCCTGGATTTTATGAAACATCGCGACCACCGATTTTTCGTTGCCTACGAGTTGTGCGAGCGTTATCTGCGACAGTGCGTGCTCGACTATCTCGTGCAGGCCGACGATCACGGGCCGAATGCCGCAGTCGCCCTTATGCACGCAGGATTCCAGAATGCCGGTGTAATTTTCGCAGTGCTTATTGAGCACGTCTTCGTCCAGAACCTTGATGATCTCGCTCAAACGTATTTCGCCCGCCGGCCGCGCGAGCGCGTAGCCGCCCTTGGTACCGCGGGTCGATAGGACAAAGCCTGCCTTGTTTAAAAGCCACATAAGCTTGCCTGCATTTGCCGACGAAATGCCTTCGAGCTCGGCGATCTGCGGCAGCGTCAGCGAATCGCCCGGGCCCAGATTGGCGAGCTGGACTAGGCATCTCAAGCCGTATTCTTCTTGCGCCGAAATCTTCATAACCGTTTCTGACTTAATAGTTTGAATCGAGGACTACGTCAATAATCGCAATTCATTACTTTTTTGTCAAGATTAAAGGACGCGGAATGCAGCCACTATCGACAAGGATCGGACATCGCTTATGTGTATCGATCCGTCTGTCTATGGTTAATTGTATTTATATTTCGCGCGGATCTTCACGGCGCGTTCGATCAGATCGGCGTTCTCTAATATTTTCAGCCGCAGATCTTTGTCGAGGTTTGGATTATCGGCCAAGAATTTATTCACGACCGCCAGCGCATGCTCGCTCTTTTGCCCGCCGATGAACGCACCGAGCCAGCCGTTGACAAAGAATATTTTCCGGTCGCGTTTTAGGTTCGGCAGTACGGCAAGGGCTTTTTCTAGATACGGCAAGGTCAGCTCGGCGTGACGCGGCGAATTGAACGGCCCGAAAGCGGCTTCGATCCAGCTTTCGCTAATGTCTTTGTTAGCGGTGAAATCGCTCCAGAATTTTGCTTTGTTCTGCGCACTTCCAATGCCTGCCCTCGCGGCGTAGGCGTAGCGTTTCGCATCGTCGGAGGTCTCGGTTTTTTCGAGATCGGCCAACAGCCGCGGTGCATCCGCGTCGCCGAGTATCAACAGCTTCGTCACTATATCAAAGCGGTCCTTGGTTTTGAGCGGCAGGTCATCGTTCAAATCTGTAAGCATCGTTTTGAGCACGTGGCGGGCGTTATCGGTAAACGCGATGTTGAGAAACGCCCTGTAGAAAGTGATGCGCTGCCCCATCGTCGGTGCGGTGCGCATCTTGTCGATCAGCATCTTCTCAAGCCGGCTTCGCAGGTCCGAACCGCCGGCGGTCGCAGGCTCTTCCGCCAAATAATAAGTCATCGCTGTCGAAACCCGGGCGAGCAACGCCTGTATCGTACTTTCGTCCTTCTCGACACTGATATTCTTTTCCACCAGCTCAACATATTCCTTCGGATCAAGCTCGCCCTCGCGGACGCTGTCCCAGAGCGAGCCCCACATCATCGATCGCAAGAACGGGTCCTTTTCGTTCTGGAGATTTTTGAGAACGTAATCGCGGCTTTTGTCATCGAGAAGAAAGATGCCGTAGCCGTAGTCTTGGTAGTTTGCGAAGATAAAGGTATTAGAATTTACATGAACAGGCGTAAGTAAAAAATCTTGTTCGCCTTCTGAATTCATTGGAATTGCTTGATTAAATATTCTAGGTTCATTTTCGCCATCAACTTTTATATACAGTTTCGTCCTTAACTTCCAAATTCCTCTTTCATTTAATGAGTTAGATTGATTCAATGTAATTGCCAACGGTTTTTCATATTTAGCGAAACCACTTAAACCTTGCGTTGGTATTCCTGCATCATTTTGAGTTGCGCGAATTAGCGGAACGCCTCTTTGCTTTACCCAAATATTCGCCCAATCTTTCAAATCCTCCCCGCTCGCTGTCTCAAACTCCTTCACCAGATCTTCCCAACCGGCGTTCGCGTACTCGTGCTTCTTCAAAAAAGCCCGGACGGCGGTTTGGAATTTGTCTTCGCCGATGTAGAACTCGGCCTGCCGCAGAAACGAAGGGGCTTTGCGGTAGACGATGTTGCCGTAGGCGGATTTGGCGGAGTTTAGGTTGGCGATCTCCTGATAGATGGGCGTGGTGCCTTTGGTGGAGTCGGTCAGGTAGGCGGCCTGTTTGTTGCGTTCGTAGAAGACCTTCCAGGCGTTGTATTGGGGCATCACCTTTTCCAGCGTCTTGTACGCCATGAACTCGGCAAAGCCCTCTTTCAGCCACAGGTCGTCGAACCATTTCATCGTCACCGTGTCGCCAAACCACTGGTGCGCCGCTTCGTGAAAGATGACGTTGGCCCGCGTAATATAGTCGTTCGCCGTCGGCTCCTGCGGAAAGATAACGCGGTCTTCGCGCAAAAACGTCGCCCCCGCATGCTCCATCCCGCCAAACGGAAATTCGGGTATCAGCACAATGTCGTACTTCGGGAACGGGAATTTGTAGTCGAAATATCCTTCGAGATATTTGATACCCTCGCGATTGAGCCGAAAGATCTC
>JBBSGG010000067.1:0-11312 GCA_038254305.1 Pyrinomonadales bacterium
TAATAGCAGCGTAAACGCGGTTATCGCCGCCCCAGATTCCAATAAGGAAAAACATCGGGACAAGAGACGCCTCGAAAAACAGATAAAATACTAGCAGATCGAGCGACATGAAAACGCCGAGCATCGCGCTCTCCAGCAGCAACAGAAAAACGTAAAATGCGGTCGGGCGTTTCTCTACTGCGTGCCACGACGAAAGAACCGCAATCGGCATGATGAATGTCGTTAGAACCACGAGCCATATGCTCAGGCCGTCAACGCCGACATGATAGTTCGTGTTGATCGCTCTTATCCAAGGCACACTCTTTTCGAAAAAGAAGCCGTTCGCCGATGCAGTTTTTTCTCCCGCCACTAATAACAGCGAAAGAAGAAAGTTTACGACCGCAAATACAAGAGCCACCCACTTAAGCTGCGATTCCTGCTTCCAAAACATCTGGTGCCCGAGCGCGGCAACAGCGCCGATCACGGGCAGGATGATCAGGATCGTTAAAAGATTTTCTTTAATAATATCCATTTTCTAGAACGCAACTCCGCCCATTGTGGTGGTAAAACTGTACTCAAGTATTTCGTAAACCGAGACCGGCTTTCTGTCTTTTTCAGCGGGGACAAATACCGATTTCTTCGCTAGCACGCCCACGAGAAGAACTAAGTTTGCAAAAATTCTCATCAAGTTAGCCGACCAGTTTCAGCCCGTAAAAAATAAAATATCCGATGACAGCAAGTGCCCCAAGCAGGATGAACGCCGCGTAACTGCGGACAAATCCGACTTGAATTTGCCGAACGACGGAACCGAACGCCGACACCATGTGACCGACTCCGTTGACGATGCCATCGATAAATCCAACGTCAAAGCCTTTCCATAATCCTTCTCGCGACAGCGTCGTGAGCGGGTCGACGATATACCCATTGTAAAATTCGTCGACGCGCCATTTTTCCGCGAGAATGCGCGGCAGACGGCGAAGCGGTGTTTTTGCAAAAGCGGCCCATCCGATACCGACCCCGGCAAGTGCAAGAAGTACGGAAAGTCCGGCAAGCAGTCTTTCGGTCCGCAGTTCTTCAGCCGAATGCGTCACATGCTCAGTTTCTGCGATCGCCGCCTCGGCGTGTGCAGGCGCGCGGTTCTCGGTTTCCACCGGCGCGTGGGCCCCACGTCCAACTACCGGAGCGGCTTTGAAAATAATTGGTTCGAGTGTTTCCTCAAAAACATTCGGAATGGCTCCTCCGCTCAAAGCGTAAGGAATTCCGACAAGCCCGCCTACCGTCGAGAGAACCGCGAGAACGATCAGTGGAACAGTCATCGTCCACGGCGATTCGTGCGGTCTGAAATCAGGCGCCAGCCCGTGGTGCTCGTCATCATCATCGTCGTCATGTACGTTGGGAGTGCCCTGATGGGAAACAGCATCGTGAGCGTCGCCCGCAGCGAAAGCATTCTCTTCCGCGTGTGCGGCGTCGCCGGGCTCGTCCGATTCGGGAAGTGCGAGATGAAAACGTTCTTCACCCCAGAACGTCATCACCATCATCCGCGTCATGTAAACGGCCGTTAGTACAGCGGTAAGCAGTCCGACGCTCCACAGAACATAGTTCCACGGCTGCGGTATATTCGGTGACGCGAATGTCTTATAAAGGATCTCGTCCTTCGAGAAAAACCCTGCCCAGATCGGTATTCCGCAGATCGCCAGCCAACCCATCAGCATTGTAAAGAATGTGATCGGCATGTACTTTCGCAGGTTGCCCATACGGCGCATATCCTGTTCGTGATGCATTCCGTGGATCACGGAGCCGGAACCGAGGAACAGCAGCGCTTTAAAAAACGCATGAGTCATCACGTGAAATATGGCGGCGATAAACGCCCCGACGCCGCAGGCGAGGAACATATAACCAAGCTGCGAAACGGTCGAATACGCGAGAACCTTTTTGATGTCGTTTTGCGCTAGGCCGATCGTCGCCGCAAAGATCGCCGTCGCGCAGCCTATCATCGCGACGATGAACATCGCAGTCGGCGCGTTTTGATAAATGGCGTTGCAGCGAACAACCAAATAAACGCCAGCCGTGACCATCGTCGCGGCATGGATCAAAGCGGAAACAGGCGTCGGGCCGGCCATAGCGTCCGGCAGCCATGTAAAGAGCGGAATTTGGGCCGACTTGCCGGTTGCGCCGATAAAAAGCAGAACGGCGATCGATGTAATTCCGCCGGCGACGATCGCTCCCAGAGCGAACTGTTCCTGCGCCATCTGGCCGAGAATGGTCAACGCACTATGAACCTGCACGCCGTCAACAGTTTTCTCATAAAAAGAGATCGAACCCGAGAGCGTGAATATGAGAAACATCGCCATCAGCACGCCCCAGTCGCCAATGCGATTCATGATGAACGCTTTTTTGGCGGCACGGCGGGCTTCGTCACGCTTGATGTAGTAGCCGATCAAAAGATACGAGCATAGGCCGACGCCTTCCCATCCGACGAACATCAACAGAAAGTTGTCGGCGAGCACGAGCGTCAGCATCGAAAACATGAACAGGTTGAGATAAGCGAAAAAGCGGTAAAAGCTCTTGTCGCCGTGCATGTAACCCGTAGCAAAAATATGGATCAAGAGTCCGACGAACGTGATGAAGCAAGCATAGATTCCCGACAGTCTGTCCATCCCGAGGCCGAAGTCAGCCCTGAAACCGCCCACCTGTATCCACGTCCAAAGCTGATCGAGAACCGGTCCGTTCGCGAACAGAGCACCCGTGTGAGACGTGCCGATCCCGAAAGCGATCATCAACGCGACGATGCACGATACCGCGATGCTACCGCACGCGACGAGGCCGCTGAACGTCTCATTCCGCAAGCGCCCACCGACCAGCCAGTTGATAAGTGCACCGGCGAGCGGAGCAAAAATAATTAAACTTAAAAGGTTGTTTTCGGTCATCTAAAAATTCAGATCGCTATCTTCGTCGTCTGTCGAAAAATCATGCCTGATCAAATCGTTCCAAAATTCTATAGCAAACGGCGTTGCGTTTCTTTCGGAAAGCGCCTTCGAAACTTCGCCGTAGGCGACTTTAAGTTCGGGGAACTTGACCAGTAACATCGCAAGGTCTCGCCAATCTGTTCCCGATTTGGGTTTCCCGCGTCTGGATTCATAGGAAAGAATCTTGCTCAAAACCAACTCCACTGGCGTCAATACCCGGATGTCTTCGACGATCTGGTTTTTAGGCAGCTCCTTTTCCGAGCGAACGTCGACCAAATGGCGGTTGCCTTCTTTCCTGATCTGATAGATCCGTAATCCCTTGTCGCCTATCTCCCGAACCCGAACCGCGATGTGAAATCTCTCGCTCAAGTGCTGACGCAATTCCTCGGCGAATTCGGCTGCACGCGACGAAAGAATATCGACATCCTGCGTCGCTCGAGGCTCGCTTACATAAGCATTTACTGCCTGCGCTCCAAATAGCACCGCATCGTGCCGCCCTTGCAGAAATTCAAGCACGGCACCCTGTATCTTCGATAACGGCAGCGGTTCATGCATCGCAAATTCCTGAAAGGTCAAAACCTCGGCGTTCATCATCTTTTCTTTCGCTCATTGATCGAGGTTTAATGTCACCTCGATCATCGTCTCTCTAAAGCTGCCTCGAGTAAAAAACTCTCTCGCGTGTCCGTTCTTAGCGGCGGTCATAAGCACGATCTTATTGGCTCCGAGCTCGATGGCTGCATTCTTCGCTGCTTCTACCAGGGCGCTCCCGGCCCCGATGCCGCGAGAATCAGCAGCGACATACAGGTCGTGGACCCAAAATGCCGCCTCAAGCAGTTCGGCGTAATCAAATCTTTCAAACTCGCCGTACAAAAAACCAATGGTTTCTTCCCCCTTCTCCGCGATAAGCACTATTGCTTCCGCGGCAGTGGTACGCAACCCGTAATATCGTTCGGCGCCTTCGGCATTCGCAAGATCGACAAACCGTTCCGGGGCGTAACCGCGATGTTGGGCAAAAAGCTTGAGCGCGAATTCCGCAATCTTCCGCGCATCTTCCGGAACTGCCCGCCGAACCGCTAAAGTCATAAAACTTGCGAACTATATACAGACCTGCGGGACGTTATGTGCCGCGTCCGCAAACGCCGTTACGTTCTTTTCCGAGACCGCCGGGCGGCCGGCAATCTTTTCTTAACCGGAGCCGTTTTCTTTTTCGCCGCTGGCGCAGTATATATAACCGCCGTCGACGCAGCAGCCGGCGGAACGGTAAAATCGTCGGGAACCGAAATATGGTTACGCGCGACGATCTCGTTCGTTAAGCGGGTCTCCTTTTCACTCTTCAACTTTGATCGGACGAACGTTCTCAAAGGGTGCCTGGCGGCCGGATCAGCGGGATCGGCATAATCCGTGGAGACAAGGATGTGCCGCACGTCGAAAGTTCCCGCACTTCCGAGAGCCTTTTCCAGCTTGATAATGTGATAGCCATATTCGGTTTGAACGAGTTGATCGGCTACGTCGCCCATTTTCAACGAGAGTGCTGCCTGCTCAAATGCGGGGATCATCCTGCCCTTCGAGACGTTCGCGTAAAGTCCGCCGTTCAGTTTTCCGTCTTCCCCGCGGTTGCCGGGATCATCGGAAAACTGATCGGCAAGCATCGCGAAATCCTCGCCTGCTTTGGCGCGTTGCAGAAGCTTTTCGGCTTTTGCCCGCCTGGACTCAATGTCGAATTCGGGATGGGCGGAAACATACGCAGCGACATCCTGGTCACTGACCGCGGTCTGCGACGCAAGCTTATCCGAAATCGCTTTGGCCAAAAACTGAGCCTGCTGCAGTTTAATCTGAAGAGCGACCTTATCCTGAAATGGCTTTGGCAGCGCGCCGGCCGCCATTTTATCGCCGTAGTTCTTTTCTGAGATCTGTATCTTTGCGTAGAATTCGCGGGCCTGGGCTTTTTCCTCGTCAGTGACCGGATGGTCCAGATTCAGCAGCTTGAGCTTTGTATCGAAAAACGTCTTGAACTCCGCCTCGCGCCGCCCCATGTCCATAGACCAAAACTGGGTGATCTGGTCCCGGCCGATCGACGCAAAGGGCGTTTTTTGATCTTTATTGAATTGACGGTCGTAATTAAAGGCCGTGATCTCCGAGCGGATGTTTTGAAGCTCCTGCTTGTTCGCCGGTTCCGTCGCTAAACCCGACCGCTCTGCCTCTGAAGCGAAACCAAACAGCTGTCTGAGATTCTCAAGCTGGCTTTTCCTCATCGCGGGATCCGCGTCAAGCCGTTTGAGAACGTCGGGGTTGCTCACCGCAGCGTCCGCTAAGAGGAGTTCGACCTCCGCGCGACTGATTCTGCCGAATGACGACGGCGTCGAAGTGGCCGCTATTTTGTGGCCAGGCGCGGTCTGCTGCGCGCCGATCGAGACGGCCGAAAATATTAGGGCAGCGACAAAGTCGTTGATTGAGATTTTAATATTCATTCAAGCCCTAATTTTTCAAAATACTGGCATCGTCGACGTCTATCGATTGGCTGTTGCGGAAGAACGCGATGATTATTCCCAAGCCAACTGCCGCCTCGGCTGCAGCGACGCTCATCACCATAAACACAAAAAGCTGTCCGGTTACGTCGGCGTAATATCGTGAAAAAGCGACAAACGTCAGGTTGACGGCGTTTAGCATCAGCTCGATGCACATGAACATACCGAGAGCGTTGCGCTTGAAGATGACGCCGACGGCGCCGATCGTAAACAATATTCCTGAAAGTGCCAGGTAGCCGGCTAGACTTGGTTCCATTTTCCTCACTCAGGGGTCAGCAATACTGCCAGGGATCGTCAAACCTCACTCTATAAGGCAACACGATATTCGCTTTCCTTCTCGCCTTCGTCGCGGCGTTCCAATTCGTTATCGACGACGAGTTCGAGTTGCGGCTGCGCAAGGCGTCTCGCCAGCACCACACCGCCGACCGTCGCCATTAGCAGCAGGACGCCGACGATCTCGACAGGCAGCAGATATTCCGTGTACATTGCCCGGCCGATGTTGATCGTACGTCCCGCTGTCTCGGCCTGATCCACAACGTTGTTCGGCGCTCTCATCACCGCATAGAAAACGAAAAGCGTCTGTGCGAGCAGAATGATGCCGAGCCCGCCGCCGACCGCATAGAGATAATTCAGCCGGTTGTTCGGCTGGTCTTCATCTAAATTCAGCAGCATGATCACAAAAACGACGAGCACCATGATCGCTCCCGCGTAGATCAGGATCTGAACCGCCGCAATGAATGGCGCCGCCAGCGTCACGTAGATACACGAAAGCGCGATAAAGACGCCGACTAGCGAGATCGCACTGTAAAGCGGATTGCGGTGCCAGACCATCGAGACAGCAGACGCGATGGCCAGCCCGGCAAAGATGAAAAAAAGAACTTCAAACGCCATAGATCCGATGTTAACTATTCAAAAAGTAAACGATAACGACCGTCACTAACAGGTTAGCGATCGCGAGCGGCAGTAAAAACTTCCAACCGAAATTCATCAATTGGTCAAAGCGAAAACGCGGCAGCGTTCCGCGAACCCAAATGTAAAAGAAAAGGAACAGACAGATCTTACCGATAAAAACAACATGACTTGCAAGCGCATAGGGAATCGAGCCGATATTGAAGAGATGGCTCAATCCCGGCACATACCAACCGCCGAGGAAAAGCACCGTGCACATTACCGAAACCGTGAACATGTTCACATACTCGGCCATGAAGAACAGTGCAAATTTAAGTGCACTGTATTCTGTATGAAAACCTGCGACGAGTTCGGTCTCCGCTTCAGGCAGATCGAACGGCACGCGGTTGGTCTCGGCAAACGCAGAGATCAGAAAAACCACGAATCCTATGAACTGCGGGATGATGTACCACCGCATGTACCACGGCGAATGCATCTGCGCGTAGATGATGCCGTTCAGATCGAGCGTGCCGGCCAGCGTGACCACGCCGATCACCGACGCTCCCATAGCGAGCTCATACGATATCATCTGAGCCGATGAACGCAGGCCGCCCATCAAGCTGTATTTGCTGTTCGACGACCAACCCGCGAGAGCGATCCCGTAAACGCCGACCGACGTGATGCCGAGTACGAAAAGCACGCCGACGTCGATGCTGGCGATCGTCAGCGGCATGTTTCGCGCTTGCTCCGCGACCCACGTAACGCTGTCGGCGAACGAAGTTCCGGCGACATAAGGCAGCAGCCATCCAAGCGGGTCCGCGATTCGCGGGCCGAATGGATACACCACCATCGGCAGCAGAGCGCATGTCAGAGCGACTAGTGGCGCGAGAAAGTAAACAAATTTCGTCGATTTATCCGGGACTATATCTTCCTTAAAAATGAACTTGAGCAGATCGGCAAAAGGCTGCAAAACGCCCCAAGGCCCGACTCGGTTAGGACCGATGCGTCCCTGGATCCAGCCGAGAACTTTTCGTTCTGCCAGAACCGTATAAGCGACGATCATCAGCACGCCCTGAAACGCGATCAAAACCGCGACGGCGGATACAATAAAAGGGAAAGCAGTCTTAAAAACAGATTCCATAACGTATCGCCAGCGTCTCGCTGGCTGTTTGGAGACCGTTCGGCCTCGAAGACTCGGCGCGGCCAGAAGCCACCAGAACAGCCGCCGGACAGCGGCGTTACTTATTCCCTATCGCCGACGCCGACAGCTGCTGCTTCGGCAAGTTCGCTCACTTTCGGCGAGCCGTCAAGATTGAATTGAACCAGTGGCGAAACAAGCAAATTATCCGGTTTTGGATTACCGTGAGCCAACAGGTGAAACTGCGCCGTCTTGCTGGTCATCGTTGTCAGGCGGTGCAGCCTATGGCCGATCCGCGGCGTTTCGTCGATCTTTGCGGCATCAGCGGGCAATTCGTCGACACGGTTTTGAAGCCGAGCTTTTACAGATGCCACGTCCGTCTCCGGATTAAGCTCATGTCTGACCTGAACAGGACGCGATTCGTCCTTCAAATTCGGATAACGAAGTCCTTGGTATGCCGGAACGGTGTCACTGATCGCCTTGAAAACGGCCGTCGCCGCTGAATTGTAATCGAAGTCTTTCCCCATTTCCCGTGCGATCGCGGATGTGATCAGCCAATCCGCCTTCGCCTGATGGATGGGTTCGATCGACCGCCTGACGCGCTGCACGAAGCCGGTATTGTTCGTGTACGTGCCGTCGACCTCGGCGAACGACGCTGCCGGGAACACGACATCCGCAAGATCGGTCGTCTCCGTTTCAAACAGCTCTTGTACGACGACGAATTCCGCATTCGCGATCACCGAAGGGTCTTGCAGACTGCCGCCTACAACGAGTGCTTTCGCCGCCGCGGCGACCTCGGCCACCGACTTTTTGGCGGGCATCATGTCGTGTGCACCAACTGAATTATTGTAATTTGCGAGAAGCTGAATGACGACGCGGCGGGCATCTGAGCCGAAATTCGCCGCCGAGCTCGAGAGCAGGGCCGTCGCTTCCGCTGAAAGGTCGCTTCCAAGAATAATGACCAATTCGCCGCTCGTCTCGCCGATCGTTTTCGTCAGGTCATCGAAAATCGACAGTTCGACGCCCAATTTTGCGGCGAGATCGGTGGTCGCAGAATCGGCAAAAGCTAAAGCAAAAGCGTCGTACGAATTAGGTGAGATGTGGACGAAATGTTTTGCCTTAGCGGCAAGACGGATCGGCGTGTCGTTGACGACGATGAGCGTCGCTCCGTCGTTACGGACAGCCTGGCGGATCTGTTTCGCTGTGAACGTCTGCTCTTCTTCCGGCTCACCGCCGATGAGCATTATCGTCTTTGCGTATCGAACATCTTTGTGCGTCGCCAGCGGCACGCTGAGATTATTGAAGAACGGCGCGACGTCCGATCTATCATCGACCGCGTAATTATCCGAACCCGCAACTTCCGTGGCGAAACGCTTCAATGTGAAGATCGATTCGTTTGTCAGCCGCGGACTTGCGATAACGCCGATCGATGAGCCGAACGAGGTCAATTTTTCCGCGGTGAAGCGCAACGCCTCGTCCCATGTTGTCGGTATAAGCCGGCCGCCCTTTTTATAGCGGATCAGCGGCGTCTTGAGACGATCTGAATGATTTACAAATTCATGCGCAAAACGCGCTTTGACGTCGAGAAATTCGCCGTTCAGCCCATTAACGTATCGATCACGCGCGACGACTCGGTGAACTTTGCCGCCTCGCGAGCCGATGCTGATCTGCATGCCGTCGGAGCTGTATGTGTCTGTGCTGACCGTTTGCTCGAGCTCCCACGGCCGCGTTTCGTGCCGATAAACGGCGTCGAGCAGCGTTCCGGTCGGGCAGACCTCGATACAGTTGCCGCATTGCGAACAGCCTAGCCATCCGCCGTAGGTACCGATAACCGTATTCGAGCCGCGATTGCCGGCTTCGATCGCGTCTTCACCCATCCATTCGTCGCAGACACGCGTGCAGCGTTTGCAGAGAATGCATCGCTGCGGATCGTTGGCGACGATCGGCGAGAGATATTTTTCGGGCCGGGCGTTCTTTGTTTCGGTGAAACGTTCCTCGACGTCGCCCCAATCGAAGATCACTTCCTGCAGCTCGCATTCGCCGCCCCGATCACAGACAGGACAATCGAGCGGATGATTCGCGAGCAGGAACTCGCCCATCGCTCTCTGCGCTTTTTCGATCTCCGGGCTTGCCGTCGTCACGACCATGCCGTCCGTGCAGGTGATAGTGCATGACGTTTGCAGCTTCGGCATCTTCTCGATGCGCACCAGGCACATGCGGCACGAGGCCTGTAGGGCGAGGTCCTTGTAATAACAGAACGACGGAATATTGAACGCGTTTTCGCGGCACACGTCAATCAAAAGCGCGCCCTTCTCCGTCTGAAATTCCTGCCCGTTGATCGTGACTTTTATTAGCTCTTTGGACATTTAATCAAATGAACCGGCCTTGGACTCTTATTTACCTTTCTTTGCCGATTTCTTTTCAGTTGTTTCCGTCGGTTTGACGTTCTTCTTTTTGTGCTTCGGCCGCGTTTTGCCGTAGCTGCCGACGAATATCTTGCCTCTTCTGCTTCTTTTATCGCCTCTACCCATAATTTCAATTCTCCTTAATTCGTATCCAAATCGCGAACGCCGGCAAAACCGCCGTCGAAAAAGTTTCGGGCTCTTCGCATTGCGGCCGGCACCGCCGTAACGTGGTTCAGGCTTGAATCACGAATGACGGACCGTCTGAGCGTATTTGCACCAACTCCGCGGCGACGCATTGTCTCAAATGCGACCTGCGTGTTTTTCGGTGAGACGACCGTGTCGCCTTCGAAATTTATCAGCAGCATTCTGTTTCGCGGCGACCAGTCGTAGCAATCGTTGTCCTTTAACAACTTAAATGCGGCATTACGCGCGTCCATCGTCTCGATCGCCCGCCTAAATCCCGGTGTAATAAGATTAAAAATACTATTTTTCGAACGCATCAACAGTGCGGTTACGCCGATCCGTTTAATAATATCTTCGTCCTTCGTTTTTCCGCCGTAGGAGTTGTTGATCGTAAAGGCCATAGCCGGTTTGAAAAACTCGGTGATCTTCGATCCGTTGTTCTTGTGCAGGTAATAGACCAGATCGCCAAGCAGATAAGTTCGGACGACCATGCCGGCTTGATCGGTCGGCTGCTCAAGCATGAATTCGCGTGAGGCTCCCGAAAGATCGTAAGCGCCGGATGCCGGAGCCGCGGCGGTCACGTTGAATTCCGGGTCGTTCGATCTCTCAAGCTCGCGAGTCTGTGCCATGGCAACTCCACCGCCTTCTGAATAGCCAGTTATATATAATGAATTTCCGATCGTAAGGCCGTTGCGCCGCGCTACTGCTCGAGCCGGTTTGATAAGATCAATTCCCGCACGGCTGTTGACCACATTTGCCGGATACGGATGACCGCCCGCATGGTCTCCCTGACCGATATAATCCGGCATCGCAATAGCATAGCCGCCGGAGGCAAAAGCAAGCATCGCGGATTCGGGCTCCAAGCCTTTCGCCGTACCGACGAAACGCGAAGGCATATTATTGTTGTACACGGTCGTGCCGTGATTAAAAACGACAAGTCCGTTCGGAGCACCGTTCGCGGGAATAATAACCAATCCGCTGAGCAAGGCATTCTTGCCGTTAGCGTCGATCGAACGATACGTTACCTTGTATAAATTCAAAGAACCTCGAAGCGGTTCCGGCGCTGACGAGGTGTAAACCTCGTTCATTCGACTATTGAAAGAGGTCGCCGTCACGGTTGCCGTCCGCTGAGAATTGACGAGCCCGTTCGCTCCGACCTGAGCATCTATCGAAGTAATTGCTCCGATAGCAAAGATCAGAGCGGCCGAGATCTTTTTAAGTTTATTAA
>JBBSGG010000068.1:0-10659 GCA_038254305.1 Pyrinomonadales bacterium
CACACGCGCAAACTTCTGAATTGTTATTCGATATCGAACAAACTGATAAGCTATCACGAGCATAACGAGGCGCAGCGAAGCCAGAAGATAGTCGCTGATCTTCTGGCCGGTATCTCGGTCGCAATTGCGTCAGATGCCGGAACACCGGGAATAAACGATCCAGGTTTCTTCGTTGTGCAGGCAGCGATCGAAGCAGGCGTTTCGATCGTGCCGATTCCCGGCGCCGTCGCATTTGTGAGCGCCGTGATAGCGTCGGGGTTACCGACCGACGCATTGTTTTTTGGTGGTTTTCTGCCGTCTAAAAAAACTGAGCGATTAAAGCGCCTTCGAGAAGTTGCGTCGATTCCCGCAACGCTTCTTTTTTACGAGTCGCCGAACCGACTCGCCCGATCACTCGCCGACTGTCTCGAAGTTATGGGTCCCCGCCGAGCGGTGTATGCCCGAGAACTTACGAAGCTTCACGAAGAATTCGTCCGCGGCGATCTAGCGTCACTCGCGTCTTCGACTGACGTCTTGTCCGTCAAGGGCGAGATCGTCCTAGTAATAGATCGAGAGCGAGCGGAATCAAAACCCGTTTCCGCACCCGATACCGTCGCGTCTCGCGTGGCCGAGATAGAAGCGTCTGGCGTCGATCAGAAATTCGCATTAAAACAAGCGGCACGCGAATTCGGTATTTCGAAGTCCGAAGCATATCGCTACCTTCAGGCGGTAAAGAACCGACAAAAAGCCGATTAACGCTGCATTAGTTCTGGCGGAAGCTGCTTGTCGACCTTCGGCCGCTCTTTCAGATCGGTTACTTCCCACATCGTGAGGAAAATCGTACGTGCGACTTTTTCCATCTTGTGATAGTCGATCTTTTGCGGTTCGTCGCCGGGCTGGTGATAGTCTTCGTGTACGCCGTCAAACCAGAAGGTTATGGGAATTCCGTTGACGGCGTAGTTGAAATGATCGGACCGGAAAAAGAAGCGATTAGTGTCCTTCGGATCATCGTAGCGTAAATCGTAATCCAATTTAAGATAACCTCGGTTCGTGCCTTTTACAACTGAGCCGAGCGTCGAACTCATCATCTCAGATCCGATCACGAATATTTCGTTTTCACCTGAAAGATCTTTGTTTTTCGGATTTGTATCGCCAACCCTCTTGCTGCGGCCGATCATATCGATGTTTAGCTGCGCGACGACCTTTTTGATATCGACGGTCGGAAATTTGTTGAAATACTGACTGCCCCACAATCCCTTTTCTTCACCGCAGTGCCAGACGAACAGAACCGAGCGTTTCGGACGCGTCTTCGCCTTTGCCAACGCCTCGGCTATTGCCAGAACGCCGACGGTTCCGGAACCGTCATCGTCCGCGCCGTTCCAGATCTTGTCGGGTCCGGGGGCATTCGGGTTCATCCCTAGATGGTCGTAATGCGCGCCGATGGCGACCATTTCATTCTTTAAAACCGGATCGCTTCCTTCCCAGATTGCAACGACGTTCTGCGTCCAGAGCCGCTCCGGTTTCGTCACGAGATTAAAGTTAAATGTCTTCGACGAACTCAGGGCAAAGGAATTTGTTGGGCCGCCAAGCGGATCGCTCGCTTCCCCGGCAAAAAGGTTCGCCGCAAGCTTTGGCCCGGCGATAAATACAGGTACGGCATTGCCGCCGCCGCGTCCGGCGCCGGCCGGCTGTTCGAGCTTGTCTACAACAACACGGCTACGCCCGAAGGAAGAAGAAAGCTGTGCCCAGTTATCTACTAAAAACTTGGACGGCAGGACGATCACGCCCGCCGCGCCGTTCGCCCGTGCATATGTAGATACGTCGGCCCAGTCGGTTCCACGTGTACCGGACAGATCGGCCTGGGTAATGCCCGCGGGCAACGGCACCAGGTTGCGATTCGACGCCTGGCCTTCGCCATAGACGGCGATCATCTTACCTTTAACATCAAGGCCGCGATAGGGGTCAAGATCTTTCGATTTGATCATCCATCCCGTGCCGGCGTAAACGATCTGCGCGGCGATCGGCGCCGGCGCATTGCCGGCGACGCGAACAATGTCGTCGCCATAACCAAATCGCTGGCCGCCGAGGCTGACCGATGTTGCGGCGGCATCGATCGCGTCACGATGCAACGCTATTTTTTGATAGAACGTTCCGTTGTCTCCGGCAGGTTTAAAGCCCCAACGCGACAAGTTCATGCCAATGAATTTGGCGGTCGTGTCGAGTCCGCGCGAAGGCGTATCGCGGCCTTCCATTTCGTCCGACGCAACAAAATACAAGTAGTCTTTGAGCTGCGCGGCAGTGATTCCCTCGGCCATTTTTCGCTCGGCCGGCGTTATCCTGACGGCCGTCTGCTGCGCAAAAGACGCCGCGGGCGCGAGCAGGGAAATAGTGAATAATATCGCAATAAATTGTTTCTTCATGATTTCTCCGTTTTAGTATCAGGCAGGAGTCTTCCGATCCGAGCGTCTTGGAATTGATCCATTTTGAATTATTACGCACCAGAGACCGCGTCGGTTTCGCTTTAGGATCCGACTATGGTCATCTTGTGCCGATCGGCAAGTGCAATGACGGATGATCTGTCGAAAACAAGTGTCTTGCGGGCCGTGACGGAAAGACATGTGGCGCCTGCGGCGAGCATGGTCTCGATCGTCGGGACGCCGATCACGGGAACGTCGAAGCGCATATCCTGGTCGGGCTTTGCGGTCTTGATCACAGTGAGTTTGCCTTTGGCGAGTTCGCCAGCACGGAGGATCGTCGCATCGGTGCCCTCCATGGCCTCGATAGCAACGCACGCACACGCCCGTACGACTATCGTTTGGCCCAGATCTAGCCTGGCGATCTCGCCGGCAATACGCAGGCCGTATTCAATATCGACAAGTTCGGCTTCCGAAGGTTTTCGCTTTGTCTGCACGCCGCGTGACGCCAGATTGTCCTGAAGAAAATATGTGGAATCGATGAGTTCAATGCCTTCTTTTGCCAACTCGTCGGCGACGCCGCCGAGCAACGCATCGGTGTTTCGCCGCGGCAGATTCCAAAGCATTTGAAGCATTCGCACGTCAGGCAGCGAACCCGAAAAGATCTGCACGTGCTTTACCTGACCGGCCATCATCACCTTTGTCACGCCCTGTTTCTTGAAGTAGGCGATCATTTTTCCCAGCTGGCCAATGCCGACCCACTGAACATCCTCCGCGCTTTCGCCGATTCGTTTATCGGTCTCTTCTTTGATCGCGACGACCGCAACCGACGCGCCTGCTTTTCGCGCGCCTTCGAGCACGAGAAGAGGGAACTGGCCGTTTCCGGCGATCATGCCGAATTTCATATTTGCGAAAATTTAGACGTCCGATCGAAAAAGTCTTATATCTTCGCCGCTGCGCGGAAGCTTGATCAGGCTGTCGAAAACGAATCCAAGTTTTTCGAGCAGCCGGACAGAATTGTCGTTGTCGAGCGAAGTGATCGCCAAGATGCATCTTAGGCCAAGTTTATCCCTCCCGTAACGCATCGCCGCGTCCGCCGATTCGAAACCGAAGCCTTTCTTTTCGAACTGCGGTAAAAACGCAAAGCCGAGATCCGCATCTGGCAGACCGTCCCGTTTTACGAATCCGCAGATGCCGACAGGATCACGTGCGTCATTTTTTAACTCGACGGCGTAAAGCCCGTAACCGTGTTCAGCGTAGCTCTTGCCTAAACGGCTGTCGATAAAATCGCGCGACTGTTCGAGATCGCGGATGCCGCGGTCACCGATGTACTTCAAAAAGCCTGGCGAGTTAAGCAGCTGTAAAATAAACTCCGCGTCAATGGCGGAGTTTATTTCTCTTAATACCAGTCTCTTGGTTTCTAATATCTGCACAGGTTATTCACTGAAAGGTGCTATCTCGCCGGGTTTGCGAAGCATCTTATTAACCTCGTCGAGGTGCATTTCCTCAAGTAGGATCATCTCGCGGGCATATTCTTCGAGTGAGACAGATTTGCCCTCGGCTAAATGGAGCAATTCGTAATACGCCTTTAGTGTCGTGCTTTCCTGCTCCAGACTCTCGCGAAGGATGTCGCCGATGTCGTGCTTCGACGTTTCAAGCAGCGGCCCGATCTTCAAACTCGGATGCCCGCCAAACATCGTCACGTATTCACCGGCCTTATACGCATGCATCAAACTTTCGTCCGCATTGCCCTTCAGCCACGAAACGATCGGAATCCGGTTGTACCCGAATACCATCAGCGAATAATGCGTGTAACGCACGACGCCGGCAAGCTCGAGTTCCAGGATTTTGTTAAGGACGTCGATCTCACTTTGCTTGTCGACTTCATTCATCCGCGTATCTCCTTTTAAAAAAAGATCTTAAGCTACAGCAATTTCGCCGCTCTCGGTCTGCTGCCGCGCATGGTAAGAACTGCGCGTCAGCGGCGACGACTCGACGTGTTTGAATCCCATCGCGAGACCGACCTTTTGCCATTCGGCGAATTCTTCCGGTGTGACGTAACGCTCAACGGGCAGGCGTCTTTCGTAGGGTTGGAGGTACTGGCCGATGGTCATGATGTCGCACGAGACGCTGCGGAGATCGAGCATCAGGTCTACGACCTCTTCGAAGGTTTCGCCGAGTCCGGCCATGATGCCGCTTTTGGTTTTCATCGACGGCTGCTGCGTGTCGCGCCAGTGTGCCGAGCGGTCGAGCAGTTCGAGCGTCTGGGCATATTTTGCGTCTGGCCGCACGCGGCGGTATAAACGCGCGATCGTTTCGGTATTGTGATTGAGCACATTGGGCCGAGCCGCGAGAACATTATTCAATGCCGTCTCGTCACCGTTGAAATCCGGGATCAGAACCTCGACCTTGCACGACGGATTCATCTCGCGAACCTTCGTGATCGTGTCCGCCCAATGCATCGAACCGCCGTCGGCGAGGTCGTCACGGTTTACCGAGGTAATAACGGCGTGTTTGAGATCGAGATGTTTGACGGCCTCGGCTACGTGGTTCGGTTCGAGCGGATCGAGATCCATCGGCTTTCCCTTGTTGACCGCACAGAAACCGCAGTGACGCGTGCACGTGTCGCCGCCCAGCATGAATGTCGCGGTCTTGTCGGTCCAGCATTCGAAGATGTTCGGGCATTTCGCCTCCTGACAGACGGTATGAAGATTGAGCCCGTCGATCAACTCGAGTACGGCGTTCTGATTGCGCGGATCGCCGAGTTTGATCTTCAGCCAGTCCGGTTTTCGCAGACGCTCGCGATTCTTGCGATTGACAAATTTCTCTATCAGGACCTTTTCTTCGATCATATTGGTGCGGCTTTGCCGAATAGATATTTTATCACGCCGGGCCGAAATTACATTTGACTTCATTGCGATGATTCTTTAAATTCAGAATATAGACTTTTTTGTAAGGTTTCAGCGATGTATCTGTTTTCGCCGCATATTCAAACTTTTTGCCGATGTTGTCGCGGCCTCCGGCTAGTTTCACATCTGATTTTTTGCGTTGCGGGACATTCATTGTAGTGCGGAGAATTAGAAGGAAACATAGGGGCCGCGGATTCGCAACAAGGATTCGCGGCCTGATGTTTTTTGGACGAGGTATTGAGTAAATGCAGTCGGCGCCGAGAGAGTTAAAAAATTGGGAAATCTCGCTTGACACGATGCCGCAGGCCGATGTGCTCGAAACTGCGATCGGCAACACGCCGCTCTTGCAATTGCCTAGCGTGACGCGGCACATGCCTTCCGAGGTGGAGATTTACGCTAAGGCAGAATATCTGAATCCCGGCGGCTCGGTAAAAGATCGAGCAGCTCTAGCGATGATCCTTGATGGCGAACGATCGCGCGAGCTTTCGCATGACAAGATCATCCTTGACGCGACCAGCGGCAATACAGGTATTGCATATGCGATGATCGGAGCGGCGCGCGGTTATCGCGTAACGCTTACGCTTCCCTCCAATGCAAGCCTTGCGAGAAAGCAGATACTTCGCCGTTTTGGCGCGGAGATCATCGAGACCGATCCGATGAACGGCACCGACGGCGCCCAGATCGCCGCTCGTGAGATGATCGCGGCCGAACCCGACAAATATTTTTATCCCGATCAGTACAACAATCCCACGAATTGGCAGGCGCATTTTGAAACCACGGGACCCGAAATATGGCGCCAGACCGGCGGCCGCGTAACCCATTTCATCGCAGGGCTCGGCACCACGGGCACATTCGTCGGCACGGCACGGCGACTAAAACAGTTCGATCCCGACGTTCGAGCGATCTCCATTCAGCCGAGTTCGCCGCTACACGGCCTCGAAGGAATGAAGCATCTTGCGACCGCGATCGTGCCGGGAATTTACGATCCGGAGCTTGCGGATGAGAATGTGGCGGTATCGACCGAAGACGCGCATTCGACAACGCGGAGACTGGCACGGGAAGAGGGAATATTCGTCGGCCCGAGCTCGGGTGCAAACGTTTTTGCGGCGGTACGACTTGCGGAAACATTACGGGAGCCGGCGGTGATTGTAACGATACTCTGTGACGACGGAAGCAAATATCTCATGGATAGTTTTTGGAACGAATAAATATGCTGCTGATCGATAACGACGTTATCGCCGCCATCATCGAACATGCCGAACGCGAATATCCGCACGAATGCGGTGGAATGCTCGTCGGCAGGTTTTCCGAAGGCGGCAAGGCCGTAAAAGAAATTTTTCCGCTCGAGAACGCCCGCGAGGCCCATGCCCGGCACCATCGAGTTTTGATCGTGCCGAAGGACGTGATGCGTGCCGAACGCTACGCGCGTGAGAAAAAGCTGGATGTCGTCGGATATTACCATTCGCATCCGAACGCACCCGCGGTGCCTTCGCAATATGATCTCGACCACGCTCTTCCGGTCTGGTCATATGTGATCGCCTCCGTAGCCAACGCTAAAGTTGGAGACATCCGTTCATGGGTGATGGAAAATGACCGGTCGAAATTTAATGATGAGCCTATCGAGCGTCCGCTATCGGCGGCTGGTTAGATCGCATTTGCACTTTTACAAGGAGTTATAACATGGCTGTTACAGTGATTATACCGACGCCGCTGAGGCCGTTTGCCGACAATAAGTCGGAGATCGAGGTGGAAGCAACCACTGCGGGCGAAGCTTTGGAAAAGCTCACGGCTGAGCATTCCGGACTGCACGATCATCTTTACAACGAGCGGAACGACCTCCGCAGCTTTATCAATGTTTACGTGGGCGACGAGGACATTCGCCATCTTGACGGGCCGCAAACACCGGTGAAAGACGGCGAAACGGTGATGATCGTGCCCTCGATCGCCGGCGGCAGTACCGCAGGCGAATCGAGGACGGCAAACGAACTTCCCGAACTTACAAACGAAGAATACGCTCGCTATTCGCGGCATTTGATACTTCCCGAGGTTGGCCTCGAAGGCCAGCGTAAGCTGAAAGCTGCGCGTGTTTTGATGATTGGTACGGGCGGGCTCGGGTCGCCGCTCGGGCTATATCTCGCGGCTGCAGGCGTCGGAACACTTGGTATCGTCGATTTCGACGTGGTCGATTCGTCGAATCTGCAGCGGCAGATCATCCACGGCAGCAAAGACATCGGCCGGCCGAAGATCGAATCGGCTCGCGACCGCTTGCTGGATATAAATCCGAACACGAATGTCGAGGCATTTGAGACACGGTTGACGAGCGAAAACGCTCTCGAGCTTTTTCGAGATTTCGATGTGGTCGTGGACGGCACCGACAATTTCCCGACGCGATATCTCGTCAACGATGCGTGCGTGCTCACGGGTAAACCAAATGTTTACGGTTCGATATTTCGTTTCGAAGGACAGGCGAGCGTTTTTTGGGCGGAGAAAGGTGCTTGCTACCGCTGCCTCTATCCTGAACCGCCGCCTCCGGGACTCGTGCCGTCGTGCGCCGAAGGCGGCGTGCTCGGCGTTCTGCCGGGGATCGTTGGGACAATACAGGCGAACGAGGTGATCAAGGTGATCCTCGGTGCCGAAGGAATCTTGCTCAATCGCCTGCTTTTATTTGACGCGTGGAAAATGACGTTCCGTCAACTCAAGCTTCGCAAAGATCCAAACTGCCCGATCTGCGGCGATCACGCGACGATAAAAGAGCTGATCGATTACGAAGAATTTTGCGGTCTCAATCTTCCTGAACCGGAAAAACCGCAGCTCGAAGAGATAACGGCGACCCAACTAAAGGCGATGTTCGACTGCGGCGACAATTTTCAGCTGATCGACGTGCGCGAGCCTTTCGAGTATGACATTGCGCGTATTCCTAATTCGAAACTTATCCCATTGGGCGATGTAGTCGCGCGACGTAGTGAGATCGACCAAGCGAAGGTCGCCGTGATGCAGTGCAAAGGCGGCGTTCGAAGCGCAAAGGCGATCGATGCATTGAAAAACGCGGGTTATACCGGGCGCCTGGTCAACCTTAAGGGCGGGATCGGAGCATGGTCGGACGAGGTCGATCCGAACGTTCCCAAGTATTAGCGATCTGAAATAACAGCCGATCTACCCCGTAGGTTTTATGCGGCTGACGACCTTTCCGAATATATCGGCAGCTGCGATCGATCCGAACTCGCGGCTGTCGGTGCTTTCATCGAGATTATCGCCAAGCAGCACGAACCGGCCGTCGGGCAAAATGTCGACGATGCGCTTAACGATGCTGACGCTTTTTTTATACGGATGATAGGCAACGATGACGTCGCCGATCGCTGTGTCCGACGACGGGTCGACGACAACGCGGTCGCCGTTCGCTAGAGCAGGAAGCATCGAATCGCCGGCGATCAGTATACCCGCACGCCGTCCTAAAACAAGCATCAGGCGGTCGATGATCCCGGCATCCGGCACTTCGCTCATAACGCAAACAAAAAAAGTGGAGAAACTTGATTCTCCACTATCGGTTCTGAATTTTCAATTGCTACGATGCGGTAAACCAGGGGACATCTTTTCCCTTGGTTTCCCAAAATATTCCGTGGATCTTTTTGATCGCGTCCATCAATTCCTGAGCGTGCTCAAGGCTGACTTCCTGCTTGCAGGCCGAACAAAGCTTTGCCGCCTTCCAAAAGGTGTCGTGCAGGTCAGGATATTTTGCAAGATGATCCGGTTTGAAATAATCCGTCCAAAGTACGAGTATGTGATGTTTCGCGAGTTCGGCTCGCTGCTCCTTGATGACGATAAACCGCGTCAGGGTGTTTTGGTAAGCCGCACTCGTCTTAGCGTCACCGCCGCCGGGCATCTTAAGGTCGAGGATCTTCTTGGTCAACTGAAGCACGGATTCGGCTTCGATACGTGCTTGGGAGGGGTCGTAAACGCCGCAGGGGCCGTCGCAATGGGCCTCGGCAGTTTTAAAACCGGGCATAAGAGCGTTCGTCAATTTTTCAAACATTTCTTTCTCCTTGTAAAAACTATTCCTCTGGCCGCGTTCCCGGATCGATACCGGCTACGCTCGCCTGATTGACGACCTTTACATGGAGGTCGTCCATGATCCGCACCTGGCACGAGAGCCTAGTGTGATCGTTTAGGTCGGTTTTGGTCGCTAAGATCGCCTTTTCCGGATCGCCGATCTCGCCAGGGTCGCCGGAAAGCACTTCGACGCGACACGTAGTGCAACGCGCGTTACCGCCGCAACGGTGCAAGATGTCGATCCCGTTATCCTCGATCGCCAGAACGAGTTTGCGGCCCGCGTCGGCCTCAAAAGCTATCTGTCCATTTGCCGTTTCGGCAGTGATCTTTGCCATCAAACAATCTCCCTTTGTTAAAAACCGATGTAAACCGTAATGTACTTTGAATTTGGCACATTTCGTTGCGTAATGGCAAGTTAGAGGATATGGAAGTCTTGGCCGAGTCGCGGTTTGTCGCCTTTGTACAGCACCTGCTCGAGGAAAAGTCCCGAAGGCGGAGCGGTAAATTGTGCGGGAACGTTGGATTCGAATTTCAGCAGTCGTACAAAACCGTCGTAAGTCAGATTTCCGCGGCCCACCTCGGCAAGCATCCCGACAATTCGGCGAACCATCTTCCATAAGAAGTGCGAAGCTCCGATTCGGAAGCAGATTGTCTCGTCGTCGGTAAATATCTGGGAGTGGACAACATCGACTAAGGTCGACTGCCGCTTGCCTTCTTCGGTTTCGCAGAACGAGGAGAAATCATGTCTACCGATGATCATCGCGGCAGCCGCGGCCATGGCCTTCGCGTCGAGCTTGTCCTTGATCCACCAGACCAGACTCTTTTCGAAAGCGTTTCGCCGCGTGGAAATCCTGTACAGGTAGTAACGTGCGACGGCATCGTGGCGCGCATGAAACGTGTCAGGGGCGTTTGTTACTTTTAGGATATTTATGTCATGCGGAAGGACGTCGTTGAACCCGTGCTGGATCTGCCGCGGCGTGAGATTAGCCTTCAGATCGGGAGCCTTGAGATGCGCAATTTGATGAAGGGCGTGGACGCCGGCGTCGGTTCGTCCCGACCCGAATATCTCAACCTTTGATTCGAACAACTGCCTCGCGGCCGTCATCATCTCGCCCTGCACAGACTTTGCGTTGTGCTGTATCTGCCAGCCGCGATATCGCGTGCCTTCGTATTCGAGTTCGAGTTTCCAGGTTGGCATAAGCGAGGTTAAAGATTTACGGTTTGCCGATCCTCACCTTCTCGCGGTTCTTGTTTATAGCGACGAATGTGACCTCAGCCGACGTCACTCGAACGCGCTCGCCTTGATTGCC
>JBBSGG010000069.1:0-10345 GCA_038254305.1 Pyrinomonadales bacterium
ATACCGAGTCATGTTCATATCTTAACCGAACCGTTTCACCCACCCATTAATCCATTTTTACGTCGCAATCCGATTGTAATTCACGATAAGGACGCCCCCTGGACCGAGTAGGCGTTTTGAAGAATACGGATAAAATTCGACGTAGTTTGGTTCACGCGATGGCGATCTAGCGTTTACAATAATAGCTGTAAAGTTTCGGTTATGATTAAAAAAACCCCCAATTTCGTTCCGCTGCGGTTTAACGATATCGACGACGAAGAGAAATTGGCACGCGGCGAATCGTTCTTCAGCCTGCTCAGTCGACGTCGAACAGTGCGTGACTACGCTGACCGCGAGGTTCCGATCGAGCTGATCGAGAAGGCGATAGCGACCGCCGGGACGGCGCCCTCGGGTGCGAATATGCAGCCGTGGCGGTTCGTTGTTGTCACGAACGTGGGCGTTAAGAAGCAGATCCGAAAGGCCGCCGAGAAAGAAGAATATGACAGCTATCACGGCCGAATGAGCGAAAAATGGCTGCGACGCCTCGCTACCTTAGGCACCGACGAGCATAAGCCGTTCCTCGAGACCGCGCCGTACCTGATCGTAGTCTTTAGAATCAACTCGATCGAGGAAAACGGAGAGACCGAGCCGACCTATTATTCGCAGGAATCGGTCGGTATCGCGGTCGGCATTCTGCTCGCCGCACTTCACAACATGGGCCTCGCCACACTAACGCACACTCCAAGCCCAATGAAATTCCTTCAAGAAATTTTGGGTCGGCCAAAGAACGAGGTTCCGTTTGTTCTGATCCCGGTCGGCTACCCTGCGGAGGACGCTTGCGTTCCCGACATCGCCCGAAAACCGCTTAACGAGATCATGGAAATTATCTAGCAGCTTATGAATGAATCGGTCCAAACGGAGAGAGCGGTACCGGCGGCGTTGAAGTGGTGGTTCGTGCTACATTGTGTTATCGATTTGATGGTTGCTCTTCCGTTATTCGTCGCGCCGCGAGAGGTCCTGGGGCTGTTGGGCTGGCAGGCCGTCGATCCATTTGTCACGCGATTGGCCGCCGCGGCGTTCTTCGGTATTGGGGTCGAGTCGTGGCTTGGCCGCAACGCAGGCCGCGAATCGTTTCGGGGAATGCTTCAGTTAAAAATAATTTGGTCAGGCTTCGCCACAGTCGGCCTCATGTGGTCGGCGATCGAGGGCGGTCTCAGTTATCCATGGATAGGCTGGGCCATGGTCGGCATCTTTGCGGCATTTCACGCTGTCTGGTGGTATTGGCGTTTACGGCTGAGATAGCATTGTTCGTTAAATTAGTTTATCGATCGGATTTTCGAGGAAGCGCTCGCCAGCTTTCCATGCCTCAAGATAATTTCCCTTGTTTGGGATGCCTCCGAATCCTTTCGAGATCCTTGCGAGGCGGGTGCAGTTCTAGGTCATTATAGTCGCATTCCTTTTGGTAAAGTCATTGTCAAAACCCACACGTCCGGCATCGTCTGTTTGATCCGCATGGCGAGGTACCGAGTTTGCCCGTCGCTGTTTGTTCAGTCAGCTCGGGACTCTTAATCATCGGACTATGGGGGGAAGTACACTTACTGTCGTCGTGTGTGCGAAGCAGCGCCAAGCTAGCCTTCTCCTGTTTCAGCTAACAATTTCGAGATCCATTCGCCGGTTGCCGCTTGTTCCACCGTCTTGCCTTTAGAATCCTTATCGGTTGGCTTGGCGCCGCGTATAAGAATAATTTGATGATCTTTGTCTGTTGTCGGCGTGCATCATCGGAACCGCTGCCGCTGGCCCCTGTGCTCTGGACCGCAAGGTGCAATGGCGTCGAGCCTGACTTGTTCGGATGGCGCGGATTTGCTCCGCCATCCAGCAGAGCTCGGACGGCCGCGAGCGACCGCCTTCGGACGGCTCGGTGCAGGGAAGCCACACCCGAACTGTCTACCATGTTGGGGTCCGCGCCGATAGATAATAGATACTCGATCACTTCTGCCTGCTTCTCAGGCTCGGGCCGATTCCCGTCGGACGCGTAATGAAGCGGTTCGGCACCGCGCCTGTTTCTAGCTCGGCAATCCGCTCCGTGCTACACCAGGAGTCCCGCCATCGAACGAGAAAATGCGGCAGCGGCCATGTGGAGGGCCGTATCGCCGGCGTAAATGTAGTGAGAGATCTCGGTGAAAAAATAGTCGGCCGCGTCTTGCCGCGTCGCACCAATGGGTGAGGCCATTGTGGCTAGCGCCGGATCGGATCGCAGCCGACGAGACACGCCGTCCAAGTCGCCGTCGATTACGAGGCGAATGAATCCAAGAAAGGATGATTTTTCCATACTATTCGATCGCTCGTCTAAGTTTTGCGGTGGACCGGCCAGATTGGTGTCTAGCGCAAAATCGATCAAGGCATCGTGGTTCATTCACCCGGATGTTGTTTGAGCCACTCGGAGCGGAGCGAAAAGCTACCGTCATTTACGATCTTATCGCCTACGGTCAGTCCTTCGAGTACGATATATTTTCCGTTTGATTCGGTTCCGACGCGGACGTATCGGAGAATAAAAACATTCGGTTTGTCTGTCGCAACAAAAACCAACTGCCGGTTGTCGATATTCTGGACTGCCGACGCGGGAATAACGGGCACGGTTGATTCGGCATTACCCATTGAGCCAAACGCCGCATTGACATACATTCCGATCTTGAGAACCTGACCGGGATTTTCGAGTTCGACGCGAACGGCAACGGTGCGTGTTTGTTGGTTAAGGTTGGGGTCTATGTAGGTTACGTGTCCGCGAAAGAGGCGTCCGGGATATGCATCGCTTGTGACGCTCGCGCCGCTTCCAAGCCGAAGGCGGGACAGGTCTTTTTCGTAAACCTCGGCGATCACCCAAACGGTTGAAAGGTTAGTCACTTTCATCAATTCTTTGTTTGCCTCGACGACCTCGCCCGAATTCACGGAGCGCGCCGTCACCGTTCCAGAAACCGGCGACTGAATTGGCAATTCGGCGCTGACGCGGCGGGTCTTTCTGATCTGATCGATCCGCTGCGGGGTAAGTCCTAAGACCAACAGTTTTTCCCGTTCGGCATCGGCTTTCGCCTCCATCGATTGTCGCTGGGCGAACGTGCGGTCGATCTCGTTCTTTCGTTCGGGATTGACGGTCAAAAGACGCTTTGCCCTTTCCAGCCGCTTTGCCGCCTCTTCAAGCTTTGCCATCGCCGTCTCGTGCTTTGCCCTGACCATCTCATATTCTTCGCGGCTCTCAGCACCGATCTCGAGGAGCTTGGCCGAGCGGGTGAAATGGCTCATATGTTCCGTCTGGTCCGCCCGCGCGATCTCATAGTCGGCTTGCGCTTTATCAAGCTCGTTTCGGGCTTCCGCTGAAATGTCAGCTAATTGCAGAGCTCGGTCATAACGTTTCCGGGCTTCGTCCGCCTCAGCGATCATGGAAAGATAATTCGATTGCGACTGTGCGAGCTCGTCGCTAAAAATGACAGCAACCGTTTGTCCCTTTACGACATTCTGGCCGAGTTCGACGTTAATGCGGCGTGCCACACCGCCGACAAGCGATATCACCGGCGTTTCCGCATACGCGTTTGCTTGAACAACGCCGGTCGACGAAACATTTGCTGATTCGCTTGATAGAGTTTCGCCGACCGTCTCAATTTTTATACCCGCACGCTCAATCTCCTCAAGCGGAACTGTGATCATTTGTTCTTCGGCGTCGCCCGTCGTTTGCTGGCTGTTCTTATCGTCGAATGTCACATTGCGCGGCGCAGGAACAACTTGTCCTGTTTCTCCACCATGCCAAAACCAAACTACAAGCGCACCCAAAATTAGAACACCCACAATGCCCGCCGCGATATAGATCGGCTTGCGATTGAAGCTTGGCTTGGCGGCGTTTGATGTTTCGTCCGATTCGATGATCTCTTCTTCTTCGTTCATTTCTTTGTCAGGTCGGGTGAGTTTGTCGCCTGCAATATTTCGATGTTCGCCTGGTAAACCGCAAGTTGCATGTCTATAAATTCATTTTCAATATCGATATAACGGCGTTCTTCGATCAAATATTCGATCAGGTTTCTCGATCCGAGTTCGTATGTTTGGCGAACGACATCGAGATTCGCACTTGCCTGGCCGCGAACGCCGACGCGAAAGATGTCCATTGCTTTTGCCGCGCTGTTGTATCGAGCAAAAGCAGTCGCGACATCCCGCCGAACCACGAGTTCGCCGAATTCGCGTCGATTCCGTGCCGCCTCGCGCATATCAACCGCTGCCGCGACGCTTCCCTGGTTTCGATTAAAGACGGGAATCTCCAGCGTCAGGCCGAATTTCAACGAGTGAAAAATGCCCTGAACCGGCCGCAATTGGCCGTTGTCGGTAATACCGTTGACCGGAAAGCTGAAATTATTCCGCCCATAACCGGCGTTCAAGGTCGCGTCGATACGCCCGACCGCTTTTGCCTGTTCGATCTGCGCGTTGGCCAAATCTTCCAACGCACTTAGCCCGGCAAGGTCGGGACGCAACTGCAATGCGTTCGCGGTAGCTTCCGCGACCATCGGCAACGGAGAAACCAGATTGTTAAAGTCGCCGAGAAGCCGCATCGGTTCATCCGGTTTCATACCGAGAAGGTTGCGCAACTCCAGGAAAGCGATCTCTGTCTTGCCGTTTGCGGTTTCTCGCAGCGAACGCAAACGATTGACCTCGACGAGCGTCATGTTTTCTTCGAGCGGGGCGGTCTTTCCATCAATAACGCGAGCCTGAACAAGCCGATACGCATTTAATGCTGATTCGAGCGTGTCTTCGGTAAATTTGAGCTTGAGCGCTGCGGCCAAAGCCTCGCCAAACTTAAGACGAACTTCCGAAGCCAGCAATCTCTCACGATCCTCGACCGTTTTTTCCCGCACGGCTAGTTCGCGTTCCGCTACGGCAATTCGTGCGCTTCGCCGTCCACCAAGCTCAAGAGGGAGGCTTCCGGCTATCATCGTGTCGTTGTCTTTCCCGCCGATCTGATCTTGACGGCTGAATTCGACACTCGGGTTCGGACGAAGGCGAGCCTGCCTTACCAAGGCCGTGGCCGCATCTCGTTCCTTTCGCATCGCAATGAGTTCGCCGTTGTTTTCTAGGGCTATACGAACCGCCTCGTCGGCTGTCATTCCGGAGGTTCCATCGAGGTAACGGGAAGTGGTGGTCTGGCCGACCGCGATCCCGCTTACTGTCGCGAATATCAACAGAAGAATAGGAAATTTCTCTTGCAAGCGGTTAAACATTTTCTTTTTTCAACTTCCGCTCGTGGATCCAGTAAAAGATTACCGGAGTGACAATCAACACATGCAATAGGCTCGACACCATTCCGCCCAAAACCGGCGTTGCCAGCGGCTTCATTATCTCTGCTCCCGCGCTGGTACTCCACATGATCGGCAAGAGTCCGGCAACCACCGTCGAAACCGTCATTACTTTTGGCCGAAGACGAAGCAATGCCCCTTCGATTACCGCATCAATCAGACTCTTTTTATCGAGGTGTCCGAGCTCTTTCTCCTTTTTAACGACAGCTTCTTCCAGGTAAATGACCATTACCATTCCCGTCTGTACCGCAGTCCCAAAGAGCGCGATAAAACCGACCCAAACGGCCACCGAGAAGTTGTAATTGAGTAACCAAAGCAAATAAACGCCGCCGGTCAGCGCAAACGGCACGGCTAATAGAACGTGCGCGGCTTCGATCAGCGATCCATATGTCATGTATAGCAAGCCGAATATGACAATGAGAACGATCGGCACGACTATTAACAAGGTCTGGCGCGCGCGCTGCTGATTCTCGTATTGACCGCTCCAGTTGATGTAGTAGCCCGGCGGCAGCTGCACCTTGTTAACGATCGCCTGGTTCGCTTCGTCCACAAACGAGCCGACATCGCGCCCGCGCACGTTGAGCAAGACCAGCCCGCGCAGCAGACCGTTTTCGCTTGAGATCATTGACGGGCCATCGACGGTGCGAATGTTAGCGACCTGCGAAAGCGGGATCGTCATTCCATTTGTCATTACAATGGGAATTTGGCCGATAGATTCGGGGCTTTTGCGAAATTCGGGCGCGTATCGCACCCGTACGGGGAAACGCTGTCGTCCTTCGATCGTTACCGAAAGATTGGTTTCGCCGATGCCTTTTTCGATCACTTCCTGTATCATCCCGACATCGATGCCGTAGCGTGCGGCAGCCTGCCGGTCGATGTTGATGTCTATATATGGCGCGCCAGTGATCTGTTCGGGATAAACGTCAACGCCGCCAGGAACGGTTTTGACTACATCCGCGATCTGCCGCGAAACTTCTTCCAGCTTTTTCAGGTCGTCACCGAAGATCTTGATCCCAACTTGTGAGCGGATACCGGTGGTCAGCATGTCGATACGGTTGATGATCGGCTGTGTCCAAATATTCGTAACGCCGGGCATTTTGAGCTGGGCGTCCATCTCGGCGATCAGCTTTTCCCGCGTCATTCCTGCTCGCCACTGATTGGTAGGTTTGAGGTGAACAATGGTTTCGGTCATGTTCACAGGAGCCGGATCCGTGGACGAGTCGGCGCGACCCGCCTTGCCGACGGACCACTCGACCTCAGGGAAGGTTTTCAGGATATCGTCTTCCTTACTCATCAGTTTCAGCGCCTCGTCGATCGAGATCGCCGGGTCGGTCACCGGCATGTACATAAGATCGCCTTCGCTCAGAGGCGGCATAAATTCCTTGCCGATACCCGATGCGAGAAAGATCGCGCCGCCGAATAGCACAAGCGCAATTCCGACCGTTAACAGGCGATGAGTTAGCGCCCAACTGAGAGCCGGCCGATAAAGCCGCTGTAGGAACTTCATGATCGGATTCGACCCTTCGGGACGAATCTTTCCGCCGAGAAAATATGTGCAAAGTACAGGCACCAACGTAATGGCGATAATACTCGCGCCGAACATCGCGAAGGTCTTTGTGAAAGCGAGCGGGTGAAAAAGCTTACCTTCCTGTCCGGTCAGGGCAAAGATCGGTATAAAGGCGAGAATAATGATCGCCATCGAGAAAAAGGTTGGGCGGCCGACGAGCTTGGTCGACTCCAGAACCGTTTCTAAAACGGCGCGACGATCTTTCGGGTCGACGCCTCGCTGTTCCATAAACCGAATGGCGTTTTCGGTGACGACAATTCCCGCGTCCACTAAAACGCCAACCGCGATCGCAATTCCCGCAAGCGACATCAGATTGGAGCTGATGCCCATGTAATACATGAACAGGAAGGAGAGGAGCACGGCGAGCGGCAGCGGGATCGTCACGATCAGGATAGAACGGAAATTCAGCAGAAAAACTATACAAACAAGCGTTACGAGAATTAGCTCTTCGATCAGGGTGTGTTTGAGCGTGTCGGTTGCGCGATTGATAAGCTGGGTGCGGTCATAGAAAGGCACGAGCTTTACACCGGAGGGTAATCCGACTTTTAGTTCTTCGATCTTCTTTTTGACCGCGTTGATCACGTCGAGCGTGTTTACGCCATAACGGGCGATCACTACGCCGCCGACAGCTTCCTTGCCGTCCTTGTCGAGGGCTCCAGTTCGAAAAGCACTGCCGAGTTTTACCTCGGCGACGTTTTTGACATAGATCGGGGTTCCGTTTGACGATCCGACCACGACATTTTCGACATCAGCAACCGATTCGATCAAACCGACGCCGCGCACGACCGCCCATTGACCGGCTTGCTCTACGACATTGCCGCCGACGTTGTTATTCGACTTCTGGACAGCTTCGACGACAACGGAAAGCGGCAGCCCGTAGCTTCTTAGTTTATTTGGGTCAACATCAACCTGATACTGCTGGACGTACCCGCCGACCGACGCAACTTCCGCAACGCCGGGAACCGAATTGAGTTGATACCGGACAAACCAATCCTGGATCGTTCGCAACTCGCGGAGGTCGTGCTTGTCCGATTCGAGCGTGTACCAAAAAACCTGTCCAACGCCTGTCGCATCAGGCCCGAGCGTCGGTACGACCCCCTCCGGCATTTGTTTCGTAACTAGATTAAGGCGTTCTAATACGCGGGTTCGGGCCCAATATAGGTCAATCTTGTCCTCGAAAATTATGTTTATCATCGAGAACGAAAAGGCCGAGCTTGCACGAACAACCCGAACGCCGGGCAGACCCTGAAGGTTCGTAACCAGCGGATAGGTAACTTGATCCTCGACCTCCTGAGGCGAGCGTCCCGGCCAATCGGTAAACACGATCACTTGATTGTCCGAGAGGTCGGGAATCGCATCTATGGGTGTGTGGGCGAGCGCCCAATATCCCCACGCGGCAAGACCGAGAAACAGCACGATGACCAGACCGCGGTTCTCTAGGGACAATTCAATTAAGCGGTGAATCATATTTCCGTGTTAAAAGCCTTTACTGGGCGGAAACGGGAATTGTCGTTTTTCCGCTGCCGGCTGAGCCTTCATAGCTGATCTGGGCTTGCCACTCGCCGGACATATCGACATTCACCTTGCCCTTGTACACGCCGGGCACTGATGTAGTCGTAAACGTCGCGGCCGCATTCATCGGTGCCATCGAACCCATAGCGGGCATGTGAAAGGTCAAAGCCGCGGCGCTAACCATTCCTACGTCAACGGCCTTCCCCGACGCATCGGTAAACGTGAGCATTATTTCCTGCTCACCGCTTTTGAGTTTGCCGGTGTCGTTCGACAGCGTGACCATCAGCTTGTCGCCAATCGGGCCGCTCTTAATTACCTGGCCGGGAACCGGATTATCTTTTGTTGCTGTCGGGCCGGAATTACAAGCTGCAAAAATGAAACCGGCGAGCGAGGCGATACCCACAGTCATAAATAGTTTCTTCATTATTTTTCTCCGTAAAAACAAATAAATACATCATTCGCGATGCCGTCAAAACGACACACCTCGGCGCACACAAATCAGCCGCTTGAACACAGGAAGTCCTGCAACAAGGCGCACTAATCCTGTGAAGCTAGATCAGAAATGAATGAAGTTGTATGTACTTTGGTTGGAAAGATCGTGGAGTAGCCGTCAATTCATATGAATGCGAAATAGCGGCTCTGGTTCTCTCTAACTTGAATAGGCCGGCGATCTGGGAGGGAATCGAATCTTTGATTGCTACTGGTGACGGTGAGAAGTTAACTGAAAAACCGGATGAAGTTGGCGCCCCATCCGCGCAATTTAATGCACAGCAAAGACGGGCCATTCCGGCCACATGGCTTTTGTCACGGCTCTCCGCCTTATCGCAGCATTTCATCATCCCCATCTTTTCCGAGTGCACGGGCATACCGGCAAACGCTCCACCAGCGATTGCGAAAAGAAGGATAAATGATGTTAGCCACTTGTTCATGGTGTTATTTGACTATATGGAGCTGTCGACGGCATGTCAACGAATACATTCATAAGTTATGACTGAATATGCCGAATAATTCTTTAAAGGAAGACGATCTCGGCGCTGTTTGCCGGAAAAACTGTACGCTAGGCTTCCCGCTTCGCCACCAAAAGAGCAAAACGATCAGCGGCACCCGTGCCGACGCTCTTCCCGTAAACTCATGGAAATCTGTTAGGTCCGTTCTAACAAGTTTTCCTTCTGAAAGAGCCTGGGCGGAACGAAGACGTTCAACTTCCACTTCCAAAAGACTAAATTCGAGCGGCGCCCGTAGAGAGCTTTACACGACTTGAAAAAGGTATAAAGGATTCCGTGTTTTCAGCGTGGCTCGTCGAATGAACGCCTAGGCCGCCATCGGTTTCGCCGAAGGCAA
The DNA here is from genome assembly GCA_038254305.1 of Pyrinomonadales bacterium. Classification (GTDB taxonomy): domain Bacteria; phylum Acidobacteriota; class Blastocatellia; order Pyrinomonadales; family Pyrinomonadaceae; genus OLB17. The sequence goes on from JBBSGG010000069.1 coordinate 9,730, forward strand.
GTGAAAAGAGCGAAGCGGGCCACAAGGTCGTCGTCGACGAAGCTTATGTGGTCCAGGTCCCTCGTATAAGTAGCCAAGGCCGCACCGCAATATCAAAAAGCTGCGTCGCATAGCGATGTTGATGAGGCAATTGGATGCCGGGTAACGCTGCGATCTTCACGTGCGCGACATTCAGCGACCCTCTAACTGCTCGCATCAATGAGGGAAATGAGATTTTCGAGCGCCCTCCGGGTGTCCGAGCCCAGGGGATTGCCGGAGCGAGAGTCTTTTAGAACCGCATCGATGGCCGTATCGAGCTCGGTCCACTTTTGCGGGTTGGCGGACTGGAGCTTGGGCTGGGCGGTGTCCCAAGCGGTTTCGAGGGATGTCGCCCTAGCCTTTGTTGCTGCGGCATCGCCTTTTATAGAAAATTGGAGCATTTCGTTAGCAATCTCCCTAAACGGCGAGAGGTCGCCGATCGGCGATCTCGCTTGAGAGTTTACAGGGAGAGCGGCCGCTGCCTTTGTTGGTAGAGCGTACTTTTTACCCAAATTGTCGATAATATTGATCAAAGCTTGCAGAGGTGCCGCGGCCGAGGCGTCGGCACCGGGCGATCGGACCCGCTTGAGCACGTGAT
>JBBSGG010000070.1:0-9939 GCA_038254305.1 Pyrinomonadales bacterium
AAGCGTTGCGGGAATCGACGCAACTTCTCGAAGGCGCTTTAATCGCTCAGTTTTTTTAGACGGCAGAAAACCACCAAAAAACAATGCGTCGGTCGGTAACCCCGACACTATCACGGCGCTCACAAATGCGACGGCGCCGGGAATCGGCACGATCGAAATGCCTGCTTCGATCGCTGCCTGCACAACGAAGAAACCTGGATCGTTTATTCCCGGTGTTCCGGCATCTGACGCAATTGCTACCGAGATACCGGCCAGAAGATCAGCGACTATCTTCTGGCTTCGCTGCGCCTCGTTATGCTCGTGATAGCTTATCAGTTTGTTCGATATCGAATAACAATTCAGAAGTTTGCGCGTGTGGCGCGTGTCTTCGCAAGCGATAAGGTCGACTGACTTGAGCACGTCTATGGCACGCCTAGAAAGATCAGCGAGATTTCCGATCGGTGTCGCGACGAGATAGAGGATTCCGGACATGAATCGAATAATAACACTCGAGCCGGCGGAGCGAACCGAGGAACTCAAACAAAAAACCGGTAAAGCTCTTGCAATGCCGGTCTACTTAAAACCATATAGTGCTTCGTTAGAACGGAAGCGGAAACGGAATTCTGCCTCGCCAGTTTCCGTTATTGCGGTTGCGATTGTTAGGTCGACCGCGGTTGTTGTAGTTCAGGTTATAGGCGTCCGCTATGATGCGAAGGTTGTTTTGCACCGAATTCCACTGATATTGCAGATTACCGCCGCCGCTCGAACGATAGATCTCGCGATCGAGCTGTGAACCGAGATCGAGAACGCGTCGGGCTTCGTCGGCGCTTTTGTTCGTGTTCCGGCCGCGACCGTACGCACCGGCAAGATCGTCAGCCGCGTTCTTAAAGCGGCTGGTAAGTTTGCGAAGATCGCCGCTGTTGTAAGTACCGTAGCGGCCGCTATTGCGATTACGGTCGACTTCGCGGTCAAGGTCGCGCGCCTGGCTCTTCAGATCCTGAACGGTTCCGCGGATATCGACGTAATAACCGTTATTATTGCCGCTCCCGTTCCCATAATACGGGTCGTTCCGATTGTACTGGGCCGAAGCAACGGCGGGCAAAGCGAGCACTACAAGCGAAAACACACTTAACGCCAAAATACTTCTGAGTCGGTTCATTTTTTTCTCCATTATCCTAAAAATATCGGCAATGCTCTCGCCATTGCTTACTTCGGCATTGGCAAAATTCGTGCCAGATTCGGGTTCGTGCGCTCGATTTTCCGGAAATGCAATATTTGCAATTCTTCACGCGCGAATGCGGCCGCGGCAACTCGCCTGGAAGATTGAGTAGGAGCAGCCGATTGTTCCAAATGGTTTGTCCTACAGACGATTACGTTAACTCGTGGGGCAGAACACGTCGCAAAAAAGCGGGAATCACTTCCCGCTTTACGTTAAATAGATACTTATCGAAAAACTATTTCTCCACGGCTTTTGCCGCGTTAAGCCTTCCGCCGCTCGACACTTTTCCGGCCAGTGCCGGCAGCTTGTCGACCGAATCGAGGATTCGCTTGCGAAGCTCGGTGACGCTCAGGTTCGGCTCCACCGAAAGTATTAATGCTGCCACGCCGGCGACGTGCGGCGCGGCCATGGACGTTCCCGAAGCATCTCGATACGCGTTGCCGAGCCAGGTCGATTCGATGTCGCGACCGGGAGCGGCGATATGAACGGATTTCAAACCGTAATTCGAAAATGAAGCGAGCGTGTCATTGCGGTCTGTCGCGGCGACGCTTATGACGTTCGGAAGATCGTAATTCGACGGATAATGGGCGCGCTTGTCATTGTCTGTACCGTTGTTTCCGGCGGCCGCAACGAAAAGAATACCGGCGTCGCCAGCCGCGGCGATCGCGTCTTTAAGAGCCTTCGAATTCTGCGTCGAGCCCCAGCTGGCGTTGATCACGCGGATATTCACGCCGTGTTTTTTACGATCGATCGCGTAATTGATCGCTTTGATCGCATCGGCGGTCGTGCCGAAGCCTCCGCGACCCAGAAATTTGAGCGGCATGATGCTGACGTGCCAATTAATGCCCGCAATTCCCTCGCCGTTATTGCCCTCGGCACCGATGATACCCGAACAATGCGTTCCGTGGCCGTTGTCGTCCATCGGATCACTGAGTGAATCGGTACCGTTATAGCCAAACTCGTCGTTGAACGTTCCAAGTTCGTCATCCGAATACGCCGGAAGCTCGTCCGGGCGCATCCACATGTTCGAACGCAGATCCACGTGCTCGTAATCGACACCGCTGTCGAGCACGGCCACGACAACCTTGTCGCTGCCTTGGGTGACCTGCCACGCATCCAGTGCTTTGATATCGGCGCCCTTCTTACCGCCGTCCTGCCCGGTGTTGCTCAGAGCGTACTGCTGGTCGAAATCCGGATCGTCGGGCTGTGCTGAGGTGCTATCGCGACTTAAAAGATCGTTCGTGGAGAATGAATCGGCGGGGTCGTCGAGTTCGACTTTTCCGTTTACTTCCGCATAATCGACAAGATCCTTCATGCCGGCATACTGCGCGGCGACGGATTCGGCATCTGCATTATCGAGATCGTCAATAAAGACCAGGCCGGCGACGGATTCGACCTCGTCATCGAGTCGATCGTTATTCGCCGCGGCGATCTGCCGTATTTGCGATAGCGTTACGCCTTTGCGAAAGCGGACGCTGACCTCCGGCGTATTGTCGCGTACACTTCCCGGCATCTCTCGGCCAGATGCTTGGACCGCCGCTGCCCTTTCGCCCGACGAAGAATTGCTCAGCGTGTTTTCCCATCGGCGAATCTGTCCGAGTACCGCTGCAAGTGTGATGATCACCGTCGCGATCGTGATGTGTATCCAGATGTTCTTGCGATTCATTATTAATGCTCCAAAAACCGCATCAGGCGGGTAATACGCTAATACTGTATGACGTAATTTGAGCCCTTAAAGTTGTGCAGCCTTAGCTGATGTTTATCGGCACGGTATTCGTATTCCGAATCGGCAGCCGAGAGTATGATCTGCCAGCCGCTGACCAGCATCTGAGCGGCAATTTCGCCGCCGGCCGATGCACCGAGCGACATATCGGAAAATTCGCGGTCGACTGCTCGGTCGGCTTTGATCTCGCTTTCATCAATGCCGAGACGCTTTGCTAGGTCCTGTTTTGCCCGCTCCACCGCACTCTCCTTCGTAAACCTCATAATTATCTTTCCGGTACTCAGATTTTGATATCTTTACGACGAATAGTCAACGAATGTTCCGGGGACGCTCCCTGTCTAAAGGCATTCGCAGAAGAGCTTGCAAAACTTTTTTCAAGGGTCTAAAATCGAATTTACTATCTCGGGGCAAGTAAAAACGCTACATGTCGCCAAAAGATCTATCAAAAATACTATCTATTAATCGATTAAGATTTGAAAGGCTGCCGCGAAGGCGGCCTTTTTTAGTTTTGGACATCGACGCGACGCAAGGTTAGATTTCTCGTGATCTCGACGACGCCCGGCACGATGAAGGTCGAACAAGCGAATCCCAAAACCGAACCCGTAATAAAGCGCGACAGATGAGTGTTTTCCCATATACCGAAGACACCGAGAGACCAATCGATGCCAATCGGTATGAGCGAGAGAAACAGCCAGATCCGAGGAAGCGGTTCGATATCAGAACGCGTTCGCCAAAGCGGATAGACAGCGATCCCGAGCAAGAGGCCAGAATAAACGCCAAAACATCGCGTGCATACGGCAAACGGATTGCCGAGAATGGAGAGAGAGCGCTCGGGTATTTGATGGCACGCGTAGCTGAAAAAATGATAGATAGGTGAGGCGAATTGTTCACCGCCTTCGGCGCGAAACAGCGGCGCGGAAACTATGAGAGCCATCCACACAACCACGGCCGTTAGACAGACCGCCCAGACTTTCGCCGCTTGGCGTTCGAACCTCGCTCGTGTCTCGAAAGATATGTAATTTTTCGCCGGGTCGCTCATTTGTGAGAATGAAGGTTTAGGGAGCGGGGTGACAAGAAGCCCGCGGCCAGATAATCCTAGGGCTTTCCGGTCCCTGCCGCTTCGAGCGCCTTTTCTGTTTCCAGAATGTGATGCGTAGTCGCGATCACCGTATCGGGATTTAGTGAGATCGAATTTATTCCGCGTTTGACCAGAAACTCAGCGAATTCCGGATAGTCTGATGGTGCCTGTCCGCAAATCCCTATCTTTTTGCCGTTGCGAATCGCGGCGTCGATCGCCATCGCGACCATTTTCTCGACGGCGCCGTTTCGCTCGTCAAATAGATGAGCGACCATTTCCGAGTCGCGGTCGAGACCGAGAGCAAGCTGCGTCAGATCGTTGGAACCGATCGAATAGCCGTCGAACACCTTCAAGAACTCATCCGCGAAAACGACGTTGGCCGGCAGCTCACACATCGCGTAGATCTCGAGATCGTTTTCCCCTTGCACGAGGCCGTATTCGGCCATCAACGCAATCACTTTTTCACCCTCTTCGACGGTCCTGCAAAATGGGATCATCGGCTTGATATTGGTCAGGCCCATGTCTTCGCGGGCGCGCAGCAATGCGAGACATTCCAGTTTGAAACCGGGTTTGTAACGGTCGTCGTAGTATCGTGACGCGCCGCGAAAACCGATCATCGGGTTTTCTTCGATCGGTTCAAATTCCTTGCCGCCGACCAGCATCGCGTACTCATTTGATTTGAAGTCGGACATGCGCACGATCACGGGTTTCGGATAAAAAGCCGCGGCAATACGCCCAATTCCCTCGGCGAGCGAACGGACAAAAAACTCCTTCGGATCCTCCTCCAAAATGCACCGCGATATAGTCTCGACGTCTTCACGTTTTTTGAGGTTCGGGTAATTGACGAGCGCCATCGGGTGGATGCCGATATGGTTATTAATGATGAATTCCAGCCGCGCCAGGCCGACGCCGTCATTCGGCAGCCGCGATACCGAAAATGCGTGATCCGGATCACCCACGTTCATCATGACCTGCGTCCGGGGTCGTTCGGTTTCCGTTATCTGGTGCTTGCGGACGTCGAAATTGACCTTACCGTAATAGATGTTCCCAACGTCGCCTTCGGCGCACGAGACCGTTATGTCGGTGCCGTTCTTCACCTTTTCAGTCGCATCACCTGTACCAACAATGCACGGAATGCCGAGTTCGCGGCTGATTATCGCACTGTGGCACGTTCGTCCGCCGCGTTCCGTGACTATAGCCGAAGCCCGCTTCATTATCGGTTCCCATGCGGGATCGGTCATCGTGGTCACGAGAATCTCACCCTGTTTAAAACTTGTCAGCTTGGCCGCGTCGAGCATGACGTGTGCGCGTCCGCTGCCGATCTTTTGGCCGACGGCGACGCCCGTCGAGAGCGGCGCACCGTGGTCCGGCGACAGCTGATAGGTTTCGATAAAATTTTCCGAGGTCTGCGTATGAACGGTTTCGGGCCGAGCCTGCAAAATGAACAACTCTCCTGTGATGCCGTCCTTTGCCCATTCAATATCCATCGGCTGGTGCTTGCCCGCGAGCATCGAATAATGGTCCTCGATCGCGCATGCCCAATTAGCAAGTTGGAGCACCTCAAAACCGGCGAGGCAGAAGCGATTTCGCTGTGTTTCGACTACGTCGCGTACTTGCGTTCCGGTGCCGTCGTCCGCAAACACCATTTTGACTTCTTTAACACCGAGTTTTCGCGTAACGATCGGACGAAAACCCAGCTTCAACGTAGGTTTGAAAATGATCCATTCGTCGGGCGTTGCCATACCCTGAACGACGGCTTCGCCGAGTCCCCACGCGCCGTTAATGACAACCGCGTCGCGAAATCCACTTTCGGTATCGAGCGTGAACATTACGCCGGAAGAAGCTATATCGGAACGGACCATCGGCTGAATACCGATCGATAACGCGACGTCAAAATGGTCGAATCCTTTGGCGGTGCGATAGGAGATCGCCCTATCGGTCCATAGAGACGCATAGCATTCAAGGCAGGCTTCGATCAGGCGCTGCTCGCCGCGAACATTAAGAATCGTGTCCTGTTGGCCAGCAAAAGACGCGTCCGGAAGGTCCTCGGCCGTTGCGGACGAGCGAACTGCGACCTCGAATATCTTTTTGCCGATGCGCTCGCCAAGCCGTGTGTGCGATTCCAGAATTTGAGCTTCGACCTCTTTGGGGAACGGCGTGTCCAGCATCATTTGCCGGGCCGTACTTCCCACGCGTGCAAGTTCGTCCAGATCGTTGACGTCAAGCCCTTTGAGCAGCTTTTGCAGACTCTTACGAAGCCCTCCAGTCTGAAGCAAAAGATTGTACGCGTGGCTTGTCGTTGAAAAACCGTCCACCGTGCGTACGCCTTTCTTCGATAATTCGCGAAAAAGCTCGCCAAGGCTCGCGCACTTGCCGCCGACAATTGCGACGTCGCCGTTTCCAATCTGGCTGAAATCAAGGACGTATGAATTGGGGTCGCTCATTTATTTTGTTCCGGATAACCTCGTAACGGCTCGTGAAGAGATTTGAAAACGACGCCCGTCGGGGTCGCTGCCGTCGCACATCTCGATTTCGCCGAAACTGAGAACCTCGGTCATTTTTATTCCGAGAGATTCAAGCCTTGCTTTTTCACACGTTATGTTATCGGTCGCAAAAACTATCTTGATGCCTGCATCTTCTGAATCTTCGACCTGGACGCCGAGTTTATGAAAAGCGACGTTACATCCGCCCGCTGACATCTCAGTCCATCCCTCTTCGAACTCGCCGACGACCGACAAGCCGAAAGTTGACGCATAAAAATCCACCATCCGCCTGACATCTCCGGTGAATATAATTATCCGAGCCAGCTCCATAAGTGATTTTGAGTTCTAAAACCTGATAACGGCGTCGGGACCGCCTTCGACGTGGACGGTGTCGACGAAGCGAATGCTCTTGGAATCGGTGGTCATCACGACGGAATGCGTTCGTTTTCCTGCGCCGAAAAACCTTACGCCTTTGAGCAGAGCTCCATCGGTCACACCGGTTGCGGCAAAAATAATGCGTTTGCCGGGAGCAAGGTCGTTGGTATCGTAGATCTTGTTCGCATCCTTTATCCCCATCTCTTGCAGGCGCTCCATGACGATCTCGGGCGCCGGCACTTTAGATTTATCGACGCCGAGCTTGTCGTGATCGAAAACGAGCTTTGCCTGTATCTCCCCGTTGAGGCACTTCATCGCGGCAGCGGTGATGACGCCTTCGGGTGCGCCGCCGATGCCCATAAGGGCGTGAATATTCGTGCCTGCAACCGCCGCTGAAATGCCAGCGGAAAGGTCGCCGTCAGAGATCAGGCGAATTCTGGCACCGGTCGCACGGACATCCGCGATAAGCTGTTTATGACGCGAACGGTCGAGACATATCACCGTCAGGTCATCGACGTCGCGGCCGAGCCGTCGGGCAATATTGCGAAGATTGTCCTCGACCGGTGCTTCGATATCGACTGAGCCGCGGCACGATGGGCCGACGACGATCTTATCCATGTAAATATCGGGAGCGTTTAGCAAGCCGCCGCGTTCCGCAGCAGCCAGCACCGCGATGGCGTTGTTCGCACCAAGAGCACAGAGATTGGTACCTTCGAGTGGATCAACGGCGATATCTACCTCGGGAAACTCCCTCCGCGCTTCATCTGAGTAATTTCCGCCGCCGACCTCTTCGCCGATATACAGCATCGGAGCCTCATCGCGTTCGCCTTCCCCGATCACGATTCTCCCGCGCATCGGCACGGTGTCCATCACTTCGCGCATAGCTTCGACCGCGACGTGATCAGAATGCTTGCGGTCGCCCTGACCCATCGTTTTGGCCGATTCGATGGCCGCAGCCTCGCATACACGCAGAAAATCCAACGATAATTCGCGTTCCGCTTTCATATCTTTCATTGTTATCTCAGATTTTTATCGGACTGTTAACTTCTGATTATGAAGGCATTCTATCACTTGTGTATCGTCATTTGAAAAGCTATCCTTGTGAATATTACGGTTCTAATTTGAATTTTTGCCGCCGTAGAGGAGATTTCGCCGAGAATGACTTATATCGTTGCTGAACCGTGTGTCGAATGCAAATATACCGACTGCGCCGCCGTCTGCCCGGTCGAGGCATTTCATGAGTTGCCGGACAAGCTTCTAATTAATCCCGATACTTGCATCGATTGCGACGCCTGCCTGCCCGAATGCCCCGTCGAGGCAATTTTCTCGGATATGTCGATCCCGCCCGAGTATATGACCTGGCTCGAGGTCAATAAAGAGGCTGAAAATTACCCGATCATCAGTACGAAGCAGCCGGCATTATTCAACACAGGCTGTAGCGGCCAGCCGGAATAGTTAAAAGAATTTTACAGGTGTGACTTTCGGTGGATTACCGCCTCTTTTTGTGCCCGTTAAAGGAATTCCCGGTGTTCTCGTTTAGAATCGAACGGTGGAGATTTTAAATATGATCGAATCAACCGACCCTAAATTAGTGCACAAAAAGGCCGTACGCTGCGCGGAATGCGACCGCGAAAAGGACCATTTCAACACGTTCGTCGGCCCTGATAACGAAGAGCGAACCGTCTGCTGGGAGTGTACGCAGCGGGCCGAGAAGGGATTTTTTGCCAAACGCGACTTTCGCCGCGGAGCCCGTCACGGCTATATTCCGCGATAATGAGACGGCGGAAGCTGACCGTAAGGGAGGGCTAGTTGTCCAACTCGGCGCGTTAGCCTGCCGACGCGGTCAAAATATTCCGAATTCCGATGGCAGTACGAAAGATAACCGAACATCCCGAAGCTATCCTCGGCGAGGTCGGGCAGCCGGTGACGGCTTTTGACGAGGAGCTGGCGACGCTGTGCGCCGATATGTTCGAGACGATGTACGATGCGGAAGGCGTGGGGCTCGCGGCGCCGCAGATCGGGCTAAATCTGCGGTTATTTGTCATGGATTGCGACGGCGTCAAGCTGATCGCCGCCAACCCGGAGATCGTCCACACCGAAGGCGAGCAGTCGGGGCAGGAAGGCTGCTTGTCGCTCGGGAAAGTCCCCGCCGTCGTCGTCCGCCCGATGATCGCACGCCTCAAAGCTCAGGACGAAAATGGCGAGTGGTTCGAACGCGACGCCGAAGGCTACGCGGCCCGTGCCTTCATGCATGAGACCGACCACTGCAACGGCACGCTTTTCATCGATCATCTACCCAAAATGCGCCGCGATATGGTCGTAAAACGCTTCAAAAAGGACAAGAACTGGAAGTGATCTGTCCGGATCGCGGACGATATCGCACGGTTTTTTAAGCTGACCAAATTTCCCGGAAAGTTGGGAGGCGCATCCGTTTGTCGAATGTTTTTCACGGGCTCGCTCGTACCTCTCACTGGCCGAATCGCCGGATCGCCCCAACCGATCGCCAGCTTATCCCCCGTCGTCGCTGGATACCTCCACTTCGTCACCCGACTATGCTCTTGCTCAACGACCGGCCTGAACACGGACAAATCCATCGTTCATACATCCGATAACACACCCGACAACACATAACGGCAGCCTTTTGACGATCCACCGGAGAATCGTGCGATCTAGTCCCAAAAACTCTTCGCCGATTCTCTCCCCCAAAAGACCGTTTTTCACCTATCGATGCCCGCCGAAAAAATTGCCCGCTGAGACGGCTAAAAACCTAAACCGCGAACCTGCGCGATAAAGGGTGCGCCGAAATAGTAAAAAGTTTTTTTGATGCACCGCGAACGGCTTGCGCGGTTCGGAATTTTGGGTCTTCGAGAGATGGTTACGCGCGGGAGATGCTACGCATTGTATGTTGATCGCTGCATACAATACGTATAGGTTTGATCTCAATGCTAGATCAAATTCTGATCGAAGAATTTGGTAAGAGAATCAGACAACTTCGCACCGAAAGAAAACTATCGCAAGAAGAACTCTCATTCCTCACCGGCTTTCATCGCACCTACATCGGCATGATCGAACGCGGCGAACG
>JBBSGG010000071.1:0-9809 GCA_038254305.1 Pyrinomonadales bacterium
TAAAAAAGAGAGCTGAAAACACTCGTGTTTCCCGCTCTCTTTTGCATTGTTATTCGAGATCACTTATCTGTCGGATTCGCTTTGCGTTCGTCGGCGAAAAGGATCGGCGCTACAAGCGGTCGATACGTGTCGCTGATCTTGATGTACGAATCCTTGCGGAGCGTGGCGAGAAACTTCTTCTGCTCCGCCGGTGCCTTTTCGTTCAGGATCGCCAGACGCACGGCGTTTTCGTCGAATTGCGATTCGCTCGTTGCAGCCGTACGAGCGTCTAATCGAATAATGCTAATGCCGATCTGATCGACCGCGACGGGGTCGGTATATCCGCCAACCTTTACGTTTTTTAACGGCCCTGCAAAACGTTCGTCCAGGTCTTTAATAGCCATAGGATCTACTTTGCCCAGAGTCTTCGCCGCATCCGGACGGTCGGAATTTTCCGCGACGATCTTCGCAAAATCCGCCCCGCCGCGAAGTTGCGCCACGAGCTGTTTCGCTTTTTCGCGAACCGCAGCCTCATCCCGGCCGGCAAAGCTCAAAAATATTTCGCTTATGCCGATCGTTTCCGGCTTTGTAAACATTGCTTTGTGGGCATCGAAATAGTCTTTTAATTCCTTTGGCGTCGCTTTCCAATAAACTTTTGACTGTACTTCCTTTTGCAGGACACGGTCGCGAGCGGCCTGTTTACGCCACGTTTCGCGAATTTCGGTCGGCGAGATACCGCCGTCCTCCATCTGCTTGTACAAAGCGTCGAGCGTCTTGAGATTGTTCTGCTTCATTATCTCAAGAAAACGGGCATTAAGAGACGCTTCGATCTCGTTGTCGACGCCGATCTCTTTGGCTTTCTGAAGCAAAAGCTCTTCATTTATGAGATTCGCGATCAATTCGCCTTGCTTTTCGTCGACCGCTTTCTGAGCTTCTTCACGCTTTTTGCCCTGCTGAACCTCGCTGTCAACGATGCTTTTCGTCTCGCGTTTGACGCTTGAAAGCGTTATTACGCCATCATTTACCTGTGCCACGACCTCATCGATCACACGTTCGGTGTTCTCCTGAGCGGCCGCCGAATAAATCATTCCGCACACCAATAAACTCGTAAAAATTGCCGGGCCGAAACCTTTCATAAATAACTCCTGATCGAAGTGAAACGCTGAAATAAAGAGCGGGAAGTGTGTTAAATCGAATGTTTTGATGCAAAAACCCGCCGTAAAGTTTCACGCAAGCCGCACAAGCGGCGGGAATTTATCCTTATTGAAGCTTTGTAATAATAGCAGGTTTTGTTCAAAACCGCCCTCACGCCCGATGTTCCAAAATTGCCTCGAATGCGGACGAAAAAATCCGTCGCCTGAGGCCGCACGACAATTGGCTCAACGCTTCCGTGGCAAAGGAAAATGCCTTTGCGGCGACAAACTTTCCCTTCGAGATCGTCACCCTTTATCCTGATTTCTTTACGTATCCCGCCGACGACATCGAGCGAGCGGCGATCCTTCTACACGAAGCGAAACACCTGCAGGGCAAGGACGAACCCGAAGCATACGAGTACGTATTGAAAAACCGCGGGCGGCTTGGCTGGACGGGAAAAGTTTACGGACGCCCTGAAGTATGGCTGAACGTGCGTCGGCAGACGCGCGAATACCGGCCGAATCTTTTCATTTGCGAATTCAATGATTTCGGCGACTGCACCGGTTCCGATTAGACGTGCAGACTGGAAAGAACGTTCCTTGCCCGCTCGATCAGGCGGTCGCCGGGCTGCGTATTGACACGCAGTATTCCGGTCGGTGAGAACGACGAGCCTTCATCCGCAGCGAGAAATGCCATCAGTTTATCCGGGTCGACCTTCGCTGTTTCACTGAATTTTATCGCAAGACCGCCCGCGGCTTTATCGACCGAGACGATCCGCATACGCTCGGCGAGTTTTCGCAGCCTCCCGTATGAAAAAAGATTGTCAACTGAAAGCGGTATCTTGCCGTAGCGGTCCTCGATCTCTTCGTGGATGCGCATAAGCACCTCTTCGGATTCGGCGGACGAAATTCGCTTGTAGGTGCGCAGCCGCTGGCTCGCCTCGGATACGTAATCCTTCGGTATCGAAACGTCTACGCCGAGATTTATCGACACACTCGTCTCGTCGGCGATCTCGTCGCCGCGGATCTCGGCGATCGTCCGTTCGAGCATCTTCGTGTACAGATCAAAACCTAATGCGTCGAGGTGGCCGGATTGCTGGCCGCCGAGAATATTTCCCGCGCCTCGCAGTTCGAGGTCAAGTGCGGCGATCCTGAAACCCGCACCGAGGTCCGAGAATTCGCGGATCGCACTCAGCCTGCGGCGTGCGATCGGGGTGATCTCGAGCTCGCTCGGGATCAGCAGGTATGCGTACGCCCGGCGATTCGAACGTCCCACGCGCCCGCGCAATTGGTAAAGCTGCGACAGGCCGTAATTGTCGGCCCGATTGATGATTATCGTATTCGCCCGCGGGATATCGATACCGTTCTCGATGATCGTCGTCGCGACGAGGATATCGTATTTGTAATCGATGAAATCGAGCATTACCTGCTCCATTTCCTTTTCGTTCATCTGACCGTGGCCGATCGCCACGCGTGCATGGGGAACGATCTTTTGCACGAGCGACGCGATAGCTTCGATCGTTTCCACGCGGTTATGGATAAAGAAGATCTGGCCGTTGCGTGCGAGCTCCAGCTCGATGGCAGATCTGATAACGCCGTCCGAAAATTGCACGACCTGCGTGTTGATCGCGAGACGATCGCGCGGCGGCGTTTCGATGACCGACATATCCCGCATCCCGAGCAGCGACATATTCAGCGTTCGCGGTATCGGCGTCGCGGACAGCGTCAGAACATCAACTTTCTTTTTTAACTGTTTTAATTTTTCCTTGTGCGCGACGCCGAACCGCTGTTCTTCGTCGACGACTACCAGGCCGAGCTTGGGCAGCTTTACATCGGTCGATAAAATTCGGTGCGTGCCGACCAAAACGTCTACATCGCCTTTTTCAGCGGCCTCGACGACGGCTTTCTGTTCCCTTGTGCTGCGGAAACGAGAAAGCAAGTCGATCTTGGCTGGAAATGCGGCAAACCGTTTCCGAAACGATTCGAAATGCTGATATGCGAGGATCGTCGTCGGTGTCAGCACTGCGACCTGCTTGCCGTCCATTACAGCCTTGAACGCTGCCCGCATCGCGACCTCCGTCTTGCCGTATCCGACATCGCCGATTATCAAACGGTCCATCGGCCGCGCCGTTTCCATGTCTTCCTTGACGTCCTCGATAGCGGAGGCTTGATCGACGGTGAGATCGAAGGGAAACGCGTCTTCGAATTCGTGCTGCCATGGTGCATCGGGTGAAAAGGCATAGCCTTGAACAAGTTTGCGTTCAGCGTATAGCCTGAGAAGCTCGTCGGCCATGTCGCGCATTGCGCGCTTTGCCTTTGCCTTCGTCTTTTGCCAGCCGATGCCGCCGAGACGATCGAGCGCCGGTGCGGCAGCGTCGCCCGACGAAAATCGGGAGACAAGATCCATTCGCTCAACGGGGATGAAAAGCTTCGCTTCGTCGGCGTAGAAGAGCAGCATGAACTCGCGCTGTCCGCCGCCGCTTTCCAGCGTTTGCAGTGCTTCGAATCGGCCGACGCCGTGATCTACGTGGACGACATAATCGCCGGACTTCAGATCGCGGAAATCCGAGATGAATGCACCGAGACCGCTCTTTTTAAAACGCGCACGTGCTGCTTGCGGAGCGTCCGCCTGCTGAGTTTCGCCGAATATGTCGAGCTCCGTAAACGCGGCGATGCCGAGCGACGGAATCTCGAAACCGCCCGACAGATCGCCGACAAGTAGCTTTTCGGGTGTCGTGGAAACCTCGTAATCGCGAAGCAGTTCTTCGAGGCGTTCCGCGAGGCCAAGCGTTCGCATAACGAGCAGCGGGGATTCGCCTGAAGAGCGAAGCGTCGATGCAAAATCAGCGACATCGCCCCGAAATTTTCGTGTCGGCCGCGAAATGATCTCGTTTTCCGACGATTTTTCTGCCGCGGGAAAAAGAAACAGCGGCATTGTCGCGGCGCGCGGCGCAAACGCCGGTGCGGGCGGCGGCGTATCTATCGATTCGCCTTCTTCGTGCGCGGGCGGCGACGATTGCACCGGTGAGCTCGCGTCGAATTGAAATTCTTCGTCGGTCTCGGCGGCGGTGCGCCCCAGCGCACGCATTTCGACGCGGCTGAAACTCGCGATCGCGGCGGTCAGCTCGCGAGCTTCGATGAAAAGAGCCGACGGCGGCATGCCGATGTCGTCGGCCTCGGTAGTTTGGGAAAATCGAAGCTGCAGGTTCTCATAGAATGACGAAAGCGTCGCATCGACCATCGTCGGTTCGTCGATCACCAGAACAACATCGCCGAGATAATCGAAAACCGTGCCGCGAAGCGGCTTGACCAGCGGTAGTTGAAATTCCCAGCCCGAGAATTGTTCGCCTTCGTCGGCGAAATCCGTTCGGTCGCGGAGGTTTCGGGCGAACCGCGGGTCGTTGTAGTTTCCCTTGGCGAAGTACGACCAGTCCTTCATGTCCTGCGGCGACGCCGCAAATTCGCGCATCGGTGCGATCGAAACTTGCTTGAGCTGTTCGGTCGAGAGCTGCGTATCGGGGTCGAACGAGCGGATCGAATCGACGGTGTCGCCGAAAAATTCGATCCGGACGGGACTGTCCAATTCGGGTGACCAGACATCGACGATGCCGCCCCGCATGGAAAATTCGCCGACAGCGCCGAGCGGATCCTGACGCACGTAACCGGCCGTCACCAGGCGGTCGACCAGGTCGGATGGCGAAAAATCCTCGTCACGGACGATGAGAGCGCCGAGGTCGCCGATCTCATCGGGCGCGATCGTGCGGGTGATCAGCGAGCGTGCCGGCACGATGAAGAATTCCGCCGGGGACTGGGTCATTTGCCAAAGGGCTAGCGCCCGGCGTTCCTCGGTTTCGGCGTGCGGCGAAGCGCCGGAATATACGTCGGTCTCGAATGCAGGTAGGCCGTAAACGCGCGAACCCGCATCGGCGGCGCCTGCGGTTATCCAAAAACCCAGATCGCATTCCCACGTCTCGGCTTCCTGATTCGAATCGGCAACGACAACGAATTTCTTTGCTGTCTGCTTTTGCAGTGTCGCCAGCACATACGCCTTTGCCGCGACCGACGTTAGGCTGCTGAGCGAAACCACGCGCGTGCCTGCGTCGATCGCTTTGGCTACGCGGCCTATATCATCACTCTCTTTAACCATTATTTGAACAAAACGCGCATATGCGCTGCGAACGCGCTTTCGGACGCCTTTAGGCCGCGTCGAAGGCTTCGCATGCGATTTTTACTATCTTGCCACATACACCGCTCGTTTGCCGAGCCAGTGCAGCTTCTTTATAATCAAATCTTTTATACACAGTGTGTTGATCCGCCCGCCGATGCGGCGAGAAATATGAAGATCACCAATTTCGACGAGATCGTCGAGCAAAACGATCAGACGCAGGCGCGCCGCGATCATCTAGAGGAATTGCGGGCCCTGGTCGGAAATGTATATCCGAATAAATTTGCTCGGTCGCGGGTGAGCGGCGGCGAAGATACGATCACGAGCATTCTGCATTTTGCGCCGGTAACGGAGGTCGTTGCGGAGATCAAGGCCGTTGTCGCAAAGCTTGCCGAACGGGAACGTCCGCCTGCAGAGATCAAGGACGCACTGAATGCTCGGTTGCGGCAGCTCGGCAATGTGCGTATCGCGGGACGCCTTACCACACCGCCGAGGGGGAATTTTGTTCATCTGACGAACGGAATGAACAAGCTGCAGATCTACGCCAAAAAGGGCACATTCGGGTTGGTAAGAAACGACGCCGAAAACTCTCTCGATGAGGAAAATGGATGGACGGCGTTCGGACTGCTCGATCACGGCGATTTTATCGGCGTCGAAGGATATCTGTTTATCACGAATACCGGCGAGCTGAGCGTTCACGTTGAAAAGCTGCAGTTTCTCGCAAAGGCGATGGTGCCGATGCCCGACAAAATGCACGGCATCGAGGACCCCGAGCTCAAACAGCGCCGCCGGTATGTCGATCTCATCGGGTCGAGTTTGCAGGTCGAACACGAAGGCATGACGACGCGCGAGGTTTTTGAGACGCGTGCGAAAGTCATATCCTCTCTCCGCCGGTTTCTCGAGGACCACGACTACATCGAGGTCGAAACGCCGATGCTAACTCCGAAAGCGACCGGTGCCGCGGCAAAGCCGTTCGAGACGCACCACAATGCGCTCGACATCAAGCTTTACGCCCGCATCGCGCCCGAGCTTTATTTAAAGCGGCTCGTCGTCGGCGGGTTTGAAAAGGTGTACGAACTAAACCGCAATTTCCGCAACGAAGGCATCTCGTACAAGCACAACCCCGAATTTACAATGCTTGAATTCTATTGCGCCTACATGGACGTAAATGGAATGATGGATTTCTGCGAGAAGATGATGCAGGAAAGCGTGCAGAAAGCGACTGGTGGCTTGACCGTGACATACGAGGGAAACGAGATCGATTTCAGCAAGTTTGAGCGGATCTCGATGAAAGATGCTGTAAAGAATCTTTTGCAAGATACATTTCCCGGCAACGACGACTTTGCCGACGAGAAATTTGTGACTGCGCAGAGATTGTCGACCGTGGACGCACTCGTGAATCGAGCTCTCGCAGAGCCCGTGGCAAACTTCCAGGGAAGTTCTTTCCACATCGATATAGATTCGGCCACGTCGGAAAAGACTGGTGTTGCGAAACAGCGAAACATTGATAAGTTGAGAACGGTAATTTCCACAATAATGGATTCATCTCAAACTTCTGAAGAAATTGATTTAAGTCCACCAGATGAAGCAGGGATTCTTGAGCATTTGTTTGAGTTGATTGTTGAAGAAACGTTAACGCAGCCAACCTTCATTACCGACTATCCAAAATCAATCTCGCCGCTCTCAAAGGCTTCGCCGAGCAATCCGCAAATCGCCGAGCGTTTCGAGCTTTTCATCAACGGCATGGAAGTCGCGAACGGTTTTAGCGAGTTGAACGATCCTAAGGAGCAGTACGAGCGTTTTGTGGATCAGATGACGGCCCGCGAGGGCGGGGACGAAGAGGCGATGGTGCTTGACGAAGACTACATTCGTGCCCTGAGCTACGGCATGCCGCCCGCTGCGGGCATCGGCATCGGCATCGACCGCCTTGTCATGCTGCTGACTAACAAACACTCGATTCGCGATGTCATTCTTTTTCCGCATATGCGCCCGGAACGTAAGGAAGCCGCAAACAAAGATCTCGACTGATCTATCTATCGAATACCTTTTATGATTACATATACAATGCGTCATCCGCCGCTCCATCAGCGGGGTTTTACGGCGAATACAACTGACAACCCGAACAAACGATCAAGGAGAAAACGAACATGGTACAGGGACCACTTAGGAAAAAAGACGAAGAATTAACGGGGCGTGATCTGCCGAACTCTGACGGCATGGTTTCGGATGAGGACGTCAATGCGATCGACGATGACGGCAGCGGAAAACCGACCGGCCAGGATCATTCGACCGAGCGGCACGAGACGACCGATCCGGACGACGGCATTGGTGCGATTCAGGAAAGCTCCGATACCGGTTCCGATATCGCGCGAATTCGTGATTAGAATTATTTCGCTTACGGCATTCGCTCTTTGTGCGTTTGCCTTCAATTCGATCCTTTGCCGGATCGCGCTGCGCGGCGGCGAGGCCGATGCTTTCGGCTTTTCACTTGTCAGGCTCGCCGCAGGGGCGATCACACTGATCACCATCAGTTATTTTTTCGGCAAGGGATCAAAGATCAGCGGACGCGGAAATTGGATATCCGCGTTCTTTCTTTTTGCGTACGCGATCTGCTTTTCGCTGGCGTATCTTGCGCTCAATGCCGGTACCGGCGCTCTCGTGCTATTCGGCAGCGTGCAGCTAACGATGATCCTGGTCGCGCTCATCCGCGGCGAGCGTCCGGGCGGTCTCGAATGGGTCGGTCTATTCCTCGCACTCGGTGGTTTGGTTTATCTCGTGTTTCCGGGATTGGCTTCTCCGCCGTTCTTTAGCTCGGGATTAATGGCCGCGGCGGGAATATCGTGGGGAGCGTACACGCTTCGCGGAAAGAGAAGCGGCGATCCTCTCGCGGCGACGACCGGAAATTTTGTCTGGGCGGTGCCTATGATGATCGTGGCGAGCATCCCGTTCTTTTCGCAGATACATTTATCCAACCGCGGTATCGTTCTCGCAGTGCTTTCCGGTGCGGTCGCGTCCGGCGTCGGCTACACCGCTTGGTACGCCGCTCTCCGGCATCACACTTCTACGAGTGCCGCCGTGCTGCAGCTCGCCGTTCCCGTGCTCGTCGCCGCGGGCGGAATACTGTTTTTGTCGGAGGTGGCAACGACCAGATCATGGGTCGCCGGAGCAATGATCCTCGGCGGCATCGGCTTGACGATCTTTGGTACAGGGAAAAGTTAACGGAGGCGCGTCGCGATCATTCGGCCCACGTTCCTCGAACACCTTTTTTAACAAAGTCATCGATACCGTAGATTCCCTCAAAATCGCTCTTCCGCAACCGCGGCCCGCGTGAAAAACTCGTTTCATGGACCTCGAGGACCGTGAAGACGAACCCGCGGGCGTCAAAAGTTACGACCTGTTCCGCTCACGGCCTGCCGGCGACTGGTACAAGGAATCGCCTGACAAAGGGTCCGCCCAACGTCTCGCGGGAGACCTCTGGCTCGAAGGCGGGCTCTGTGTTCTCTTCGGCGACACCGGCAGAGGCAAGAGTATCTTTGCCACTCAGCTCGCCGACGCCATCGCCCGCGGCGTGTCGTGGGAACCGTTTTCCGTCGACACGCCGCCGCAAAAGGTCCTTTACTTCGACTTCGAGCTAACGACCGCCCAATTTACCGCCCGCTATTCCAAGTCAAAACCGAACCGGTCGCCGCCCGCGCGGCTCACTGCTTTCAAATTCTCGCCCAATCTCATCCGAGTCGAGATGTCGTCCGATCCTCCGGATCACGAAGACTACGGCTTCAAAACCTTCAATGCATATTTCGAATCGGCGCTGATCGACCAGATCGAGCAGCACCGGGCGAGGGTCGTTGTCATCGACAACCTCACCTACCTTTCCGACCAGCTCCACAGTTCAGCCCGGGCGGCGCACATGATGAAGGAGCTGCGCCGCATCCAGGCGGAATTAAACCTCTCGATCCTCGTGCTCGCCCACGCCCGCCCGCGACGCCGTCCGGCGGCGCTGACGCTGGCTGACGTTGGCGCGGCTTCGCCCGTCGCCGAGATCGCCGACAGTGTGATCGCCATTGCCCCGAGCACCTGCGGCGCGGACGTCCGCTATCTCAAACACCTGAAATCGCGCACGGGCCCGCTGCAATACGACGAGCAAAATGTCATCGTCTTCAGCCTCTCCGGCGAGGCGCCTGTGACCGAGACAGCCGACACGCGTCTCGATCTTTCGCCGACGGATTCGCCGCAGACGGCAATGATCAGCTTTGACGAACTCGTCCGCCAAAACCGCTCCGCGATCGCCGCCTCGTCAAAGTCCGCACCTCGCACGCACCAATCCGCATCCTGCGAAATGCAGCCCGCGTCCTGCGAACCGCTACCGTCATCTCCGCGCTTTCACCACCTCGGCTTCTCCCCCGAATCTGTCCACCTAATCGACCACGCCAAACAGGCGCAACAAGCCGAACGCCTAGAACGCCAACAACTCCGCCGTTCAAAAAACGTCGTCCAAATGCTAATGTCCCGCGAATACAAACGCTATATAGAAA
>JBBSGG010000072.1:0-9791 GCA_038254305.1 Pyrinomonadales bacterium
GAAGCTTTTGAGGCCGTCAATGCGAATTTCGTTCAATTCTTTCAGGAGCTTTTCGGCGGAGGCCGCGGCGAGATGACGCTGCTCGAATCCGAAGATATTTTGGAAGCCGGTATAGAGGTCGTTGCACAGCCGCCGGGTAAACGGCTGCAAAACATTCTGCTCCTCTCCGGCGGTGAAAAAGCGATGACGGCCATCGCCCTTGTCCTGGCAATATTCAAATACAGGCCGTCGCCCTTTTGTCTGCTTGATGAAGTTGATGCTCCGCTCGACGAAGCTAACGTCAGCCGATTCGTGAATAAGATCGAAGAGATGTCCGAAAAGACGCAGTTTATCGTGATCACGCACAACAAGAGAACGATGGAGGCCGCGAAAGCGTTGTACGGTGTGACGATGCAGGAAGCCGGCGTCTCGAAGATCGTTTCGGTCAAGTTCGACTAGCCGTCGCGACCAAACGTCGGATAAACCAATCATCGCTTATAGTCATCGAATACCGTACGCCGCTTTAAAAAGGCGGCGTATGACGAACTATGCTGAGAAAACAGGATCACATTCGGATCGGTGCTCTGTTCGCCGTGATATTGGTCGTCGCGGGATCGTCCGCAGCGCAGGCAAAGGGTCGGCGTTCCGTAACTCCGAAGCCGACGCCGTCGCCCGTAGCTGTAGATCGAAACCCGTCGTCACCTGAGATCACACCCGTCGATACTGCGGGAACGCCGGTGAAAAAGAACGGAAGGCCCACGAAAAACACCCCTCAAGAGCCGGCCGCCGACCCTTTCGAGCCGATCTATACGTATCAATTCGACCATCCGAATTTTTTGATAAAAAGGGTGTTGATTCTGCATGACGAATTAGGTCGAGGAACGATCTCGTTCGTCAAACTGGGCTCATCCGAGACCGTCACTGACCCGATTCAGCTTTCGGCTTCGACGCTCGAGAAATTGCGTTCGTTATTTGCGATGCTCCATTTCCTTGATTCAACCGAAGACTATCAGTCGAAAAAGGATTTCAAACATCTGGGCGAGATGTCAATAACCGTGAAAAAAGACCGGCGTGAGCGGGTGGCGAAATTCAATTGGTCGGAAAATAAGGATGCGTCAGAGCTTGCGAATGTGTACCGAAAGATCGGCAATCAGTTTATCTGGATCTTCGATGTGAACGTCGCCCGCGAAAATCAACCGCTGCAGTCTCCCGCACTATTCGACGAACTCGACTCGCTTTTCCGCCGGGACGAACTCGCCGATGCGGAGCAAATGATCCCATTCCTGAAGCAGATCGAAACCGACGAACGGGTACCGTTGATCGGACGCAATCACGCAACAAAGATCATCGCCGCGATCCAGAAACAGTCCGCGAAAAACCGAAAATAGACCCCAGGTTCAGGCGCCAGCCGGTGCCAGCTTTTCAGAAACAGCAGGCTCGCTCGCCGCCGACACTTCGTCAGAATCCGTGCTTAGTGACTGGTCGACTATCTGCCGCTGTTCGAGCTCATGGATGGCGTAAGAACCGGTCGCGGGCGACGCCGAAGCCGCTCGTCCGACAAAGCGAAGCTCGCAGCCTGCGGGCATGACATCCTTCAGCCGCTGCTCAACAAACGTCCACCCGCCCATGTTCTGCGGTTCCTCCTGCGTCCAGAAGATCTGTTTCACATTCGAGTACGAAGCAAGAATTTGCTGCAAAGCCGTTTTCGGAAATGGGTAGAACTGTTCGAGCCTCACGACTGAGACGCCATTCCGAGGCGTATCTTCGCGAGCCGCTTCAAGATCGTAAAACACCTTGCCGCTACAGATAACGACCCGCGTAACCAAACCCCTGTCCGTCACTTTTGCGTCGTCGATCACAGGCTGGAACCCGCCGGTTTCCAGCTCTCCGATCGCCGAGCTGGCTGCAGGCAAACGAAGCAAGCTCTTGGGCGTCATGATGATCAGCGGCCTGATCATTTTCTGTTTGGCCTGCCGCCGTAGAAGGTGGAAATACTGTGCCGGCGTTGTCGGGTAGCAAACCTGCAGATTGTTCTCGGCACAGAGCTGCAGAAACCGTTCGAGACGCGCGGATGAATGTTCCGGGCCCTGGCCTTCATAGCCGTGCGGAAGAAGCATCACCAGACGGCATTTTTGCTGCCATTTGTCTTCGGATGCAGCAATGTACTGGTCGATGATCACCTGGGCTCCATTGGCGAAATCACCGAATTGAGCTTCCCACGCGACGAGTTCGTCCCGTGCCTTTACCGCGTAGCCGTATTCGAAACCAAGCACGCCGGATTCTGAAAGGCTGCTGTCGAATACGTAAAAACGCGCGCCAGGCTTTTCCGAATTTCTAAGCTCGGTCAGCGGCGACCATCGGATACCGGTCTGAATGTCGTACATCGAAGCGTGCCGCTGTGAAAACGTGCCGCGTCCGGAATCCTGTCCGCTTAACCGAATGGGAAAACCCTCGACGACGAGTGAACCGATCGCCATCGCCTCAGCAAAACCCCAATCCATCGGTGTTTCGCCCGCGCCCATTTTCGCGCGGCGGGCAAGCTGGCCGACCATTTTCGGATTGACGTGGAAATTTTCCGGTACCAGCGAAATCTTTTCGGAGACCTGTTTTAGAATATCGGCACTGGTTCCTGTTTCGAGAACCGTCGATCCGTCCTCTTCGACCGCGGGTGCCGTGAGCTTTTCCTTTTTCGGTTTCTCGACTGCGATCTGTTTTGCCCGCTGCAAGATTCTCTCGTATTTTTCAACGATGGCGTCGGCCATCTTCTTCACGTCTTCTTCGCTTACGACGCCCTCGCGCACGAGTTGCTCGGCGTACAGGAGCCGCGTGCCCGGATGTGCTTTGACCCGGGCATACATTACCGGCTGCGTGTAACTCGGTTCGTCACCTTCGTTGTGGCCAAGGCGCCGAAAACCAACGAGATCGAGCACGACGTCCTTCTTGAACTCGCGGCGGTAATCGAGAGCGATCTGCAGCACGCGATAGGCCGCTTCGGGCGCGTCGCCGTTGATGTGAAAGATCGGCGTCTGTGTGATCTGCGCGGCATCGGTGGAATATATCGAGCTGCGGCCCGATTCCGGCGAAGTAGTAAAGCCGATCTGGTTGTTGATAACGATGTGGATCGTGCCGCCGGTTCGGTAGCCTTCAAGATTCGCGAGTTGCAGTGTTTCCATAACGATGCCCTGGCCGGAAAATGCAGCATCGCCGTGCAGCAGCACCGGCAGTATCTGTTGATAGACTTGTTCGCGAGTTTTATTTTCGCCGTTTCGCAGTTCGTCCTGTTTCGCCCGTGCCATTCCCTCGACGACCGGATTAACAAATTCGAGATGACTCGGGTTGCACGACAGCTCGATCCGCACGTCTTTACCGGCCTTCGTTTTCCGATTTCCCACTGCGCCCTGGTGATATTTCACGTCGCCTTCGTCGGCAGGGAAGTCCGGGTGTAATGTTCCTTCGAAAATTGTGAAGATGCGTTCGGCCATGTCGCCGGTGTTAGGGTCGCCGATGATATTCGCGAGGACGTTGAGTCTTCCGCGATGAGCCATGCCCATATAGATCTCGTTCACGCCGCGTCCCGCCGCGCCTTCGACAAGTTGATCCAGCATCGGAATTACCGTCTCGCATCCCTCTAGTGAAAAACGCTTTTGGCCGAGATATTTTTTATGCAGGAACTGCTCGAACTGTTCGGCTTCAATCAATTTTTGAAGCAGCTCGACACGGATACCGGTCGCCAGCGGCTGTGTGTCGACAAAGTGTTCGCGCACGCGCTGACGTATCCAATCCTTTTCTTCCTTGCTCTGAATGTGGCGGTATTCGATTCCGACCTTTCCGCAATATGCCTTGCGAAGAATCTCTAAAATTCGTCGAAGTGTCGCCGTCTTTTCGCCGTGCAGGCCGCCCGTGATGAATTCACGGTCCATGTCCCATACCGTCAGGCCGAAAGTCTCGAGATCGAGTTCCGCCGCGCGATGCGACGTCATGTTGAGCGGGTCGATATCCGCCATTAGATGGCCGCGAATGCGATATGCATTGATCAACTGCAGCACATTTGCCTGCTTCTCGACCTGCTCGCTGAATCTGTCGCCGCCGAACAGCGAAGGATTGTAGTCCTCTGCCCAGCGAAGCGGCGGATAGTTCAGATCGAGGCTCGTGAAGATCTCGTCGTAAAAGCCATTTTGGCCGATAAGGAATTCGTGAATTTTAGCGAGAAACATTCCGCTCTCGGCACCTTGGATCACGCGATGGTCGTAAGTACTCGTGAGCGTAACGGTTTTGCTAATGCCGAGTTGTGACAATGCAGCCGGCGTCATCGCCGAGTACTCAGCCGGATATTCGATCGCTCCGGTCGCGATGATCACGCTCTGTCCCGACATAAGCCGCGGGTTCGATGCCACGGTGCCCAGCGTTCCGGGATTTGTGAGCGATACGGTCGTTCCGTGAAAGTCCTGGATCTCAAGCTTACCCTCGCGGGCCTTTTTTACTTGTTCGTTAAAAGCGGCAAAAAATTCCGCGAAGGTCATCGTCTCGCTGCCCTTGATGTTGGGTACGAGCAAGGTTCGCGAGCCGTCCTTTTTCTCGATATCGATCGCAATACCTAGATTGACGCCCCGGTGCTCAAGCCGCGACGGCGCATCGTTGACGAGGCCGAAACCGTTGTTCATCTGCGGGAACGCTTTGACCGCTTTCACGATCGCCCAGGCGATGATATGCGTGAACGAAACCTTACCGCGGCTCTGCGACTTCAGGTGTTCGTTTATCATGCGACGGTTTTCCTCGAGAACCTTTACGGGCACTGCACGAAGACTTGTCGCCGTCGGAACGGTGAGGCTCTGCTCCATATTCTCGACGATCTTTCGTGACGCTCCGGTCAGAGGTTTTGCGTCAGTGTCACCCCCGATCGCGGCCGCGGTCTGTGTCGGCTTCTCAGCTGCGGGCGCTGGTGCAGACGTTACTGCCGAAGGACGAGATACGGCATTTATCGGTTCCGCTTTTCCGCTCAGAAGGTCACCGAAAAACGTGCGCCACGATTCATCGACAGAATTCGGATCCGCGTTGAATCTTGCAAGCAAGCCTTCGACGTAACTCGCATTTGCCCCGAAATTTTCGTTGATGTATCCGGAAAGGTCTGTTGTTTCGCTCACTCTGTTTTATTAACCTCGTTTTTTGTAAAAGAGCCGTAAACGACTATTTTATATCAAACACGGGCAAAACATAAGTAATCACCGGAACGCCGGCGCAGCCATGCAAACGAGGAAGCAACCCGGTATATTCCGCAAATATTTTTTAGTTGGAATTGGAGGAAGCCTGTGATTTTTCCTCGGTTTTCGGCGTCTGGCCATTTTCGAGGTCGAGTTTGATGGCATCGAGAATGCCGTTGATGAATTGGGTCGCTTCGAACGTAGAAAAACGGCGGGCCACTTCGAGTGCTTCGTTGATAACGACGGTGTGCGGGGTGTCTTCGTAGAGGAATTCGTTGACAGCAAGTCGAAGAACATTTCGGTCGACGAGAGCCATACGCTCGATGCGCCAATGTTCCGCTCGCGTGCGGATCTTATCGTCGATGTTTTCCAGATTTCTGAGTGTGCCGAGCACGAGCCTGTCGGCGAATTCGCGGGTCCTGTCGTCCATCGAGGCATCGCCGAGTTCGCTCCAAAATTCCGCAGTCGTGAAGCTGTTCTGCGATTTTACAACGTCAGCCGCAAACAGCATCTGCAGTGCGCATTCACGAGCCTTGTGGCGCGTTCCGGAACTATTTCCCTCTTTTTCAAACGACATGCGGAAAAACCTTTTCGTCGGACCTTGAGACCTCGTCGCCGGCGGCTATCTGCCGGAATAAATTGGCGACCTCGATGGCCGACATTGCCGCCTCGTAGCCTTTATTTCCTGCCTTGACACCCGAGCGGTTCATCGCCTGCTCGACGGTATCGGCGGTGACCACGCCGAACATCACGGGAATGCCTGTCTTGAGGCCAACCTGAGTGATACCCTTTGCCGCTTCGCCGGCGACGAAATCGAAATGCGGTGTCTCGCCGCGAATTACTACACCGAGCGCGATGATTGCGTCAAAACTGCCCGACTCTGCTGCCTTCTGGGCCGCGAGCGGTAACTCGAAAGCGCCGGGAACCTTAAAAACTTCGACGGCAGATGCCGCTACGCCCGAACTTTCGAGGGCGTCAAGGGCACCGTCAAGCAGCCTCGAGGTGAGGAAGTCGTTCCATCGGCTCACGACGACAGCGAATCGCAAACCATCCGCGTTATTTTTTCCTCTGTGTACTTTCGGCTGCAAAATATTTTTTCCAATGCCGACCATCCGGCATTTCTCAGTATAAAGACTGTCAAAACGAAATGACAAGCATAAAGATAGGTTAGTTACCAAAACCCGAATTGCCGGGCGAAATTCGCACGCATGAGCCCACTGCTCAAACTGCGGACGGTATTTGGCGATTTACAAACGCATCCTGCGGCTTAATAATACTCATCAGGAATGTCCTCACATCTTATCGAAACCGAAGAGACGCTCATTATCGAGACGCCGGAACGCGTCCCGCTCGCGTTTGCGCTGGCGTCGATAGGCAACCGCTTCCTGGCCGCGGCGATCGACCACTTTATCCAATACCTCTCGATCGGGATCGCGGCCTGGATATTCCTTTCGATAGCGTCGGGTTCGTCGTCGATCGTCGATAACGCAGCGGCAACCTCAATTTCCGAGATGCCGAAATGGACGATCGCGGCGATGATAATCAGCCTGTTTCTGCTTTTTACCGGCTATTTCATCTTGTTCGAATGGCTGTGGAACGGACAGACACCGGGCAAGCGACTAATGAAACTCCGGGTGATCCGCGACGACGGGCGGCCGATCACACTCTGGGAGGCCATTGCCAGAAACCTTCTGCGGATATTCGATTCAGTTCCCGGTTTTTTCGTACCGATATATTCGGTCGGGCTGATCGTGATCTTTCTTAGCAGCCGCGATCAACGCGTCGGGGATATCTTTGCAGGTACTGTCGTCATCCGCGAACGTCTCGACGAAGCTCCGACCTTCGCCGATACATTTTCGAACCGGGTAAGTGATGCCGCGTTTCGACGTGTGCAGCCTCTGACCCATTTCAGCGGTGACATTTCCGGAATAAACGACCGGCAGATCGAGGTCATCGAGAGTTTTCTCCGCCGCCGTTGGGACCTGTCGGAACGGCAGCGGCTGTGGATGGCATGGCGTGTGGCCCTGCCGCTGATGTATCGCATAAAGCCGAGTTACGATTCAGCGACTTTTACGTATGAAGGCTTTCTTGAAGAATTGCTGGCGCGGTTTCACGCCCGGCAGAGTTTGCTAAATTGACGATCGAGGCACGTTGTTTTGTTTGCCGAACGTATCGTGTGCTATCTTCCATTATCAATTTAGAGCCGCCCTGCTGGAAAAATGCCTGACAAAAACATCCTTTTAACCGGTGCCGCCGGTTTTATCGGCTCGCATCTCGCTGAAAACCTGATGCGCGAGGGCGTTTGGAATGTAACGATCATCGACGATCTGAACGATTTCTATTCACCCGAGATCAAGCGTGCAAATTTGGAGGAACTTCGTCGGGCGGGCGAATTCCGGTTTGTCGAGGGCGATATACGAGACGCCGCACTTCTGCGAAGGATCTTCGATGAGAGCGAGTTCGAATACATCGTTCATTTGGCGGCTCGCGCTGGAGTTCGGCCGTCACTCAGCCACCCGAAACTCTATGCCGAAACGAATATTGACGGCACGTTAAACCTTCTCGAACTTGCGCGCGATTTCGACGTCAAACAGTTCGTATTCGGTTCGTCGAGTTCGGTGTACGGCATTAACGCCGACCTGCCCTTTTCCGAGAATGACCGAATACAACAGCCGATCTCGCCTTATGCTGCGACAAAGGCGGCGGGCGAACTGCTCTGTCATACCTATTCACACCTGTTCGGTATCCGCACCGTATGTCTTCGATTTTTCACGGTATACGGCGCACGACAGCGGCCCGATCTTGCGATCCACAAATTCTCGCGGCTTATCACCGAGGGCAATTCTATACAGGTATTCGGCGACGGCAAGACGCGGCGTGACTATACCTACATCGATGACATCATTCAGGGCGTCCGCGCGTCGATCGACTATGATGGGTCGATGCACGAAATATTCAATCTGGGCGAATCGGAGACCACCGAACTGTCACGCCTTATCGAACTGCTCGAAGAAAATCTCGGCATCGAAGCCGTCATCGACCGCCAGCCGATGCAGCCGGGCGACGTTCCTGTGACCTTTGCCGATATATCGAAAGCAAGAGAGCTTTTGAATTACAACCCAACCACCAAGATCGAAGAGGGAATTCCGAAATTCGTCGATTGGTTTCGTTCGCCCAGTGCCGGATATTTTGGAGAAGTATATGATGATTTGTCCTAAATGCGCGCAAACCTTTAATGACGATGGTCTCAAGTTTTGCTTGATGGACGGTACGCAGCTTGTGGCGGGCGAGAGCCAGCCGACGGCCGCGTTCCCGAGCGCAGTATCCGTGCAAACCATGTCGACGACGCCTAAACGTAAGAGAAAAGCGCTCATTTGGGCAGCAGCTGTCGCTTTGATCCTGGTGATAGGCTGTGCCATAGTGGCCGCGCTCGTTCTTTTCTCTTATCGGCTCGGCAGTGAGTCGGCAAAAACTGATCGAAGTGGAGGTGTTAACTCGCCGTTCTCGGCAAAACCTACAGCTACGCCGCGATCGACAGTTCAATCGACACCCGTTTCATCATCGAGTGCCGAGCCGGCCCTTGCTGAGCCGAATAAGCCAAACGACGAATCAGAGGAGATAACACCTATTTCGTGGACCACGTCAGCAGCGGGCTTTAAAGAGGAGACAGGTCTGACGTACAAATTTCAATGCCCGGCCGGTGGTACTCCTTCGGCGGTTTGGGGCAGCGATATTTATACGGCGGATTCATCGGTTTGTACGGCCGCCGTACATGCCGGCGTGATCATGCTTAGTAAAGGCGGAGACGTAACGATCGAATTTCGCCCGGGACGGTCGGTCTATGGAAGTACGACGCGGAACGGTATCACCACTAGCACCTTTGGCGAATACCCGCACAGCTTTGCGGTTCGCTAGACTCTTCCTCAACCGGCACACGTTGGTGGCCGGAATAAGCGTTTTGCAGGATGCGGATGAGGCTTATTGTGCGTCCGCTGCAGCGGCTTGTTAGGCTGCTGCCTGATGAACGTCTGCGATGCGAGCCACTCTGGGTTGCTCTCCGGTCCATTTCTTCGATGAAATCGTCTTTAGCGTGGTGGTACCTGGAACTGTGCGTTGCCTTCCTTCATTCTCTGACGTTTTAATCACGTTACTCGTCTCGACGCGGCGTCGGCTTGAACGAATTGCCCGGCGGCTAAGACGAGTATCTCAGGAACTCTTGTTCTTTTCGTCCATGATCATCGGCTCCCAGAGCTCGACCTTATTGCCGTCGGGGTCCATGATCCATGCAAATTTTCCGTTCTCGGCCGAATCGGGTCCGCCGACGATCTCGACGCCGTTCTGCTTGAGCGACGCGAGTAATTCGTCCAGATTATCGACCCGGTAGTTGATCATAAATGAAGACTCGCTCGGGCTGAACCATTTGCTGTCGTTATCCGCCGAGCTCCATACCGTGAGGCCGCCGTCCACGACCGCATCGTCAGTCCATCTCAATATCGCACCGCCCCAGCTCTCAAGATCGAGGCCGAGATTCTTTTTATACCACTCCGCCAATTCGGAGCCCTTGCCCTTACTCTTAATAAAGACCCCGCCGATTCCCGTAATTTTCGCCATACA
>JBBSGG010000073.1:0-8551 GCA_038254305.1 Pyrinomonadales bacterium
CACATCAAAGTACATCTGGGCAGGGACTAGGTCCGACAAGCCATTTGATTCAAAGGGTTTTATCACAGATGTTTGGGTTCGTCGGCACAAGCACTGGAAGGTCGTTTCTCGGACGAGCGGTGCTATTCCCGGAAGCACTACTGAGGGAAAAAAGAAAGTCGATTTTTAGAGCACCGTGAACTGCTGACTGCTCGACTTCGACTCAGGCCGTTCGCGGGTTCCCACGCCTACGGCAGCGATGACATGGTCTTGTATATCCTCGAATGCTCCGCTGATGCCGGGCGTTGGGCGGCTACCCTTTTCCTCGAGAGCCTTTAGTTAATAGGAGGTGAGTCATGAACGCAATTACACCGGAGATGGAATCTCTGAAAGCCCGCCTCAAGGCCACGTGGATGGCCGGCGATTATGGTCTTATAGCGAAAAGTACTGAGTCGGGCGCCGAAGAATTTATCAACCGGCTTGCGCTTAAGCCGGGCACTCGCTTGCTTGACGTGGCTTGCGGCAACGGCAATTTAGCGATAGCGGCGGCCCGCTCCGGTGCGAATGCAACCGGGGTCGACATCGCTCCAAACTTAATTGAGGAGGCTCAAGAGCGTTCCAAAGCCGAAGGTCTCACGATTCAATTCGACGAAGGTGACGCCGAGCAATTGCCTTACCCGGATGCAGACTTCGATGTCGTCGTGAGCATGTTCGGAGCGATGTTCGCGCCGCGTCCGGAGCTGGTTGCGGCTGAACTGGTGCGCGTCTGCCGATTAGGCGGGACGATCGCTATGGCGAACTGGACTCCTGCAGGCTTCGCCGATCAGGTGCTTCGGACGGTCGCGCGATACGTCCCTCCTCCGCCCGGCGTGGCACCGCCTTCGCAGTGGGGGGACAAGGCCGTTGTCGGTGAGCGTTTGCGGGACGGTATCGCTGACTTGCAAATGACGAAACGGATATGCCCGATTAGGTATCCCTTCCCACCCGCCGAGGTGGTCGAGTTCTTTAGCGTGCATTTCGGCCCGGTGAATCGCGCACTCGCGGTACTCGACGAGGACGGGCAGGCTTCACTGCAACGCGATCTGGAGCAGTTATGGTCGGAGCATAATCGCGCACAGGATAACTCGACACACATCGCGGCAGAGTATCTCGAAGTCATTGCCACGAGAATTTAGTCGGGCCGCATCACTAACCTCTCGGGGTCGCCACCGCCCCACAACGGCCTGCACCCGACCACCGACACGAAAGATTTCAAGTTTCTCGAAGCTCTCGGAGCGTCGGGTGATGAAGGGCTCTACTAAGTAGGAAAAAGCAACATCCCACATGACCGACGAAGCCGCCTCAGCCGGTTTCTTCACCTCCGAACGCTTCGGCAAGGAGCTGAGAAACGCAACGGCCGAAATTAAGGATTTGCAGAGCATCCTGCCCATCTGTTCCTATTGCAAACAGATCCGCGACGACGAAAGCTATTGGCATACCGTCGAAAATTATATTTCTTCACATACCAGCACGCAGTTTAGCCACGGCATCTGTCCGTCGTGTTATACCAATGTCGTGAAGCCTGAATTGGAGAGTTTTACAAAAGGCCGCGGCGAAAAAGCTTAACGAAATGGTCCCAATGATATGATGTGGGAACGATGGCCGAACACAAACATTCCGATGAATCCACGCACACGCATGACGACGGCAGCGTGCATAAGGAACACGCCCACGAACAAGAAGGCGAGCAAGAAGGGCACGACCATGGCGGTGCTCACGGGCATACTCACGGCACAATAAACCCGTCGATCCTCACGAGTGAGCGCGGCATCTGGGCGGTTAAGTGGTCGTTTGTCGGACTGTTTGCTACGACGTTGATCCAGATCGGCGTTTTCGTTTATTCCGGCAGCATCGCGCTTCTTGCCGATACGATCCACAATCTTGGCGATGCGTGTACGGCGATCCCGCTCGCGGTCGCTTTCTGGTTAGCGCGCCGCAAGCCGAGCAAGCGTTTTACGTATGGATTTGGCCGCGTCGAAGATCTGGCGGGCGTCGTTGTCGTCGCAACTATCCTTGCAAGTGCGATATGGGCGGGCTATGAATCTTATCAACGTCTTTTCCACCCTAAGCCCGTCACGTATCTTTGGGCAGTCGCTATCGCCGCCATCGTCGGATTCATAGGCAACGAAGGCGTCGCCATGTTTCGCATCAAGGTCGGCAAGGAAATGGGAAGTGCCGCTCTCGTCGCCGATGGTTACCATGCGCGGACCGACGGGTTTGCGAGTTTGTCCGTTCTCTTGAGCGCGATCGGGATTTGGCTTGGTTATCCGTTGGCCGATCCGATCATTGGCCTGCTGATGACGGCACTGATCCTGAAGATCGTTTGGGAATCGGCTGGCGCAGTATTCTCACGGCTGCTCGACGGCGTCGATCCCGAGGTCGTTGATGAGATCGAGAAAACGGCGAGTCACATTGACGGCGTAGAAGATGTGACCGATGTTAAGGTCCGCTGGCTCGGTCACAGGCTAAATGCCGAGCTAAACATCGCCGTCGATCCAAAATTGACTGTGGAAAAAGGCCACGAACTATCTGTAACAACCCAACACGAGCTTCTCCACAAGCTGCCCTTTCTTTCCGGCGTTACCATCCATCTCGATCCCTCAAACGAGTCCGGCGACGAGCATCACCGCAAGGGCGAACACGCGCACGACGGCACACCGGCCCATGATCATGAGTAACGAAGCATGCAAAGCCGGAGACATGAAGTACGGGAGTAATGGAGATCGATCAGCGTGAGATTGTTTTCGAGTTTTGCATTGAGTGAAGTCTGGGTGCCGAAATTACGGATGAGATTGCGGGAGTCGATTTATGTTCAGCGAGGATTTTCTATTGCAGACGGCGCGGTTTATCGGGATCGCGGGATTGATATTGTTTATCGTCAGCGGAGTTGGCGGTGCGTTGATGGCGTCGCGGACGGTGCAGATGATAAATGTCCGCTGGCTTCGCGGCAAAGTGTTCAAGTTTCACCGTCTCGTTTCGCTGACTGGTGCAGCGCTCTTTCTTTTGCATCCTGTTCCGATGCTTTTTGCTCCGATGACGACGGGCGGGATGAACATCTACCACTCGCTTATTCCTTTCATAGCGCCGAAACAAGCACTCACGATCAGTCTAGGTATTATCTCATTCTGGATTCTGCTCGTCGTCAGCATTACATCGATCTTTATCAAATACATGCGCCGCGATTGGTGGCGCGCCGTTCATTACGGCACGTATATCGTGATCTCTCTCGGACTCATTCACGGCCTCTTGATTTCCGGAGAGTTTAAAGAAGGCGAGATATTTGAAGTCGATGAGCCAGAAAAGATACTGCTAATGGTTTTGTCGGCGATCGCGTTGGCGTTACCTGTTGGGCGATTATTTTTGGCGAAAAGATTCACACCGAGGGAAAAAACGGTTTGAGAATTCTTCAATCGGCCGCAATCCTCGCTTTTTGCTCGATATTAACTTACTCGCAGGCACAGCCGACGCCCGACAACACAAAACGCTGGTCAGCCTCGTATCAGGTGACATTTAATGTCTCGGTGCTGGGCAAGCCAAAGCCTTCGCTCGGTCACAAACTCGGCGTGTCGTACGCGCCGAAGTTCGGCGGCTCGTTCGATTCGCGTTTCGAGTATTACATCGACGGCTCATACAACGCCGACCCGCCCGGCCAGCTTATCAACAACGTCAACGAGCCGAAGTTCGAGGGACAGTTAAACTACACGCGCCCGATCAATAAGCGTTTCGCGTGGACGGTCGGCCTGCTCTATCATCACAACTTCAAATTCCCCGACGATTACTGGTGGGGCTTGGGCGGCATCGTTTACACCGAACAGCTTGGCAAAAAGGTCACTCTGACCGCCGCCGGACTGGTCGAAAAGAAAGTAGGGCACGGACGAGCATTCGTTGACGGCTCAGCAACGCTCGAATACCGCTTTATCGAGAATTGGAACACGCAGCTTTCCGTCCACCGCTACGAAAATCTCGGCCAATTCGACACAAGCCCGACGCAGAAGCTCGAATACGAATTCGGCGTCAACCGTCTGCTCAAACATAAACAGTTCGTCGGTATCTCATTCTCCCGCCACATCCAGTTCGGCGCGCCAAACGACCAGTTCTCCTTCCTCAAATTCAAATACGGCGTTAACTTCTAGACTAAGGAGAAAACAGATATTGAAAAAGTTTATTTTATACATAGCTCTGGCCGTAGCGGCAACGCTTCCCGGTTTGGTTATAAGATTGACCGGAACACATTTGGCGACGATGCCAACTGTCGTTATCTTTTTTGCCGCTATTCTCGGTGCGGGCTTTATGCTCTCATGGGGAGCTGAGGCTGCGGAACAGCACGTATCGCGAGGGCTGGCGGTGGCGGTATTGGCGTTGATAACGGTTTTGCCCGAATACGCGGTCGATATTTATTTCAGCTATCAGGCAGGCGTGCATCCCGATTCAATGTATGTCGGCTTCGCTGCCGCCAATATGACCGGAGCGAATCGCCTGCTTGTCGGCACGGGTTGGCCGCTTATCGTCATGCTCTTTTGGTGGCGAAGCGGCAAACGCAGCGTTCAGCTTCTTCCGCAAAACAGCGCCGAGATCGTCTTTCTTGCTCTGTCGAGCGTTTACGCGTTTGTCATTGTTATCAAAGACCGGATCGACGTTCTTGACACGCTATTTCTCCTCGCGATATTCGCGGCCTATCTATGGAGCGTGGGCCGAATGCCCGCAAGTGATGATGACGGCGAACGTGAAATGGAGGTCGGACCGGCGGCTGTTTTGGAAACTCTGCCAAAGAAAAAACAGTATGCCGCAATTGCCGCGCTCGCCTTTTTTGCCGCGTTTGTCATCATCTTAACAGCGGAGCCCTTCGCCGAATCACTGATTGCCGGAAGCCGCCTGGTCGGCATTAACGAGTTCTTCGTCATACAGTGGGTTGCGCCGTTTGCAGGCGAATCGCCTGAGATCATCATCGCAATACTTTTCACTCTGGCGTTGCGTCCGACCATCGCGCTCGGCGCCCTAATAAGCGACAAAATTAATCAATGGACGCTGCTGGTCGGGATGATCCCGCTGGCATATTCTCTCGGAGCGGGCAAGATCGCCTCGCTGCCGCTCGATCTGCGCCAGCAGGAAGAGTTTTTCTTGACGGCCGCGCAATCGCTTTTCGGCCTCGCTCTGCTGCTATGCTTGCGGCTTAGCGTAAAGAGCGGCTTTGCGCTCCTTGCTTTGTTCTCGGTTCAGTTCGGCCTTGGCTTCTATTTTCACAACGACGAAAGCCAAACGATCACCGTTCTGACCTACATGGCATGGCTGTACCTGGCATTAGCCGCCGGAATATTCATCTGGAACTATCGATGTCTGATCGACCGCTTCCGAACAGGTCTACTAGAACGAGAAATGACTAATAACCGATTGCGTGACGTTTAATTCCGATTGGGGCGGTACGAGCAATATCGTAGAATCCGCGTTGTCGCTCCGAATAACCTGGTGGGTGGGTATAGTCGCCGGAACGCTGGTGGGCGTGTTCAAATAACAAGACTCGACGGTTGTATTATGAAAAACTTAGCGCTTATATTCTTGACGATTCTGCTGGCTAGCTGTTCGAGCCCGGGTATACGTACAGCGACAGAAAGATTAAATAGTATAAAGGTTGACGAAAAAAAAGATTCGAAGAGTAGACCGAGTGCCCAATGCGATCCAACCCTTTGGCAGCACGTTTACAATCCGGCGCGGTTAGAGGTCCTTGAGGACTGCAAAGTGGTCACGGGTACTATCGAGGAACTTGACCAGAACGAAGACGGCGACACACACATGCTCTTGAAACTCGACCCCGGCCAGGACGACCTGTTAAAGAAAAAGAATATAAGCAAAAAAGATGGCGACCTTGTGATCGAAGTCGTATGTGCGAATCCCGTAAAAGCTAAAAAGGTTGGGCCGGCCTGCAATGGATATTCCAGCGGAGTACACCTGCCAGCAGTCGGTGAACATGTGAAAGTGACCGGCAGTTACGTTCTGGACTCACACAACGGCTGGACGGAGATACATCCCGTAACAAGTATCGAGAACTGACATAACGATGGTGACATTTGCCGGGAATAGGAGACGAAGTGACTTCCTTGCTTGAGGGTATTCCATCTTAAACACAAGTCTCCCCGCCACACAAAATTGGTCACGAAGCACTACGAGTTGTCCACGAAGGTCAAAGTGCGTCACGAATGAGAAACGACATTATGACGCAAGCTAAATAACACGATATGCCTTTGTCCGATGGCAACGCGGGCTGCCGCTAAAAGGCTTTAGATGCGTTGATGCACGCATGTTTGAGATACAGCGGGTCACCGAAATTTGCCGGAAAACCTTGGACCAGAAACGTTATGAGCGATACAACCATCTTGATCTCCGCGTTGGAGACCGCCCCCGGCTTGATCACTCCCTTGATCCGGGAAGTGATTCGTGACGCCACTCCTACATGCGTGACACAAGGCCCAGACCGATTTCTATACGTCGGCACGCTCGCATTGGTCGATACGTTCGTCTTGAGACGACCATCCGCAAAGGTATGGCGGCTCGACCCAGGCAAATCTCGATGATCCGGCCGCGACTCCTTTGGCGGTCGTGGCTTCCGGATTATGGCCCATTAACGGATGCACTTTCGGCCCCGACGCCAACTTTTATGCATCTCAACTATTCACCAACAACTTCTTTACCGACCCACAGGGCGAGTAGTTAAGATTTCCTTCTCAGCCCCGCTACACATACATTTCTGACCGGCGGCGCTCTAACATACGCGGGCGGCGTGGCCGTGGGTCCTAGCGGCGAGGTGTTTGTGGCTGACGGCACCTTTGCTGTGCCTAATGGGCGAGTGCTTCGAATCCAACCGTGAAGTCAAGACCTTGTGGCTTAAGCACTTTTGAGTGTTTGATCAAATCTCCAAACAGCACCGCTTGCAGATACGGTGCTTTTTTCATTCGATGCGGGATACGGCGTCGGAGCAACTCAGCCGTTTTTCGATAAATCACCTTGCGTTCCGTGTCTTTGCTTCCTTCTCTCCGTGCTTAGATTCCCCAAAAACCAAACCACGGAATACACGGAACACACGGAAGCAGGAAAAGGAAGACGGGAGAATTGAGAATTGAAATAAACGTGGGCAAATGATAATGGGCGTTCGTTGCAAACGTTGCTACGAACGCCCTCTGTGGATCGGAACAAGTACCAAATCTCCGTCGAAGGTCGGAAGATCGCTTCGGCGACCCTTCCGTAGCCGATATCCGCGCTTTCGATTTTGCCATCGCCATTCTGCATTGTCTCCGCGAGGCCAAACTGGATCGAGACAAATGCCGTCGATTGAATTCAACCGATAAAACACCGAGCTCGATGACGGAGGAACTACGAACGAGGTCAATTCAATCGCGGATATTAATTTCGTGTTTCTCAAACATGCCTGTGCCCTCGGAAGGAGTAACCGCGCGTTGATTGTGGGTCACTGCAGGAAACGGTATCTCGACCACTCGCCGCCGTCCGATCCCGTTTTCGAGCAGTTCGCGGAATTTCTCAGCGGGCAGCGGCATACTCGACAAATAGCCTTGCCAATGCTCGCACCCGATTGTGTGCAAAAATTCTAGTTGGTCTTCCGTTTCGACGCCTTCCGCCACCAGGTGCAGCATCAGATTTTTCGCTAATCCCGCGATCGCTCTCACGAGGGCGGCGTCGGCGAGCTGCGTCGTGACGTCGCTCATGAACGAACGATCGATCTTCAAAACGTCGATCGGAAGTTTTTTCAAATAGCCAAGCGACGAGTAGCCCGTTCCGAAATCATCGATCGCGATACGAACGCCGAGAGATTTGATCTCGTTCAGCAGCGCGGCCGCGGCACACGGATCCGCCATCAGCGAACTTTCCGTCACTTCCAGGTCCAAATACTTGGGATCGAACCGCGTCTCGCGCAGAATGCCGGCGACCGCCGATGCAAAAGTTTTACTAAATTGTTTGACGGAAACGTTTACGGCAAGACCGATCTGGAAACCGTAGTCGTGCCACCGCCTTAGCTGAATACATGCCGCGTTCAAGACCCATTCACCGATCTCGTTGATCGATCCGCTCTCCTCGGCGATCGCAATAAATTCGTTAGGCATCAACAGGCCGAGTTCCGGGTGATTCCAGCGAACCAATGCTTCGCAACCCGTGATCTGCCCCGTTGCCGTCGCAATGATCGGCTGATAAAAAATTTCCAGTTCGCCGCGCGCCACCGCATGCCTGAGCCTGCTTTCGAGGTTCAGCCGCTTGAGAGCCTCGACGTGCATACTTTCCGTATAAAGTTCTACATGATTCGAGGCTCGCGATTTTGCCCGCCCGAGCGCAATGCCGGCATTTTTTACCAAATTTTCAGCATCGATAGCGTCGTGAGAATATACGCTCGCGCCGATCCGACAGCTCAGCGAGATTTCGGAGCCCGGGACTGCGATCGATCTCTCTAACGAGCTGCATATTTTTTCGGCGATCTGGGTGACAGCATTCACGTTGCAGTTTGGGAGAAGGATCGCGAATTCGTCAGCTTCGA
>JBBSGG010000074.1:0-8027 GCA_038254305.1 Pyrinomonadales bacterium
CCGTTGCCATTTCCGCGGCCCTGGTATACGACCTGCGGCATCTGCTGCTGCCAGACCTGGCGAGGTTGAACCTGCGGTTGATATACCTGCTGTTCCTGGTGCTTCCAGCCGCCGCTGCCCTTTCCGCGACCTTCCCCGCCGTCGCGGTTCCCATGATCGTCGCCTCCGCCACCGCGATACCCGCGATCCTCACCCCCGCCACCGTGCTTACCGTGATCCCCGCCGCCGCCGTGATCACCATGATCGCCGCCGTCGCCGTGCTTCTGTCCGAACGCGTATCCCGGCGCGAATGCTAACACCGTGCTAAATGCCGCCGTCGCCAAAATTTTTAAATAACTCATAGTCTTGCTCGCTCCTGTCTACCGCAAAAAGCAGTTATCTTGTTAGGTTGGATAGACGCAACAACCATTCCAAACGCCCAAATGTCCGTTTTCGATGCCTTTTTTACTTTCCACGGCCCGTTTGGTGCGCTTATTGTACAAAAGGGGCATTCAAAGAAGAAATTTTGCAAGTTGCGGTCGTTCGAACGTTCTTGTGCGGTGCGGGAGACCCTGCCGGCGTAATTTGTGGCGATAATTGCTCAAATTCCGGACGGTTTCCGCACATCGATGGATAACCTGCGGGGCCGGTGCGATCGTTCACCGGCTGAAAGAACCGCGAAGCGATCACAACAGCCGGTATCTTTAACCGGCAAGGAAAACAAAATGAATACCTTTGAATTGGGAAGATCAGTTCTGCTGACAGTATTTACGACAGCCGCGTTTGGCCTCGGGGTAGCATGCACGCCAACGCCAGTCCCTAACAAGCCATTGGCAACGCCAAGTCCGATGGCCTCGGTTTCGCCTTCGCCTGCAGTAAGTCCGGCACCCGGCAATCTTGCCGGTGCGGATAAACTGGCCGGTAAATGGCTCGGACCCGAGGGCACCTACCTGTCGATCACGGAAAAACCCGCATCAAACAAAGACGCTTCGAAAAAATACGCCGTCGAGATTAAAAACCTCGACAAAGCGGAAACGTTCGAAGGTTCGGCAAATGGCGACGTGATCGAATTTACACGCAAGGGGAAGACCGAAACCGTGAAGGCCGCGACCGGAGTTGAAACCGGGATGAAGGGCTTTGAAAAGGAAACCAATTGCGTGTTGGTAACAAAGGGCAGCGAGGGTTTCTGCAAGAACCAGTAGAGCTTCGCTAGGCGCTCAAACATGTTCCGGCTGCTCCGTCATTCTGGGCGGAACAGCCGGAATTTTCTTTTTATCCCGAACTTTTTGCTTATATAATTCGTTTGCCCACATCAGCGGATATATTCGCCGGAGGAACTAATGAAAAAGATCGGGATCGTCGTCTTCGGAGCGGCAATTATAGTTGGTGTCGTAATAGCAAATTTTTTCTCGTTCGGGAAAATGACCGGGAATTTATTTAATTTCTCATTTCATTCGGGAATCAAAGGTTCCGGCCATGCGGCAAGCGAACCGCGCGATGCGAGCGGCTTTAAACAGGTCGAGGTCGGGGGTGTTTTTCAGGTTGAAATAACGGCGCAAAAGGATTTCAGCGTTCAGGTCGATGCCGATGACAATCTGCTTCAGTACATTAAGACGGAGGTCGACGGCGACGTTCTGAAGATCGAGTATGAGAAGGACATAAACTCGAAAACGCCGATTCGTGTGCGGATCTCGGCACCAGACATTGAGCGGATAGAATCCAGCGGCGCGTCGAAGATCACGATGGCCGATCTTAAGAATTCTTTACTCGACCTCGATTCGAGCGGAGCATCGAGGATCTCAGTGGCGGGCGAAACCGCACGCCTGAACGCCCAGGTAAGCGGCGCCAGCAATATCGACGCCGATAATCTCAAGGCCGCGGACGCAGACGTCGACGCAAGCGGCGCGAGCCGCGCGTACGTCAATGTTACCGGCAAGCTCAAGGCCGACGCCTCGGGTGCAAGCCATGTAATCTATTCGGGCAATCCGTCGAATGTCGAAAAGGAATCGTCCGGAGCCTCGAGCATTAAACAGAAATAGACACACCACTTATAGCGATCTTTGGGTACTCGCCTCGTCGGCGGCACCCTTTTTCGCGAAAAGGCTTTACATCAACGTATATTAATTGTTAAAAATTTAGCCTGATTTTACGAATTCGCCTGCTGCCGGCATGTACTGGAACTGGGAAAGAACAATAATCGTCGTGATCCTGATCGTCGGGGCATTGCAGATGTACCGCGCAAATCACCAAGGCGCCGTTCAGGCCGAGATCGTCACTCCACTGCCGTCATACACATACGGAAATATTGTTGACGCGGACATCGAAATACCCCCGGCCAATTTCATCTCCTACGAGATTCGATTGAACCGAACGGCAAAGCTTGTCGGACGTTTTTGGACAGCCGATCAAAAAGTAAGTGTCGAGTGCGTGGTGGTCAGGGCCGACGACCTCGAAAAGTGGAAATCCGGGGAAAGCACGCCGACACTGGTTTCTACCGGACGTACGCCCGGCGGGCAGACCTTTCGGCAGCTGGAACCGGAGAATTATTACCTCGTCATCAGTAACCGCCGAGGCGACAAAACGGCGGCCGTTCATGTTGATATGAGCATCGAGTAGATCTCATGTTTCGACCGCACGCGTTGTTATACCAGCAAGATTACCATCCTGATCGAAGCCGACGACGTAGATATCGATCCGCGTTTTGCCGAATCTCGCGACTTGCAGATCGGTAAGATTCTCTTCAAGCAATGTTTTGAGTTCGCGGAATCGCTGAACGCCGCGGGACTGTTCGTTGTCGTTACATTTCTGGTCAGTGATCAGCCTTTCAAAGAATCTATCGAAACTGACGATCTCGGGTTGCTCGCTCGGCAGCCTACCGACCATCTCCGCAATATTGCTTTGTATATCATTTTTCGCTATCGAGCGAAAAAACGGCTCGATCGGTGCATCGGTTTCACTTATATAAATAAGCCCGTTTGCACTGTCTGCCAGAGCCGTTGAAAATTGCACTTCAGAGCCTGAATGTTTACCGTTTATAACAGTTTTCATCGATCTACATGAGCGTTTGAAGGCTAGTTTACCAGAGCTATGGGGCGGGAGCGAATAGCCAAAATTTAGGCTTAGAAATTCTGTGGATTTCTCCTTGCAATGGTATTACGCCTGTGTTAACCTGTGGGCCGTTTCAAGAAAGCAGCACCTGTAAACCATTGAAAACAAACGGCTTAAAGTGACACTTTAGGTTTTAAGCGGCTTTCCACAGACCTGTGGAAAAAGCTGTGGATAACCTTCGCGCGAACCAGACTTTTCTCCAGCGCGAACGCCAAACCTCAATAGCCTTCAATGAAAAATCGAGCGCGGTCAATCTGCTTAATCTGTATAGAACTCTATGCTACTGCTTAACGAATTTTTTTTTGAAAAAAGATACTTCTCGGAGGTTCCATAGTGGAAACCGTTTTGGAAAAAACCGACGTCTGGAACAATATTCTCAACTACGTCGAAAATCGGCTTAATAAACATATTTTCGATTCATGGTTCCGCCCCATCCAGTACGAGGGATGCGACGGCGGGGCGGGTACTCTGAATCTTCGCGCGGGACAGGTTACAAAAGATTGGGTCACCCTTTATTATTCCGGTCTGATAGACGAAGGCCTTTCGTCGCTCGGGCTTTCGGGCTACGCGACCGTCTGGACTATCGAAAAAGGTGAAACCGCAGAGAGCCGATTTTCTGAACCTGCCGAATCCGAAGAAGCCTCGTTCGAAAGCCGTCCCCAGATTGCCGCCGCCGGCTACGATTACGGCAGGCAGCAAAATTCGTCGGGTTCGATGGGCGGTTCGACAAGATTCGTTGATATCGAACCTATCGAAAACTCGCTTAATCCGAAATACACATTCGAAAAATTTGTTGTCGGCTCGAGTAATCAATTCGCTCACGCGGCGAGCCTTGCGGCAGCCGAATCGCCCGGAAAAACTTACAATCCGCTTTTTATTTACGGCGGTGTCGGACTTGGTAAAACGCATCTGATGCACGCGATCGGACATTCGATAAAGGAACGGGACCGTCACCTGCGTGTCTCATACATTACGTCCGAAAAATTCATGAACGAGTTGATCAATGCGATCCGCTATGACAAGACGCAGAGCTTTCGCGAGCGGTATCGCTCGATCGACGTTCTTTTAATGGATGACGTTCAGTTCATGGCCGGCAAGGAACGGACGCAGGAAGAGTTTTTTCATACGTTCAATACTCTCCATAACGACCAGAAACAGATCATAATCACTAGCGACTGCCAGCCGCGTGATATTCCGACGCTGCAGGAACGGCTTCACTCGCGTTTCGAATGGGGATTGATCGCCGATATCGAGCCGCCCGACCTGGAAACAAAGGTCGCGATCCTTAAGCGCAAAGCGGACCTCGATGGAATATTTCTGCCCGATGACATCGCGATCTTTATCGCCGGCAAGATCCGTTCGAACGTGCGCGAGCTTGAAGGTTCGCTTGTTCGCCTTGTCGCGATATCCAGCCTGCGAGGCATCCCGATCTCGAAGATGCTCGCCCAGGACGCAATGAAGAATATCATCGACAGCGAACGCCCTGAGGGCCTGACGATGGAGCGTATCGCACGCGCCGTGGCATCGCATTACAAACTCACTGTCGAAGAAATGAAATCGAAAAACAACGCCCGAGCTATCGCGGTGCCGCGTCAGGTTTCGATGTATCTCTGTAAACGGCTGACAAAACACAGCTATCCTGAGATCGGCCGCGAGTTCGGCGGCAAGCATCACACTACGGTCATGCACTCGTTTGATAAGATCGACGCCCTCACAAAGGAAGATCGCAATTTCCACAAGACGGTCAGCGACCTAATCGATAATCTTTGCAGTTAGTTAAAACATCTTTGTCATAGATTCCGCGGTCAAGTTTTCCGCATAGAGGCAAGCGTTGCAAATCGCGTAAAGCGTTTGGTGGCAGGATTTACAAGAAAGATATCCACATATCCACAGGTCCTGGCCATTGAGGCGTGTGGATAATAAGGAAACTAAAGAGACGTATTAGTTTTCCGAAAGTAATAGCGGTTTTCCACATATTATCCACAGAGGCTGTGGACGGGAAACGTCAAATTTTATAAGAGGTTTCACGCCTTTTGCACATATACACAGGCACTATTACTACTACTGGATTTAAATAAGAGATTTAATTTAGTGGTGTTAGAAAGGCGGAGAGATGACGGACGACGCCGATCACCAACCGAAAATTGATATAATATTTCTGCATCCGTTCCAAAGGCGATTCAGGAGTTAAACGAAATAAATGGAATTTAGCATTAAGCAGAGTGTTCTCAAAGAAGAACTCGGTTATATCCAGGGCGTGGTCGAACGGAAATCGACGATTCCCGTTCTTTCTAACATTTTGATCGAATCGCTTGGGGAAGGCTCGATCAGAATCGTCGGCACCGATCTCGATGTAACAATCCGGTGTGATGCCGAAGCTAATATAAAGAAAAGCGGGGCAATGTGCATACAGGCTCGAAAGCTGTTCGACATCGTCCGCAATCTCGGCGACGGCGATGTCCATTTCAAAAAAGAGGACAACGAATGGGTGCGGCTTACGGCCGGACGAGCGAAATTTCGTCTGGCAGGTGTCAGCCGCGAAACATTCCCCGAGATCCCGATCTTCAAATCCGCTCCGCTTAAATTGTCGGCCGAAGTCTTCAATTACTTCATTCAGAACACGGCGTTTGCCATCACTAATGAGCAAAGCCGCTTCACGCTTTCCGGA
The DNA here is from genome assembly GCA_038254305.1 of Pyrinomonadales bacterium. Taxonomy (GTDB): domain Bacteria; phylum Acidobacteriota; class Blastocatellia; order Pyrinomonadales; family Pyrinomonadaceae; genus OLB17. The sequence continues at coordinate 5,756 of JBBSGG010000074.1, forward strand.
GCGAAATTCATGCTCGCCGACGGCAAGGCACGCATGGTGACCACCGACGGCCATCGCCTCGCATTTATCGAAAAAACGGTAGACGGTACGGGCGATGCCAAGATCGACACGCTTGTTCCGAAAAAGGCTCTGCTCGAGCTTGTAAAACTTTCCCGTGATTCCGATTCGGATGTATCGTTTGGCGAGGACCAGAACCATATTTATTTCGAGACGGACGGCCGGCTGCTGATTACTCGAAAACTCACCGGCAATTTTCCGAATTATGAAATGGTTATGCCGAAGGACAATGATAAAAAGGTAACGTTCGACCTTGGCGAAATGAAATCCGCTGTCCGCCGCATCTCGCTGATGGCCGACGAGCGGGCACGCTCGATCCGCATGACGGTTCGCGAAGGCGAGGTCGAGCTAATGGCCCAATCTTCCGAAGAAGGCGAAGGCAGCGAGGTCGTTCCGGCCGATTATAAGGGCGACGAGATACTGCTAGGGTTCAATTGGCAGTATCTGCAGGAATTTTTGAACAACGTTGGTGCGATCGAAACTTCAGCGGGAAGCAGTGAGGAGCGAACAGACGGCGATGCCGTTTCTGAAGACGCCGCAACTGGCTCGGCCGCTGCGAGGGCTCGTGACAACAGCCCGACGCGGATCCAGTTCGAGTTCAAGGATGCTAATGCGGCGACGCAGATGTCCATCGCCGGCGACACGTCGTATGACTACAAGTACATCGTGATGCCGCTGCGGATATGACCGGGAACGCAATTCATGCTTAGGAGAGAGATGTAGCAAGTTTAGGCAACCGGGATCCTCGAGGGCAGAAGTTTGACAGTAAGAGAGAGGGCTGGTAACGGCGTAATGAATTAGCCCCTTCCTAACGGTCACACTTCCGTCTTTTTAATATGGCAGACGACCGTGAAAATACCGCCCTTCGTCATCTGAAGAAAGGTTGGGAAAAGCTCAACGAACGCGAGCGCCGCGTTATTGAACGCGTGATCGAACGCGTGCCCATCAGCCGTAATACATACAAGCAACTCGAAGGCGAGCGAACGTTTGGCGAGCGCGTCGCCGACCGGATAGCAGAATTTGGCGGCTCATGGACGTTCATCGGCCTGTTTCTCGCCGTTCTTGCCGCATGGGTCGTACTAAATAGCTTTTTACTCTCACGCCGCGACGCTGCTTTCGATCCATATCCCTATATTCTGCTCAATCTGTTTCTCTCGATGGTCGCTTCCTTGCAGGCGCCGGTGATCATGATGTCGCAGAACCGTCATTCCGCTAAGGACCGCATCGATGCCGCCCACGACTACGAAGTCAATCTAAAAGCCGAACTAGAGATCGTCAGCCTCCATGAAAAGATCGATGATCTGCGCGACGCGAAATGGATGGAACTCGTCGCCACTCAGCAACAGCAGATCGCATTACTCGAAAGGCTTCTGAACGATCGAAAATAAATCTCCGATGCCCTATAGCATTTCCCGCGAGGAAAAACCATTTCCCCACGATGTAAAGATGGATCATATTGAATCAGACCTTTAAAGGACAACCGTCACTCCGCTTACCTCGCGACGTTCAGCTTCCCGACACCGGTAAATCCCGCCCATATGCCGCCTTGTCACCATAATCGCTTGGATCAAATCGGAATCCGTAATAAAGTCCCTCTAAGCACCTTATAACAGGCCGGGAAAAGAATTCTAGCCGGGGTCGCATATATGCCGCGACCAGCAAGAAGATCAGAAGGATCCCGTGGACGAGCAGAGATCGAATGCCTTATGAAACGATGCCCTGAATGCAGGCGGGATTATACGGACGACACGCTGCTGTATTGTCTCGAGGACGGCGTTCAGCTGTTGCAAGGGTCGGTGCCTATCAGTCAGACTCTGGCCGATGAACCGGCGACCGCGCTCTTGCATACGCCCGATGCCGCCGGCGACGCTCCGACTCGGGCTCAGATACATACGACGGATCAGACAGCGGTATTGCCGCGTGGAGCGGAGGCGGAGCCTCAAAAGAATGTGGGTGACTCGTCGGAAAAGCGGAGCTTTTCGGTAAATAAGGCGGCGACGCCGCTGGTGATCGCGGGAATTGCAGTCTTGCTTCTCATCGGTGGATTCTTCGGATATCGATATTTCATGTCTGCGGGTGGCGAGCAAATAAACTCGGTTGCAGTCCTGCCGTTCGAGAACAGCAGCGGCAGTACGGATACTGATTATCTTTCGGATGGCCTTGCCGATTCGCTGATCTACCGTCTATCCCAACTTCCAAATTTAAAGGTCAGCCC
>JBBSGG010000075.1:0-7850 GCA_038254305.1 Pyrinomonadales bacterium
AAAGCTCAGTTACACCCACAGAAAGGAATACGCTCGTGCTGTCGATGACACAAAACGTCCTGAAACTCGGGCGAAAAGGATCGAAAAGACCGTGGAGCAGTTGGCGGCGAAAAGCAAGAGCACCGAATAATGTTAGATCTTAATTTCGTACGAGAAAATTTCGACGCGGTGAAGACCGCGCTTTCCAACCGCAATTTCCCCGCCGACAGCCTCGACCAATTTGTCGAACTCGACGCCGAGCGTCGCAGCGTTATCGCCGAAGCAGACGCGATCAACCAAAAACGCAATACTTCCAGCAAAGAGATCGGCGCGCTGATGCAATCGGGAAAACGCGAGGAGGCCGACGCACTGAAAGCTCAGGTGGCCGGCCTTAAGGATAGTCAATCGGAGCTCGAAATACGCCGCGACGTTTCAGAATCGGCTATGTGCGCGTTACTTGCCGGGCTGCCTAATATTCCCGACTCCGATGTGCCCGTCGGCCCCGACGAATCCGCCAATCGCGAGATCCGACGTTGGGGAGAACCGCGCGAATTCGACTTCGAGCCAAAGGACCACGTCGATCTGGGCGAAGCTCTCGGAATCCTCGATTTCGAACGGGCGACCAAGATCGCCGGTTCTCGTTTCGCCATACTCAACGGCGCCGGAGCCAGGCTTTCCCGAGCTCTCGCCAATTTCATGCTCGACATCCATACGGGTGAACACGGTTATACCGAGACTCTGCCGCCGTTTCTCGTAAACCGCACGGCACTTTTTGGGACGAATCAGCTGCCGAAGTTCGAAGATGACTTGTTTAACATAAAGGATGAACGCGGGTTCGCTCTGATACCGACAGCCGAGGTGCCGGTGACGAATTATCACGCCGACGAAATTCTGGACGCGTCCGATCTTCCGAAATACTACGTTGCCTGCACGCCGTGCTTTCGAAGCGAGGCCGGCAGCTACGGCCGTGACACCCGCGGTCTGATCCGCCAGCATCAGTTCGAAAAGGTCGAACTCGTGAAACTGTCGGCCCCGGAAAACTCAAATGCAGAGCACGAAAAACTAACCGCAGACGCCGAACGAATACTGCAGTTGCTCGGTTTGCCGTATCGAACGATGCTTCTATCGACCGGCGATATGGGTTTCGGAGCGCGAAGAACTTATGACATTGAAGTCTGGCTGCCATCGCAAAAAACGTTTCGCGAGATCTCCAGCTGCTCAAACTGCGGCGATTTTCAAGCACGCCGTATGAATCTTCGCTATCGTCCCGCAGGCGGCCGAAAACCGGAGTTTCCCCACACGTTGAACGGATCGGGCCTGGCGGTCGGCCGCACATGGATAGCGGTCATCGAGAATTACCAGCAGGCGGACGGCTCGATCGTCGTACCAAAGATTCTTCAGCCTTATATGAACCGGGTCGAGCGAATTTCGTAGTTCCTATCACTTGACCGCGTATTCGCTCGTAATTACAATGTAATTATGAAAGCTCAGATCATACAGATCGGCAATTCACAGGGCATTCGCATACCTAAGACGCTCCTGGAAGACAGTGGAGTCGCGGGCGATGTCGAGCTTGAGTTACATCCTGACGGAATACTGATCAGAAATATCAGTACACCTCGGGGCAACTGGGATAAGATATTCAGCTCGCTGGCCGAAACCGACGAAGATATCGCTATCGACACGCCGGCGTCGACAACTTTTGAGAAAAAAGAATGGCAATGGTAAGTCGCTTCGACGTTTATCTGATCAATCTCGACCCGGTCGCGACCGGCGATGCTCGAAATACTCGGCCGGGCGTCGTTATTTCGCCGGATGAACTGAATCGAAATATTGAAACGGTGATCATCGCCCCGCTTGCGTCGACCAAAGCAAAATACCCGACACGCGTCCCGGTTGATTTTTTAAACAGTGGACGTTTCGTCATCCTCGATCAGCTCCGGACAGTCGAAAAGGCACGCCTCGTAAAAAAGATCGGAGAACTCGACTCATTGGCTAGCAAGGCGACGCTTACGTGTATCGCGGAACTCTTCGCCGAATAACCTAACATCTCTAACAGGCGCGACAAAGGGCCGGGATCTTAACGAACACAGCCCTTTGATCTTTTCTATACGTTGGCGGGTTACTGCGCCAGCGCCTTCGCTTCGTCCTTTATGGTCTGTCCTGCTTCGCCGGCAACATGCTTCGCTTTTTCCACCAGATCGCCCGCGGCATTCTGAGCCTTATCGACGAGGTTCTGCCTGGCTTCACCCATTAGCTGACCTTCATATCGCGTCGACGGAAATGCAAGAGCCACCGCCGCGCCTAAAGCAGCCGCCACCGCTCCGACTGCAAGTGGATTTTCTTCGATGTAGTACTCGTACTTTTGCTGCGCCTTTAGACCGTATTCCCCGGCGGACTCATAGGCACGATTTAGAGCATCGCCTGCTCCCGAATAGGCTTCCGCCACCTTTCCCGAAACGTTCTCATATGCCGATCCGGCTGCATCCGTGACGGATGAGTAAGCCGTTCCGGCGGCGTCGCTAACCGATGAATAGGCTGAACCGGCGGTATCCCTCAAACCATCCGCCGTGCTTCCCGTATACGAACCAGCGCGGCTTCGGTCGGACGCTTTGTGGTCGGTAATCGAACCTTCCGATTCGAACCGACCTAGGCCGCGGATCGGCCGCTTTTTAGATTTGCCGAAGCTCTGGTACGCGAGAAGCCCCGCGCCCAAACCGATAAGCACTACCGGGAACGGATTGCTCTGTACCGTTCGTATAAATTTCGTATCTGAAATATCGTCGCTTAAATTCTTCATAAAATACACCACCTTGCCTAATGTTGCGTCATAGATCGTGTCCTTTGCGGACTCGATCGCGTTTGAAAACTGCTCGGAAACCTGTTCCGACACATTGGCGAAACTGAGCCGCTCCTGTATCGCGTCGATGGTTTCACCCATCTGCGAACGGGTTTCTTCGATCTGCGCCTTAATGTGCTCCGTTTCCTCAGGCGCCTCCGCGCCGTTCATTCGTTCGTCCGCGGCCTCGTAATCGCCGTACTTTTCGATCGGCGACTCCGCCCCTGCCGAGCGGGCGATCGGGTCGAGGCCGGTTTCGTCCGTTAATTGTTCACTTGGTCTTTCAGCCATTTCGCATCCTCCTTGATCGATTCGACGGTTTCCGTCGGTGATATTCCGGTTTTCTTAATTCCCTCGATAGCGGACATGACGAGGAAGTAAGCCGTGCCCGCAACGATCGCTCCGATCAGAATTGCGGCGAGCCATGCCGGAATAAAATGCGAAACGCCGATGATCACACCTGCCAGTATCGCCAAAACCCCCGCATACCCTACCGCGCCGCCAACCGCGAGATAACCTACGTTGGTTCCCACGGATGCCGCCTTCTTTGTCAATTCGACCTGCGCGAGAGATAACTCTTGTCTTACCAAGGTCCCGGTCTCGCCGGCAAGTTCGGAGAAAAGCTCTCCGATGCTGCGGTCTTCTTTATATGCCTGCTGTGGTTGTGCCATATCTAGCTCCTTATCGCGCTTAACGGTTCAGCTCGCCGCTTGTCTGTCCAGCGAAGGAGGTCTGGCCTGTTCGATTGCTCTCTCGGCCGCTATAGGGTTGACCCGAGAACTGGGCTGAATTCGGATCGGCCTTGAAGAATCGTGCTATTAGAACGCCGGCTGCGAAAGCTGCGCCGAGGAATACCGCCGGATTGCGGCGAGCAAACCCTTCGACGTCGCGCATCATTGCTCGTACATCGTTCTGTTCGAAATACTGCGCTGCGTCCTCTATCTTCTTAGCAGCAGTGTTGGTGTAACGTGCAGCCGCGTCCGTCAGGCTGTTATCGGTACCCGCACCGGTCAGATTCTCGCCTGCCTGGCGAATGGTGTCCGCCACCGTTGAAAGTCCGTCGGTCAGGCTCGCTTTTTGTTCGTCGAGCTTCGTGACAGCCTTTTCACTAACGGCGTCGTACGCCTGCCCGGCGGTTTGTTTGGCTTGGTCGACAAAGGTCTTCGCGGTTGCGGTTCCCGCCGCTGACGACGAACCCGACGAAGTTGTCGCTGACCCCAACGTCGAAGAAGACGTACCCGACGTTCCCGACGATGACGTCGTATTTTTTGAAGCTGACGTCGACCCTGCAGCGTTCAAAGACGACTTCGTACCGGCCATCGTGGATGATGGCGTCGAAGTTTTACTGTCGACACTACCAAATGGCGCTTGGTCTACACCGCTCGTAGTCAATTTTCCAAATTCGTTATCGCCCTGTGACTGGCTATCGACAGCCGCACTGTTGGTCAAACCTGGCGACGCAAATGTCGGACTCGTGGTTTTCGTTTTGTCACTAAAGTCGTTGTTTTTGTTTTGTTCTGTCATCTCTATCACCCCTTTTGATAAAATCCCGAATCGCGCCTGCCCTAAAAATTCGAGAGCGAAGATCAGGTTTCGACATACGACTCTATGGTTATAAGGCTTCTTGCAACTAACGTACCGAAGTTAAAACCGCGTGAATCAATTCACTTTCGCCTTATCTATACGCACACCGAGATCGCCTGTGTATCGGAACACGGCAAACGTGTATTGCTGTATGACGGCAAAAAGAAAACGGGACGATACGTCCCGTTTCCCTCGACAAATAATTATCGGGCCTTACGGCATACGGAAAGTAGAATAGATACGGCTGGTAGGCACGGTAACATCCACATCTTCTGCAGTCATGAAAAGACCAAAGTCCGTCATGGCGACTTCGCCCCGGATCTCCGCCTCGTCACGTTTGCCGCCTGCATTGATCACCTGGCCGATCTTTGTGTAGGAACCATCGGGTGATGAAGCCCAAAGGACGAGCCTCTTATTAGCGGGGATTTTCTTCATATCGGAAAAACGCATTTTGATCTGCGTCTTGCTCCCCTCAGGCTTGAGATAGGCCTTACCGTCAAGACCGCTCAATTCGCCGTCGAATTTGATTCGGACCTCATTGGTTTTGCCGTTCCATTTCGGAATTCCCAGAAGAGGAACATCGTATGTCGAACTTACCGCTTCGCCTCGAGCGACCGATTTGGTGCCGCTCATGCTCGTGATGCGCCGCGGAACGATCGCGAAACCCTTGGGTGCCTCGCTTCTGTAAACGTATGTGGTCGTAGGGTCGTAGGTCGTCATGCCTTCAGTCGGCGATAGAACCAGCATGAACTGATTCATGGGCGTCATGAATTCGGCGCGTCCCGTTCCGGCATTGACAGTGACCGGGCCGAGAAGCGTCGTCGCTCCCGAAGGATCGACAGCGTAGGCATAAACACTCGACATATCACCGGAAACACCGTTGAGATCAACGACTACCTTGGTGCCGTCAGCAGTACGCATTATGTGAGCCATACCTTTCGACCCCGCCATCGTGCCGTTCGGCATGAGATTTACCATCACCTCTTTGCCGACCGGATATTCGATCACGCTATAGCTGCCATCGGCGTGTTGAACCACCTCGGTTTTGGTCGTCGTCGTCATGACCTGTGCCTGTGAGCTGCCAACCGCCATTCCCGAGAACAGCACCGCAGCAGAAAATACTAAAGTTTTTTTGAACATTTGATTTTTAACCTCCTTGAATAAAAAATTATTGTTTATTGACAATAACCCGGGCGCGCAAGCCCACTAGCGATTTACCGCGCAACCATTGTGCCAAAGCCAATGTAAACTATAGATATCAGTAGTTTATAGAAAGAACGCTGTGGGTGTGAGGGAATGTTGGGCCGCGTGTACGGATGCCGAACGCTCGGGATAGGCCTATTGACCCGACGCTTTAGCTTTGTTCCAAAGAACGTCCATTTCTGACAGATCGGAATGTTCCGTGGTACGGCCGTCGGCCTTGAGACTGTCCTCGATAAACTGAAATCGAGTCCGGAATTTGCGATTGGTCTTTTTGAGCGCGGTTTCCGGCTCGATATCGAAACGGCGGGCGAGATTGACCACTACAAACAAAAGATCGCCTAACTCGCCGGCGATATCTTCGGCATTGCTGCCGGCAACAGCTTCGTGCAGCTCTCCGATCTCTTCGTCAAGTTTTGAAAAGATCTGTTCGGTCGATTCCCAATCGAATCCGACCTTCGCGGCCCTTTTCGTCAGTTTCAGGGCCTCGAGGAGCGCGGGGAAATGCAGCGGCACTTCGTCAAGGATCGAGTTCTGGACCGTCTCGGTTTTTCCTGAGGCCTTTCGTTGGTTTGCTTTCAGTTCGTCCCAGTTGGCGAGAACGTCAGCGGCTGTATCGAGTTTTTTATCCTCGAAGACGTGCGGATGACGCAGCACCAGCTTTTCAGTAACGCCTTCGGCAACGTCGTCGATCGAAAAATCTCCCTTTTCCTTTGCGATCGTCGAATGAAAGACCACCTGCAAAAGCAGATCGCCCAATTCTTCGCGCAGATGATCGGTATTGCCCGTCTCACCGGCTTCATGGATCGCATCGAAAGCCTCGTATGCTTCTTCCAGAAGGAATTGCGAGAGCGATTCGTAAGTCTGCTCCGCGTCCCACGGACAGCCGCCGGGCGCCCGAAGACGCTGCATGACGGCAATTAATTCGTCAAAAGATTTCGACATAAGGATTCTTTTGCTGTCTAGGGGCCGGTTGTTTTGCTGCAGTAATGATAAGTCGGCCCTTAACGGCAAACAACGGACAACTATCCACCGGCGATACTCAATTTTGAATTCTTTTTCGGCAAAATGCTACTATCAATTAGGAATATAAATATATGATCGGACCAGATGACAACCAGGAAGAAGTCACTTTCAAGGTTGCGGACAAGCGCAAATTCAACTCCGACGGATCCGTCCGCGAAGGCGTTACGCTCGACGCCCCGAAGCCGGCAGTGGTGCCGGAAAATAAGCCCGCGGAGACGCCGAGCCCTGGGCAAAGCGCTCCGGAAACGATCCCGACAGCTGAAAATACCCCGGATGATGTCGAGGTACAAACAGCAGCGGATGGATCAGTCGAGGAGGAGGAGGATTTTCCGGGCGCCGAAGACCCGGCGAGCTTCGTAAACTTTCTTTCTACTTTGGCGACCAACGCCGCGGCAAGCCTCGGCGCGGTTCCGCACCCGGCGACCGGCCAACGCAGCGTCGATCTCGAGACCGGAAAGTATTGGCTCGACGTTCTGGCGATGCTTCGTGATAAAACGAAGGGAAACCTCCACGCGAAAGAAGCGCAGCTATTTGAAGGGTTGCTCGCCGACCTGCGAATGCAATACGTCACAATGGTCCGCGCCACCGAGGAAAAGCTGAAGGCTCAAGCGGCACAGAAATTCACAGGAGCCGATATCCTCGGTAAGAAGTAGGAAAGGCAGTGGGCCTCTTCTGCAATTAACAAAGGACAAGCTGATAGCCTGTTCTCCATTTGATGAAACTCACATTCTTAGGCACGGGGACATCAACAGGCGTTCCATCCATCGCATGTGATTGCGAGACGTGCCTTTCCGACGATCCTCGAGATAAACGTCTGCGCGTTTCGATCCTGATCGAGCATAAGCAAAAAAAGATACTCGTCGATACGTCTATCGATTTCCGTCAGCAGGCGCTGCGGGCGCGAATTCAGCATCTGGATGCGGTTCTGATCACGCATTGCCATGTTGATCATGTATTCGGCCTCGACGACATTCGGCCGCTCAATTTTAAATACGGTGCGATGCCCATTTTTGCCAATGAGACGGCATGGATCGATCTTCGCCGCATTTTTCAATATATCTTCAAGCCGGTGCATTTCGGCGGCGGACTGCCGCAGTTGATACCCCACACCGTGGTGAACGGCGCTCCGTTCTGCATCGGCGAAGATATCGTTGTGACGCCGCTCGAGGTCATCCACGGGAAACTGCCGGTGATCGCCTACCGTTTCAACGATTTCGCGTAC
>JBBSGG010000076.1:0-7782 GCA_038254305.1 Pyrinomonadales bacterium
ACGTCATACGCCCGCATGATCTCGCAGATCTCACGGAAACGCGTGTAGAGAAAGCTTTCTTCGTGATGGGCAAGGCACCATTTGGCCATGATCGAGCCGCCGCGGCTGACGATACCGGTCGTGCGTCTTGCGGTCATCGGGATGTACGGAAGCCGCACACCAGCGTGGATGGTGAAGTAATCAACGCCTTGCTCCGCTTGTTCTATCAACGTATCGCGATAAATTTCCCAAGTCAGGTCCTCGGCCTTTCCGTTAACTTTTTCGAGTGCCTGATAGATCGGCACAGTACCGATCGGCACGGGTGAATTTCGGAGGATCCACTCGCGGGTCGCGTGAATGTTCTTTCCCGTGGAAAGGTCCATCACCGTGTCGGCTCCCCAAAGCGTCGACCAACGCATCTTTTCCACCTCTTCCTCGATCGAGGATGCGATCGCGGAATTTCCGATGTTGGCGTTGATCTTGACGAGAAAATTCCGGCCGATGGCCATCGGTTCGCTCTCGGGGTGATTAATGTTGTTCGGAATGATCGCACGGCCGCGGGCGACCTCGTCGCGGACGAACTCGGGCGTGACGAATTCCGGAATTGATGCTCCAAACGACTCGCCCTTATGTTGATGATTCAAAGAGCTGCGGTCGTCGCGCTCGATGCGGGCAAGGTGCCCGCGGTCCGACGCGCGGCCGAGATTTTCGCGGATGGCCACGTATTCCATTTCCGGCGTGACGACGCCTTTGCGTGCGTAGTGCATCTGCGTAACGCATGCACCGGCTTTTGCTCTCAGCGGCGCCCTCCGAAGGCCGGGAAATTCTTCCAACTCGCCATTACGCGACGCCGAGCCCGTACTTACCTGCGGGCTACTGACACGGGCGAACTCTTCCGCGCCTTTCGTTAAATAGCCGTTGTCTTGCGGCAATATCTCGCGACCTTCGTATTCCTCGACATCGCCGCGGGCGACGATCCATTCGCGCCGCAGCGCCGGCAGCCCTTCGCGAACGTCGTATTTTGCACCCGTATCGGTCCAGACACCGCTAGTGTCGTAGATGCGAACGGGCGAATTTTCTTCGAGCGTTCCATCGAAATCCTTCGACGGCGAGAGTGCTATCTCGCGAAACGGAACGCGTAAATTGTGTTGGTTTTGATTGACGGTGCTGCCGTTTGTTTCGACGTAGATCTTCCGCGAAGCGGGTAGCTTTACCTGATCGCTGTTTCTCTCTTCTGCCTGCTCATTCATCGTTTTTCTCCCTTCGTCGGCATTATCCGCATCAGGTCTTGGAGTCGCGTCCGCGAGCGGCGCCTCTCAGCCTTTTAAAGCTCCTCCGAAAACTCTTGCTCACTTAAAATTTTACTACACCCGCGATTAATTCGTAATCCCAAGGCAAATATAGCGGGTTTGGCATCGCTGTTGCGTCACAGTCACGAATGAGCGTTTTTTGTATCGAATGAATTCAGATGAGCGGACGCTCGTTCGTTCATAAATCTTTTGGAGGAGATCAGGATGAGAAAAATTTATCTAAGCGGTGCTTTATTGGGTGCCTCGGCTATAACAATGGCGGGCTGTAATGGCTCGACGACGACGAATGTCAATATCAACCGGCCGGTCATGACGACGGACGCCAACACCAATTACAACTCGGGAATGTCGAACATGAATTCGAATATGAATTCGAACAGGATGATGTCGGCAAATCCGGACAACGACTTTATGAAGGAAGCGGCGACAGGCGGCATGGCCGAGGTCGAGATGGGGAAGATGATGGCCGTGAAAGCCACTAACCCCGAGGTCAAGAAATTTGCGCAGATGATCGTCACCGATCACACGGCGGCAAACAACGAGCTCAAAGCTTTGGCGGCAAAAAAGAATGTCACGCTGCCCACGGACGTTGACGCCAGCCAAAAATCGACGATGGACATGATGAAGACCAAATCGGGCGCGGATCTGGATAAAGAATACGTCGAGAATATGGTCAGCGACCATGAAAAGGACGTAGCGGATTTTCAGAAACAGTCTATGAGTGCGACCGATCCGGACGTAAAGGCTTTTGCGGCTAAAACTCTTCCGACGCTTAAAAAACATCTCGATGCGATCAAGGCGATTCAGTCGAAGATGAAGTAACTCTAAAAATCATCTGGTCAGCCTTCCGACAATTTGACGGTTAGGCGGGCTGCGTGAAACAGTAAGGGCGCTGGGGCTTGATCTCGAGCCTCAGCCCTAGTCGTAGGGAGGAGAATATGAACCGTCCGCCAAGCAGCATTTTCGCGATCTTGATAGGAGTTTTTCTCCTTATCGAAGGCATCTGGGGGGAAGTTAGCGATGTGGTTTTCGGCGCTCTGACCACCAACCGCATACATGCGACGATCCACATTTTACTCGGAGTTTTAGGAATATGGACAGGATTGAGAGGCGGCGCAAGACCTTTTCTTATCTTCCTGGGAATACTTCTGATCGCGGTCGGCGTGCTCCGGTTCGTTCCGGTCGTCGGCGATCTGATCGTCCAACTACTCGCAGTTAACCACGCCGTCGCATACTTCAACATCGTTGTCGGGATAGTTTCACTGATCGTTGCATACGGATTCGGTTCGCGGAGTCTCGATACCTAAAGCTGTATGACTTTCGGTTTGCAGTGTCTGGCTTTCACCCTGTGCTCGATCGTTTTCGGCTGTTACAGTCCCCCCGCAGACGTGGCGGCAAATGATGCGCCCGCTCCGGCGGACCCTCGATTTCGAGTCGAAACATTTGCCACCGGCCTCGAGGTCCCGTGGGCGATCGTGTTTCTTCCCGGCGGCAAAAGCGTTCTTGTGACGGAACGCCCAGGTCGAGTTCGGATGATCGAGAACGGTAAGCTTAGACCGGATCCGGTTTTTGTGGTTCCGGACGTCGAGCCCAAAGGCGAGAGCGGGTTGATGGACATCACGCTTCATCCGAATTTTGCCTCAAACGGTTTCATCTACCTCGCATATTCGTACAATTCCGACGGAAAGCAGGTCAAGGTCGTTCGTTACCGATATGCAGACGGTAGGTTTGTCGAGCCCAAAACCATTGTCGACGGCGTACCGGGAGCGCCGAATCACTCCGGAATGCGGGCGGACTTCGGCCCGGACGGAAAACTTTATGTTACCTGCGGCGATTCCACTGATTGGAATCTCGCGCAAAACAACAATTCGCTTGCCGGTAAGATCCTTCGATTAAACGATGATGGCAGCGTGCCCTCAGATAACCCTTTCGTAGGCAAGTCGGGCTATCGTCCCGAGATATTCTCGACCGGCAACCGCAATCCGCAGGGCATCGCGTGGCAGCCGGCCACTGGTATTATGTTCGAGACCGAACATGGGCCGAGCGGATTCGAAGGCAAAGGCGGCGGCGGCGATGAAGTCAATATCATCGAAAGCGGCAAGAACTACGGCTGGCCAGTGATCCATCACACGCAGACAAAAGTCGGGATGGAATCGCCGCTGCTCGAGTATTCGCCAGCCTGCGCGCCGGCAAGTGCGATGTTTTACAACGCCGATCCGTTTCCGTCCTTCAAAGGCGATCTATTTTTCGGCTGTCTCGCGGGGAAACGATTAATACGGGTCAAGCTCGACGGCCGTAAGGTCGTGAGCCAGGAAAACCTTCTTGAAAATGCGTATGGCCGGATTCGAGAGGTGGCCGTCGGGCCCGACGGTTTTATCTATTTTACGACCTCCAACCGCGACGGCCGCGGCTCACCCGCGAAAAACGATGATCGTATCTTGCGGCTCGTTCCGGCGAAATAATTCGTGCGATTAGAACATGCAACGGCGTGGATTTCTAAAAGGACTATCGGCCGCGGCTGCGATCGCGGCGCTCGGAAAAGCCCCAAAAGTACGAGGTAGCAAAAGGGGCGAACGAGACAACGAAATGACGGAACCCGATCAGATAAAGAAAGGCGAGATGCTCTACCGCCCGCTCGGCGCCACCGGCGAACATGTATCGGCGATCGGGCTCGGCGGCTTTCATATCGGAAAAATGGCGAGTGACGCCGAAAGCATGCGGATCATTCGTTCGGCGATCGATCGCGGCCTGACATTTCTCGATAATTCGTGGGACTACAATGACGGGCTGAGCGAAACTCGCGAGGGACACGCATTAAAAGATGGTTACCGGCAAAAAGCATTTTTAATGACCAAGATCGACGGCCGTGATAAGGCCGCAGCCATCAAACAGGTCGACGAATCGCTTAAACGACTGCAGACCGATCACGTCGATCTGCTTCAGTTTCATGAAGTAATTCGAATGGAAGATCCCGACCGCATTTTTGCCGAAGGCGGCGCGCTCGAAGCGGTGCTCGAGGCAAAGAAGGCCGGCAAGCTGCGTTTTATCGGCTTTACCGGACACAAAGACCCCGCGATTCATCTGCGGATGCTCGAAGTCGCAGCACAGCACAAATTTCGTTTTGACACGGTCCAGATGCCTCTAAATGTCATGGACGCGCACTTTCGATCGTTCGAACATCAGGTGCTGCCGAAGCTCGTCGCGGATCGTGTCGGCGTGCTGGGAATGAAATCGATGGGCGACCCATTCATCCTGCAAAGCAAAACCGTTTCGGCGATCGAATGCCTGCATTATTCGATGAGCCTTCCGACTTCCGTAGTTATCACCGGAATTGAAACGATGGAGAGGCTCGAACAAGCTTTCGAAGCCGTAAGGACATTTAAATCATTAACGGCCGAACAAAAGTCAGCACTTCTTGGCCGGACGAAAGCCGCGGCGATGACCGGCAAATTCGAAAAGTTCAAGACCGATACACAATTCGACAGCACCGCAAAGAATCCGCAGTGGCTTGGCGGAATGTAAACATGAGCATGGGAGGAAATTATGAGTAATTCAGGAACAAAGATCGAGAAACGTGTCGATGTGGACCCGAAAGACGGTGAACGCGAATACGGCGACACGAAATTTGCCGATCCGACCAACAACAAATATCCGATCGATACCGAGGAACACGTTCGGGCCGCGTGGAGCTACATCAATCACAAAGATAACGCCGCGAAATACGCAAAGGACGAGGTCGATACCATCAAAGATCGAATAAAACGCGCCGCGAAGAAATTCGACATCGAAATATCGGAAGAATAATTCGGTAACTAGATACAACTTGACGGCCGGGAAGTATCATCTTGCCGCATATGAAGATCTTTCTAACTCTTTTAATTGCAGCGATTTGCTCAACTGGTGTTGTCGTCGCGCAAAGCTCGGAAAACACCTTCCACGTGGGAATCAGGGTCCGTGACAGCGATTCTTTAGTCTTGCCGGCGCTGTTTTTTCGCATCGCAAAAGCCGGCGATAAAGATTTTTCGGCCATGACGGATATGAATGGTCGATTTGAAATTGCCGTTTCACCGGGCGATTATCAGCTCACATCTTCCGAGATTCCCGCATTCAAGGCTTTTTTGAAGATCAGCGAATTGGGCCCGATTCCGCAGACCGTGGACTTCACCGTCGATTCGGCCGGGCTTTGCGTTGGCAGAGGGCCGGCAATACTTAAATCGATCGTTCCTAAATTTCCCCCAGCCGCTCAAGCAGTGCGGGCGTCGGGGCTAGTAATCGTGGCCATAAATATCGGTTCTGACGGGAAAGTGTTGTCCGCGAAGGCGATCAGCGGCCACCCACTTTTGCGGCGGGCGGCCGAAGTCGCGTCGCAACAATTTCTATTTGAATCATCGACCGAAAATGCGGAGCGGACAGCATCGCTAAGTTTCCTGTTTCTCATCGATGACTCCGAGAAAAAAGAGATTCCGCGATTTTCGTGTCCTTATAGAATTTTAGTTGTGGGTGCGCCAGCGACAATCAATACTATGGACACGCGATAAATTTCAAATCTCGCTCTCGAGCAGCCGTTTGGCCTCGGCGAGGTCCGCCTTTTCCGCTTCGGAGACGATCGGATAGGCAAGCTTCATCGCTTCCAATTTATCGACGATCACCTGCGACACGGCGAGACGCATGAACCATTTTCGGTCGGCCGGTATGACGTACCACGGCGCGTTTGCGGTCGACGTATTCCGCATTGCGTCCACATAGGCATTCATATAGTCGTCCCATAATGCGCGTTCCTTCGCGTCGCCCGACCGAAACTTCCAATTCTTGTCGGGTTGCTCGATGCGGTCGAGAAAGCGTTTCTTCTGTGCTTCTTTTGAGACATGCAGGAAAAACTTTACGATCTGCGTGCCGTTTTCGGCGAGATTGTCTTCGAAGTTGCGTATCTGGCCAAAACGCTTTTGCCAGATCTTTTTGTCGGTCTTCACCTTCGCCGGCAGTTTCTGTCCCATCAGGATCTCGGGATGAACACGGACGACAAGCACTTCTTCATAGTGGGAGCGATTAAATACGCCGATCTTGCCGCGTTCCGGAACCGCCTTTGTGCACCGCCAGAGGAAATCGTGGTCCATCTCTTCCGACGAAGGCTGCTTAAATGAAACGACACTGCAGCCCTGCGGATTGATGCCGGTCATCACATGTTCGATCGTGCTGTCCTTGCCGGCAGCGTCCATTGCCTGGAAAACGATCAGCAGCGATTGCTCGTCCTGGGCGTACATTATGTCCTGCAGCTCGCCGATCCGCTTGATGTTTTTTTCGAGGTCTTTTACGGCCTTTTCTTTATCGGTATAATCGCCCGTGAAATCGGTCGGGTGATTTTTGAGATCGAGTTTCGAGCCCTCGCGAACGAGGAATTTGTCAGTTTTCATTGATTTGTCTTTTGATCAGAGCGTTACAGCGGCTTCGCTGAAGCACCATTAAATATCATTTGCGTCAAAGCGGGCATATTACCATATTTCGAAATCGCGTTAGTCCGCGGCTTTTTTGGACGCGTTGTGAATGAATCCACAGCGACCAGGCGGACGAAATAACGGAATTGGAGTTCGTAATCCGCGGCGTGATACGATAACGGCTGTATTTTGGCGATTTCTTATGAATATCGGAATCACTGTTTACCCGACCTACGGCGGAAGCGGCATCGTCGGTTCGGAACTCGGACGCGAGCTGGCGGAACGCGGCCATAATGTCCATTTTATCTCGTCGTTTCTGCCGACACGCGTAACCGAACTAAGCGATCGCGTGCATTTTCACGAGGTCGAAATGATGTCGTATCCGCTGTTCGAACATCAGCCCTACGACCTCGCTCTCGCGACCAAAATGGCGACGGTTGCACGTGCCGAAAAGCTGGACCTGCTGCACGTTCATTACGCTATCCCGCACTCGATCAGCGCTATACTCGCCCGTGAGTCGATCAAACAAAAACGCTACGTACCTGTCATAACCACGCTTCACGGTACGGACATTACGCTCGTCGGCGCAGACCGTTCGTATTTGCCGATCACGCGTTACGGCCTGCAGCAGTCGGACGGTGTCACGGCCGTGTCGAAATTTCTAAAACAGGCGACGATCGAAACGTTCGACTTTGACGATGTTGAAGTCATTCCGAATTTCATCTGCGGCTGCCATTACAAACACCAATCCGATTCACCGCTTCGTGCCGAGCTTGCACCGAACGGCGAGACACTGCTTGTGCATGTTTCGAATTTTCGCGCGGTGAAGCGACCGCAGGACTGCGTCGAGATCCTTGCTAAGGTCAAAGCGAAAGGAGCGAACGCGCGGCTCGTAATGGTCGGCGACGGGCCCGAACGTTCGGCAGTCAGCTACCGCGCCGATCAGCTCGGCGTGACAGACCAAATAATGTTCGTCGGAAAACAGGCGAATATTTCGGACTACCTGGGTGTCGCGGATATATTTCTGCTGCCCTCCGAGCTTGAATCGTTCGGCCTTGCAG
>JBBSGG010000077.1:0-7456 GCA_038254305.1 Pyrinomonadales bacterium
AATTGTGATTTGTCTGTAGAGCAAATTTCACTCAAACAATTCGAAGAAGATGCAAAACTTTTCACGGAAGCTGGTTACTATGTACACAGGTGTAGAAGTGAATTCACTTTAATCATGTCATATAGCCCGAACAAAGATAATTTTGTAGCTCTATTTTGGTTGATATTTTACGACCAAATTTGTTGGTCCGTTGGAATTAGTCCATCACAGACATAGTGTTAATGTCCAATGAAATTGCTTATCAAAAACGGCCATCTTATCGACCCGGCGAACGGCCAAAACAGCGGCATGAATGTCCTTGTCGAGGACGGGAAGGTCGCGGCGTGGCTTGGGATAAATGAATCTGTCCCCGAAGACGTTGAGGTTTTCGACGCGAGCGGGCTGATCGTCGCACCCGGATTTATCGACATGCACGTCCATTTGCGCGAGCCGGGGCAGGAGCATAAGGAGACGATCGCGAGCGGGTGCGCGGCGGCGGTAGCCGGCGGATGGACAAGCGTCTGCCCGATGCCGAATACGAACCCGGTCAATGATAATGCAGCGATCACGCGTTACATGATCGAGCAGGCGGAGCGTGCGGGATTGGCGAACGTATTTCCGATAGGTGCGATAACGAAATCGTCGGACGGCTGCGAGCTTGCTGAGATGGGCGAGATGAAGTCCGCGGGCGCGGTCGCCGTTTCGGACGACGGGCGGCCGGTCCCGAACGCCGGTATCATGCGGCGGGCGATGCAGTACGCCAAGGATTTCGATCTTCCGGTTATCGACCACTGCGAGGACAAGTCGCTTTCGTCGGGCGGCGTGATGCACGAAGGCCGTATCTCGCTGCTGCTGGGCTTGAAAGGAATGCCGGCTCTCGCGGAGGACATCGACGTCGTTCGCGACATTATTCTGGCTAAGGAAACGGGCGTGCACATGCACATTGCGCATGTTTCGACAAAAGGCGCGATCGAAGCCGTACGGCGTGCGAAGAACGAACACATAAACGTCACTTGCGAAGTGACGCCGCATCATTTCACTCTCACGGATGCCGCCGTCGAAGGATACGATACGAACACAAAAATGGCGCCGCCGCTGCGCAGCGAGGAACATCTGGAAGCGATCCTCGAGGGGTTGAGAGACGGTACGATCGACGCCATCGCCACCGACCACGCTCCGCATCACTCGGACGAAAAAGCGCTCGAGTACGACCGAGCACCGTTCGGAATTACAGGCCTCGAAACCGCGATCGGTTTGGCGTTTACCGAACTCGTGGGCGAAGGCGTTATCGACCTCGTCCGGCTCGTCGAGCTTTGTACGACAAATCCGGCGAAGATCTTCAAGCTAGCCGGCCGCGGCACCCTCAAGCCCGGTTCGATCGCCGATATTACGATTCTCGATCCGCATTTGGTATGGACTTATAAGATTGCAGACTCGAGATCGAAGTCGCGAAACTCTCCGTTCGACAACCGGCGATTTACCGGAGCCACCGTCACCACCCTGATAGGCGGCAAAATTGTTTATCAAAAATAAATCAAGCACGGCTGCATTTCGGCTTCTTGGCCTCTGTTTGGAAATCTGCTCATCCGCTACTGTAAGTTGGTTTTTTTGTACATTTAAATTTCTTGGCTTCGCGGCTTTGACGGGAGATAATATCCACAACGCCCCGAGGGATCTAAATGAAAGTAAATTCGGCGTGCTAAAATGCCAGACATACACTATAGGTCCCTCGGAGAACTCTCATAAATGGAATGGCTGGCTGATCCGCAGGTCTGGATCGCGTTTTTGACGCTCACGTTACTCGAACTCGTTCTAGGCATCGACAACGTCATTTTCATCTCGATACTTTCGGGCAAGCTTCCGGCGGCACAGCAGCAGCGGGCACGCCTGATCGGGCTGACGCTCGCGCTCGGGATGCGCGTCATTTTGCTTTTGTCGCTGACATGGGTGATGGGTTTGACCGCTCCATTATTTACGGCGCTCGGATATGACGTTTCGGGACGCGATCTTATCCTGCTTATCGGCGGGCTATTTCTTATAGGCAAGAGCACGCACGAGATCCACGGTAGCCTCGAAGGCGAAGAAGGCACGAGCTCGAAGCGAACCTATCCGGGATTTACCGCCGTGATCGTACAGATCATGCTGCTCGACATTGTGTTCTCGCTCGACTCGGTAATCACGGCCGTCGGCATGGTCAGCAACGTTTGGATAATGATCGCGGCGGTGATCGTCTCGATCGTCGCGATGATGCTCTTTGCCGGCCCGATCGGCGCGTTTGTTGAACGCCATCCGACGATCAAGATGCTTGCTCTCTCATTCCTGCTGCTCGTCGGCGTGACGCTGATCGGCGAAGGATTGCACCAGCATATCCCGAAGGGTTATATATATTTCGCAATGGCGTTCTCGGTCTTGGTCGAGGCGCTCAATCTGCGGCTGCGAAAAAAGACCGCGCCCGTCCATCTGCACAATCAATTCGACGATGCCGACGAAGCGAGGGCCATGAACGAATGAGAATTAACGCACAAATATGCGCGGTTGTATTCGTACCGCTTCTCCTATTTCTCTCGACCACAGTCGCGATCGCACAGAGCGACATTCATCGCGTCGATTTCAAGAATTTCACATATTTTCCGATGTGCGTCGGCAGCAAACCGCGACGGGTAACCGTGACAAAAGGTGAATACTCTAAAGCAACTCAGATGTCGGGCTATGTCGACAATTTCTATTTCGTAGTGTCGGACGTTACATTCGGCGATCTGAACGCGGGCGGCGGCGATGAGGCCGTGATCCTGACCAATTGCAATACCGGCGGCACCGGCAATTTTTCGGAAGGATTCGTTTACACAATGCGGGCTGGAAAACCTGTTCTGGTGACGCGAATTCCCGGCGGCGATCGAGCTTACGGCGGCCTTCGTTCGGCAAGGATCGCTAACGGAATACTCTCGGTTGACAGCAACGACGCCGGCGAACTCGGGGGTGCCTGTTGTCCCGAGTACGCGGTGACGACGACCTACCGATTGAGAACGGTAAAGCTACTAAAATTCGGCACACCGGTCCGCCGCGAGCTGTATCCCAAACATCGTCTGACATTCGCGCTCGGTGCGTCGGCAATGACATTCCGGGAGAAATTGGAGGCGCAGGATCTCAAACGCTATGTGGTCAGCGCAAAAGCCGGACAAGTGCTCTCAGTTTCCGCGGGAACGCCCGGATTATCGATCAGGCTTCTGGATGACGCAAAGGTCACAGAGGGCGAGAATGGCTTTTCGGCTCACCTTCCGAAGAACGGCGATTACGCTTTCGAGATACAAAATATTGACACCAAACCGATCGAGGTTACCATTACCGTGAGGATAAAATGACCGAGCCGAAATATATGAAATCAATCACACTTCTGCTGATATTCGTCTTCGCGATGTCGACGCCACTTGCGGCACAAACGGGTGAAAATTACGACCTCGTGATAACAAATGCGCGGATCGTCGACGGCACGGGAAATCCCTGGTTTCGCGGTTCGGTCGGAATTCGCGACGGCCGCATCGTAAAAGTCGGATTGTTCGACACCACAAATGCGAAGAATGTGATCGACGCCGGCGATAAGATCGTCGCTCCGGGCTTTATCGATGTTCACACGCACGTGGAGGACATCTACAACAATCCGACCGCGGAAAATTTTATCCGCATGGGCGTGACATCGCTGATAACCGGAAACTGCGGCGGATCGGAAACCGACATTGGCGCGTTCCTTGGGCGGATGCAGACGAAACCGATCGCCGTCAATCTGGCGACACTCATCGCGCATGGGTCCGTGCGTGCCGCTGTCATGGGCCTCGACGATCGCCCGCCGACACCGGACGAACAGAAGAAGATGGATGAAATGGTCGAACGCGGTATGCTCGACGGCGCCGTCGGTCTGTCGACTGGACTAATATACGTCCCCGGCACGTACGCCAAGACCGACGAGGTTGTCGAGCTAGCGAAAGTCGCCGCGAGATACGGCGGGGTTTACGCGAGCCACATCCGCGACGAAGGCAACGGCGTTGTCGACGCGATCAACGAAGCGATCAACATCGGCGAGCAAGCAAAAATGCCGGTCGAAATTTCGCATTTCAAGATCTCCTCGAAGGCACTGTGGGGCCAAAGCCCGAAAACGATCGGGCTTGTAAAAGCCGCCCGCGAACGCGGTATGACGGTTACGGTCGACGAGTATGCGTACACCGCGTCGTCCACCTCGCTTGATGTGCGGCTTCCGAATTGGGCGGTCGCCGGCGGGCGCGCCGAAGGACGCAAACGCATTGCCGATCCCACACTCAAAGCAAAAATCGTCAAGGAAATGAAGGCCGATCTGAAGGAGAAGCAATTTAAGGATTACTCATTCGGTTATGTCGCGAGCTATCGCGCCGATCCGACGTTTAACGGCAAAAACATCGCCGAGATCACGCAGACGGCTCGCAAATCAAAAAAGGTCGGCGACCAGATCGAGCAGATATTAGAGATGTACGGCAAAGGCGGCGCACAGATGGTCTATCGCGTAATGAGCGAGGACGATGTGCAAAACATCATGCGTGAGCCTTTTACGATGATCGCGTCGGACAGCAGCGTCCGCGATTTCAACGTCGGCATGCCCCATCCGCGCGGTTATGGAAATAATGCCCGCGTGCTCGGCCATTACGTTCGCGAGCTAAAGATCATCTCGCTCGAGGATGCCATTCGAAAGATGACTTCGCTTCCCGCGCAGACCTTCGGATTTCGCGACCGCGGGCAGATCCGCGAAGGCTTCGCCGCGGACGTCGTAATATTCGACGAAAAAACCGTCACCGATAAAGCGACCTTCGACGCTCCGCATCAATACGCCGAAGGATTTTCAACGGTCATCGTCAACGGCAGGGTCGTATTCGACGGTACGAAGTTTACCGGCTCAATGCCGGGGCAAGCGTTGCGACATACGGCTGGAAAAGCAAGTATGCTCAATTAGAATCAACGATCTAGGATTGTTTGGTGGTAAATTTGCGGCTTGTGAAAACTACGTTAATAATTTTCGCGTTTGTAGTTTATTTGTTTGCAGCATCGGGCCCTGTATCGGAGCAAATTTGCCCTAAGTTTCCTTGTGTAGTTGACAGTTCGGGCAGCGGCGAGGTCGCCAGCGCAGCGATTGATAACTTATTAGAAGCTGCTCGGACTGACGAGCGTTTGTTTGTTATCGCTCGTCTTGGCACAAGAGGGGCAGATGCTAATGGACGCAATCTTAGCCGTTTGTGCGAAGTACGAGATTATCTTGTGCCGCGTTTATCAAAAGTTCGAAAACTTGTTCCTCCTAAAGAGTATCGTGAGCCGCCGCCAACAATTTTTTCTGAAGGCGAACGTGTCGAAGGGAAAGGACGGCTTGAGTTTTATCTGGGCAGCAAGTTGCAACTCACTCGTTTTATTGGGCGGAACAAGTCAGCAGACTTAAATTGCTGCGAAGATATTACGCCAGCAAAGGCAAAACAAAAGCGGAAGAAATGCAAAGAGTGGAAAGCTGGTGTTGGTGTTAAGCAATAGTTTTGCCTCTGCGGTGTGTGCGAGAAAAGCGTGATGTCCATAATTTGTTTTGAAGGCGCGAGTGCCGTTGTGTTTTCTTGCCGCCGACATCCGAACTTGCGAGAGGAGAATCATGAGCAAAGTATTCGTCAACATTGGACTCAGCCTAGATGGCTACATGGCACCGGAAGGAATGACAATGGACGACCCTGAGTACAAGAACTGGGGCGCCAAGTGGGGTGCGATGATGGGCTGGCTAATCAATCAACAGTACTTCCGCGAGAACCACGGGTTCGGACCAGGGGGAGAGACCGGCCCGGTCAATGACCTGGTTCGCAGCACCATGGAGCGCATCGGTGCCAACATTATGGGCAAGCGAATGTTCGACCAAGGCGAGGTCGCGTGGCCGGAGGAGGCTCCGTTTCACACGCCGGTGTACGTTCTTACCCATGAGAAACGCGAACTATGGGTGCGCCCCGGTGGGACGACCTTTTACTTCGTCAATGACGGGCCGGAGCGTGCCCTGGAGCTGGCTCGGGAATCTGCAGACAGTCGTGATATTCGTATCGCGGGCGGAGCGGATGTGATCCAGCAGTACCTGAACCTGGGTGTCGTCGAAGAGCTGCAAATCGCATTGGCACCCGTGTTGTTCGGCGGCGGGAGGCGTCTCTTCGAAAACCTAAGCGAGCCCGGGCCGCAGTTTCGCATTGACACGGTTCTTGATGGTCCAGCCGCCACACATTTGCGCTATGTGCGTCAGTGAGCGGGCCTAACAACCGATTATCGCTGGCTAGTTTCCGGTCTAATAAGATTTGGGCTTGAGTTGAAAGGAGGCGCTCTATCCGGCAGGAGTGGGCGGCCGATGCCGCAACATAACGACGGCATGCACCCGACGCCCCGCACCAATACGCCGAAGGATTTTCGACTGTCATCGTCAACGGCAGGGTCGTATTCGACGGTACGAAGTTTACCGGCTCAATGCCGGGGCAAGCGTTGCGACATACGGCTGGAAAAGCAAGTATGCTCAATTAGAACATATATGGATATGAGGTTATCCCGATCGGTTCCAGATAATACACGACATTCGCGTATTATCAAGATCGGTTCCAGATAATACACACAATTTGTGTATTATCCGGAACGGTTCGTGATAATCATAAGTTAGGTGCCATGGAAGAACTTCGCGAGCAGCTAGTCAAAGCAACGCTTGCTTGGGAGCGTGCATTTGGTAACGCTCCGCTCATTACCACCGTGCTGTCCGAGTACGACGCTGCAAACCTTGTTGGCTGTTCGCTTGAGGTCTACTCCACCTCAATGCAAGGATGCAGCGCCGTCCAAAAAGGCCATGATTTCGTTTTTAATGGCTCGCGATACCAAGTTAAAGGCAATCGCCCAAGTGGCAAACCCGGCAGCTTTGTCACCTGGGTTCCAAAAGCAACGAACTACCACTGGGACTACCTGATTTGGATCTTGTACAACTCGCAGTACCAGATTCAAGAAGCATGGCAATGGGACGTTGCGGCATATGTAGAGGCATTTGATGCGGTCAAGCGCTTGTCGCCCGCTCACCTGCGTCTTGGCAAACAATTGGCGTAGGCTGGCACCTAACAATTCATTCAAGCCGAACTTGCTTCGTTACGTCAAAAGGCGGTTACAAAAAGCGTAACCGCCTTTTGCCTCCACTACGCAAGTCGGCTTAATTCAGGCGTTCGGCGTTTTCCTTTTAACTCAAATGTAGCTTAATATGTTTGGAAATATTTATGGCAATAGTTCTAAAATGTAAATGCGGTGAAACTTACCAAACAGATGAAAAGCATCTAGGCTACTCAATCAAGTGCCGTAATTGTCATCGCATAATTCCTATTGCTAGTGTTGACTCGAATCCACATACTTATAACGCTAGACCGAACACGACTTATTCACAGAATAAAACAATATTTGAAGATGTTTCTATTGAACC
>JBBSGG010000078.1:0-7377 GCA_038254305.1 Pyrinomonadales bacterium
GAACATATCGGAAGGCGCCTCGTCGATGCCGATGTAATTGCCGAGCGATTTCGACATTTTCTGAACGCCGTCGAGACCCTCGAGCAGCGGCGTCGTCATTATCACCTGAGCTTCCTGCCCGAACTCACGCTGGAGATTGCGGCCCATCAACAGGTTGAACTTCTGGTCAGTCCCGCCGAGCTCTACATCGGATTCGAGTGCGACCGAGTCATAACCTTGAACAAGCGGATAAAGAAGCTCGTGGAGTGAGATCGGCTTTTCTTCGCGCATGCGCTTTTCGAAATCGTCGCGTTCGAGGATCTGCTTTACGGTCGTCTTTGACGTAAGCTTTATAAAATCCGCCGGCGTGAGTTTATCCATCCACTCGGAATTGAAACGCAGCTCGGTCTTTTCCGGATCGAGCAGCTTGAACATCTGCTTTTTGTACGTCTCCGCGTTGACGTTTATCTCCTCGCGCGAAAGCGGCGGCCGCGTCACCGACTTCCCCGTTGGATCGCCGATCAATCCGGTAAAATCGCCGATCAGAAAGATGACGGTATGGCCGAGGTCCTGAAACGCCTTTAGCTTGCGGATAACAACGGTGTGGCCAAGGTGAATGTCCGGCGCGGTCGGATCGAGGCCGAGCTTTACGCGGAGCGTCTTCCCGGCTTTCGCGGCCCGGTCAAGTTTGGCTTTAAGATCCTCCTCGCGGATGAGGTCTACAGTTCCCTTTTTTATGTATTGAACCTGTTCGTCGATTGTCATCTATCGAAATCTTATGTAAAACGCTTCGGTTTTGCTACACGCCGCAACACAAACTCCTCCGCACCCGTGTAAAACAGACACGCCCGCTCAGTACGAACGGGCGAATCTGCTTAAACGTGGCTGATCTTACCAAACTTTTACGCGTTCCGCGGGCGGCAGATAAAGTTTTTTGCCGGGCTTTACATTGTATGCCGAGTACCACGCGTCGATGTTTCGAACGGTGTCGGCGCGATATTCGTCGGGAGAATGCCCGTCGGTCATGACGATCACGCGAAGTGTTTCCGGCCGCATCTTTCCGCGCCAGCTCTGCCCGAAGGCGACAAAAAATCGCTGGTCGCCGGTCAATCCTTGAGCTGTCGGAGCTTCCTTTCCGCCATATGCGACGCGATAACCATCGTATGCCGCCGAGAGGCCTGCCACGTCCGCAATGTTTTCACCGAGCGTTTGCTTGCCGTTCAAATGAAGACCCGGCAGAGGCTCATACGTATCGTACTGCGCGGCGAGTTTTGCCGACGCATCCTGAAAATGCTGCAGGTCCGCAGGCGTCCACCAGTTCAGCAGGCGGCCGCTCGCATCGAACTGACTGCCTGTGTCATCGAAGCTGTGGCTTATCTCGTGCCCGATCACCGCACCGATGCTGCCGTAATTTACGACCGGGTCGGCGTTCATGTCGAAGAAGGGCGGATTAAGTATCGCGGCCGGAAAATTCAGCGCGTTCTGCAGCGGCAGATTGACGGCATTGACGGTTTGCGGGGTCATCCACCACTCGGTTTTGTCCACCGGCTTCGAAAGCTTGGAAACGCTCCACTGATAATTGAACTGGCTTAGACGTTGCGAATTTCCGAGAGCGTCGTTCGGCAATATTTTCAGTCCGGCGTAACTTCGCCAGCGGTCGGGATAACCGACCCCGACATATAACGTGGCGAGTTTTGCTTTTGCCTTCGCCCGGGTTTCCGGCGTCATCCACTCGAGTGCGTCGATACGCTTTCCAAATGCGGCGATAATATTTTTTACGAGCGCCTGGATCTCGGTCTTTGCCCGTGGCGGAAAATACTTTTCCGCATAAAGTTTGCCGACTATATCGCCAAGAGCACCGCTCGTCGTGTTTACGGCACGTAAGGTCCGTTCACGCTGCTGCGGAACGCCGAATAGTTCCTTTCTGTAGAAATTAAAGCTCTCGTCGGCGAACGCCTTCGGCAGCAATCCTGACGCGCGATCGATCGATCGAAACGTAAGATAATCTTTCCACAGGTCGAGAGGTTGGCTTGCGACCAACGCCGAAATTCCGCTTATCGCCCGCGGGTGCCATGCCATGATCATCGGCTCGCGGTTTAGGCCGGCGGCAGCAAAATACGCCTTCCAGTCGATGCCGGGAGCCTTGGTGGCAAATTCGCCAAGCTTCCAGGGGTTGTTTGCCCTATGCACGTCCGCCGATTCGGTGCGGTCCGCGTGTGTTTCGGCGATCTTGTGTTCAAGGCCGTAGATTCTCGCCGCTTTTGCGTCGGCGTCGGTGATGCCCGCGAGCTTCAATATCGCCGCGATGTGGGTACGATATTTCCCCTGCAGCTCCGTGTTGCGGGCATCGGTGTTTATATAATTGTCGCGGTCGGGCATGCCGAGCCCGCCTTGGAGAAGATACGGAACATTCTTTGTCGGATTATTGAAATCGGCCGAAATAAAAACGCCGAACAATCGGTCAGTGTAGAAATTCGTCGCGTTGAGCGGATCGACATCGGCCCGAAGCTGCGAGCCGAGAAACTGCGACAGCTGCGTCGGCGTTCTTATCGCGTCTATCTCGCCCAGCTCGGCTTTTATTGGCATCAGGCCCCGGTCCTCAATGGCCTTCTCGTCGAGAAAGGCCGTGTAGTAGTTCGCGACGAGTTTGGCGTCTGCATCTGACGATTTTCCCGCGTCCTTGATGATCTCCGCCGTGCGTTTGCTAACGACATCGAAAATTACGTCGAACGTGCCGAAAGACGAACGGTCAGCCGGGATAGTCGTCGACTTCATCCATCCGCCGTTCGTATAGCCGAAGAAATCATCGCCGGGGTCGACCGATCGGTCCATTCCGGCTGTATCGACTCCAACCGTCGTCGCTACGACCTGCGCGGGTACACCGGAAAACGCTCCGGATACCAAAAGTAAAAAAGCGAGAAGCTGAGTGCGAAAAGTTCTGTTCATATATTCGTCGGCCCATGCGAAACGGGCGGTTAAACGATCGATTGAATTCGGAGGATCTCAACTATTTACGCGTCGATGATCAGAATGGTTTCAGTCGGCCCGAATTTCGCTACGCTCGCTCGAGCGTGAAACGCCAGATCATTCGATCTGCCCGTTCGTCGAAAATATATGCCGGCTCGCCTATCGTCCAAAAACCGGTGAATTCCCAACGTCCGACGGATAATTTATTAAAAAGCGGCACCGACACATTGGTGCCAACGGCCGCGATCAACGCCCGATTTGCGGGATCCATTGTTTGGTCGCCGTGCCTGCCGGAACCCGTGTAGAAAATTCGTGTCTGATCGTCATCGTGGGTGTCCGGATAACACGGATTTATGCGCCCGAAATCGGTCAGCAGCGAGATCAGTTTGCCGTGGCGATGATAGATGCCGTTACGGACGCGGTGAATTTCCGATACCTCGGACCAGCTAAATATGGTGCCAACAGCCGTTTCATTGAGATTCGTTATGTCGATCATTATCAGAGCTAAAGTTTCCCTTGACGCGTTGTAGATGGCAAACGGTCAGGCTCCAGTTCCGCAGCATAACGGACAGTTCGCACACGTCAACCTTCCGCCTTGACGATGTTTCTGTAAAATAAAGGACGTCGCAACTTGAAAAAAAGGGAGCCGGCGGGCTCCCTTTTTCGTTCTCGAATTTTAGCCGGGTTACCTCACGTAATAACCTTCGACGGTCTGGTCCCCGGCTTGGCCGAACGGAATCCCAACGAACTGTCCGTTTGAGCTGTTGAGCCGATACCAAATGCCGTCCGACGGCCGGAATACCGAAATATCGGTCTTACCGTCGCCGTCAAAATCGCCCGGCGAAGGTATGTCCGTTGGGAGACCGAAATTCACGCCATAGAACGAACCGCTGCCGCTTCGATAGACGTACCAGGCGGCCGTCGAAGGTCGGTATATAGCCGTGTCGGTTTTCCCGTCACCGTCAAAATCACCGCTGACCGGCTTGTCGCCGTTCGTGCCGAACTGCATTGCCGACATCGATCCGGTCGAACTATTGAGCCGGTACCAAACGCCAGTCGACGGCCTGAAAACGTTAAAGTCTGCTTTACCGTCACCGTCGTAATCGCCGGGCAGAGGTATATCGCCGGGTGATCCGAACCGCTGGACGGAGTAACTGCCATCGACGCTCGACAGCCAATGCCAATCGCCGGTTTCCGGCCTGAAGATCACGATCTCCGCCTTTCCGTCGCCATTCAGATCGGCCGGCACCGGAATGTCGGTCGGCAGTCCGAACACATAACCGTCCACAGTATTTGTCGCACTCTTGAACCGATACCAGATGCCGCCGCGATAAACGGCCGGGTCCGATTTTCCATCACCGTCGAAATCCGCCGAGATCGATCTGTCAGCCGGGCTGCCGAATTGAAACGCGGTAAAACCGGTGGAGCTTCGGTTGATGTACCAAACACTGCTGCCGGGCCTGAAGATCGCCTGATCGGCGCGGCCGTCGCCGTCGAAATCGAACGGAGCGGACGACGCTGAGCCAGGCAGCATGCAGCTTCCGTTCGCGATCACATAACTGTTTATCTCGGCCTGCGAATACGTGCAGAATTGCATCGGCGTAGTATTGCTAAGCTGTGCATTCATCAAACTGCTTGCGCAGCTCTGAGCGGCTTCGGCGTGATTGGCACCGAGATTATGTCCGATCTCGTGCGCGGGAATAAGAAACTTGCCCGGTTCCCAGCTCACGTATCCGCTAAGTCCGTAGGAATAAAGCGGGTTGTTGCACATGACGCCGACCCAAGCCAGGCCGCGAGAAAGAGCTGCCGATTTTGCGGTGAAAAGATGAACGGCGTCACGCGGAATATTCACATTGGAATAATTTGTGTTCCAGTAATTAGTAAATGCATTAAGGATAACGTCATTGGAAACACCGGCGTATGGATCGGCGGTCGTCCACGTGTGTTGGAATACGACGCGGATCGAGAGGCCAAGCTGGGAATCGTACGTGCCCTCGACCATGTTCAGGACGCTCAGTATCTCGGTGTTGGCTTGTGCCGCGCCGCCGAGCGTCTGCACGTACTCAAGATCGGCGTCGGTAGCGAGCTCGATCACTTTATACGAGCGCGCGGCGTCCGCTCGCGAGAGTCCTGCAACGACTGCCGTCTTGCCGATCTGCGTCGAAAGATCGGAATCGCAGTAGAATGCCGACTGGACGAGCGAATCTTTGGCCTGATAGACGACGGATTCGTCCGATCTCGCGGAACTCGAATATTTTGCCGCGGGTTCGATAAAGAAACATTCGCCGTCGGCGTCGAAAAAACCTTCGACCTTCGTGCCGTCGATCGTCAGTCGAACCTCGGAAGAGCTGCTGCCGGCGATAGATCCCTTAAAGGTATTCACTCCCGCATTGCCCGGCGCTGTCTTTCCCGACGCTCCGTCGTTTTCCGTGCGGTAACGCGGCGAACGAATATCGTTCGGCGTAACGACAAAGTCGAAATTGCGGCCCGCGGCCTGGATCGAAAATCGGCGTTCACCGCCGTTCAGTTCGGGCGCGGTGCCCGTTGAGATAAGCGTCACATCGAATTTTGCAAACGAGCGTCCAAGATCGGTTTTTAGCTGGACGTCCTGTCCAAAGGTGAACGAGGCAAAAGCGAGAAATATTGCTAATGTGGAAGCAATGTGTACAGAAATGAACGGGAATTTCATTCGATTATCGTATGGGAGCGAGATAGAATGTGGTTGTTGAAGAACAGGAGCAGGTCTCGGTTAGACCAGCCTTACTGTTTATAAATGTTTAACTTGGTTGTCTTTCCAGGGAAATCGGTGCTTCGAAGAGAAAATCGCGAAGCCCGAATTTATCGGAGCACGATGGGATGCTAAAAAATATTGCCCGGGCTTCCTGGAGAATTCTACCGGGAAAATTTCGTTCGGAGATCGTCCGGCTCACTCAGTCTAAATTCACGTGCTCTGTCGCAGCGGTTATTCTCAACCACCGATGTGAGGTTCTTTTGCTCAACCACGTCCTCCGGCCGTATTCCGGGTGGGGACTGCCCGGCGGTTTTATTGAGGCTGGAGAGCAGCCCGAGGAGGCGATTCGCCGTGAGATACGCGAAGAGACCGGCTTAGAACTCGATGCGCTTCGGATGTTTCGCGTTCGGGTTTCGGGGTCGCATATCGAAATGCTTTTTGCCGCCGAAAGCTCGGGCGACGCCAAGGTGATGAGCCGAGAGATCATCGGTCTGGGCTGGTTTACGCTCGATAATATGCCGGCGGATTTTTCGCGTTCGCAGTTCGAGATCGTGAGAAAGGTTTTGAACTCGGAAATTTGATAAACAATTGCCGGGTGTTTAAGATAAAACTTCGATCTGATGGTTGGTGAGGAGACATAAATGGTAGATCTGGTTCCTTCGTCCGAATCGGTAATGGAGATCTTGCAGAGCACGGGAGCATACCGCAAAGGACATTTCGTTTACCCGAACGGCAAGCACGCATCGCACTATTTTCAGATGCCGTTGGCCTTTCGCTACTACGACAATGCCCGCATATTGTCCGTCGGCCTGAGCCGCCTTTTTCGAATGGAAAAATCGATAGCGGGCCGGCTGCCTAAGGTGTCGGTGATCAGCCCGAGCCCGGGCGGGATCATGGTGGCTTTCGGCGTTCGCGAAGCTCTAAGCGCCGAGCAGATCTACTGGGCAGAGACTGAAGACGGCAAACGGCAGTTTCGCCAGTACATGGCAAACAGCGATGTCTATCCCGCAATAATCGTCGACGACATTCTGCGTTCGGGTAAGGCAATACAGGAGACATTCGACCTGTGCAAAGAGATCGGCGCCGAAGTGATCGGGTGCGGCGTCATCGCGAAATTTGACGATGCTCCGAACGAATTCGAAGGCATCGAAGTAAAAAGCCTTATGAGCTTTGATGTGAATTTTTACGAGACCGAAGACGAATGGAAAAATTCGCGCAGCGCTTCGGAAAGCGAAGAGGAAAAGGTCAGGTTTTAAAACGGTCAGTATCGATAAAGATCAAAAAAAGGCAAGGAGTTCTTGCCTTTTTCCGCGTCCAAGTTGACGCGGGTATGTGATGTTGGCCGGCGGCCATGTCTGCATAAAACGCCCGCTAAATGAGGATCCGCGGACGAATTGAACAAGCTGCTCCGGTTCTGACTTAGAATTCGTGCCGATTCGAAAGCGCCTTGTCCATCGTTACTTCATCGACGTACTCGAGGTCGGACCCGACCGGCATTCCCATAGCGATCCGCGTCACGCGGACGCCCAGCGGTTTCAGGAGGCGGGCTATGTAGTTGGCAGTCGCTTCGCCTTCCGTCGTCGGGTTTGTCGCAACGATGATCTCTTTTACTTCGACACCTTCGTTATTTTCCGGCAGCAGACGCGGAAGCAGATTCGGGAGCATCAGCTCGTCCGGGCCAACGCCGCGGATCGGCGACA
>JBBSGG010000079.1:0-7322 GCA_038254305.1 Pyrinomonadales bacterium
GTCATCACTCCCGCCGTCTGCAACAATGATCTCGTCATCGGGCCCGGCTGATGCTCGCAGAGC
Source organism: Pyrinomonadales bacterium (assembly GCA_038254305.1). Taxonomy (GTDB): domain Bacteria; phylum Acidobacteriota; class Blastocatellia; order Pyrinomonadales; family Pyrinomonadaceae; genus OLB17. The sequence goes on from JBBSGG010000079.1 coordinate 64, forward strand.
GCGTAACGTCTCGCCAACGGCGTCGGCTTCGTTAAGCGTAGGGATGATGATCGAAACACGCTGAGTCACCTTGTTGATTCCGTTACGGCCGCGGTTTCAGGTTTAATAAGTGCGGTGGCTGCAGGCTCGGCTAGGAATGGCGCCTTGAGCATCGCGGGCAGCGTGACGGCCTTTGGTGATTCGAAGCCGGGAACTCCGACGACGATCGATTCCTGCGGCACGTCGGTCCTGAACGTACCGTGTAAGCGATCCCATACTGTCAACCCACTTGACCAGTTTGAATTCACATCGTCATCGGCAACAGAATGGTGGATGCCGTGGAGTCGTGGAGTCATTACAAAGCGGCTGAGTTCCCGGTCTAGCCATGCCGGCAGTCTAAGGTTCGAATGATGAAACAAGATCGAAGGCAGAAGTAGCCGTTGCCATGTTCTCAAAGATGAGGGCGAAACGCCGATCACAACTATCTGCGCGGCCCGCCAGATGACCGAGATGATGAGTTCCCCAAAATGAAATCGGATGGCGGTCGAAGCATCGAGATCGAGATCGGCGTGATGGACAGCATGAAATCGCCACAGAAGAGGTACTCGGTGGGTAATCACATGCCATAGATAAAGCGTATAGTCGAGCAAAATGACGGCGGCCGCAGTCTCGACAGCTCTAGGCAGAGGGAGAAATTTCAGCAGTCCGATCCGATGTCGTTCGACCACACGGGTCAGCCGTGCAGCAACGGGTTTTTCGGACAACATCAGTGCTGCTGCTGCGGCACCGGCGATCGCGATGTTTCGTATCGTCCGGTCACGCGTGTCCTCCACTGTCCGCCTCAGAGGAAGGCGACGCTCAAGGATGAGCAACACACCCAGAGCGCCGAAAGCGGCGGGAACTGACAGCAATCTTAATCCTTTCCTCAAATTCATCACTAGTTGATCAGTTCACTACCGCACCGCCGCACGATGAGCCGGCACCGGCCGTACATCCGAAACAGTGTTCGGCGGTCGCGATCGCGCGGCCGATGAGGACATCTTTTTCGAATTTAAAGATAGTCTGCGGACGCCCCCTTTCGAGCGGCAACCCAAGCATCTGATTAAAATCGCAATCGAACAGCCGCCCCTGCCAATCGACGCTGACCATGTCGCGACACATCAACCCGCCGACCGTGTCCGGATTGAACGCCGACCGCAGCTTTTGCATATACCGCTCCCTATTTCCCGACCGGTAAAGCCATTCATCGAACCGTGCGATCGGCATGTTCGTGATGGTGAAAAGGTTATTGAAGACGATCCCATACCGAGTTACCAGTTCCCGCTTAAAATCAGTTTCCATCGCCGATTGCTCCGGCGGCAGGTAAGCACCCACCGGGTTGTAGACGAGGTCAAGCGTTAGGTCTTCCGTCGTGCCGTATCCGACTGCATTAAGCCGCCGAAGCGCCGAGACAGACTTTTCGAATACACCGGTCCCACGCTGCGAGTCAGTTTCCCGCTGTAGGAAATACGGCAGGCTCGACACGAGCGCGACACGATTCGCGGCAAAAAAATCCGGCAGGTCGCCCTGCCCGAGTTCGAACGTTACCGTCAGATTATGGCGGACGATCACCTCTGTTCCGATCTTTTTCGCCTCGGTAACAAAATATCGAAAATCCGGTATCAACTCGGGTGCTCCGCCCGTTATATCCAGGATCGGAATGCGATGCGTGTCGAGCACGGAGAGGCATGCATCAATGACGTTGCGTCCCATGATCTCGGTACGAATCGGCGACGCGTCGACATGGCAGTGTTTGCATGCCTGATTACAAAGCTTGCCGACGTTTACCTGCAGGGTGCGGATATCGATCGATCGCAGGTCGGGCGTATCGAGACGGTCGGTGAATGACGGGTCGGCACCGCGCCGGGCGACCGTCTCTCGCGTTATCTGGACGCCAGTTTCCATAACTACATCGATACCTTGTCGTGCGCGTTATGCGATTGGATGCCGTGGATCAGACTTGCGCCGCCGCGAATCGCCGAAGCAAGGTGCATTGCCTCGGTCATCTGCTCCATGTTTGAACCATTCTCAAGACTGGAGTTCGTGAAAGCTTCGATGCAGTACGGGCACTGTACAGTGACAGCGACGGCCAGGCCGATGAGGGCTTTTTCACGTTTCGAAAGAGCGCCTTCATCCTGGCAGGCTTGATACCAAGCCATAAACTTTTCGAATAATGCCGGCTGGTATTTTGCGATATCGCCGAAACGCGCCAGATCTTCTTCGTTGTAGTAATGCATATTGCCTCAACAACAGCCGTCTGCCGGATCACACGACGAACCAGTCAGATCCGTCACGTTGAAGTCCATTCCCTTTGTCTCGCGCGGATGGCGTCGAGCGTTGCGGCGGCAATCGAAATTGACCGCATCATTCGGATCGATAGCCTCGAACGGTTCTACCGGGATTATATCTCGCGAATACGGTTCGCGGTTGTAGATACCAAACGTCTTTTCGCACACTGCCATTCGCGCTCCTCGCTCAAGCACGTGGCCGTCGTCGTCAATGACCTTTTTCCACGGCCCTTTATAGATCACTGCCTGGTTAGAATCGCGACATTCGCCCTGCTTCCCTTTGTACCCGACGACCGTAACCGAGCGAAACTCGATCCCCTCGATCACTCGCCACGGTGCCTCGTCTCGTTTTACGATCTCGATTCCGTAAAATCCCGCGCTTTCAAACGCGGCAACAAAGGCATCTTCCCTAAATGCCCCGGAAATACATCCGGACCAAAGTTCGGGGTCGTCCCGCAAAGGCTCCGGTACATCCTCGTCCGAAACTATATCCGAGATGGCGACGCGCCCTCCGCGCTTAAGCACGCGAAACATCTCCGCGAACATCCGTTCTTTGTCTTCCGGCTCTACCAGGTTCAAAACACAGTTCGACAAGATTATATCGACGGATGCATCGGCGATAAGCGGCCGCTCGGCCTTTGACCTCTCAACAAACGCTTCGTAGTCGAAGAGATCTCGCGAGGTCGACAACGGCGTTTTCGCTAGACGATCATCGACGAGACGGAGGTTCAGTTTTAGGTCCTGGATGCGACCGTAGCGAAACTCGACGTTCGCATAGCCGATCCGACCGGCCATTTCGTCGCGGTATTTGTCGGCAAGGGCAAGCATCTCTGTGTTCGTGTCCACGCCGATCACCCTTCCCGTTTCGCCGACGATCTGCGATGCGATATAGCAGATCTTCCCTCCACCCGATCCGAGGTCGAGTACGATGTCCCCGGGTTTGACGAACCGCGACGGGTCGCCACATCCGTAATCCCGCTCGACTATCTCGTCCGGAAGGAGCTTCAAAAACCCGGGGTCATACTCTACCGGACAGCAAAGCGCCTCTTCTTTTAATTTCGCCGCCGCTCCGTATCTCTTGCGGACCGTCGTTTCTAATTCACTCATAAAAATCATTATAAACAATGCCGGGCCAATATCTTTTGTTTTCCCAACGCAATTCTAATACTAGCCGTTCGACGAAGCGGTCCGCCATGGCTACGAGACGAAATACACCTGGAATAATGCGCGTTTTATTCCGCGGCAAGGACACAAATGCTTCAAGGGGAATTGTCACTGGATCAACGACCTTGTCGTCCGCTTTGCGATCGTCAGCCAAGCAGATTTAGAGGCAAAACGACGATGGAACGCGATCTGACTTTGGTACAACGGAGACGCTGAGCACGCGGCGCGGTTTTACTCGGAGGCATTTTCCGATTCGTCGGTGGATGCGGTTCCTAAGGCGCCGGGCGATGGTCTTAGAAAGCTCCAGTTTGATCGCTTCAGTCGTCAGGAACGCTGGCTGCGAACCATGACCGATCGAACAAGGGTTTAAATTCAGGGAGGAGCCTGGCGGCGAGCTGTGCACAGGCTGAGTGTCACGGGATTTTTAGGACATCGATTTGAAGCCGTAAATATAACGCTCTGTCAAGGGGTCCGAACAGAACCGCAAAATCTTTATTCATCATTTTCCGCTCGCCGCCTCCATTTACGCTGCTCAGATCTAAATTGTAAGACCGCATGGATTGCCGTTATCAACGGTTATTCTGACGATGAGACTGCAACCATGCCGACGTTTTTGATTTCACTGAGAGCATTGTCGAAAGCTTTTAGGGTGACTGCCAGATCTTCCCTTGTGTGTGCTGCAGACATGAAACATGCTTCGTATTGAGAAGGCGGAAGATAAATGCCGTTCTCAAGCATGCTCTGAAAATATCGGGCGAATTTTTCGGTATCCGATTTTTTCGCCGAGTCGAAATCGGTAACTTCGTTATCGGTAAAAAACAGAGTGAACATGGACCCGCAGCGATTTATCGAACATGCGAGATCGGCGTCCGCGAGCGACTTTCTCATACCGGTTTCGAGCTGGGACGAGATATTCTCCAGCCGTTCATAAAAGGTGGCGTCTTCGTCGATGATCCGCAAGGTCGCAATGCCGGCGGACATCGCAAGCGGATTGCCGGATAACGTTCCCGCCTGATAAATCGGGCCTGACGGCGCGATCAATGACATTATGTCGCGTCGTCCCCCATAAGCTCCGACCGGCAGGCCGCCGCCGATGATCTTGCCAAACGTCGTCAGATCTGCAGAAATGCCGTAAAGCTCTTGTGCTCCGCCTTTTGCGACGCGAAAACCGCTCATCACTTCGTCGAAGATCAGAACGGTGCCTTCCGACGTGCATAGTTCCCGCAAGCCATTGAGAAAAACGCTATCGGCGGGTACGCAACCCATATTTCCGGCGACCGGTTCGATAAAAACTGCGGCGATCTCATCCTTGTTTAGCTCGATGAGTTCCTGGACAGACGCGAGGTCGTTGTACTTTGCGTTCAGCGTATCGGCGGCGGTAGAACGTGTAACGCCTGGGCTATCTGGTAGTCCGAGAGTAGCGACGCCCGAACCGGCTTTGCTTAGGAACGAATCTCCGTGCCCGTGATAGCAGCCTTCGAATTTTATGATCTTGTCGCGTCCGGTGAAGCCGCGGGCGAGACGCATTGCGCTCATCGTGGCTTCCGTGCCGGAGTTGACCATTCTCACCAACTCGATTGAGGGAACGAATTTCGCGATCAGGTTCGCGAGCTCGACCTCTTTTTCGTTGTTTGCTCCGAAACTCGTTCCGGCGTCTGCGGATGTTTTGATCGCGTCGATCACACGTTCGTGCGCGTGGCCAACGATCATGGGTCCCCACGAACCTATATAGTCGATGAACTGATTACCGTCCACATCGGTTATCTTCGAACCTTTTCCGCTCCTGATGTAAATTGGATCACCGCCGACAGAGCGAAACGCTCGAACCGGAGAGTTTACGCCGCCGGGCATGAGAGCTTGCGCCTCGGCAAAAAGCCGGCTGCTGTTCTTTGTATCCATTTATGTAATTATTGCGCGTTCTGACTGGAATCGCACGATTTCCTTTTTCAGTTAAACTACTCCTATCTTTTTTGTTTCGAAACTATTCGTGCCCATCCGACAACCGTAACCAGTTATCCAGGCCAAAAACACCAAACCCCTGAAGATAGATGCGAAGGAATTATCGCCCAAGAATTCCGGCCGCGTCTTTTGCGAAGTAGGTAATTATGACGTCGGCGCCGGCCCGTTTTATAGAGGTGAGTATTTCGATCATCACTTTATCGCCGTCAAGCCAGCCGTTGGCGGCGGCCGCTCGTACCATCGAATACTCGCCGCTGACGTTGTAGGCGGCGACGGGAATGTTGAATTCGTCCTTGGTCCGCCGGATAACGTCTAAATACGACAAAGCGGGCTTCACCATCACAATGTCAGCGCCTTCCTGAATATCGAGAGCGATCTCGCGCATGGCTTCGTCGCTATTCGCAAAATCCATTTGATATGTCTTGCGATCACCGAATTTAGGCGCCGATTCGGCCGCCTCCCGAAACGGTCCGTAGAAAGCAGACGAGTACTTCGCGGAATACGCCATGATCGACGTTTCGGCAAACCCGGCGACGTCGAGCGCGGTACGAATAGCACCGATGCGACCGTCCATCATATCGCTCGGGGCTATGATGTCCGCGCCGTTTTGAGCATGGGAAACGGCTTCGCGAACGAGAAGTTCAAGCGTCTTGTCATTGTCAACATATCCATCTTCGACCACGCCGCAATGGCCATGCGACGTGTATTCGCAAAGGCATACATCAGTTATGACAAGCATCTCGGGAAAACTTGATTTGATCGCACGACATGCTTTTTGGATTATGCCGTCGTCGGCATAGGCTCCTGAACCTTCCTCATCCTTTTCGGTAGGAATGCCGAACAACAAAACCGCGTAAATTCCGAGTCTAGCGAGTTCCTCACATTCGCGGATCACGTTGTCGATCGAAAGCTGAAACTGGCCCGGCATCGACAAGATCTCTTTTTTTATGCCCGTTCCTTCGACGATAAATAGTGGATAAATGAAATCCGACGCGGCAAACGTAGTCTCACGAAACATCTCTCGGAGAATTGGTGAACGCCGCAAGCGTCGAAGCCTGGAGACCGGAAACCCCGGCTGAAATTGCGATTTGCTCATTTTAGAAATTATCGACTGTCTCGCCCGATAAGCCTCTCTGCCACCGCGATGCTGTTCTTGACGCAATCACCCACCGAAATACCTTTGTAGAAATTCGAGCAGAAATAGAAATCCGGATGATCGTTTTCGAATCGCCTGATCGCCGTCGCGATACTCTCATATCCAATGTTGTACTGCGGAATGGCGTTTTTCCATTTCTGAACCTCCGTAAACACCGGCTCCCCGGTCGCTCCCATCAAGTCGTAAAGTTCTTCGATCGAGATCGCAGTCAGCTCATTTTCCGACAGCGTACAGAGCTCCGCGTTTCGACTGCCGCCCACAAACGTCGTGAATATATGATAGCCGTCGGGTGCACGATTCTCAAAAACCGACGACGTCCAGAGACTGCCCAATATGCGCCGTTTTTCGATACCGGGAACAAGAAATCCGAAGCCTTTAGGGTCGATCGCAATGTCGCTTTGCTTAAACGCGGTGAATACGACGGCGACCGGTGCGTAGTAGATCTTTTCGAGCGTGGCGGAAAGTTCGTCGTCTAAGCCGGCGCAAATGCCCGAAGCGGCCTGCGCGGGCGTCGCCATAACGACAGCATTGAAAGTCTGCTCTCCATCCTCGGTCACAACTTGGTACGTTCCGTCCGACTCTCGCACTTCTAACACGTTGGCCAGGAGATTTACGGACCTGCCCAGTCTCGCCGTTAGAGCATCCGATAGGGTTTGCATTCCGCGTTTGAATGA
>JBBSGG010000080.1:0-6985 GCA_038254305.1 Pyrinomonadales bacterium
AAAACCGCCGCACTCCGTCCCCGCCCAACACCGACTGCTGACACACGCATGAACCCAAATCCAAACCAACATATATTGTCTCCTGCATTGCTTTATTAAAAACCTCCTTTTTGATTCAGAACTTTAGAAGGTCAAACAATGCACGCGATTGTCAAAGAACAAGTAGGCTGTAACCGAGCCAAAAGCCCGACTTTCATCCTACCATTGGACGTGAGGCGAAACAGCGACTTTGTTATCAACGGGTCTTTTTACCCTTAACTTGCGTGAATTCGGTTTCGCCCCACGTCAATTCAATCGTTCGGCGGCTTCTTGAATCCAAACATAAGTGATCGAGCAGACAATCTCTCACTATCGAATTCTTAAAAAACTCGGTTCGGGCGGGATGGGCGAAGTTTACCTTGCGGAAGACACGCGGCTCAGACGACGGGTTGCGTTGAAAGTGTTGCCCGAAAGAGTTATCAGTGATGAACACGTCTGGCGGCGTTTCACACAGGAGGCGCGCGCGGCGTCCGCGCTCAACCATCCGCACATCGTCACGATTTACGACGTGGCCTTGAACGAAAGGCGTGAAGAGCCGAGTTTCATCGCGATGGAATTTATTGAAGGCATTGCGCTGGATGAAAAGATGCGCGCTGAGCGATTAGGTGTCACAAAACTCTTAGACATCGCAACGCAAATTGCCGATGCGCTCGATGCGGCGCACGCGCGCGGAATTGTCCATCGTGACATTAAGCCGTCGAACATTATGTTAACCGAGCGCGATCAGGTGAAGGTTCTCGATTTTGGTGTGGCTAAAATCGTTAAGCCGTTGGATCAAGACGCGCAAGATGCCCCAACTTTGTTGAGAACCGAGCCAGGCATCATGTTAGGAACACCGGCTTACATGTCGCCCGAGCAGGCGTTGGGACATCCAACGGATGCTCGGACGGACATCTTCAGCTTGGGCGTCGTCATATATGAGATGGCGACGGGGCAGCGTCCATTCACGGCGCAAACTTACGGCGAATTAGTCAACATGATTGTCAACGCCGAACCGGAAGCATTGGCGCGCTTCAATCCGTCGCTGCCTACGGAACTCGAACGCGTCGTGCGGAGATGTTTGGCAAAAGATAGAGAGCTGCGATACCACCGCGCGCATGAGTTGCAGAGCGATTTGGAGAATCTCAAGCGCGAGATCGCTTCGGGCGCACCATTGGCGGCGCGAGCAGCACTCCTGCCGCAGCCCTCCGGCGCGTTTAATTTCGATTCCTTAGCCGTCTTGCCGGTGCTCAATCTGAGCCACGACCCAACAGCAGAATATCTGTGCGATGGTATCACTGAAAGCCTCATCAATAGCCTCTCGCAGATTTCGGGTTTGCGCGTCATGGCGCGCAGCACTGTCTTTCGTTTCAAGAACAAAGAGGTCGAGACGCAAACAGTTGGGCGCGAGTTGAATGTGCGCGCCGTGTTAACGGGAAGAATGCGACAATTCGGCGAGCGTGTGATGCTCAACATGGAGTTGGTGAACGTAATGGATGGAACGCAAGTCTGGGGCGAGCAGTTCAGCCCCGCGCACTCAGACCTCTTCACCTTGCCGGATGTGATCGCGCAAGAAATTTCCGACAAGCTGCGGATTAAACTGACCTCGCATGAAGAGAAGGCTTTAGCCAAGCGTCACACGGAAAATGCCGAAGCTTATCGGCTTTACCTCAAAGGACGTTACTACTGGAGTAAGCGACCGGAAAGCAGTTTCATGCAAGCGATTGATTATTACAAGCAGGCGATAGAAGTAGACCCGCTCTACGCTCTGGCCTACGCTGGTCTCGCCGATTCTTACGGCACTTTAGGTTCTTGGGAATCAAGCGCCCTGTCGCCAATGGAGACAATGCCGCGCGCGAAGGCGGCGGCGATGAAAGCGCTAGAAATTGATGAGCACTTGGCAGAAGCGCAGACCACGCTGGCCTATGTCAGTCTGCATTACGACTGGAACTGGTCGGCGGCTGAAGACGGATTCAAACGCGCTTTAGAACTCAATCCGAGCTACATCAACGCACACCATTGGCTCTCGCATTACTACACCGCGATGGGACGAGTCGCAGAATCGTTTGCCGAGAGTCGCTACATCAAAGAACAAGATCCGCTCGACCTTGTCAGCAACGTACACATGGCATGGCATCACTGGTTGTCGCGCCAACCCGACGATGCACTCCAACAGACGCGCCAAGTTCTTAACCTCGAACCGCAATCATTTTGGCCTCATTTCTTCAATGGCGTCGCTTACGTGCAGAAGGAGATGTACGCAGAAGCCATTGAGGAATTGCTGAAGGCGACGGAAAAAGCAGGCGAGATGACCTTTGCTCAAGCCGCTCTCGGTCACGCTTACGCACTCTCCGGCGCGACGGCTGAAGCGCATCGCATCCTTAATGATTTGCGCGCCTTAGCGCAGCGAAAATATGTTCCAGCGTATGATATGGCGACCGTTTATGTTGGGCTTGGCAACACCAACGAAGCATTTCTGTGGTTGGACAGGGCTTATCATGAGCGATCCGGCTGGTTAGCCTATCTTGGCGTCGAACCGCGTCTCGACCCTCTCCGTTCAGACCCGCGCTTCAGCGACTTGAGGCGACGCGTCGGTTTTCCTCCAACTACAGATAAAATCGTAAGATAGATAATATGCTGCCAACTACCAATAGCGAAACGCGCCGCCGAACAACCGCTTGCAGCCGACCGCCCGATAATATACTTTTCATCATTGTCCGTCCGGCTTGCTAGAAGGCTGCTCGCGGGCGGCGGCTGAAGCAGGGCGTTATGCCTCTGCCCTTAAATCGGAACGGCTAGAAAAATAAACGGAAAACCGTTATATTTTTAGTTGTGCGGTTTGATTGGGACAAAAACAAAGCGGCGAGCAATCTTGCCAAACACAAAGTTTCATTTGAGGAAGCCGCGACTGTTTTCGACGACCCGCTTTCAGATACGTTTGACGACCCAGACCATTCCGCCGATGAACGTCGGTTTCTTATTATCGGGCATTCTGAAAAGGGCAAGTTATTGTTTGTTTCGCACACGGACGACGGAGAAACTACTCGTATTATTAGTGCGCGAGAACCGACACGCGGAGAACAAGAATTGTATGAACAAGGATAAAACTGAAAATCTGGAAGACGAGATGCGACCTGAATATGATATTTCGCGCTTGAAGGGCAGAGTTCGTGGCAAATACGTTGAGCGTTATCGAGCAGGAACAAACCTAGTCTTGCTAGAGTCAGACGTGCAAGCGGCTTTCCCCGACGCAGAATCTGTGAACGAAGCGTTGCGAATGCTAATGAACGTTGCTCGTAGGCAAACGCAGGAAAGAGTTTGACTCCTTATCAACGAATGCCCAACAAATCATTGGACGCGAGGCGAAACAGCGACTTTGTTATCGCGTTGTCCGTTAAACTTTAGCTTGTGTGGCGGCGGTTTCGCCCCACGTCATCTCAGCCGTTAAGACAATAAGCGATCTATCAGGTATTTATTCAGTTGTTCGATCGGAAGCCGCTCCTGTTCCCATGTATCGCGGTCGCGGACGGTGACGGCGTTGTCTTCTAGTGAATCATGATCGACAGTGACGCAGAACGGCGTGCCGATCTCGTCCTGGCGGGCGTAGAGTTTACCGATACCACCGGTGTCATCGTAAACCGCACGCATCGATGGCTGCAGATCGCGTTTGAGCTTTCGGGCCATCTCGACGATCTCGGGTTTGTTCTTTGCCAGCGGCAGAACGGCGACCTTGATCGGTGCGAGTTCAGGCTTGAGCTTCAAGATCACGCGTGTCTCGCCTTTGTCGTTCGTTTTTTCGGTGTATGCATCCATCATAACGGCGAGCAACGTGCGGTTAACGCCGATCGCGGGTTCGATGACATACGGGTAAAAACGCTCGTTCGTCTGCGGGTCGAAATACGAAAGGTCATCGGTCGAATCTGGGTTGATGCGCTTGCCGTCAGCGTCCTCAGGTTTTTTCGAATGAACACGAAGGTCGTAATCGGTACGATTCGCGATGCCCATTAGCTCGTCCCACTGCTTATCTTCGTCTTCGCGTTCGGGAAAATAGCGGTACAGAATATCGACGGTGCGTTCGGCATAGTGGGCCAATTCTTCCTTCGACTGCTCGTACAGTTTCATATTATCCTCCGAAATGCCGAGCGACTTGATCCACGTCTGAAAATCGTCAAGCCATTCCTGATGTATGCGTTTCGCGTCTTCCGGACGAACAAAATATTCCATCTCCATCTGCTCGAATTCGCGTGTTCTGAAGATAAAATTCCCGGGCGTCACTTCATTACGAAACGCCTTTCCGATCTGTGCAATTCCGAAAGGCAGTTTGCGCCGCGACGTGTTCAGCACATTACCAAAATTGATAAAGATCCCCTGCGCCGTTTCCGGGCGAAGGTACGCCAGTGCGGATTCATCTTCGTCCGATGACACGGCACCGACGGTCGTCCGAAACATCAGGTTGAATTCGCGGGCTTCGGTAAGGCTGCATTCCTTGTCGTCACCCGGATGCACTGCCGGGTGATTGCCGCACTGCACATCTTGTAACTTGTCGAGTCGAAACCTTTCCTTGCACGTACGGCAATCGACCAGCGGGTCGCTGAACGTCGTTTCGTGGCCCGAATATTTCCAGACCTGACGGTTTTGAATGATCGACGAATCAAGGCCCTCGATATCATCGCGTTCGTAAACGAGCCAGTTCCACCAGCTTTTCTTGATGTTATTTGCAAGCTCAACGCCGAGCGGGCCGTAATCCCATGAGCTGCCAAGCCCGCCGTAGATCTCTGACGCCGGATAAACAAAACCTCTGCGTTTTGAAAGCGATACGATCGTTTCGATATTAGGTGCGGACATAAGCAGCAATAAAGGGCCAATACAGTTGGTCGGATAAAATATGAATGTTACAACGGCGAAGTGCTAAAGAAAAATTAAATTGTTCAAAACTCTTGTTGATCTGGAAAACCACGATGCGGCGGCTGAAATAATTCTATATAATCGCATACCATGAAGCCCGGCGAGGACATCATTGAAGATGGAATCAAAGATCTTGTCGAGGGGCGAGAGAGTATAGCTTCACTTTTGGTTTCGATCGGGGCTCCGCGTTTGCGGCGATTGGGCCTGGAAATTCCGGAGTCCGATCTTGCCTCGCCCGAGCATCGTCTTTATCATCGGCTTCGGGAAATAGATCCTGATGCATCCCATTCACAATACAACGCGTTGATCCGGCGACTTGTGAGCTTCGAGCGGGCGGTCGAGTGCGGGACGTAACAAACCGAGAAAACATTTTGAAATTCATGCGCGCCCTTGGCCAGGTCTCGCGGCAGCAAGCCCGCGTTTATTTCACAGGTGGTGTTACTGCTGTCTTAATGGGCTGGCGCGACATGACCATCGACATCGACCTTCGTTTTGATCCCGAACTGGACGAATTGTATCGTGCCCTGCCGATCCTTAAGGAACGGCTTGAAATCAATATCGAACTGGCTGCTCCTTCGGACTTTATCCCGCCTCTTCCGGGTTGGGAGGCCCGATCGCTTCATATTGCCCGCGAAGGGCGACTCGATTTTTATCATTACGATCCGTACAGCCAAGCGTTGTCGAAGATCGAACGCGGTCATACCCAGGATCTGGGAGACGTCGACGCAATGATGCGCGAGGGACTTTGCAGTAGGCTAAAACTTTTATCCTTATTCGAGTCTATCGAACCTCAGCTTTACAAATATCCTGCGGTCGATCCCCGCTCCTTTGCCGAGGCGGTTCACCGAATTACCGATCAAGAATAAGAAAGGACGGCCGAGGCCGCCCTTTTCCTGACTTCGAATAGCGAAGAGTTTATTCTTCGCCGTGACCGTCCTGATCACCTAACGGGTCGCGGCCCTCGCCGTCGCCGCCGTTTCCGGACGCGGCTTTTTCCTGAGCAAGTATCGCTTTTCTCGAAAGCTTTACCTTGTTGCCTTCTTTGCCGATGCATTTCACCATGATCTGCTGGCCTTCCTTAAGCTCATCACGCACGTCGCGAACGCGGCGGTCGGAGATCTCAGAAATGTGCAGCAGGCCGTCGAGGCCCGGAAGAATTTCGACGAACGCACCGAAATCGACTATCCGCGAAACCGTACCCATATACGTTTCCCCGATCTCTGCCTCGGCGGTAAGAGCCTTAATTCGTGCAACGGCCTGGGCGGCCGCATCGCCGTCGGCTGTCGCGATCAGAACCGTACCGTCGTCCGAGATGTCGATCTTGGCACCGGTTTCCTCGGTGATCGAACGGATCATCTTACCGCCCGGTCCAATGACGTCGCGGATCTTATCCGGTGAGATCATCAGCGTAATGATACGCGGAGCGAAAGGCGAAATGTCCTTACGCGGTTCGTTGATCGCCTCTTCCATAATGCCGAGAATATGTAGACGGCCCTTGCGTGCCTGTTCGAGTGCTTCCTGCAAGATCATTGCGTTGATGCCGGCGACCTTGATGTCCATTTGCAAAGCCGTGATGCCTTCGCTGGTTCCGGTCACCTTGAAATCCATGTCGCCGTAATGATCTTCGGCTCCCGCGATGTCAGAAAGGATCGCGTAACGATTGCCTTCCATAACGAGACCCATAGCGACGCCCGCGACCGGGCGTTTGATCGGCACACCGGCGTCCATCAGGCTGAGGATGCCGCCGCAGACCGACGCCATCGACGACGAACCGTTGGATTCGGTAATGTCGGAGACGATGCGGATTGTGTACGGGAAATCGACCTCGTCGGGCAGAACGCTCTCGATCGCGCGGCGTGCAAGGTTTCCGTGTCCCGTTTCGCGCCGCGATGTGCCGCCGAAACGGCCCGCTTCGCCTACAGAGTAGGGCGGAAAATTGTAGTGCAGCATAAAGCGGCGTTTAAGCTCGCCCTTTTCGATGTCGTCCATCCATTGCTCGTCCGATTTGGTACCGAGTGTCGTGGTAACGATCGCCTGCGTTTCGCCGCGTGTGAACAGCGAT
>JBBSGG010000081.1:0-6905 GCA_038254305.1 Pyrinomonadales bacterium
GCCGCCGAAAAACCACGATAAACCAAATCAGATTCCCGGTTAGCAATAACCGATTATAAACGATGCAGCGTAAGCGCGACAAGTAAAACGACTAAGGCAGAACCTTCTTCTTCAAGTCCGCCCTCGATATCGGAGAGTGTTTGCGTCGTTATAAAGACGTCGGAATAGAGCATGATCTCGATAAGTATCTGATCCATTTCTCAAAAGAATACAGGTGATTGCAGGTATTTTATAAATCGGCGAACTATTGACGACCAATCTCGGCTTTTTGTTCGATGCGGGTTTCAATACGCCTGTCCGGCACAAGCCACATAGCGGCGACCAGAATATACGCCGAATATCAGATCCACTGATTCACGAGGGCCAGCGGTATTCCGGCTGCGTAGATGGCCATCGAGATCTTTCCTCTCAGGTCGCTGCCAACGGCCGTCGCGGGTTCTTCGTTTTCGTGAGTGTGATGGGAGACGATCAGCGTGTGCAAAATCGTATATGCAATTGCGGCCGATAGTAATACCACACCGTAGACGGCGGTCGGAAGCGGTGCGAAATTGTTCTCGCCCATCCAACCGGTGACGAACGGAATAAGCGAGAGCCAAAATAAAAGATGCAGGTTCGCCCATAGAATCGCGCCGTTGACGCGTTTGGTCGCCTAAAGCATGTGATGGTGGTTGTTCCAGTAGATCCCGAGGAAGATGAAGCTTAAACGTACGAGATGAAGACCGGAAGCCGCGGCCGGATCGCAGCAAGATCGGCACCGTGCGGAATCTTGAGTTCCAGTACCATGATCGTGATGAGGATCGCCATCACGCCGTCGCTGAAGGCTTCGAGCCGAGTTTTATTCATCGAAGGAAATTTGTCGTGAAGTTTCGAGCAAGCTCACCCGTTCGCGGTCGCTGCCGGCGGCAACTCCATCTTTACGAGACCGTCGAACTGAATATTGTAGCCGACGCCTTTTACCGGAACAGCCATTTCGTCGTCGGTCTTGCCTTCAGAGTTCGCAATGCCGATGCTTGCAAAGTAGCAAGACGCTCCATGTTCGCCGGCGTGTCTGACGAGCGTTTCGAATGCTTGCTGCCCCTCCTCGAAACGGCCGCGGCCCGGGTAAAGTCCCGTTCGTACCACAAAGAATGCCAGTTCGCCGTCCTTGCGTGCTATGATCTGCGGCTCAGTCGAAAGATCGGCCTGTATGTCCGCCGACTCTACGGTCCAGCCGTCGGTTTCAAGCTGCCTGAACAAGATTTCGACGCCGAACGCATGCACGTCCGCATCAGTCATTAATTCAGTCTTTTCCATCAGTCATATGGTAGCCACACGCCGCGAATTGAGCAATTCTGACAAATCGTAAAACGTACCCCGTCAAATCTTTGTTCCGACCATGAGGACGTTCCTGTCCTTGTCCATGGCTAAGTACTGAATTAGAATCAGAATGGTTTATGCACCCGTAGCTCAGCTGGATAGAGTATCTGACTTCGAATCAGAGGGTCGCAAGTTCGAATCTTGCCGGGTGTACCAATTTTTACAAGTGTTTAGGTTGTAATTGTTGCAACCCTTTTTCCATTCCCACTGGAATTCACACCTTGGTTCGTGTTCGAGTTCATTCGATGGGCACGACGAACCAATCAACGATCAGTTTGCGGATTCGTTCAGGATGGTCCTGAACCGGCATGGATACGGCTTTCAATACAGGATCATAGAACGCGACCAAGAGCAATTTGAAAAAATTTCAACCGGCTTTTGGGTTCGAGGCCGCGGAGTTTCCGGTGATTTTTACAACGGCGAACTTGCCCCAACGACATGGACATTCCAAATACCGTTTACCGGATCAATGAAAACGACCAGATAACGTTTGTTAACGATCAATGGACGCAGTTTGCACTCGCGAATGATGCACCTGAGCTTGCCGGAAACAACGTACTAAGCTCCGATTTTTGGACATTTATCACCGACGACACGACACGGTTCCTTTACGGCCAGCTAGTAAAGCGTGCCCGCGAAGGTTATAAAATACAGTTTCAATTTCGCTGCGACTCGGCCGACTTGCGTCGCGATGTCGAGATGCGGATGTCCCGCCATCCGAGCGGTGAGGTAGAATTTGATGTCCGCGTCCTTTCAGTCGTTCCGCGTGAGCCGTATGATATTTTGTATCGTCGGGCGAAGCGTTCGGAGGACTTTATCGACGCATGTTCCTGGTGCAATCGGATTAAGCTCGATAACGAAACATGGGCCGAGATCGACCAGGCAATGGAAATGGTCGGCGCTTTTGAAGGTGATTTCGTCCCCCAACTTTCCCACGGCATCTGCGGTGATTGCTACACAAAGATGACAGGTATTTTCAATACATAACCTTAACGCTGGGGCTGTCGGCCAACACTCCCGGAGCGGGACAACTGCTGTCGAAAAATAAGGATGACGATTTGAATGGACGAGGACCTTTCACGTGGACGAGATCCTTTTACGGATAGCTCGTTCGATATTTTTAATCCGGGACTAGATTACGCGCGTTCGGACAGAGATATTAGGCATAAATTCAATTTCTTCGGCCTAACAAATTATTGTCGTGATTACCGGCACTCGAACTCGCGTCTGTAGCGAGATCCGTCCGCCTCATTGAGGGCATCGTTTCATAAATTCTATTCCGGCAGATTCATCCGTTTCAGCAAGTCTTTGAATCGCGGGTCTTCGCGCAGAGAATCGTAGGCGGGTTCGACTTTCACAAATTGTAATTGTGGTTCGCGTTCGGCGAAGGCCTGGTCAAGCGATTTGAACGCGGCTTGCCTGTCGCCGAACGCGGCATAAAAACCGGCTAACGCAGCCGGCGATACATATTTTTTCGTGGCTTTTAATTCATTGAGAATGGCGGCCGCTTCGTCACGCTTTCCGCAAAGGGCGTATGTTCGGCCTAATTGAAGCAAGGCTCCGGTGGTTTCATTATCGGTTTGTAAGGCGGTTTGGAATTCACGAGCGGCATTTTCGCACTGGCCGGCGGCGACATAAGCCTGACCGAGAAAAATGCGGGCGGGAGCGTTTTCGGGTTCGGGTTTCAGTCCTTCCTGCATTTTCGTTATGGCCTCGTCAAACCGGTGGGCATAGTAGAGAATGTCCCCCTCGTTGCCGATCAGGCCGACACGAAGGGGGTCAAGTCCCTGCGCCAGACGGACCTCCCGAAGTGCTTCGTCAAATCTTCCCACCTGCGACAGGTATTCGGAATAAATGGTGTGAGCGGCCGCGAGATTTGGATTCAGTTCAATAGCTCGCCGAAACTCTGCTTCGGCTCCGGCCCAATCGAAATCGTGCGCTTTGATTCTCGCAACAATGTAATGCGCATCGGCGAGCGTTGCGTCGAGTGCAAGGGCCTTTTCCGCCGCGGCTTTTTCCTGCGGATTTCCTTCCCGCGGGCTCAGAGCGCCGATCTCCGTCAGGACGGAGTAATCGATCGCCAATTCGACGTATGCCAGCGCGAAATTCGCGTCGAGAGCGATCGCCTGATTTTGGTATTCGACGCCTTTGCGGAGGTTCTCAGCGCCGTTCTTTCGACGATAAAAAACGCCGTTGAGATACAACTGATACGCCTGCGGGTTATTGGTCGGCCGCTTAGCCATCTCGCGCTTCTGCTCACCCGATAACCTAAGGCTCAATGTTTCGGAAATGGCTTGTGCGATCTCCTTGACGACGTCTGACTGCGACGAAACTTTACGGTTGTAGATGTCGCCCCAGATGCGCGTGTTATCGGCAGCGTTTATCAATTCGACGTTGATCTGCAGATCGTCGCCTCGTCTTGTGAGACGCCCCGTTAGTATGGCGCCGACGCCGAGTTTCTGTGCCGCTTCCTGAATATCAACGTTTTCGCCGCGATATTTGAAGCTCGAGGTGCGAGCGATGACCTTGAGTTGCGGCAGCCGCGATAGCACATTGATCAGATTTTCGCTGATGCCGTCCGACAGAAGGTCGCCGTCGCCTGCGTCTCCAGCGCTGACGAAAGGCAGAACGGCGATCGAGTTGATAGCGGGCGATCGAAAATACGTCAAATATCCGATGGACACAAGTGCGACCGTAAAAACCGCCAACCCACCAAGCCAGGCGAGCCTGTGTTTTTTAACTTCGACGGCGATGTATTCCGCGCTGGAAATACCGGCTATCGACGAAGTCTCACCTTGAGGCTCTTCGGTCGCGTCCGCCGCAGTCTGATCGATCGTCGCGTGGGAACGCGAGCCACCTGTGATGTGTGTCGTCGCCACCAAGTTATAAGCCGATTCGCCTTCGCGGGCGAGCGCAATCGCTTCTTTAATCTGCATTGAGCGTCCTTTGGCGTGTGCCGCTTCAAACGCTTCGTCGCCGATTGCCGCCCGCACTTCGTCCGTGTAACGGTCATTAAAATCCTGATCAACTTTACCCGGTTTGTGACCAATTGATTCGTAGATCGCCGCTGCCGCGCCTGACAGACGCGCCGCTTTTTCTAACTTTTCGTCTTTGACCGCCACCGCCGCCAAGGCATCTATCGCCTCGGCGACATTTATTTTATCGCCAAGTTCCTCATTGAGTTTAAGGACTTCGAGAGAATATGAACGAGAAGCTTGATAATCTCCCAATAGATAGGCAATGCATGCCAGATTAGCGATGTAATAGTGAGAATAATTATTTGATTGTTGTTCGTTGATCACTAGCGCGTCTTCATAATATTTCCGAGCTGCTTGATAATCTTCTTCACCACGGGCGATTTCTCCCAGACTATTAAGCATGTTTCCAATCTGCATTTTATTGTTTATTTCTCTGGCAATTGCCAAACTTTCTTCCGCCAGCGTTCGCGCCGACTTAAAATCGCCTACGACATTTTTTATGACACATAAAACACCGAGAGAAAAGGAAATCATCTCCTTGTCGCCGATTTGACGGCTCAATCGCAGACCTTCTTCGCCAAATAATTCCGCCGCTTCAATATCGCCGTGTCGTTGGAACAAATAAGCAACTTTGCGATAAACTTCCGCCCGCAGTTTCGGATCAGCGTCTTTACCACTTTTTTCCAATGCCTCGGTCATCCATTGGCAGCCTTCCGCTAAATAGCCGTGTCTTGCCCAAAACGAATAATTCGACAGGGTGAATCGCAGAGCCGTCTGCGGTTCGATATCTAATGCCCAGCGAAGCGCGGCGCGAATATTGTCGTGTTCCTGTTCCAGCTTTTCATACCATTCCGCCGCTTTCACCCCATTTAGTTCCAGTTTGGCTTTTTCCGAAAAAGCGTTATAAAAGTTGGCGTGTAGTCGTTTGATTTCATCCGCTTCATCGTTTTCCGCCAGTTTTTCGAGCGCGAATTCTCTGACGACGACAAGCATCCGAAAACGCGGCTCGCCGTCCGTCTGGTCACGGCGTAAGATCAGACTTTTATCGAGCAGCGATGAAACGCCGTCAAAAATGTCAATTCCGGAATCTGAACTCTGAACGCTCGAATTCAAAGCGATCGTCTCAGCGGCGTCGAGCGTGAAACCTCCGGCAAATACCGCCAAACGATTGAGCAGTTTCCGCTCACCGTCATTGAGCAGATCATAGCTCCACGCAATCGCCCCGCGCATCGTTTGTCGACGTTCGGGTAGATCCTGCGCGCCGCCGGTGAGCAGTTTCAGCGAATCCGAAAGTCTGGTTAGAATCGCCGCCGGAGAAAAAAGTTTGACACGCGCCGCCGCGAGTTCTATCGCCAGCGGTAATCCATCGAGCCGCCGGCAGATTTCCGCCACCGCGTCCGCATTCTCGTCTGTCAAAACAAAGTCCGTTTGGGCGACGCGCGCCCGTTCGACAAAAAATCGAACCGCCTCGTAATTCGCCAATTCGGCAAACGAAATCCGTGTTTCTTTGGAGGGAACGGCCAGCGGCGGCACGGCGTATCCGGTTTCCGCCTTCAAATGCAGAAGCTCGCGGCTGGTGATCAAGATTTTCAGGTTCTCACCGGCCGAGAGTAGGTCCGAGATGTCGGCCGCCGCCGTGATCACTTGCTCGAAGTTATCAACGACGAGCAGCACGCTCTTTGCGCCTAAGTGATTCTTTAACACTTCAAGAATGGGCTCGCCGCCGGCTTCTTTGACGCCGAGCGTTTGGGCGATGGTTGAAGCGACTAATTTGGGATCGGTGATCGCCGCTAGATTGACGAAAAACACGCCGTCTGTAAATTCGGGCAGCATTCGCTGAGCGACTGTTTGAGCTAGGCGCGTCTTCCCCGTCCCGCCGATGCCCGTCATCGTTAACAGCCGTACGTTATCCTGCCGTAACAAATTTGTGATCTC
The DNA here is from genome assembly GCA_038254305.1 of Pyrinomonadales bacterium. Taxonomy (GTDB): domain Bacteria; phylum Acidobacteriota; class Blastocatellia; order Pyrinomonadales; family Pyrinomonadaceae; genus OLB17. The sequence goes on from JBBSGG010000081.1 coordinate 6,270, forward strand.
TGCAATCTCTTTTTCGCGTCCAATGAGCCGGGGAAGATCTTCCGTTAGATTATTCGGCGGCAAAAGGGCTCGCATGCTGGCGGCTGATTCAAAGATCCTTGTTTCCGCATCCGCCGCACCTGGTTGTGAGACGTGGGCCAATTCGGCTTCAAACTCCAGACGTTTTTGAAGTTTTTTCAGGTCCGCCAGTAAGCCCGTGGCGGCCCCGTAACGCTCATCCGCATTTTTCGCCAGTGTTTTCTGAATGATTCCGTCAAGTTCGGCCGGGCAATCTTTGAGAAACGCCGAAACGAGCGTCGGTGTCTTTTCCAAAATATTGACGATCGTGTGATTAACCGTTTCCCCTTCAAAAGGCTTTTGTCCCGTCAATATTTCATAAACCACAACACCGAGACTCCAAATATCGCTTCTTGCATCAACCGGCAACCCGCGTGCTTGTTCAGGCGACATGTAATTTGCCGTGCCAATGACCTTCCCCGGGCTTGTCCCGTCGGGCTTGATGGTCGTCACTGCTTCGTGGTCAACGGGCGGGAGTTCCTGCTCTAACAATTTTGCGATCCCAAAATCGAGCAGTTTGACCAGTCCATCGGGACGTATCATTACGTTGTCAGGTTTGATGTCGCGGTGAATGATCCC
>JBBSGG010000082.1:0-6717 GCA_038254305.1 Pyrinomonadales bacterium
AAACGCCGCAGCCGCGTCACGGGCGTCGAGGAAATTCAAGCCGCCGCTCGGCATATACGGAATTTTCTTAGCTAGAAAATCGAGAACTGGTTTTGTCGAGCTGAGGCGTTCGTCGTCGGGCCCGAGCAGCAGCGACGGGTTCATTATCACGAGCCGTCGGCCGTCGCCGTCGAAATTCGCGAGAGCGGTGCGCTCCTGATAATACTTCGAAGCGTAATAGGCCCAACGCGAAAATATCTCCACGGGCTGCGGAAATGTCTCATCGGCGATCTGCTCGTCATCGCTGAGGGCGATCGTTCCGCTCGATGAAGCAAGTAACATCGTCGCCACGCCGGCTTCTTTCGCGGCCTCGCACAAAATGCGCGTGCCTTCGACGTGGATCTTGTTCATCGCGGCCGCGTCGTCATTGTTACGCGAAACTTTGCCGGCAAGATGAAAGATCGCGGAGACGTTCTTGACGGCGTTAGCGACGTCTTTACTGTCAGTCACCGAGCCTTCCGCTGCCTCGACTCCGGCGTCCAGCATCCATTGAGGGACACTTGACGCCATAACGCGAAGTTTCCGTTCACCCGCATCCAGAAACTGCTGCACAATATGCGTCCCCAAAAATCCCGTCCCGCCGGTGATGAGAATTTTCTTTTCGGTTTTTGCTAATGATTTTGCCTTGGCCATAAAAATTTAACCGCAGATATCGGGCGACGCTGACGAACTCAGAAAGGCAATTGTACGTGGGTCAGTGGTCGTTCTATCTATGTTTCTTGTCTGACTTTTCGCGTCTCTGCGGTGAGATTGCGTGCCAAGTGCGCCGGATAGGATGAGCTTCGGTGTTGAACACGACGTCTTTGAAGTCCAGCGCCTTTTCGTCCGCGAAAAGCAGGTAAAAATACTTGAATGTCTCGGCGAAAACAAAACTGTGCATATAGTCCGTCTTTTCCTTCGTCACAACGCTTTTTAGTCCTGCGTACGCGACGTCGGTGCGGCAGTATTTTACAAAATCGTCGAACATCCGCTTTCCCATCGCGAGATATTTCGGGTCTTTTGTGTAGTGATAGAGATAGTACGTGGACTCTATGATCTCAGGCCGCAGTGGATATCCGGCCTCGATCACTTTGCCGGTACTGTAATCGTAAACCTCGGGCTCGATCCCGTTGCCCTGCCACATTTTGAACATCGAGTCCTGCAGTGCGCGTGCCCTGTTAAGATCTCCGTCAAGCGCGAGCAACGCCGGGAAAAACGCGTCGAGGGCACCGGTCGTAGTAGCAGTCCGCTTGCCGGTGTTCATGTCGGCGTGACCGTACCAAAGATCGCCGACGCTCGCGGGAGCATTGACGTTCTTTTTGCTCATGTTCTCGCCCTCGTCAGCCAGATACGTGTGAACCTTGCTGATCGAGTCTTCCCACATCGTGCGGCACTCCTTATCGTCGAAGAGGATCGCGCATTTGAGCAGGTATTCGTAATATGAATCGATCTCGGAGCTTACGTGACTGTCGGTGTTCGCCCACTTGCCGGTCTCGACATTGATGTTCGTTCCGACGAGACCGATGTTAGATCGGCGATTGTAGGTTTCGATCAGTGCGCGTTTTGCCTTGTCGTAAAAGATCGGCTTTCCGGTAAGTTTACTGAGCGTACCGAACTCGATGAGCAGCGTACCTGTCTCGGCGGGATTGGTGTTCGCCTCGCGCACCTTCCCTGTTTTTAGATTCACAAACTTGTAAGGCAGACCGGTCGGCGAATTAAAAACCGGCAGCAGCCGGGTGCCGAGGTCGTCCGCTAAATTCAACAAACGCTTATCAGTCGTGATCTGATAACTTGAAAGCAGCCCGCCCAGTATGCGGATCGTTATCTCGAAATTTTGGACCTCGATGTCTTTGTCGAACGACAGGTTCATCACGATGTATTCCCGCGTCGCATCCGCCTCTTTCTTAAAACCCAAAATATAAAGCGAATCGAGCGAATCGACCGGCGTCATCAAGATCGGTGTCCCGTACCAATCCCGACATGTTTTGCTCAGAGGTTTGAGATCGTCGTGTCCCCAGCAATATGTCTTATAGCCGTTCCACGCGTGGAGAAACTCGGCCTTGACACTCGCCGACATCGCCTTTCTATCAAGACTTTGAGCATGCATGGACGAGGCAAAAGCAAGGGCTACAAACGCCAATAAAACCCCAACTCTTTTTGTTTCTCCTCCGCGTCTACGTGGCTCTGCGGTGAAATCTCTATTCATCAATAACCGGCTCCTGTTTTCGTGACTTCCGGCGCTCGGCGCGCCATTTCTTTCTTACGACGGGAACGTCAAATTTGTCTCGTGTGCCGTCACGCATGTTTTCGATCTCATGCTGGACGCGGGCGGCGATGAGACGATAGGCTTCAGTGTTCGGGACGCCTTCGGTCATTTCGCGCAGCTCGTCGTATTCAAGAAATCGCCCAACCTTTGCGCCGACCTTAGCACCGAGGCTACCGGTTTTGGGAATGATAGTTCCCTTCGGAAATGCTTTGTACGTGCCCCAAATATATATGGGCAAAATACCGATCTTCTGGTTCAGCGCCAAGTAGCCGATGATCGGTTTGAACTCCGCGATCTCGCCGCTTTCCTGACGGCCGCCCTCGGGAAAAATAAGAGCGTTGTAGCCTTCGTTCAATATTCGCGTCACGTGCCGGAGCGATTGCCGGAGGCTGCCTGTTCTCTCGATCGGCACGAGCGTAGTGAAGTTGTTCATATACGCACGCTTGTATTTTGTATCGAACCAGTAATCGGCGGCGGCAACGGCTACAGTCTGCTCGGCGACGTCCTTGCCAAGCGCCTTTTTGACCAAGCCGGTGTCGATGTGCGAAGTGTGATTAGGCGCCACGATAAAATTCGTATGCTGCGGCACTTTCCCCTCACCCTCGATCCGTGTGTTAAGTATGCCTTCGTATAGCGTGTCCTGGGCGAAATCGACGATCGAGTTCCCTATACGCCGGACGAGGCCGGGAATGATGATGTCCTCGTCTTCCTTTTTCTCTTCGACGCGAGGCTCGTCGGCGAGCTTTTTCGACTTATCGAGCCGGTGCACGGCGGTCAGCAGTTCGCGAACGGACTGGATCTCGTTCAGCGTGTCCGGTGAAACAACTCTACCGCCGGCATCCTCGACGGCGGCCTGAAGTTCGACGAACATCAGCGAATCGAACCCGAGATCGGCAAGCTTGTCGTCGGTTGCAATATCCGAAAGCGGCCGATTCGAAACGCTCGCGACGATCTTTCTTATCCACAATGTATTGTCGTCGCCCTTCGATTCGATCACGTCTTTTGTCTTGGACTTGGCGCGGTCTTCGAGCGTTTGGAGCATCGCGATAACTTCGGGACGTTTTACTTTTCTCGTCGCGGTTCGCGGCAGCTCGAACGGCGTGATGTGCAGAATCTTCACGCGTTTAAAGAAAGGAATGGACGCCGACACTTCGCGAAAGTGTTCCTCGACCTTTTTATTTACTTCGGCACGGGCAAGTGCAATATCGTGTTCGTAATCCGGCACGACGAGGGCCGAGATCTTCTCACCGCCGTCTTCGTCATGCAGTCCGACAGCGCTAAGCTCCTTGATAAACGCCGATTTGCCGTACAGGTCTTCGATCTCGTCCGGGTAAATATTCTTACCGTTCGAATCGATGATGACGTCTTTCGACCGGCCGACGATAAAGAGATTTCCGTCTTCGTCCAGCTTGCCGAGATCGCCGGTTCGCAACCAGCGATCCTGCAAAACGCTTTCAGTGGCTTCTTCGTTGTTATAATAGCCGAGCATCACGTTCTGCCCGCGAGCGACCACTTCGCCGACGCCGCTGTCGTCCGGATTGTCTATCCGCACCTCGACACCCGGAAGCGGTTTGCCTACACTTCCGCGAAGCAGTTTATTGCCGGGGCGTGCAACGGTGAGAACCGGCGAAGATTCCGTCAGACCGTAGCCTTCGAGCACGGTAAAACCGAGGCCGTGCAAATCTTTCTGCACCTTTTCGCTAAGCGCCGAGCCGCCGGAAATCAGGTATCGCATCTTGCCGCCCATTCCCTGATGTATCGGAAAAAATACGATCGGGCCAAGGTTGAACGGCGTGTTGTCGCGGATCCACGCGTTGAATTCGATCACGTTGTCGGCAAGATCGGCGATCCAGTCGCCGCGTTCGCGAAGCCGCGTTTTGATACGGCGATGGAGCATTTCCCACAAAGCCGGGACGCCGACCATTCCTGTCACGTGGCCGTTTTCGATCGTTCGCGAGAGTTCTTCCGAGGTCAGTTCGTTAAGATATGTGATCTGCGTACCGTTCGAAAACGGCGTCAAAAATCCCGCAGAAAATTCGAACGTGTGATGCATCGGAAGCACCGACAAAACACCGTCGGTGATGTCCATATCGAGCACGGATGAGAGCATCGAGATCATATTAGTAAAATTTTTGTGCGACAACATGACCCCCTTGGGCGTGCCGGTCGTGCCGGATGTGAAGATCAGCGATGCAACCGAATTGGACAGAATCTTTTCAGGCAGCAGAGCATTCCGTTTTGCCTCGTCGATCTCGCTCTCAATCTCAAAGACCTCATCGAAAGTCCAAATGACTGGAGCGCGAGCGTCTAGTTTGCTCTTACCATCCTTGGCAAAAGCTTCTGCCAGCTTTTCACTCAACTCTGGGTTTTCAACCGCAAGTTTTGGACTTATGACAATCGCCGACGCCTCGCCGGCTTTCGCAAAAGCAATAATCTCCTCGACCGAACTCGCCGGATCGATCGGTATCGCCGTTGCTCCGGCTTTCAGGATCCCGAAATACGTCATTCCCCATTCGGGCATGTTATGCGAAAAAAGAATCACGCGCTCGCCGTGCTTGATGCCGTTTGCGCCAAGAAATCCGGCGGCCCGCAGCGTGAGTTCGCGTACGTCTTCGAAAGTGTATTGCTCCTTCCGGCCGTTCCGTTCGATCCGCATTGCGACCCGCGTCGGGAAACGCTTGACCGAGGTATCGAAAAGATCGAGCAAGTCTTTGTAAGTGTATGAACGCCTTTCCTGGATCTTCAGTTCCTCTTCAAGCTGCGGTAGCACCCATTTTCGCATTCCTGGAAAATGGACATTAAGCCAGTAATCGTACCAATCGAGCCTTTCCGGATACCACGGGAGCAGGTCTTTCTCGCGATCCTTTATGAGCGAATGGAGAGCTCGGAGATTGTCCGATCGATATAGATATTCGTTATCGATCATGAACGGCTTGAACATCGCGAACGCGTCCATGGTTTCCTGGGTCGTGCGTTCAAAATTGTCGACGGATTTTTTAAGATCGGAAACGATATTGCCGATCCTGCCGCCACCCCAACGCGGGCTCGCCTTGTCGAGGAATTTATCTGCACGTTTCGCCAGTTTATTCAGCATAGGCGCGGACGCGAGCTCGTATGTCCGCTGTTTTACCGGCATCGCCTCGACCGCACCGGCGAGTTTGTTCATTATCTTACTACCGGTTTCCTTGTCGTCGAAATGCCGCCGTTTGTATAGACCTACCAGACCGACGATCCGTTTCATATCATTCGGATTAGAATCTCCGGAAGAAGCCTGAAAAACGAGAGGTGGTTTGTCATCCACGAGAGCGTTCATCGCCGCACCAAGAATTGCCCCCGAAACCATGTCGACCGGAATGATATCCAGCACCAATTTTTCGTTGACCGGAATGATCGGCTGTCCGCGAAGCGCTATCAGTATTAGCGGCGCGGTCGTGGTGAAACCTTCGTTCCAGCCGGGAAACGGATATTTATTCGACGATTCGACGATCGACGGGCGAACGAGAATTTTTACGATGTCGTCCTGTTGGGCAATGATCTGCTCGGCGAGAGATTTGGAATAAGTGTAGATATTCGTCCAGCCCCAATACTCCGCGCGCGCGGCGCCCAGTTCGGTCGTCCGCTCGCGTATCCACATTTTGCGTTCGCGGAAAATGGCGGATTTTAACTCGGATTCGTCGTCCGGGTCGCGGCCCTCTTCGATAAATCGTTCGCGGGCCGATTCGCGGAATTTGGCGATCTGCACGGCGTCGTCCGCCTCCTGCCGAGCCTGTTCGCTCAGGCGAGCGCAGTCGGCTATCTCCTGATTTACATCGAATTTCGTTCCGACAAGTTCATCCTTTCGCGGGAAATAGCCGACGATGGGTTCGTTCTCCCAGATCGGGCCGCTGCGTTTGCCGGCGACGAAACAGGTAGAAACGTGCACCAGCCGCGGCTTTTTCATCAGTCGGGCCAGTTTAAGTATGTTGTTCGACCCGACGACGTTGGTTCGAAGCGCGGTCTCAAGCGGTGGATTAAATGTCACGTTTCCGGCACCGTTAATAATGATGTCGGTATCGCGCATGATCTTTTTGGCCTCCTTCTCGTCGAGCCCGAGGTATTCGTTCCCGACATCGCCGTTGATTGGAACGACCTTGGATTTGATAAAGTCATCGAATCCCTCTCCGTACTTTTCGCGAAGCGGGTCGAACGTCGGCGAGGTCAAAATGCTAGTCCAAAATCTGATCTTCGACTCCGCGGCATCCCGCGCCCGCACGGTCGCATAGACCTTTCCGATATCCGGAAAATTATGCAGCAGCATCGACAGCGTGACCTTGCCCACAAAGCCGGTCCCGCCGATGAAGAATATCTTCTTACTCTTAAATATTTCTGTTGGTGATAATTTCATTACACGCGCCTTTGTCGATGAACGGCAGCCGGGGACCATTTATACTCTG
>JBBSGG010000083.1:0-6666 GCA_038254305.1 Pyrinomonadales bacterium
CGGCGGGTCTTGCCGCCGCTTGATAATTTCTACGAACGCCGTGACCGCCGCTGAGCCGATGCCGCGGTTTATATGAGTTTCTTCACCGATGAACTGATCGATCCCGATAATACTGAAAGTAACCGATAGGTTTTTTGTCGCCGTTGTGAACGTCAAGTAGAATGAAACGCTCCAAACCTTCCTCGGACCGGCCATAGTGCCGAGCGACCTTTTCTAGAGTATCGTCCCCGTCGTCCCACCACTCTTTGACGTGCTCGCGCGACAGCCATTCGAGCATCAGCGGGAAATCGGTATTCACGAGGGGCCTGAACTCCAGCATACGCAGCGATCATCCAGATAGTGCACTTCAGGCAGACAAAATTCAAGAAAGCGGCATGTGTTTGCTATATTTAGGTTGTGCCCGAATATTTGAGATCGAATCTGGCGGATGTCCGCGACCGGATAGTCGCGGCGGCAGAGCGTGCGGGCCGCGACGCGTCCGAGGTAAAACTCGTAGCGGTGAGCAAGACGCATCCCGCGGAAACGCTGCTTGCGGCGATCGACGCCGGTGCCGGCGTTTTGGGCGAAAACAAGGTGCAGGAAGCGGAGCCCAAAATAAACGAGATTGGCCGCGTGGTTGCTGAATGGCATCTGATCGGGCACCTGCAGTCGAACAAGGCCCGCAAGGCGGTGCAGCTTTTTGATGTCATTCAGTCCGTCGACTCGCTCGAACTTGCGCGGCGGCTCGAGCGTATTTGTATTGAAGAAAACCGGCCGTCGCTTTCGGTTTTCGTACAGGTCGATCTTGCGGGTGAGGAAACGAAATCCGGCATCTCGGAAAACGACCTCGGTCCGCTGGTCGAGTTTTTAATGGGCTGTCACCGGTTGAAATTTGACGGGCTGATGGTGCTGCCGCCGTTTTTCGAAGACACGGATGAAGCTCGGCCGTTTTTCCGGCGGCTGCGTGAGATACGCGACCGGTTGCGGGCAGAGAATTTGTTCGCCAACGGGACGGGCGAACTGTCGATGGGCATGAGCTACGATTTCGAGGCGGCGGTCGAAGAAGGGGCAACCGTCGTGCGGGTCGGCACCGCTATTTTTGGCGAGCGTGGCTGAACGCAAATGAACAACGCATTTGGTGAAATAACGTATACCGTTCGTCCGGACGTTTCGAACGAGTTATTGAACGAATTGTTCGCCGCGTCGTGGCCAAACAATTCTGATCCTGAGGTCGAACAATCGCAAAGCCGAGATTTTGAACCCGTGCTTAGTCGCAGCCTAACTTTTGTGTGCGCGTTCGCCGGCGAACGGTTAGTAGGTTTCGTCTATCTAGCGTGGGACGGCGGCCGGCACGCGTTCTTATTGGACACAACGGTTCATCCCGAATTCCGGAATCGCGGTATCGGCATAGAATTGTGTACCCGAGTCGTTTCGAGTGGCGAAGGATCGCGGGCTGGATTGGGTTCACGTAGATTTCGAATCACATCTCGCCGAATTCTACGCTAAATGCGGATTTCAAAGTACGGCAGCCGGGCTCGTACGCCTATTCCGAGAGGATTTGGGGCAGGGCTCGTAGTCGAAAAAGTATGCTCTTATCAACGGTTTACCCGAAAGTTTGGCTCGCATTATGGGTGGTTTTTCTCGTCTTTGTGACACTGATGCTCACACGGATGCTCGTCAGCTATCTCGATCCGAATCCGTTCGGAGCCGTCGGCCGTGCCGGGTTCAAGCTTCGAAAGTTAACCGAGCGGTTCGTATATCCGGCCGCGCGTTTTCTTGCCACATTCCGCGTCAATACAAGATACGCGCCGCTCGTGTCGATCTTTATCGCACTTGTGTTTACTTACTTTTTGAGTTCGATAATTGAGAATACATTTCGTGTGATCGACGGCCTGACGGACGCGATCCGGACCTCAAATCCCTCCAAATTTATCGGATGGACGCTTTATGGCCTGCTCAGCGTTTTCGTGTTGCTTATTTTCATTCGCTTTTTATCGTCTTGGTTTGTATTCACGAAGAATACGTTTCTCGGATTCGTAAAGCGCGTAACCGACCCGGTGATGTTGCCGGTCCAGCGAATGATCCCGACCATCGGCATGTTCGATATCTCGGCGATGATCGTGCTGCTGTTGATCAGCTTTCTGCAAGTTATTGTGCTGAACGTCTTCGTGATTCGTTGATTTCCTTTTAGCGGCGGCTGTTTTTCGATACTATTCAGATCGGGCGTCATACTGATTTTTCAAACCCACCGTCATCAGGTCGAACGCGGGCAGTCGTGCGATACCCGGCATCGGCTCACCGCCGCGTACGGAGAACCAGATCGCCTCGTTCAGCTCACGCGGATCGGCCATATCGGCATGTCGCAGATCCTGCGAATCGGTAATTTCCATATATCGCAGCATCGCCTGCGTCGGCCGTGCGGGCGGCCGAAGATTGTCGAGCGCCACAGTCGGCAATTCCGCCGAAAACGGACGAAAGTCAGGCGTCGATGTAAAAATATCGATCGGCGTAGCATTGGCGTCAAGAAAGTTCATCGGCGCAATGCCGAGGCACAATTCGATCGTACGGATCAGGCTCACGGTATTGTGAAATTCGTGGACGAGAGCGCCGCGACGATTATAGGCAGATATGACCAATGCAGGCGAACGGTGCGCGTCCACGTGGTCAGGGCCGTCCTGGGCATCGTCTTCGACGACGAAGATCGCCGTGTCCTTCCAATAAGGACTCTTTGAGACTTCCTCGACGATCCGCCCAAGCGCATAGTCGTTGTCGGCGACAAAGAACTGCGGCGTCGGAAGTGTTCGACTCATGCCAGCCGTATGATCATTGGAAATACGGACTATCGATAAGTTCGGCAAGGTTTCGCCGCGGCCGCTTTGACTGTCGGCGACATATCCGCGAAATTCCTTCAGCCATGAGCCGAATCGCGATGTGCCGCGAAAGCGAGCATCGCCATTCGCATCGGTTATTGCCGCGGTCTGAGTGCTTTTCCCTTCGATGGCTGCGCGGTACGAATCGGCTGTCATAGCGTCGGGTGTCGCCATGTCAAAATTGCGCGCTTCGGGTGCAAAATGTCCTTCGAGCGAACGCTTCGTTGCAAACGCGGTCAACGTCGGCGACAGATCCGGGTACGACTTGGGCTTGCGATCATTCACCTCTTTCAGATCAGCTGCCGAAACGGAAGCGACGAATTCTCCATAGTTCCGATATGTCAATCCGGCACGCTTCGCGGCGTCCCACAGATAAAGCGATTCGGGTTCGCCGACATCACGCCCGCCGTTCAGATAGGGCACATATTTCTTCAGAAAATTTGCAATGTCGGCCTCGGTCGCCGGCAGATCGAAAACCGATGGCAAGGCGACCGGCGGCTGGTTTGCCGGCGGATCATACGAAGGCAGGCGGTTGAAACCTTCGTAATCGTATGTACGTCCGCGGCCCGAATAGTTCCAACGAAACGCCTTGTCAATATAGTCGCTTGAAAAAGCGGCGGTAGACCAATTATGTCCATCGGGCGACGCTTCCGCGTTCACGAAAAAGCGATCCAGTAGACCGAATCGCGCGGCTATCGCGTGGGCGTTCGGTGTGATGTTCTGCGGCTCACCTTTCGGCGAACGGGCCACGGCGCCGCCGCCGAATATCGTAACGGAGGGGTCGCCATCGGCCTTTGTACCGTCACCGCTCGCCGCGACATCGCCGAGCACCTGATCGTATGTCCTGTTTTCGCGGATCACATAAATTACGTGTTTGAATGGCGACCTTCCTTCTGGAAAAATATCGCGTTTTGGGTGGGCAATCAGGCCGTTATTTCGCATCACCGCCTTCGTGTAATCGAATAGCTGGCGTTCGTCGGGCACATTCAGAAAGCTAATATTTCCCGCGACGATCCCGACGCTGTACATGCCGCGTTTGTTGTAGCCGGAACCCGGAAAAGCCGTATTCGGCATATTCGGGTATAGTCCGGAATCGTTGACGCGAAGCGACGAATTCTCCATTCCGGTGCCCTTTCCGTTTGCGATGAATAGACGGTTCCCGGCCACGGCAATCGCCGACGGATAATTTCCAGTCGGGATAAACCCAAGCAGTTTCGACGGTTGGGTACTTTCGGAAAGAGCGATCACCGCTACAGCGTTTGCCTTTGCATTCGCGACATACAACGTTCGCTCATCGTCGCTCAGGGCGAGTCCCTCGGGACTGGCACCGATCTGTTCGGTCTCGCTTAGGCGAACGTTTATTCGCTCGATGACGCCATCAGTAGCCGTATCGATCACAGAAACGATGTCGGCATTCGAGTTCACAACGAAGAGCCGCCGCTGCGCTCCGTCGAGCATCATTGCGGTCGGATGTCTGTCGACCGTGATATGCCTAACGCGTCCGCCCGAACCTCGCGGAACGACGGCGATCGATCCGTCGCCCCAAAGCGATACGTATGCTTTCTGCACGATCGTTCCGCGCGTCAAAAGCTTTACATCGTACGGATATAAGAACGGTGTCGCGGCGGTTCGATGCAGATCGATCCGCGTTATCTTTCGATTGCCACGCAGGTCGGATACAATTCCGAGCGTGTCGCCCAGATTATTTGCGCTGAACAGCGTTTCGCCGTCGGGACTTAGTGCGATACCAGTCGGGTAAACCGCAGGGATATTCCCGTTATAGCTCGGCGATGGGGCATTCTCCGCGAAAGCCGAAACGTCGATCGACGGGGCTTCGACGTGTGTGTCAGGCTCGTTTTGCGGCGATAGCGGCAGCGTCGCATTAGGGTCAAACGACATTATCCAGATCTTGTTTTCGAAACCGCCCGAGACATACAAGCGAAACTTTCCATTCGGCTGCGGCCTGACGTCAAAAGCCAGTCCGACATTCGCGCTCTGCGGCGACGGAAAATAGACATTCTGAATGACCTTTGACTCCGGCAGCGACAGGTCGATCACGGCGAGCGTCTGCTGCGCTTTACTCTTTGAGTTGAAAAGTAAGCCGTAGCCGCTGTTAACCGCGATCAAATATCGCCCTTTGCCTCCGGGGCCGCTGCTGTCAGGCGTCCGAACAAAATTCATCGTCATCGGCGCGACTGCCGGCAGCCTTGTCTGTGCATCGATGATCAGGCGTCCGGCAGGCGAAACCGAGCCGGGTAGATCGGATACGGGATTTGTGAACTCGTCCGCGCTCGATGGAAAGCTGAAAAAAGCGAAAAAATAGAAAAGTATGAAAGCGGCGGCGGCCAGCGGCGCAACAGGGTGGATAAAATTGGACTTTGCTCTTTGCATTCGTATGATCCTTTCTTGAATCGCGTAATGACTGTAATATTACCGCAGGTAACGAATTTCCAGAATGAAAGACCGCGACGCGGTGCATGAATTTATTGTTGCGGTACGTGTGTTGTCCGCGAAGCTCGAAAGTGCATTCTCGGCGAAACCGGCGGCGTGCTGAAGTTAAAGCTCAGAAGTCCGCCGGTCGACGGGGCGGCGAATGCCGAATTGATCCGTCTGCTTGCAAAGCATTTCGGCGTCGCGCGTTCCGCGGTCGAGATCATTTCCGGACATGCGTCACGGACAAAGCGGCTAAGAATCGCAAGTGTTGCGGCCGAAAGCTGCGAACGAAATAGGGATGTACTATGAATTTCGAATCATTTGAAACGACCGGCGTCGAACGACGAAAAAGGGCGATGAAACAAAGCATATCGTTCTCGACGAGCCTATTCAATACGGCCGCAAGCGACGATAATACAGGCGAAGATGATCGTTTAGGCGGCGACTTGGCAAACTGGCTGGTAACGAAATCGAACGACAGCGAATTCGAATTTGGCGAGCCGTCAAATGCGAGCGGCAACTGGGTTGTGCCGGTTTGCTCTGGCACTGAGACCTTCGAAGTCGGGATTTCGATAGACGACGCATTCATCGGTAGGGATGAAGCAGAGTGGGCGATCACGGTCGAGAAAAAGCGCAAATGGAAGATGTTCGGGCAGCAGAATTCGCAGATGCGGAAAGAGCTATGCGATCTGATACAGAATATTCTGCGCATCGAACCGCAGATCAGCGAGGTCCGCTGGAGCGATTGAACACCGGTTTTTGCGCAGCAAAATTCAGCGTGATATATTTTTAATTTCGCAAAACGGACCCACGACAGCCTGCAGCAAAAGCCGACTTTCGGCAAACGCGGAAGGCGATCTGCAAATCAGGAAACTTCTTAAATGTCAGGACACTCTAAGTGGCACACGATCAAGCATAAAAAGGGCGCGCTCGACGCAAAGCGGGGCAAGATCTTCACCAAGATGATCAAGGAGATCACCGTTGCCACCCGCACAGGCGGGAGCGGCGACGTCGATTCGAACGCTCGTTTAAGAAAGGCCGTCACCGACGCCAAGGCAGCGAACATGCCGAACGACACCATTGACCGCGCCATCAAGCGCGGCATGGGCGAGCTCGAGGGCGTGAATTACGACGAGATCACATACGAAGGCTACGGCCCGAACGGCGTCGCGGTCATGGTCGAGACAATGACCGATAATCGCAACCGCACGGTCGCCGAGCTGCGCCACATCTTTTCGAAAAACGGCGGCAACCTCGGCGAGGCCGGATCGGTCGCGTGGATGTTCGATAAGAAGGGCTACATCGTCGTCGACAAAGCCGCCAAAAGTGAGGACGAGCTTTTCGAGATCGCCATCGAGGCCGGCGCCGACGACATGCAGGACGA
>JBBSGG010000084.1:0-6250 GCA_038254305.1 Pyrinomonadales bacterium
CAGCACCGCGGCGTATGCAAAACCCGCGGCACGCCCGACGCGAAAACGCTCGAAAAAGGCTTCCGACCACACACCGCCCGCAGCAAATAATACCGGATAGACCGGGGCGAGATAATAATTTTTGGCCTTGAGCGCGATCATTATTATCAGGACGGCGATATAGGCCATGCCGAGCGTGCGAAACCGCTTTCCCGTGCGATCGAGCAATAGATACCAAAGCCCGGCGAGCCAAACGGGAGCGGTGAAAGGCATCATTATCAGGCCCTGCTGCAGGACGAATTCGAGCGGCGAGAGGACGACGTTCTTGCCGGTCGCCTGAACGTTCCGCAGCAGCTCGAGCGTCGCCCAATTGTTTTGATACTGCCAGATCAGATTCGGCAGAAACAGGAGGCCGGCCAGCAACGCACCGAGCCACAGATACGAACTTTTGAAATATTTACGGTCCGGGGTGAGAACGAGCCCGATCAATATCGCGATGCAGAAGAACGCCGTCGAATGTTTGTTCATCGTGCCGAGTCCGGCACACGCGCCGAAGAGCAGCCAGTATCTCGGATCTTCACGTTTGACGGCCCAGATATACGCGAGAGCGCAGCCCATCCAAAAGATCGGCTCGTACGTGTTCATCGACATCATGTTGTCGCTCACGAGATAGAATGGAGCGACCAGCACGCACAGGCAGGCCAGCAGCGTTGCCAGCCAACGGCCGCCGAATTCGCGAACGAGCAGGCCGGTCAAAATTATCTTCAACATGCCAGACAATGCCGGAAAGAGTCGTATCGCGTAAAGCGAATCACCGAAAAGGTCGCGGCTGAACCGCGCAATAAACACACTCAGCGGCGCATGGTCCGGATATCCCCAGGCGATGTGCTCCGTGCACGCCAGAAAATAAAGCTCGTCGCGAAAGTAGCCGTAACTGTTTCCCGCCAGCAAAAACAGCAGCAACTTTACGACAGCAAGCGCCGCCGCCAGAACCATCGGATCTTTCCAACTGCCGGTGCGCTCGATTACGGCTTTCATTTATAGAGACTTGAGACTGGTCGACTGCGCCTACTGTCTGGCTACGAGATAAATACGTGCTTATCGCCCTCAACGATCCTTCCGATATCGAGGCAGCCGTCGAGGTGCCCGACGACTTCCGCTTGCGATTCCGGCGAACAGACAACCACCATCCCGATCCCCATATTGAAAGTCCGGAACATCTCTTTTTCACTGACATTACCGAGTTGCTGCATTAGCCCGAAGATGGGGAGTTCGGGCCAGGTGCCGCGGTTTATTTTGACGGAGACGTTTTCGGGGAGGATTCGCGGGATGTTTTCGAGGAAGCCGCCGCCGGTGATGTGGGCGAGGCCTTTGATCTTGCCGGAATCAAGCAGCGGGCCGATCTGCGGGAGGAAGCTTTGGTGCGTGGCGAGCAAGGCTTCGCCGACGGTGGAGCCGAGTTCTTCTAAATATGTGTCTGGTTTGTGGCCGCCGATCTCGAAAAAGAGTTTGCGGGCGAGCGAGTAGCCGTTGGTCTGCAGTCCGTTTGAGGGAATGCCGATGACGACATCGCCGGGCGCGATCGATTTGCCGTCAATAACATTTTTTTTGTCGACAGCCCCGACGATAAAACCGGCTAGATCGTATTCGCCCAGCGGATAGAAATCCGGCATCTCGGCCGTCTCGCCGCCCAGCAGTACGCAGCCGTTCTCCTTGCACGCCCGTGCCATGCCTTCGACAACGGATGCGGTGACCTCGGGTTCTAGCTTTCCGGTCGCAAAATAATCGAGAAAGAAAAGCGGCCGCGCGCCCTGCACGAGGATGTCGTTGACGCAGTGGTTGACCAGGTCAGCTCCGACCGTATTGTGAATTCCGGTTTCGAATGCCAGTTTCAGCTTTGTCCCGACACCGTCGGCCGACGCGACGAGGACCGGTTCGGCCATTCCCGGGAATGCGCCCGAAAACATCCCGCCAAAGCTGCCGATCTCGGTCAGAGTCTGATCGTTGAAAGTGCTGCGGGCAAGATCGCGAATCTTCGCGACTGCCCGGTTCGCGTTGTCGATCGAGACACCTGCATCGGAATATGAGATTGATTCAGCCATAATTCCAAAAGCGGAATTATAGCCTTTTATTTTCGTAAACTCATTGACCAAAAGCTTTTTCGCGTTTAGCATTTTTGATAGGTAATTTTATGAGTTTTAAATTGTTGGATCTCGGTTCGGAAGGCTACGAATTTGACGCGAATGTTTGGAATTGGAAAGCGGCGCTTGAGGTGATCAAGAGCCTCGACCTGATCAGCGAAGGAAAGGTACGGCAGATGGGCGTAAACGCGACCGGCGTGAGGCTCGAGCTGGACGACGCGCATATGATCGGCGAAAAGCTGCGGAACGTCATCCTGCCAAAGCTCGCTCCGAACAAACGTATCTTTGCCGATCTCACCATCACAGAAGCCGCGGACGACATGACCCTGTTCAAGGACGACGATGAGCACTGGAAGAATTACAGCATCAACTACGCTTGGCTAAGGGACTTTTCGGACTTCTGCCTCAAGTCTAAAGGATTTCAGGTCTTCTGATCAGAAATCGAGATCGGAAGCGTTCCGAGTCTTTATTTATCTCGATATACGGACGTGTTTCCGCTTGTGATCTAGGCATGAACCCGCGCGGAAGCAAGGATTTCGAATTAACCTCTTAATGGACCTTCTCAACGGAATTGCAAACACGCTCGGCCCGGTCTTCAAACATCTTTGGGTGCAGATCGGCTTGCTGATCTTGTTTGCGACCTTTCACGGATACGCTGGCGCCTGGCTCGCCGTAAGAATGCTTTTTCGCCCGCGGCGGCCGTTCAAGTTACTTGGAATCACGCTATTTCCGCAGGGAATGATACCGCGTCATCGCGAGCGTTTGGCAAACGCGATCGGCAAAGCCGTCGGCGAAGAACTCGTCTCCCAGGAAACGATTATGGAAGAGCTGCTCGGCAAGGAATTTCTGCGACACAAGATCCGCGGCGTCGTCGATTCGTACACCGAACAGTTTCTTTCGCAGGCCTACCCGTCTCTGATCGACGCTCTGCCCGGCAAGCTGCGAGGTCCGGTTTTGGAAGCCATCGCATCTATCCAACTCAAGATCGCCGAGCATATCGAAAACGTTCTAAAGAGCGAAGAGTCTCTCGATACAATCCGCGGCTTCGTCGAGCGGCGTGTTGACGAAGTGCTTTCGCAACGCGTACAGAGCGTCATCAATGACGCGACATTCGCAAACATCGTCAGTTTTCTCGAGGAGCGGCTGCGCGACGCCGTAAATTCGCCGGTGCTGGAAGAAAAGATCCGCGATTTTGTCGGCCGTCGGCTCGACGATCTTACGACAGCCGAGACGGCCTTCGGCGAAATGTTCACCCCCGACGCGATAGCATTGCTAAAAGAGAAAGCGAGCGAACAGATCGCGCCGATGGCCCATCATTTGACGGAGATCGCGGCGGCGGAGCGCACGCGGAACCAGATCGGATCGTTGATAAAACGGGAGCTTCACGATTATTACGAAGGCCTTCCGTTCTTTAAAAAGATCTTCGTCTCGCGGGATAATCTTTTGAAAGAGGTTGACGATCTCGTCAATGAAAATCTACCGAAACGGATCGAGGAAACGTTGAAGGGCGACTTTTTCGCCGGCGAGGCGAGATCGTTTATCGATTCTAGTATTGAGGGCGCGCTTGCACGCCCGTTAGCCGATATTATCGGCCGCATAAATCCCGAACAGCTCGACCGGCTAAAGGCGCAGATAGTAAAGGCGATCCTAAACATTCTACGCGGCGACGAAATGCAGCGTTCGCTATCCGCTTACGTCAGGGATTCGCTCGCTCAGTTTCGCCCGCACAGCATCGATTCTATAATGCGAACCCTGCATCCCGAATCCGAACAGAAACTCAAGAACATGCTCACAAACGGCCTGCTCGCGATCGTCTCGCGCGACGACACGTCGAAGATCATCAACGACATGCTTTCGCGGCAGATCGAAAATCTTCTCGCGGCGCCGATCGGTAAATTATCGGATAATATCTCCGAGGAAAAACTTCGTTCAGCCGGCGATTCGTTTGCCGACACGATCATCGCTGCCATCCGCGAAAAGCTGCCGGACGCGATACGCGAATTCAATATCGGCGCCGTCGTTCGCGAAAAAATAATGACCTATCCCGAGGAAAAGCTGGAGGCTCTGGTGATGTCCGTTGCCAAGGAACACCTTCGCACGATCGAGCTTTTTGGGGCGCTTTTCGGGTTTATAATCGGCGTGCTGCAATCAGTTCAGTTTTACATCTACGCCAGATAAAATGAATCCTGTCGATCTCGAATTCGATATTCAAATCGAGCGAGCCTTATAAACCTTCGCGACATCTGGTGGAATCGTCGAAGACACGACGTGCTACTTCAAAAACGGCAAGTTAATTAAGATCGTCACGAGCTATACGATGTGCTGACCAGTCGCAGGATAGAATAAAGTATGCAAAAGCCTCGCGGAATCGAATCGCTTTCAGCTATGCGCAGACTGACCGGCAACGTCAACGCCGTCGTCGACACACCAAAAGGCAGTCGCAACAAATACGCTTGGGACGAAGAATTGGGGCTTTTCATGCTCAAAGGCGTGCTTGCTGCCGGTCACGTTTTTCCGTACGATTTTGGATACATTCCCGGAACAACCGGCGGCGACGGCGATCCGCTCGACGTTCTTATCATCGCGGACGAGCCGACATTTGTCGGCTGTCTTGTCGAAGTAAGATTGATCGGTATTATCGAAGCGGAACAGACCGAACTAGAGGGTTCGACGGAGCGAAACGACCGGCTCATCGCGGTCGCAGCGGAATCGCCGACGCATGAAAATATCAGATCGATCAACGACCTAGATCCGAAACTCGTCGACAATATCGAGCACTTTTTTGTTTCTTATAACGAAGCAAAAGGGAAGACCTTCACACCGCTCGGCCGCTACGCCGCGCGTAAGGCGCAAGCTGTCTTGGAAAAATCTCTGCTGTGAGCCCTCGAAGCGAATAAAAAAGCGGGCGCAAGGCCCGCTTTTTTATTTTAAGGTCGTCGATGCCGTTATCCGATGTTTAGAACATTACCCAGCAAAAGACTTACTAGATCAACATTCTGCACGGCATTCGGATCGTACTGGTTTCGTCCCGCGAACGCGTCTTCGTAACCGAGGTCATAGCCTTCACTCATCAATCTGCGATTTTCGCCGATACTGTACGAATACGGATCGTAAACGCCCGCATCACTGACATACGGGTCATAATACGCGTCTTCGCCAAGACCGCTGCGACGGGCGCTGCCGCCATTGATCAGTCCTTGAAGATATCCATTGGCGATCACACCGCTTAGCATCTGCGTAACAAAACTTCCGCTTCCGCTCTGACCGAAAAGGCTGCCGATCGGCAGTGAATTGAGCAGGCCGCCGGAGTACGAATCGGCATATCCGCCGTATGGATCTCCGCTGTCGGACTGCCGTCCGTAATTAGCATACGGCAGCAAAGACTGGCCGTAACCTGCGTACTGCGGAGCGTAGCCGCCGTAATAATTCGGCTTGGCGTACACGTATTGCGCCGGTCCCCTCGAATAGTTCGAATAGTTATTCGAATAGTAGGGATCATAGGACGATGCGGAGCCGCGATTTCCACCAAGGCCGCCACCCAGAACACTTCTGATAAACGTTCGAAGGATCTGCTGTTTCCAACTCGTTCCCTGACCGCCGCCAAAGCCGTAACCGTCCGGATCGTTTCCGTAGCGGCTTTGACCATAAGGATCATAGCCGTAGTTTTGATTGTACGGAGCAGTGCCGTAATTCTGTCCATATCCGTATCCGTAATAGCCCGGATCGTAGCTGCGAGATGCAGGCGCCGAATACCGATAAGCATCGGAAGCGTTTCGACCATAGGAGCGATACTGCCGATAACCGGAATTTGGAACATAACCGCTAGAGTTGTTCGCGTACGGGATCACGCTCTGAAACATCTGTCGTCCCCGGTCGAGCCACTGGTTCGATGATTGACGTGGGTCATAACCGTAACTGTTGTAACCACCTTTGCGGTAAGCCTTTTCCTGGTCCTTAGAGGCTTTGCGTTCAGCGTTGCGCTCGTGAACCTGCTGGCTGCGGATCTGTCCGGGAGGAACAAAGCCGCCGCCCCATTGAGACTGCTGGGGAATGTTGTAGACACGTCCTTCGCTGCGGCGTGTTTCCTGCCGATTCTCGTCTCCGCGATTCCATCGACCGTTGCCATTTCC
>JBBSGG010000085.1:0-5980 GCA_038254305.1 Pyrinomonadales bacterium
AACCAGACGCGTGACTTTCAGCGGCTTGGCATCCTGGGCGAGTGGGCGAACCCATACCTGACGATGTCGCCGGAGTACGAATCGTCGACGGCCCGACTTTTCGGCAAATTTCTCGAACGCGGCTACGTGTACAAAGGCCTGCGGCCGGTCTATTGGTGCGTCCACGACCAGACCGCGCTCGCCGAGGCCGAGGTCGAGTACAAAGAACACACTTCGCCCTCGGTCTACGTAAAATTTCCCTTGTTGTCCGACCCGACGCTTATCGATCCTGCTCTGGCCGGCAAAAACGTTTTTGTTGTGATCTGGACGACCACGCCGTGGACGCTTCCCGCGAATCTCGGTATCACCGTCCATCCCGATTTCGATTATTCCGCGATCGAAGTCTCGGACGCCGAAGTGTTTATCGTCGCGAGTGAATTGGCGAAAGCTTTTACCGACACCGCCGGATTTGCGGAATTCGATGAACTCGCTCGATTCAAAGGATCGAAGCTCGACCGGCTCGAGGCAAAACACGCGTGGCTCGACCGAACGTCGCTGATCATGAACGGCGATCACGTAACGCTGGGCGAAGCCGACGCCGAGGTCGAATTGGACGTTCGATTCGAAAACAAAGCCGCGAATAAGTCGGGCACCGGCTGCGTTCACACGGCACCCGGCCACGGCGCCGACGACTTTCGGATCGGAAAGGAATACGGCCTCGAAGTTTATTGTCCGGTCGATAACGCCGGCAGGTTTACGTCCGATGTCGAGAAATGGGCGGGCGAAAATATCTTTGACGCAAATCCGAAGATCGTCGAATTCCTCCGCGAATCGGGCGCCCTGCTCTACACCGAAAAATACCAGCACCGCTATCCTCACTGCTGGCGTTGCAAGAACCCGGTCATCTTTCGTGCGACGCCGCAATGGTTCATCTCAATGGACGAGGTCGCCGGAACGCAAGATGCAGTCGGGCTTCGCGGAAAGGCACTTGCTGAGATCGAAAAAGTAAATTGGTATCCTGCGTGGGGCCAGGACCGCATGCGAAACATGTTCAGAGGCCGCCCGGATTGGTGCGTCTCGCGGCAGCGTTTCTGGGGCGTGCCGATCCCGGTCTTTTACTGCCAAGCGTGCGACGAAGCCATCGCCGACCCTAAGATAATTGACCACGTCGCCGACATCTTCGCAAAAGAAACCTCCGACGCCTGGTACGCGCGGCCCGAAAGCGAGCTGCTGCCCGACGGATTCAAATGCCAAAAATGCGACAGCACTGATTTTCGTAAAGAAACCGATATTCTCGACGTCTGGTTTGACTCAGGCTCGAGCTGCGTCGCGGTTCTCGAAACGCGGGGCGATACGCTTCGCTTTCCGGCGGACGTCTATCTCGAGGGCGGTGATCAGTATCGCGGCTGGTTTAATTCGAGCCTGATGTGCGGACTTGCGGCGCACGACACGGCTCCGTATAAACAAGTGATTACGCACGGCTGGGTCGTCGACGGCGAAGGCCGCAAGCAGAGCAAATCGATCGGCAACGTGACCGCTCCACAGGAGATCATCGATAAATCCGGCGCCGAGATACTGCGTCTATGGGCGGCGGCGGTCGATTACACAGAGGACGTCCGCTGCTCGGACGAGATCCTTTCGCGGGTCGTAGATGCATATCGAAAATTCCGAAACACGCTCCGCTACGCGCTCGGCAATCTCGACGGCTTCGATGCGGTACGAGACTCAGTTGCTGAAAGCGAGATGCTCGACATTGACCGGTGGGCGCTTGCCGGCCTCGACGATGTCACCGAAAAGGTCACAAAAGCATACGAAGCTTATGATTTTCAGGCCGCTTACAACGCGATCTATAATTTCTGCACGGTGACGCTGTCGGCAAGATATTTCGACATCATCAAAGACCGCCTGTACATACGTGCTCCGCGGTCGCTCGAGCGGCGAAGCGCGCAGACGGCGCTATACCAGATCGCCGATTCGCTTTGCCGCTTGATGTCGCCGATCCTCGTTTTCACCTCCGATGAAGCGTGGGAAAATATTCCGGGACAGTCAGTTGCCTCGGTGCACCTCGCCGAGTTTCCAAAAGCCGCCGCGGTCAGCGACGCCGCTCTTGCACAATCGTGGGAGCGGCTCTTCACGATCCGCGACGAGGTCTTGAAATCGCTCGAAACCGCCCGCGGTGAAAAGACGATCGGCTCGTCTCTCGAGGCGAAAGTCATTCTCGAAGCTGACAAGGAAACGACGATGTTTCTAATGAATTATTTCAACGATCTGCGGTATCTCTTTATCGTTTCGCAGGTCGAGGTGCATGAGGGCGATAAATTCGGCGTGCGTATTCAAAAAGCGGACGGCGAGAAATGCGAACGCTGTTGGAATTATTCGACGCGCGTCGGCGAATTCGAAAAATGGCCAACGGTTTGCGAACGCTGCGCAGAAGCGCTGGGCGAAATCGAAACGTCGGCAGTAGCATGAGAACCTGTATTCATCGACCGGTTTTCATCTTTGCCGCGTTGCTGCTTTCGCGGCGGCTGCGGCGTCGCAGACCGTTCAGGATCGGGCTAAAGGTTCGGCGGAGCCCTGGGCGATACTAGATTCGCTTCATATCGAACGCGATCTGAAACAGAAACTCGTTATGGGCGGATAAAAACGGCGAAACCAGCATCGAAGTTAAATCGTAATCATATAAGCGTGCAAAGAAGAGACATTTACTGGAAGCTGGCCTATCTCGTCATCTCGGGCGGAGTCTTTATGATCGATCAGGTGACGAAGGCGTGGGCGACGCGGCACCTGCGTTTCGGCGACGACCGCCACCCGATACCGGGATTTTTGAATTTCGCCTACGCCGAAAATCGAGGGGTCGCTTTCAGTTTGCTCGACGATCACGGTGACAGCGGCCGCTGGGGACTTTCGATCGTCGCATTCGTTGCCGCGGCGCTCGTCGTGTATTTCATTTGGCGAACGCCGCGCAGTGATGACCGGATCTTAGGTTCGCTCGCGCTCCTGCTCGCCGGAATCGTCGGGAACGTGACCGACCGTCTGCGGCTCGGGTTTGTAATCGATTGGATCGACGTACAGTTCGGGCAATGGCATTATCCAACCTTTAATGTGGCCGATTCCGCGATCTGCATCGGCGCGGCCCTGCTGATCATCGATATGTTTTACGTGAAGCGAAAGCGGGCGGAGGAAAAAGTCCGCGACTAGGAGCGAGCTGACAAGATGTATCCAGAACTTTTCCGAATCGGCAATTTTCCGATAACGACGTACGGGCTTTTCCTCGCCATCGGAATGGTGCTTGCTCTGCTCGTTGCGTCGAAACTCGCGGCGCGGGACGGGATGCCGCGCGAGCGGATGTACGACCTCGGCCTATGGACGCTCGTCGGCGGCCTGGTCGGTTCCAAGTTGCTGATGTTCGTTGTCGAAGATAATGTGCAGGTCTTTTCCCTCGACTTTCTGCGTTCCGGGGGCGTTTATTACGGCGGATTTCTCGGCGGATTTCTGGCGGTAGTTCTACTGGTCAGATATTACAAGCTTCCATTCTGGAAGGTGGGCGACGCTCTAGGCCCGGGCCTCGCGCTCGGCCAGGCATTCGGTCGGCAGGGCTGTTTCGCCGCGGGCTGCTGCTGGGGAAAAGAATCGCATCTCCCGTGGGCAGTGCATTTTACGGAAAAGGGCCATGAGTATACGGGTGTCCCTATCTACGGCCCCGGCGGCAGCGACCTTTACCTTCATCCGACACAGTTGTACGAATCGTTTTTCATGCTCGTCGTTTTCGTGTTTCTGGTTTACTTGCATCGCAAAAAGAAATTCAGCGGACAGGTCCTGATCGCCTACCTTATAATCTATTCGACCTTTCGATTCCTAATCGAATTTATCCGAGACGATCCGCGTGGTGATCTATTCGGTTTGACGACGGCGACCGGGCTTTCGACCTCGCAGCTTATCAGCCTGATCGTTGCCGCGGGAGGCGTCATTTTCATGATAATGCGGCTCCGCCGCGTTTCGCACGCCGTTCCCGAGACTCAAATTGACTGAAGAAAATTCATCGCTAGTATTTGCCGCATCGCCTGAAGAAAAAGGCTTGAGGCTCGACGCTTTTCTCGCCGGAAAGGTCGAAAGCTGGTCGCGCTCGCGGCTCCAGCGTTTGATCGACGACGGCGATGTACTGGTCAATCAAAAACAGGCAAAGCCGTCGTACAAACTGCATGCCGGTGATGAGATCGATGTCGATCTGGTCGAGGTCGCCGCCGTGCGATTTGAAGCGGAAGATCTTCCGATCGAAGTTATCTACGAAGATGAACACCTGGCGGTCGTTAACAAAGCCGCGGGTATGATCGTTCACCCCGGTGCCGGAGTAAGCTCGGGCACGCTCGCAAACGCTCTGGCTTTTCACTTTGGCTTGGCGGGCGCGGAGCTCGCGGGCGACCCGGGCGAAGACCGCGATTCGCGCATCCAGAACCTGAAGACAAAGATCGGAATCGTCCATCGGCTCGATAAGGATACGTCCGGATTGATGGTGGTGGCGAAAACCGAAAAGGTGCATGAAGCACTGTCCGATCAGTTTCGCGACCGTGAAGTTTTCAAACAGTACGTCGCTCTTGTCCACGGCTCGACGCGGGACAATTCCGGCCGCATCGATAAGCCGCTGGCACGAGACCGATGGCACCGCACCAAGATGACGGTCGCCGCCAATGGACGCAACGCCCTGACTGTTTGGAAAGTCAGGCAGCGGTTCGGAAAATTCACGCTGCTAGAGGTCGAGATAAAAACCGGCCGCACGCACCAGATACGCGTGCATCTGGCGTCCATCAATCATCCCGTTGTCGGCGACGAAACTTACAATGAGGGCCGGGATAACACCGTTGCAGATTCTGACGTAAACCGCGCGATCGAATCGATGAAGCGAGTCTTTCTTCACGCCGAAAAACTCTCGTTCACACATCCCGTAACAGCGGAGCTTATAGAATTCATGCAGCCTATGCCCGACGAACTTTCCTCGTTTTTGGCAAATATCAAGTAGAAAACGCGGCGTATCGGACAAGTCGCGCCAGTCGTCAAATAGAACAGTTACACGATCAACAGCCGCATTCGAAAATCTTAAGAATTGTATCTCGGCATCAAGTGGCATGCCGCGGATGTTTTGACAAAGTTCAAGGATGCGTCCGGTGCGACACTGTTTGTCTTTCGCAAGCTGCATGGGCTTGCTCCGACCCGAAATCGTTTGTGCCTGCGGCGTGTATTCTACGATTACGATGGCTGCCGCGCCCAAAATATTCTTTTCTAAATAACCGTCAAAAAAGACGCCGAAGCAATGTTTTTTGAAAAAGCCTGCAAAGTCTGTTATCAAACTAATTATTGAATCTTGTTTGAAGGGCGTGACGCCGACCTTATCTAATAAATGAAAATAATTCGCATTCTGATCGCACTTCTCACGTTCTTTTCGGTAGCCGCGATAGCGGCTGAGCTGCCCGTGGAAATCATCCCGAAGCCTGAGGGCGTCAAACATGGAGGAGGCGATTTTGTATTCAGTCAGAAAACGAAGATTATCGCGCCTTCCGCGGTGGAAGCCAGGCTTGCTGATTCTTTGAATGAGCTTTTGCAGCGCAACTACGGGTTCAAGCTGCGGACGACCGTGGATGTCGAAGCCAAAAATGCGATCCGTCTAACGATCATAGGTCTACCGCCGATGGCCGGAAATGCCCTGGAGTCTTACCACCTAAGAACGGATCCAAAACAGCTCACACTTTCGGGGACAGAATCAGGTGTTTTCTACGGCTTACAGTCGTTGATGCAGCTGATGCCGGTCACCATTAAAGGTAAAGTAACGATCCCGTCGGTCGAGATAGTGGACGCCCCTCGTTTCGCATACCGCGGTATGCATCTCGATGTCGGGCGTCATTTCATGCCGATGTCATTCGTCAAGAAATACATCGATCTGATGTCGCAGTATAAGTTTAACTATTTTCACTGGCACCTGACGGAGGATCAGGGCTGGCGGATCGAGATC
>JBBSGG010000086.1:0-5956 GCA_038254305.1 Pyrinomonadales bacterium
GAACTCCATAAACCATTATACCGACATATATGGATATATCAAGATATTTCAAAGAACACCGGCGAATTTTACGCTCTCGCCGGTAAGCGATTTATGTATTCCCTGCGCGGCGAGCTTGCCCATTTGCGCGGCGTCTACGGCTTCGGCTCCGCCGTTTGCGCAGTCGCCGCCGGCGAAGATCTTTGGATCCGAGGTTTGCATTTTTTCGTTGACGACCACGCGGCCCTTTTCGTCGACATCAACTTTGGCGATATTTTCAAAGAACCCGCGCATTTTTTGCTGGCCGACGGCTTTGATGATCATGTCACATGGAATGTCGAAAAGCTGCAGCGACCCGTCGGTTCGTTCGCACCGCAGCGTAAGACGCGAATCGTCCTCGGTTTCAAGAATGCCGATCGGTGCGGCCTGCCAAACGAATTCAACTCCGTCTTTTTTCGCCAGCTCGAGCTCGTAATCGTAAGCCGAAGCGTCCTTTTCTGTCCGCCGGTAGACCATTATAACGCGACCGGCCCCGAGGCGTTTTGCCTGAGTAACGGCGTCGATCGCGGTGTTTCCGGCCCCGATCACCGCAATTGTTTTGCCGAGCGGAACGCTTTTCCAGTCGCGCGATTTTATCTTTTCGATAAAGTGAAGAGCGTCGTAAACGACGCCGATCTCTTCGCCCGGGATCGAAAGTCTATTTGTATCGCCAAGCCCGATGCCGAGAAATATTGCATCGTGCCACGAAAGCAAGTCGTCGAATGAGACGATCTGGGCAGCCGCCGATTCCTCGACTTTAACAACCGAATCGTCGCGGTCGGCATTAGCGGCGGCCTCCGTGATCAAGGCTTCGGCTTCGGCGGGCGATCCGGAAAGCTTCCCGATTTCCGTATTGGTCAAAAACTTGACGCCCATCTGGGCTATTCGTTCGACTTCCGCGAGCGAGACGCTCTGCGGCATTTTATATTCCGCCATGCCGTAGGTATCGAGGCCGCCGGCGAGCGGGCGGCGTTCGTAGACAGTCACATGATACCCGAGCCGCGCGAGATACGAGGCACACGAAAGGCCCGCCGGTCCGGAGCCGACGACACCGATCGACTTACCGTTCGGCTCGCCTTTCTCGAAGATCTGCTTGGCGTTCGACAGAGCGTAGTCGGTCGCGTAACGCTGAAGACGTCCGATCTCGATCGGTTTTTTAAGAAGAGTTTTCTCGACGCACGCGCCTTCGCAAAGCACGTCTACGGGGCACACGCGCGCACAAGTGGCGCCGATCGGATTCGCGTCAAATATTACGCGTGCCGAACCGGTGAGATTGCCGGTTGCGATCTTTTTGATAAATCCCGGAACATCTATATGCGTCGGGCACGCGTGCATGCACGGCGCGTCGTAGCAATAGAGACACCGATTCGCTTCAACACCCGCTTCGGCGGGCGACATTGCCGGATTGATCTCGGCGAAATTTCGCTCGATCTGTGTGAGGTCGAGAGGTGTGCAATAGTCGTTAGCCATAAAAGCAAATACAACCCAAGTCAAGACCTTTATAAAGATTTAAGAATCGTTTCGTATTGAGCAGCGTCCTTCGGTAAAATCTGATGTACAAGTCTCAGCAGCACATTTTTGTGAGAATATACATACTGGGCAAAAGGCCCGCCTGACTTTGAAATGCCCTCAGTGTAATTCTTTCTAGCTTCGAGATCTTCTTGGGTTAGAAAAACCTCGATTGAATTACCTTGTTTCGTCATAGCAGTGTTTTTAACACGCTTGTCCGAAAAATTAATTTTGCCAACATATTGATGAGGCCTACCCAAAAGATTATTTTTATCAGTTGCCTCCGTATAGACAATCACGTCGGTCAAGGGCAAATTAGCGTTCTTGAAGGCATCGAGAACTGCTTCGGTGGTCAACAAGTCGGGAGTTGCTGTCGGCGCAGGTTGAGCAACATTAGCGGCATTCGCTTCAAGCTGAGCAAGATTAACTGCTTGTCGCGATGCGCAAGCGTTGAGTAATGACACAAAAAAACAGATAGTCACATATTTTCATAATTAGCCTTTAGATCAATGCTAGGTTGCAACTCCTATCCAAGTTAGAACCCAGTCGTTACCACTCCCGTTTCTGACAAGGCAATCCACTCCCTGCGGGTCTTGTTCTGACTGTTAGTCCGCCACGATGGCGTCATACGCATCAGGCCGGCGATCACGGAAGAATTGCCATGTGTTTCGCACTTCGCGGATCATATCAAAATCCAAATCCGCGACGACAAGTTCGTCCCGATCGCGGCTGCCTTCGGCGATGATCTGCCCTCGAGGGTCGCAAAAATAACTCTGGCCGTAAAACTCACCTATGTTCCACGGGGCCTCGGTGCCGACGCGGTTGATCGCCCCGACAAAATATCCGTTGGCGACAGCGTGTGCCGGCTGCTCGAGCTTCCAGAGATATTCGCTCAAACCCGCGACGGTAGCCGACGGATTGAATATGATCTCGGCGCCATTCAAACCCAAACAGCGAGCGCCTTCCGGAAAGTGGCGGTCGTAGCAAATATAGACGCCGATGCGCGCGAACGCAGTGTCAAAACACGGGTAGCCAAGATTGCCCGGGCGAAAATAGAATTTTTCCCAGAAGCCGGGCGCGACATGCGGGATGTGCGTTTTGCGATATTTGCCAAGATACTTTCCGTCAGCGTCGATAACGGCGGCGGTGTTGTAAGAAACGCCGGAGATCTCTTCTTCGTAGATCGGTACGATGATGACCATGCCGTGCTCTTTAGCAACGTCCTGCATCAGTTTGACGGTCCGGCCGTCAGGCACCTTTTCTACGGCTTCGTACCATCGCGTCTGCTGCTCGGCGCAGAAATACGGCGTGGTGAAGATCTCCTGAAAGCAGAGCATCTGCACGCCTTGTTTTGCGGCGTCCTCAACCATTTTCATTTGGTGGTCGATGTTCGCCTTTTTGATCTCTTCG
Organism: Pyrinomonadales bacterium; assembly: GCA_038254305.1. Taxonomy (GTDB): domain Bacteria; phylum Acidobacteriota; class Blastocatellia; order Pyrinomonadales; family Pyrinomonadaceae; genus OLB17. Next base: position 2,938 of record JBBSGG010000086.1, read on the forward strand.
ATAGGAGCATCCACGGCTCCCACGTTGTGTGCCTGTATCAGGCCGCATTTTACAATTCTGGACATAATCAGTAGTTCAAATAATCCTGCGGAGGTGCTATGAAGACTTGTTTAGACGGCAACGGACAGATCTATTTCGACGGACGCGCAAATTTCGCGGCGTCGATCGCCGTATTGGTTTTTACTTCGGCCGCCTTAAGCGTCCATGTTTGTCCCGGTACAGACCACTTGATCGAGAACGGAACTTTCACGCCGCCGGCCTCGCGGTAATCGCCGTAGTCGACCCAAGTCAGATAATTTCCGATGGTGATCTGCCTCGATGACGCCCCCCGCACAAGCAAGCCGCTTGCGACGTCGAAATACAGCCGCTCGCGTGCGTCGTTTTGGGTGACTGCCCGAATGACATAGACAGGTTTGTCATCTATCTTGTCGATCGCGACGACGCTCATTTCTTTGTAGATCGAGCGAATATTCGCCGGCTGAAAAAATTGAGCGTCGCGGCGAAACTGTTCGGCATCGAGCGTGTGCATATCGGCCGCTCCGCGTTCGCTGCTGACCCAAGCCGACGTGCCGCTGAGGCCGCTGACCATCGCCGCTTTCGGATACGCGACGGTGACCAGCATTTTGTCCGGCGAGCGGACGACGATCTCTTCCGGCACAGGTTTGCCGTCGACGTCTGTACGTGTCCCTTTCAGCGAATAGGAAGTAATTTTTTCCAGTGCGGCTTTTCCGCCGAGGGCGGTGATGTATTTATCGATGACCTGGTCGATCGTCGGGAGAGCCGGCCGACTCTTCGGGTCGAATGGCGGTCGTGCCCAGATGCTCTCGCCGAGCACGGGCATTCCCTGCGGATGCGAATGCCCGTTATGACACGTAGCGCAGGTCACTTCGAGGCGTCCGCTGAAATTGGCTTTATTGATGCCGAGCGTCATTGTGATCATCTCTCGGGCCGAATGCTTTTCTTCTTTATCGTCCTTTTCCCATTGGTTCGGAACGTGACAGAAATTGCATTTTACGCCGAGCGAGCCGGCAAAATAGGTCATCACATTATCGAGTTGGTCTGCAGGCAGATCTTTGAGGACCTGAATATTCTTATAGACCTCGCCCGCAGTTTTAACTTTGACTTGAGGCTGCGGCTGCACGGTCTGCATTTCGCCGCCTCGTGTAAAGAAAAATCCGCTCCCGAAAACAAAGAAAGCGATTACCGCAAATTTGATATTTCGTTTCAAATAATTATTACCGTCCGTTGATTTTTCGCGGAGCGCTTTAGCTCATCCAGTTGACGCCTGCTTCAGGGTTCCACTTGGTCGTCGTCTTTTTGAGCTTGGTCCAAAATTCGATCGAGCTTTTTCCGGTGATGTCGTTAGAGCCAAAACGCGATTCGTTCCATCCGCCAAAGGAGAAGGGTTCGCGCGGAACGGGCACGCCGATGTTGACCCCGATCATCCCCGCATTCGCGTGTTCCATTACATAACGAGCGAGACCGCCGCTTTGCGTGAAGACGGACGCGGCATTACCATACGGATTGTCGTTCTCGATCTTGATCGCTTCATCGAGCGTATCGGTCCGCATTATCGAGATAACCGGCCCGAAGATCTCTTCTTTGGCGACCGACATCTCGGGCGTTACGTAATCAATGACCGTCGGGCCGACATAGGTGCCGTTCTCTTTGCCTTCGACAACGGTATTTCGGCCGTCGACAAGAATCTTCGCACCGTCGCGCTCAGCTTCGGCGATGTACTTTTCGATACGTTCCTTCGCGGCTTTCGAGATGACTGCGCCGAGATTTTTTCCGGGAATTATCTTGCGCGCCTCTTCAACGATCTTGTCGATGATCGAATCGACATTGCCCACCGCAAGCATCGCCGATGCGGACATGCATCGCTGCCCGGCACAGCCAGCCATTGATGCGGTGACATTGGTCGCGGTCATAGCGGGATTTGCGTCGGGCAGTACGAACAAATGGTTTTTCGCACCACCGAGGGCGACGCATCGTTTGAGGTTGTGCGTGCTCCGCTGATAGACGAGCTTGGCGACCTTCGTCGAACCGACGAAGCTTACGGCTTCGATATCTGGGTGATCGCAAATCGCTTCGACGGTTTCGCGACCGCCGTTAACGACGTTGAAAACGCCATCGGGCAAGCCCGATTCCTTTAGCAATTTCGCCATTCGCTCGACAGCGAGCGGAACAAGCTCGGACGGCTTCATGATCATCGTATTGCCGAGCACGAGAGCGTTCGGCATAGTCCAGTTCGGAACCATCAAAGGAAAATTGAAAGGGACGATGGAGGCGACAACGCCAATCGGAAAATGCTCGGTGCGGCATTCGACGCCGCGACTGACCTCGAGGATCTCGCCGGAAACGAGCTGCGGCATCGAGCATGCAAATTCGGTCAGCTCAATGCTTTTTTCGACCTCGGCTTTTGCTTCATCCAGTGTCTTGCCGTTCTCTTCGGCGACCAGCGCCGTCAGCTCATGCAAATTCTTTTCGAGCAGCGATCGATATCTGAAAAAGACCTGCACGCGCTCCTTTATCGGCAGCTTACTCCATCCGTCAAACGCCTGCTTCGCTGACCGAACGGCCGCGTCGAGCTCCTCTCTCGAAGACATCGGCACCTGCGAAAGCAGGTTTCCGTCGAGCGGCGAAACTACGTCGAGCGATTTGCCCGCCGTACTTTCGTGAAACTCGCCGTTATAAAAATTGCGGACCTTACCGTACTTCATCGTAGCTACTGCTGTTGACATGTGGATCTATACCTCTTATGAATCTGCCGCGTCCGTGGTTGGAGGAAAGGCCCGCATCAATCCCCAATGTACGAGGAATGCGACGCCGAAACCGATGAACCACCCGTAATCGTACAGCGGCCGGAGACTATGAATTATCAGCCCTATCCACGCAAAAAAGCAACCTGAGAGCGTGGCGGCTACGGCTCGCCAGTTCCATCCGGCATAGACCCCGGTCGTGCGATATAGATCGCCGAGTCGAAGCCGTTTTTTCCGAACGATCCAGTAATCGGCGA
>JBBSGG010000087.1:0-5856 GCA_038254305.1 Pyrinomonadales bacterium
AACATTTATACGGCGTATTTCATAGTAGATATACATTCGATCCGTGTGATCATCGCGATAAAGATGGATGCGAACTCAGAGATCGAGGCGTGTAGCGTTCAAGACAAAAATTGAGCTGCTATAACCGCGGTTACCGATCGATAGTTACATAGAGAAAGTAAACCAAGTCGTCGCGTTCCCATTTTTATTGGATACGATACGCTTTAGCCTTCCACATGATCACAACGGTTCCGCGAAGAATGTCGGCGATCGAACGAAGTCCGGCATCTAGATTTCGATAGGCATCTGTACCGCGTCTGATATTGATCGTCGCCTGACCTTGAAATCCGGTGTCGTACCAGACGCCTTGTTTGAATTCGAAACGTCGCCCGCCGACCGATCGCTCGTTCGTCGCATTGCGAAGACTTATTGAACTATCCATTTGCGCTTGTGACTGCGAGTTTGTCGGTCCGGTACGCTGTTTTTTGGCAAGGCCGGCTGACTGCGCGGAGTTGTTTGGCGTCATTTTCAAGGCCTGTAGATTTCGCCCCTGTATTGGAAGGTTTTCCATTTCCCTTTCGTTTACCGATGTGTTTTTCTCGACGGAAGAAACCCTGGGAAGCGTGGGAGCAGCCGGAACAGTGCCGCCTACGCTGTCTGCGGTCGACTCCGGTGCTTCGGCCCCGTCGAGGGAGAATCCTTTCGACTGCTTCAAGTCCCTGGTCGAATTGGCGTTTATAGCACCCGTCGGTTTTGCCATCGCAGCATTCGTGTTGGCATTCGGAGCGATCGTGGTGGAATTAGCATTTGAAAAATTTCGAGATGCGGGAGCGGTGTTTGCCGTGGTCGAGGCGTTGCTCTCACTCAGCGGCGGTTCTTCCGAAGCCGAAGGGCCGCTGGCCGAGCGCATCGATTCACGGTTCGCAACCTGAGATATTTGTGTATCGGTCGGCGCGGAATTTCTTAAGACCGACCAGGACATCAGGCCGGCGAAAACAAGGACAAGGCCGCCGAGCGCGTATGCCAGATTGGGAAAGCGAAACAACCTGCCGATCCACGAACCGGCCGGCGCAATCACAGCAGGTTCGATCGGCTTCGCGGCCGGCCTCTCATTGATCGCAGGCGCGATCGTTCCCGCCAGAATTTCGCGACAGCGATCGCAAGAGGAGAGATGGCTTACGAAATGGGCACGAGCAGCGCCCGGCAGAGCGTTTTCGGCAAACGCCGATATCTCATCGGCGTCAGGATGCGCTCCGGCGACAGCGCGGGCCGCCGACGGCGAGCGGGCCGTCTTTCGCAGCAAAGCATCTATTTCCTTGTCTAATTCAACATCCATCGGTCAGCGAGCCTTTACTTCTCCATTTATTGAACGCTTAAAATGCCCGTATCTTGCAATAAGGCCAGAAAGACCAGAATTGCGAAGAGTTTTTCGAGATCGACCCCGAGATTTGTCGCGGTTTCGGAGAGATGTCGCCGTACTTCGGCCTGATTCCAACCGTGCCGGTTGTGAAGCGACCTCTCGACAAGTTTTCGAATTTCCGAATGCAGCCGTGCGACGCGGCGACTCGCAGTTGCTTCGTGGTAGCCGAAGGCGGCGGCGATCTCTTTCAATTTGAGATCGTCGAAATAGTAAAGCTTTAGTATCAGGCGGTCCTCGTCCTCAAGCGACTCGATCGCTTCGGACAAAGCGGCCGCGACATCTGACGCGGCTTGCTTATCGATGAGGATCGATTCCGGATCGGCCGCGCGGTGCAGGACAAGATCATTAGAAGAATTGTTTGACGATTCCTCAGCAAGATTCTCGAAATCGCGGTTTTCCTCGATCTGAACAAAACGCGACTGTTTTCTGAATTCGTCGATCGCAAGCTGCGATACTACGGCGCGAAGCCATCCGGCCAGACTGGCGCGTCCCGAATAATAGGACAGCTTTCCGCGATTCTTGCCCTCCGCATTCGGCCGCAGGCCATAAAGCTCTGCCCAGATAGAGCTAGCAAGATCGTCGGCATCTTCGGTGTTTTGTGACATCTTGCGAGCAGCGGACTTCACCGTCGCATCGAAGCTAGTGACCAGGTTTTCCCAAGCCATTTCGTCGCCCTTTTCGCAGGAAAGGATCAGGCATAGGTCGTCGGCACGGATCTCCTCGACGAACTTAAGCACTTCATTTCGCCCGGCCGTGTCATCGTGAGAAAAAAGATATTTTTCAAGCGCCTTCGTAACGCGCGGCACGATATCGACGGCCGTCAGATGCCTCGAGTCGAGGGCACGCGAGATCAGTTTTTCAACTGCTTCATGTATGATCGCTCGGTATTTTTCGGAGGGTGAAATCATCTGCAGATCGAGAAAATTCTAACAGAATTCACACGTGAATGCTTATAATCTAAGTGTGATAGAAAGAATCGAATTTCTCGGATTTCCGAACTGTCTACGCATCGCGAATGACGATGCAAGTGTAATAGTGTCAACCGATTTCGGGCCGCGTGTGCTTAGCTATGCATTGGATGATGGCGAGAACATATTAGGTTGGCACGGCGACGCGGCGATAGACACGGAGCTGGGGACTTGGAAGCCGTACGGCGGCCATCGCTTGTGGGTTGCGCCAGAAAATATGCCGCTATCATATTCGCCTGACAATAACGAGGTCGGGTTTATCGAAGACGGCGAATTGTCCTTACGACTGATTCCGCCGGAGGACGCGCACGCGAAAATTCAAAAAGAACTTACGGTAACGCTCGACGAAAGCGGAAGCGGCGTGACGCTCGACCACAGGATAACAAAACGGGGCGACGCATCCATCGAGGCGGCCGTTTGGGCATTGACGATAATGCGGCCGGGAGGAACTGCGATCGTGCCGAATGAGCCGTTCGAACCGTATGGGCCGACGACGCTTTTGCCGGTGCTGACGTTGACGTTGTGGCCGTACACGGACTTTACCGACCCGCGATGGAGCTTTGAAAAGAACGAGATCCGACTGCGCGTCGACGAAAAGGGCCACACGCAGCAAAAGGTCGGCGTGCTCAATCGTCAGGGCTGGGCGGCTTACGAATGGAAAGATCTGCGTTTTGTGAAACGATTCGGGTACATCGATTCGGCCATATATCCCGACATGAATTCGAACATGGAGGTCTATACAGACGGCGGCTTTGTAGAGATCGAGACATTGTCACCGCTGAAGACACTTCCCCCGGGTGAGTCGGTTTTTCATAAAGAGAAATGGGAACTGCTCTCGCGAGCCGACATGCCATAATGGCGACTGTTGCTCATTTCAGATGCTTGTGCAGATACGAGATTATCTTATAGCCGTCAATATACACCCACGGTTTTGTGCCGAGCGTATAGTGGCCGCAGGGCATTTTTACTTCGCTGTGTTTGATGTGGCGTTTTTTTAACTCGCGGATCACATCGCGTGAAAGATCGACCGGAAAGCTGAGGTCATAGAGCGTATAGATGTATCGCTGCGGCCGTGGAGGCAGTGCAGCGAGCTTATCCATATAGGCGAACGGCGAGATCGGCAGCCAATACTCGCGCAGCTCTTCGAGCTCGACGTTGTCGCCTATGCCCTCGCGGACGTGATAGGTCGAGAGTCCTTCCCAAACTACATCGGCGACGTATCCCGATACATGGTTGAACACGGCCGCGTCGATCGACATGTCGTGAACGAACGCAAAAAATCCGACACAGCTTCCAATGCTCGTACCGACCACGCCAATTTTCTCGTAACCCTTCTGTTTGAGCCACGTCACCGCGGAACGCGTATCGACGACCGATTGTTGCAGAGACTGCAGCGTGCGGCCGACATTTGGCACGACAAGATAATCGGCGCGGTCCAGCTCCGGTGGCATTCGCTCCTCGTGATACGGAAGCGTCAGCCGCAGCGACGACATTCCCACTTTATTGAAAAATCTGCAAAGATCGAAATATGTTCCGGCTTTGGCATTCCAATGCGGCAGCACAAGCACGGCGGCCTTTTTATTTGTCGCGTGCGGGAAATATGTAGCGTAGGCCGTGTTGTTTTCGGTTGACGGTGTTGTAACGCCGGACGTCCAGCTCAACTGATCACCTTTCAGCTTGAAATCCGACGTCTTAGCATCGAAGAAAAACTGCTCACTGTTCTCAACTGTCCGTTTTGAATAATCGGAGAACAGCTTTCGCGGATCGTCGCCGTTCGGGGCGTCCGAGATAAATTCGGCTCCCCATTCGAAGGGACGTATCGTGCGATTATCATTGAGCATCGCGAAATATCTTTCGCGTTTGTGCATGTAGCGTTTGAGCATTCAGACCTTTACTTCAGTAACCGATCGATCAAGTCGAGTCTATGTTTCGATACCTCAGCCGCTTTAAATAATACCGCATCGCCATACCCGATGTGCGATTTGCTATCTGCCGTGTGCCGGTCAACGACCAAACGCGTAACTGTCGCCCAAATTTTGTTTACAACTCGCTAGCTCAAGCTCTATACTAAGTCTTGTGTTCAACATTGCATTATCGAACACAACACCGTTTTATGGGAAAATTTGTTCTTGGAATTTTGGCGGTCTTCGTTTTACAGATAGCCTTTGGAATTTATATCTCGAACCAAAGTACCGCCGACCTGGCGGCAACTGCGGTGCGCTCGAACATTACTAACGTCAGCAATAGTTTACGAGCGATCGACGAACTCGCCGGATCCGACGCGCAGCAAAACCCCGCAGCGACACGATTTGAAACACAGCCGCGACCAATTGCGGCGGACGATTCTACGGATGCGAATATCGACGTCGACAACGAGACGCCGAACCGATTCGCGGGAATAAAAGATCGGCGACAGAACGCCGTTGTGCGTGTGCGCCAACCGGTCGAGAGATATCAAGTGCAAGGTACCCGTGCATCAGTGGAGCGAGAATATTTCGGCAGCATGGTAGTTGAGCGTCGTTTCGGGCGCGCAGGCGAACGCTCCACTCATTTTTCGGGTGATATCACCAGGCAATACTTCGGCCGGATGATGGTCGAGCGCCGATCAACGATCTCACTCAAAAAGAATTCGTATTACGCCAAAAACTCAGAATCCAAAGGCCGAGCGATCGGATCGAGAAGCTGAGCCCACGCACCGGACGGCGCGACAATCTTCACATATCTGAAAAACGACGGCCCGTTTGATCGGAACGCTTTTCCGCGTCTAAATCTTTTCGGAATTATGTTCGATATTTGCGAGGGCTTCGCGGACGCGGGCTTCGACGGCAGGTGTCATCATCCCGGCAAAGTCTTCCAAACGCGTAGCTGTAAAAAGAGCAGAGAAGGCGTTCTCGATCTCTTCACGCACTATCTTTCGGATCGTCAAAAGGTCGTCGTCCAGTAATGGCATTTTTGTCTTACTTCTGTATTTCCAACTTAAAGCTCCGCCGCGGCGTTCCTTGCCCTAAGAGATCTCCTTGTGCCTACCTCGGCGAGGACCTTTTCGTAAAACGCGATGTACTGCGGAATGATCTTGTCGGAGCCGTATCGCTGCAAAGCCTGTTCTCTCCCCTTTTCGCCAAAGGCCCGTCGGAGCTCTTCGTCAGTGATAAGGCGCATCGTGTCGTCGGCCATCTTCGTTGTGTCGCCGACATCGCTAAGATAACCGGTCTCGCCTTCGGTGACGACCTCGGGAATGCCGCCTATCCGCGTCGCGATCACCGGCACCTCGCACGCCAAGGCTTCAAGCGCTGCAAGGCCGAACGATTCAAGCTCGGAGGGCAGCAGAAATATATCCGCGACACCCAGGTAGTCCGAAATATTCGCCTGTTTTCCGACGAACATTATTTCGTCTGTCACGCCGAGCTGATCGGCGCGGTAGCTGACTGCCGACCGTTCGGGGCCGTCGCCGACCATTACGAGTCGCGCGTTTGCTCCTTTCGCTTTGAC
>JBBSGG010000088.1:0-5460 GCA_038254305.1 Pyrinomonadales bacterium
ATATTAAGATTGATATCTCAAGTTTTCCGGTGATTTTGTCGGTAGGGTCACACCCGTTCCCATCCCGAACACGGAAGTTAAGCCTACTGGAGCCGATGATACTGCAGCTTTCAGTTGTGGGAAAGTAGGAAGTCGCCGGATCTATTTCGAAAAAGCCCGTTCAGAAATGAATGGGCTTTTTCGTGTCTATTTCTTTGAAAAACGCGAGGAGACTCTTCCACTAAAAATCGGTATACGCCCCGGCGGTACCATTAAGCTCTATGAGAAGTATAATAAGTACGAGGTGGAATGACCTTCGAAAGATTTTTCCGAATTGCTTCTTATACCGCAGTATTCTGCGGTTTTGGCGCGCTGTGGATCTCAGGGACTTTTAGTTTCGTCGCAGGGGGGCTGTTTCCCGTAGTTATCGTCTGCGCGTGGCTAGCAGAAGGAACCCGCTGGCAGATAGGCGAGCGGCCTGGGACGGCTTTGATCGTGCTGTGTATACCGCTCTATTTTGCCGGTTGGCGGGGCGGGTTTGCGTCCGGAAATACCACTGTAACGGCTCTCCCCGGCTTACTTGGACTGCTGATATTAACGCTCACGGGAATTAAGTTGCTGCAAAGGAAATCCGATCGTGATTGGATATTTCTTTACCTGATGGCGTTCTTTCAGGTTCTCCTTGCCGCCGGCCTTAGCATAAGCTCGCTTTATCTTGCCGTCTTCGTTGTGTACATCTTCACGATGGTCTGTTCGGTGATACTTCTGGAAATGCGTCGAACGCGTCGAGCCATCACTGAAGGATCTCACGGACGAATTGCCGAATTTGAAGAGTCGAATAAATCGCGATTTCGTCTCCGTCGCGTGCCGGCCGCCGCCGTGGTTTTGATATTTTTCATCCTTGCCGCCGCAGTGCCCATGTTCTTCATGCTGCCGCGAGTGGGCGGGGCAGGTACCGGAGGCAACTCAGCAGCGATCGCAACCTACTCTGGATTTTCTGATTCGGTCCGACTCGGCGAAATCGGAATGATACAGGAGAGGGACGAGGTTGTGCTTCGAGCGCGGCTCGAAGGCCCCCAGGTGCCACTTTCGCGGATACGCTGGCGGGGTGTAGCCCTTGATACGTTCGACAACCTTTCTTGGAGTAAATCGGACAATGCTAAGGAGGCGCGGCCCAAGGGAGATCGCGAGATGGTACAGGTCGACTACGCCAGCGGTCGTGACAGTCTTCCAATCCAGACAATATATCTCGAGCCGATCGATTCGCCCGTGATATTTGCCTTACCACGGCCCGTCGGAGTGCAAGGCAATTTCCAGATCCTCTTCCGTGACAAATACGGCGCACTTTCTTTTCCGCGGCCGGCTGAGCGCATAACCTACCGAGTTGTGTCGGACATCACAACGCCGCCCGCCGAAACTCTTCGCCAGGACAAAGCTAAATATTCACCGGCTGACGACAATTTTCTGCAGCTTCCGGACGATCTCGATCCGAGAATTGGGCGCCTTGCGGCCGATATCACTAAAAACACCGCGAACCGATACGAAGCGTCGGCGGCCATCGAGAGTTATCTTCAGAACGAATACGGCTACACTCTGGAGCGGAAAGCGACCGGCAACCAGCCGTTAGCAGATTTTCTCTTCAACGTGCGTGAGGGTCACTGTGAATACTTCTCCACGGCGATGGCGATAATGCTGCGGACGCGAGGTATCGCTGCGCGCGTTATCAATGGCTTTCAACGCGGCGAGTATAACGAAACCGCGGACGCGTATATAGTTCGCCAGCGCAACGCTCACTCGTGGGTGGAGGTTTATTTTCCGGGCGAGAACGCCTGGGTAACATTTGATCCGACGCCATTTGCGGGCCGCGAAAGCACCTCCGGAAGTGCCGGCATTGCCACCAGTTTCAACGGTTACGTGCAGGCGCTCGAGACTTTTTGGATCCAATATTTTGTCGCCTTCGACAATCAGGAACAACGGACGCTCTTCACTTCACTGCGGTGGGGAATGGCAGATGCCGGAGGGCGAAGTTCGGCAATGCTCAGCCGCATTCAAGCGGCGCTGGGTAACTGGTGGACGAGCATTCGCGGCGATAATGGTTTCGAAGCACGGCTTCACGCAGCAAGCTCGGCGTTTTGGTATATAACAGCCATTGCGTTTTTGCTGGCGATCGGAATCATGGCCGCTTGGTCATTAAAAAAATACGATGCAGTTGGGCGGCTTCGCTCGTTTTTCGGGCGGCGACGCGAAGGAAATTCGGTGGAATTTTACGACCGCATGCAGAAGGTGCTGTCGCGAAAAGGAATCAGGCGCGATGCCTCGCAGACGCCCATCGAATTTGCCGCAACACTCGGGATGCCGGAGGCAGTAATGATCACGCAAATGTACAATGGCGTTCGATTCGGCGATCAAAAATTAACCGGCGAAGAAACCGAGACGATCGAAAATTGGTTGGAAGGCTTAGAGAAAGGACTGAGTTAATTCAGTTCTAGGCGGTGAGTTTGTTAACGCGGCGCCGTTTTGGCGTATATAGAAGGTCCATAAGACCGGAAAGCTGGAATTTGACCAGCGACAAGGGATTTTCCGCCTCGACATTCGAACGTTGCAGCTGCAGCGGATTCGTTCCCGCCCGCACAACGGCAGTATTCGTCATGAATGAGAGATCATAACCCTTTTTGACTAAATCAGCCGCACGCTTGCTGTAAGTGAATTCCTCGCCCCCTACCCAGCAAAAAATATTCACCTCGTGACCAAGCATTTCTTCGAGTGACGTTTTTGCACCTAGTATTTCGAACCGCAATCTTTCATCGGACAGATCATCGCTTAACCGGCAATGCGTTTCCGTGTGGCACCCGACGACATGCTTCGCGTCCAGATAACGCACTTGCTCGAGTGTAAGCGTCGGCTGATCTCCCGCATTGCCTGCCGCTTCCGGATTCGAACCTAGGCGTTCTGCGATCCAGCCTGCCGGCACGAAAAACCACCCCGTAAAGCCATACTTTTCGAGTAGCGGAGCAGCAATGTCGAAATGGGAACGCATGGCATCGTCGAATGAAATTATTATGCCCGGTTTTGTATGTGACCAATCTCCGGACGAAAGAAAATTCCGTAGAATGCATTCGTCAACTCCGGTAAATCTTGATGCGAAGTATTGTAGGTGCTTTTCGAAATCAGCAGAATTCCCGAAGGGTATATCGTGGTAGTTAATGACGCGGATGAACGGGACGAGCGCAGCACACTGAACGAGGTGTCCGAGAGAGTTAAGTCCGAGTGCTTCAAAAATACTCGCCGTCTTTCGTTTTACTGCGTTCAGATTCATCGTTCAAAACATCGCGTAAACGAAGGGCGAGATCTCGCCTTTGTCTTCGTCGCAGCCTTGAAGCTGATCAGCAAGGTCAACGATCTCGTCGGCTAACTCTGCGAGTTCGGGCAGGTTCCCGATGGCCCACATTTCGCGAAGGTCACTGGCGACGTTTGCTGGATCTAACTCAAAAATATAATCACTGTCATCGAGACGGTCAATATAGTATGTCTCGGCTTTCGCGTCCGGGCCCGTTGGAAACAAAGGATTCTCCGTCGACGTAAGCGGGGCCAAGCGCTCAAGAAAGAACGATACGAGAATTCCTTTCATTTGATCCTGTTCGTCAGGCATTTTCTTTAACCGAATTTCCGCTCGTACATTTTTTCGCGGACGGCGTCGAGAACTTTGCGCGCAGCGGTCGTTTCGAGCCGAGTGATCTTGCCGCTGCCTTTTGTGAGATAAAGATAAACGCTCTCGAATTTTCGGACGCCGCTTGCTCGGTGAAACTGCCACAGCTCCCGATTATGGGCTAGGGAAACCTGAGCGACTTGTATGCGGCAGTCGAGACCTAATCCATCAAGCAGCTCGCCCAGTTTCGTTTCCAGAACGTTCTCACCACTTATGAGTATCGGGGCCATCGCCGCAACGCACGCAGTTCCGTGGTCGTTAAGCAACCCGTGAACTGTTTCGATAAACCGAAGACAAAGGCCGATGCCCAGCTCGCCGCCAAATCCGTCGATAAAATCATCTTCATTTTCCGCAGGCATGAAGATGAAAGGAAGATTCCAGCTCACGACGTCGAACTTGCCATAGCGGCCCTCTAGGTTGAGGGCATCGTCGCGAAATGTGCGGCAGCTTGTGAGCTGGTTGAGGTCGGCATTAAACTGCGCGAGCTTTGCAGCTCGTGCGTTTATGTCGATACCCACGGCTTCTATGAACCGTCGTGAGAAATATAAAAGGACGCCGCCTGAACCGGGACCGCAATCGAGATAGCGCCCGCCCGATGACGGAATTAGCTGCTCCATCGCTTCGATCATCTGCAATGAATCTTGTCCGATATATGTATGAAAGAACGGTTCGATGTCAGGATCAGTCGAGATATCGTCGTCGACGATAAAATCTGGTTCCCAGGTCTCGCCGTGATCCTTTAATGGGTCGACCGCAAACACGAGTCCGTCGAGAGCCACCACGCTAAACTGGCACATCAGACCGTGCCCATTTTCACGCAGGCATTTGTATTTGATCCATGCGGCGACAGTTTCGACGCCGATGATGGAATTCCAGGTGTCAATAGAAAGGGCTTCGTTTTGACGGAACGCTCGATATAAAAGCTTCTCGGCGGCGCTCAGGCCCGAACGATATACGGACGAAAATACAGAAGCGTCGAGTTGCGAACTGTGGCCTTTAAGAAATCGCGAGAAAACACGCGGCTCATTACCCAGCGGCAGCCCATTTATCTTCGGCGGGGGATATTTTTGCAAGCGAACCAATCCCAACTCGCGCAGAGTAGTCAAAATGGCGGCGCGGAAATCGCCATCAAGATGTGTGATCCAATCTTCGCTTACACGATAAAATCTCATTAATCCAATTCGAATTCTTGCCGCCAGCTTTCGTCGCTTTCAGCCTCGGGCTGGTCTTCTTTTAAGAGAATGAAATCTTCGAGCACAAGCACGTCCATTTCCGTTCGCATAAAACATCGATATGCGTCCTGCGGCGTGCAGACTATAGGCTCACCGCGAATATTGAACGACGTATTCACAAGTACGCCGAAACCGGTGAGCTTTTCGAATTCCTCGAGCACCGAGTGAAACTGCGGATTCGTTTCTCGATGCACCGTCTGTATGCGGGCACTGTTGTCGACGTGCGTGACGGCAGGAATATCGCTTCGCGGAGTATTGACGATCGTCAGAAGATCATCGCTGCCCGAGTTTCCGTCTGTAGGAAGCAGTCGTTCCGATCGCACGGGCCCAACGAGAAGCATGTACGGGCTCGCCACATTCAGCGCGAAATATTCAGCGCATTTTTCGGCCAGAACCGAGGGAGCGAACGGCCGGAAAGATTCACGATATTTGATCTTTAGATTCATCGTCGCCTGGGTGTCCGCCCGGCGGGGGTCTCCGAGTATCGAACGGGCTCCAAGAGCACGCGGTCCGAACTCCATCCTGCCGCTGAAAAACCCGACA
>JBBSGG010000089.1:0-5352 GCA_038254305.1 Pyrinomonadales bacterium
GTCGCTCTCGATAACAGTAACCATAGTTTCACCTTGCAAACAATTCTAACACGACCTTTGGACACCGGATCACTTCTCCAAAAAATTAGCAATTCCCTTTTTACAGTCGGAGGTCTGTCGGGCACGGGCGTTGGTCTCGACGCCGAGCTGGACCGCTTCGGCTAGAGGCAGGGCGTCGATGTCGTAGAGCAGGCGTTTTGTCATCGCGACGGCCGAGCCGCTGACCTTCGTGTAACGCCCGGCGTAGTCGAGAACAGCGGCGTCGAAGGCTCCGTCATCGAAAATAGCGTTGACGAGACGAATTGCCTCAGCCTCCTGGGCGGAGAACTCAAACCCCTGCGTCAGCAGCTCAAAGCTTTTCTTCTCTCCCAAATTACGCCTGAGGATCGCCGCCACCATCGCCGGAACAAACCCGATCTTGACCTCGGGATACCCGAACCTCGCCGACCGCGTCGCGATAACCAGATCACAAGCCGTCGCCAAGCCGCATCCGCCCGCGAGAGCTCGGCCATGCACGGCGGCAATGACAGGCACGCGTACCTTTCGGATCACGGTAAACAAGTCCGCAAGCTGCGACGCGTCCTCAACATTCTCTTCGTAAGTAGCGCCCGCGATCTTCTGTATCGCCGCAAGGTCCGCCCCTGAGCAGAAATCCTTTCCCGCCCCGCGGATAACTATCGCCCGCAGACTCTCGTCCGCGTCAGCATCCCGCAAAGCGTCCTTCAAAGAAGCGATCAGCTCGTCATTCAAAGCATTTCGTTTCTCGGGCCGATTGAGCTCGAGAATGCACACCGAACCTTCGTTGATTACATTGACAACGCTCATTGATAGATCCTCGCGGCCTTGTCGATCTCGTCCGCGTACGCGTTCAGCGTCTGAGCCGCGACATCAACCTGAGAGGCCGCCTCGGTCCAGTTTCTCTGCTCGATAGCTTCGCGGATCCCCGGCAGCGTCTTCACACCGTATCCTGTATAGAATCCGGGTGCGTAGATCTGATGCCGGAACCAATCGCGACGAGGCAGGCCTTCGTTTCGCGTCAGTGCACGCTCGGCGCGAAACAAGATCTGATCCAGAGACACACGCTGCCGGCCGTTAAGTTCTCGACCGGCCGCAGCTTTTTGATATCTTTTTGCACTGAGCGAAAGCGCGGCGACCGCGTTTTGCAGTGGAGCAAAATTGATATACGGCACGACTGCCTTCTCTTTGGGAACAATGTGGGTTTCGGTCGGGTCCTGCACGGATCTCCACATTCCGCTCGAGATCAGTTGATTCGTCGATGCTGTATCTTCGCGCATCGAGTCTGCGAGGCGGCTAACCTCCGTTGCGTAACCGCTGACGGTTTCAGCGAAATTGGTAAATTCGAATGGAAGCGAATCAGCATTCGCAAGCCGAAGCGTGGCATGACCGCCAACCTTGGACAGCGCGATACCGTACTGAAATCCGGGGTCGATAAACCGTACAAAATTATCGAATGAATCGTAAACCGAATGATACGATCCGCCGCCGTCCTCGCCGCCGAAGCCGATGTTCAGCGATGAGATGCCGAGATGCTGGAGAAACGGTGTGAAATCGGATCCGGATCCCAGCGCCGAGATCCGCATATCAGGACGCTCCATAGCTTCGCGTTTCGCCGTCGGCGAACCGTTGACCGCGGCCTGATTTCGGGCACGCTCCAGAACCGAGAGATTTGTTTCCGGATCGGGAATATCGCGCCCGACCTGATCTATGAATTTTTCGAGCGTATGCGATCCGCCGATTCCCAGGAACCCGCGCCCGTTCGAATCCGAATTTATATACCCAACAGCCTTTTCCTGCAGCTCCGCCGCGTGAAGTTCACACCACTCAGTCGATCCAAGCAAGCCTTCCTCTTCACCGTCCCAAGCCGCGTAAACGATCGTCCGCTTCGGCCGAGAGCCGCTTCGGACGAGCTGGCCGAGGCTCTTGGCTTCTTCAAGCATCGATACCTGGCCGCTAAGCGGATCTGACGCGCCATTCACCCAAGCGTCCCGGTGATTGCCGCGGATCACCCATTCATCGGGAAATTCCGACCCCTTCATTTTGGCGATAACGTCATAGATGGGCGTCATTTTCCAATCAAACTGCAGCCGCATGTGAACGGTCGGCGTCTTTCCGCCGAAATGATAGGTCACGGGCAGAGCGCCGCGCCACGCATCGGGCACCACCGCTCCGTCAAGATTTCTCAATAACGGAAGGGCGTCGCTGTACGAGATCGGAAGCACGGGAATTTTCGTAAGCGTTTCCGCGTCTTTTCGGTCGATCCTTTTCGCACCCGCAACCGCGCCGACGTTCTTGGTCAGCGGATCGCCCGGGTACAGCGGCATGTCCATCACCGAGCCGCGCTGAACTCCATTCTCATTTCGCCAAGCGCCTTTTGGATAGACATCGCCCTGATAAAATCCGTCGTTTCGCGGGTCGGAAAAGATGATGCAGCCGACAGCCCCGTGTTCCGCCGCGACCTTAGGCTTGATCCCGCGCCACGAGCCGCCGTAACGTGCGATCACGATCTTTCCCTTTACATCGATGCCGCGTTTTTCAAGTTCTTCATAATCGGCGGGAATGCCGTAGTTTACATACACAAGCGGAGCGGTCACGTCGCCATCGATCGAATATGCGTTGTATGAAGGCAGTTGTTCAGATTGCTGGCCCGACGTAGAATCGCCGGGAACTTCGGGCTCGCTCAGCCGTAATGTGAATTTTTCCGGCGCCGTCATTTCGACAAGACGCGACTTGGGCGTTGGAAACAGTACCTCGAAACGTTCCAGTTGGGCGTCAAAACCCCAGGACTTGAAGAGCGACAGTATGAAGTCCGCGTTTTCCTTGTTGTACGCCGTGCCAATATTATGCGGCCGCGCTGAAAGCCTTTTCAACCAGCTTCGCAAATCGTCGGCATTGAGGTTCGAATCGAATTTTCGTTCGAGCTCGAGCTCCTTCGCCGCGGAAACGGGCGCAAAACCCATGAGGGTTTCGGGTGTCCTGATCGATGTCTGAGCAAAAAGCGATGCCGCAAGAACAAAAACGATTCCAACTTGAGTAAACGAACGATTCATAGATTCTCGGAGATAACGAATTGAAATGTATAAAGTCTAAGAAAGTCCCCAACGCCTTGCGTCATCGTCAGGCACTTCGATGAACAATCGAAGAAGCGCCGTTGAAAACGTCTTTCCCTGGGCGTCCGTCATCAAGCTGAGCGTCCCGCCGCCGCCGAGCGACTCGTGCAAAAGAAAATTCAACGCATTCAGATTTGGCAGTTCAAACCGCTCGACGTCGCCTTTGACTATCGGCCCAAAGTGTTTCTTAACGGCCTCTGCGGTCACTTCGCTGACGAGCAACGGATAAAATTCATCCTTTAGTGCGATGACACCGACATTGGCCGTA
The DNA here is from genome assembly GCA_038254305.1 of Pyrinomonadales bacterium. Classification (GTDB taxonomy): domain Bacteria; phylum Acidobacteriota; class Blastocatellia; order Pyrinomonadales; family Pyrinomonadaceae; genus OLB17. Next base: position 3,397 of record JBBSGG010000089.1, read on the forward strand.
TCGCCCTTGTCACCCGAACGGGCGTGCGCGAGTTTCAAAAGTTCGATCTTCATAGATGTTGCAGGATGAAATGTTTCAGAAAACTATCAGAAATGTGCTTCAATTGTAAAACAACGTCAGAGAATTAAACATATGCGAACACTCACATTGAAAACATTTCCCGTCTTAGCACTTCTGATCGCGATCGCCGTCGCGACAGGCATCGCCTCGGCTCAGACCGCTTCGCCGATGTCTATCTCGGAGACCATTCGCCGCGCGGCAGAACAGCGAGCCGCGTATCTCACTGAGTTCAAAAACCTTATCTCGCGCGAAGTTAAGTCCTATGAAATCTATGACAAAAAAGAATCGATTAAAAAGGATCGAAAGATAACTTCGGTTTTTATCGTTTACCAGCTAAGCAAAACCAAAGACCGGGCGGTCGAATTCCGCAGCGTCGTTGAGGTAGACGGCAAGCCGATCCCCGACGCCGAGAAGCGGTCTTCGGTTTTCTTTACCGAGGTCGTGGCGGCTCAGAACTCGCAAAAGGAACTTCAGAAATTACAGGACGAGACCTCGAGATACGATCTCGATCCGGTGATCGACGGCCTTACGCTGAACCAGGCGGTCGCCCTGGCAGACAATATGCAGCCCTATTTTTCGTTCACGCCGGCGGGCACCGAAACCGTCGACGGTCGTGAAACCATCGTGGTCGCGTACGAGCAAACAAAGGCTAGCCCTTTCGTGTTGGCGAAAAGTTCGGCCGAATCGCCGGACGGTAAACTCGCCGTTAAATACGACGTGAACTATTCCGGAGACGTTAATCCGCGCCTTCGCGGCAAGCTTTGGCTCGATGCCGCGACCATGCAAGTCCGCCGAGAGGTCCGGCAGTTCACGATACAGCCTGAGAAGTTTGCCTCGCCTGTAGTGTATGTCGAAGACGATCTCGATTACACGTCCAGCGATTTTTCGATCCTTACGCCGAAGCGCGTGGTCCACATTCAAAACACGATCAAATCTAAGGACATGACCGTGACGAAAAACGCGAAGATAACCTTCGACTACGGCAAATTCACGAGGCCGGACGTGGATGTAAAAGTGATCGAAGAAACTCCCGGCGGCACTAACTGATCTCTAATGCGGCCGCGACAGCGTCTTCAGCGATCTGGTCGATCAATCCGAATTCAAACGCCTGTCGGGCGCTGAAGCGTGCGGCGGTCAGGAACATCTCGAGCGCGCGTCCCTGCCCGATAAGCCGCGGCAGCCGCTGCGTTCCGCTCCAGCCGGTAATGATGCCGAGCCTCGTTCCCGGATGCGAAAATTCGGCCGCCGCCGCAGCTATGCGATGATCGCAGCTGACCGCCAGATCGAGCGCACCGCCAAAACAGAAACCATTTACCGCAGCGACAGTTTGGGCTTTGCATCCGGCCACCGTATTCATAAGCTGCTGGCCGCGAAGCGCAAATTCGCGCGAGTCTTCCGCCGAAATCTCCGCGATCTCGCGAAGGTCGGCGCCCGACGCAAACACATTGCCAGCACCCGTAAAGATCACGCGTTCGACCCAGGGCGCGATGTCGTCCAGCAAACGCTGCAGCTCTTTAACGACCTCGACCGACAGCGGATTTCTTATCTCCGGCCGAACAAATCGCACGATGATCGCATTCGCTCTTTGCTCAACCTCGATCGCTTCCGACATCGTCAACCCTACCTTCGGAATCATCAGGGCACGAAATTGTACACGATAACGCCCGAGACCTTGACCGGATCGCCCTGCAGCGTGGTGGGTGAGAATTTCGAATCGCATGCAGCTGAGCGTGCCGCAAATTGCAGCAGCGGCGACCCGTCGATGGCCTGTGCGCTCATAACCTTTCCGTCCTCACCGATGAGGATCTGTACCCTCACAGTGCCTGGAGGCACGCTCGGCACGAGCTTCCGGCGGGTAAGGCGGCCTCGACAATGAGAGTGCTTTACCGTTGATCA
>JBBSGG010000090.1:0-5340 GCA_038254305.1 Pyrinomonadales bacterium
CGCGGGCCGTGCGTGCCAAACGAAAAATGCGAAAGGCTCGAAAGATCCGAAAAACCCGAAGCGCGGGAACGAGAAGCGACAGCGCGGTCAGCCAGTTAGACTTCAAATAGTCGGTCTTATCAGGTGCTAGCGCGAATTTGATTATGAAATCGATGATAAATATTATCCAGATAACCGTGCCGATAAGCTGGAGCAGAGGCGAGAGGTTCCAGATAAGTTCGTAAATCAGCAGCCCAAGCCAAACGAAACCAAGTATGAGCAGCGGTGTTTCCAGCCAATCTTCGAGATTTTCTATTATTCCCTTACGTTCCGCCTTTACGCGCTCGGCTATATCGTCGTTTTCGATCCTTTCTGATTTGCTCATTACACAATTCTAACTCGAAGATGTAACAAGTTCGTAGTTCATGTTTGTTGGAAGGGAGAATATGGCGGGCGGGTCGAGTTGACGGTTTTGTCACGTTCAAGTTGTAGTTCGCTTCAAGACTTCTTTGGCAACGGCAGACTTGCGTATAATGCGTTGTGCGAGATAAACCAACAACGGTTGCTGGAAATTCCCGGATCGCCGTATTCCTTCGCTGGCTGCGGATAATGATTCCCAAGTTTTTCGCACGGTCAGTCGGGGTCGGCGACGAACGTAAATCGGTACTTTTTATCGATCTGTCCCGTGCTGCGACGCTGAGGGATATTGTTTACTGGCTGCAGATCTTTTTCTCGGCCGGCATTGCAACCCTGGGCCTTGTGCTTAATTCGCCGGCGGTAATTATCGGGGCAATGCTGATCTCGCCATTAATGAACCCGATACTTGCTTCGGGACTTGCATTGGCGACCGGCGAGATCGTGCTCGGACTGCGTTCATTCTTTAACCTTTTCTTAAGCTGCTCAGCGGCGATCGGTTTCGCCGTTATTCTGGTCGTCATCCTTCCTTTTAGGGAAATGACAACCGAGATAGCTGCAAGGATGCAGCCGAATGTACTCGATCTGATCATCGCGCTGTTTAGCGGCGCGGTCGGTTCGGTGGCGATCTGTCGCGACGTAAAAGGCGTGGTAACGTCGATCCCGGGCGTTGCGATCGCTGTCGCATTGATGCCGCCGCTTTGCGTCGTCGGCTACGGCGTTGGTTTAATGCTTGCCTTCGATACGGCAACGGGCTGGCGCATCGCGAGCGGCGGCGGGCTGCTTTTCCTGACCAACCTTGTTGCGATCACGCTGATGGCAACGCTGGTATTCCTGGCGTTGCGTATCGATACCCCAGAGGTCAGGAAACGTGTGCTCGAATGGGAACGCGAAGATGCTGAAAGCGCGTGGATCATAGGAATTCTCGAGCGTTATCCCGTGCTCGACAAAGCTCGGCGAATCCATAGTGTGGCACTCCGGTTATCGATGATCTTGGTACCGCTGGTCATTATTCTGATTCCGCTAAGTATTTCGTTCAGTCAGCTGCAGGACGAAATTGTCCAAAAACGGAGGGAAAGCGCGTACCGGAGAATCATCACCGACGTCTGGCAGGAAAACTTTCAGAAGAAATCCGACGGTGTGCTGAGAAGCAGCGTCGACAAGCTCACGGTCTCGGAAAAGGACGACAGTTTGACCGTCGATCTTCGCGTATTCGACGACCAGCCATACTCGCTGGCGGAGAAGAAGCAGTGCGCACAGCTTATTGCTCAAGAGCTGGGGAGGCCGGTGGAGTCGATCGTTTTGAATCTAACGGAAATACCTACAGTCTCTGTTATTGAAGCCCTCAGGCGAGCACGGGAGGAAGTGACGCCGCCCGCAGCGTCGACGCCTGCTTCCATTCGTGAGAAATCACTCGAACGCGTTGAGATCGCCCTGACCGATTTTCCGCTTCCGCCTCCTGCGAAGATCGTGCATAAACAAATAGTTGCCAGCCCCGCAAACCCCTTAGAGGTCAAAATTACTTATTTGAGCGACGAACGCATTTCGCCCGAGACCGAAACGGCAATCGTGGAAAAGATCCGCCAAGGCTTGAACGATGGATCGGCAACAGTCAACCTAGAACGCATCGCCCCCGGAATAGGCGTGATCAACTTTAACCGTAATCAGTTCGCACTGCCGCTAATTGGGATGATACAGCTTGATTTCGTTGGCCGAATGATGCGCGATATTCCAAATTTAAAGCTTGCTGCCGTTGTGGGATACCGAAGGAACGAGTCGGCAGAGATCGCTGCAAAGAGGGCACAATCGATCGTCGATTATCTCCAAACCCGATGGCAGGTCGCACCAGCGAATATTGCGGTTACAGGAGCTGATGAACCTTCCGGGATCGCTAGGCTGCGTTTCGATTCGCACGAGGATTCCTCCGGAACACAGGCTCCGGCCTCGCCCTAATCGAACATTCTCCGGATAGACGTAAGAGAGCGGTTGTCGGTGGTGTCGTGGGAAACGTCTATCTTAATCCGGATTACGTCAAGATCTTTGGTATTTATTTTGCCGTCACTATCTCGGTCGTCCGCATAATGTTTTATCGAGTTTCGATTCTGAAGGCATTTCTTACGGTGACCCGCAATTTCCTGGGCCTTAAATTTGGTTGGCGATTGTTTTTGAGCAGCCTGCGATTTTTTGGTAAATCAGAATACTTTGAACAACGGCCCAAAATTCGAGGTATTATCGCTTTCTCTGAGCGGTAATAAACTGACGCCAATACGCATCAAGAGTCCAACATCTAGTCCAACATGCGGAAGGACGGCTACATGGGCCGTCCTTCCGTGATCGATAACATATTGTTACGACATCAGTTAAGCTGGTACTCGCGGCGGGATTTGAACCTGCGACTTCTTCCTTCGGAGGGAAGCACTCTATCCAACTGAGCTACGCGAGCATATCTTTCGACAGTATTTTACTTCTTCTCGCCCTTCGGCTCAAACCTTATCGCCTTGATGCGGACCGGTTCGACCGGCCTTTCGCCGTCTTTTGGCTGTACTCCTGAGATTGTCCGCACGTTGTTCATGCCTTCTATCACCTTGCCGAAGATCGTGTATTTATTATCAAAGCCTGCCTCGCGTTTCAGCGTGATGAAGAACTGCGAATTGGCCGAATTGAAATCCTGACCACGCGCCGCGCCGACGATCCCGGTGTCATACGGAATGTCCGAGAATTCAGCTTCGACATTCGGCTTGTCGGAATGGCCGGTGCCGTCGTTGGTTGGGTCGTCGTCCTTTGAGAGCGGATCGCCGCCCTGAATCACCGATGGGTTGATACGGTGAAATGACGTACCATTGTATACGCCTTCGTTCGCCAGTTCTTTGAACCTCGCGACCATTTTCGGAGCGATATTCGAATAGAGCTCAACGGTGATCGTGCCGTACGCGGCAGAATTTTCCATCTCAATAACCGCGACGTCCGGATCGGCGACCGGCGCGACGCCCTTTTTCACTTCCGGGCCTCCGGACCTCGAGTTCGATGTGCGGCCGCCGCTGCATGCGAGGGTGAATAGCATTAAAGTGAAGATCAAGAACGAAAATATCGATTTCATATACTTCTATTTTGGAATGAGTCTAGGATGATGGTCACAGGACCTGCATTTATCAGCTCGACGTCCATCATCGCCTGAAAACGTCCGGTTTCGACGCGTTCGACCAACTTGCGTGCTTCGGACACAAAGAACCTGTATAGATCGTCTGCTTTTTCTGGCGCTGCGGAACCAGTGAATGACGGGCGACGTCCGCGGCTCGTGTCGGCGTACAAAGTGAACTGCGAAACTACGAGCAAGCCTCCGCCGGTGTCGATAAGCGAGAGGTTCATCTTCCCGTCCGCATCTCCAAATATCCGAAGGTTGACGATCCTGTGCACCAGGTATACGGCGTCCGATTCTTCATCACTGGCACCTACGCCTAGCAACACCAGCAAACCCTCGCCGATCTCTCCGGTTGCTTCGCCTTCGACCGTCACCTTTGCACGCGTCACACGCTGGACGACGGCTCTCACTTAGGCGGCTAGATCTTCGATGTAAACTCGATTCATCGTAACCGGCTCGACCGGCTTGTCCTTGTGGTTGGTTTCGACGCCAGCGATCTCGTCGACGATCGACTGTCCTTCTATAACTTTGCCGAACTTTGAATAACTCGGCGGCAGCGGATAATCGATGTGCATTATGAAAAACTGCGAGCCGTTGGTATTCGGTCCGGAATTCGCCATTGCAAGCGTTCCCTTTTCGTAAACGCCCGAGTAGAGGTCGGACGAACGATCGATCTCGTCGTCAAACTTTCCGCCCCAGGCAGATTCGCCGCCGTAGCCTTCGCCGAGCGGATCGCCGCCCTGGATCATGAAGTTCGGTATTACGCGATGAAAAATCACGCCGTCGTAGTAACCCTTTTCCGCGAGGAGGCGAAAATTCTCGGTTGTCTTGGGTGCCTCCTGTTCCAGAAGCTCGACCTTGATCGTTCCCTTATTTGTTTCGATAACTGCTGTTCTATTAGCCATTAAGTATCTCCATTAAAATTAGTCTCAAAGTTTTTATTCACTTTGTCTTATCAGCGATTTTAACAATTTCCTGTTCGAGTAAGCCAACCGCGTCTTCTTTTTGCGGAATGATCGAGGGCGACGCTACGATCGACTCCGGCGACGTCCGACGCCAAACGGTCGATCGGTCGCACGATTTGTTCGATTGGTCTACTATGCCTCCAATATGAATCTCTTGATCGCCGCGGCCACGCCGCACTCATCATTCCTTGCAGTCGTATGGAACTCTTCGCGTTCCAGCAACTCGGGGTCGGCGTTACCCATGACGACGGAGGTGCCGGCAAATTCGAGCATTTCGATGTCGTTGAAATTATCGCCTATTGCCATCACGCTCTCGGCGGTCAGATCGTATGTCGCGGCGAGCTTTTCCAGCCCTACGCCTTTCGACGCATCGGGCGGAAGAATGTCTATAAGGGTGAAATTAAGATGCGGATAGATCGTCGGCAGGATCGTTACGGTTTCGCGTAACTCGTGCTGCAGTTCGGTGAGCATAGCAGCCATCGATTCACAGCCTCCGGAGAACGAGATATGTATCACCTCGTGAGCAGCGATCTCGGCCTCCAGGCTTTCGACATGGGTCACTTCATTCGCCGCCTGATCGCCGTGCAGGTATTTCGACCAGTAGAGATATTTCTGCAGCGGCACATTATCGAAGGAAACTCGGTCGTACAGTAGCGTGCCTTTGTCGTGCGGATCCGTGCTGACCAGAGCGTCGCCGCCCAACTCTTTCCCGACACGTAAGATCTCGAGGGCCGTTCCCTGATCGATCAGCGAAGACGCCACCGTCTCAAGTGACATGGCAAACTTCAGCAACGCCCCGTTATGCGTTATCATCGGCCCATTCAGCTCGAGCTCCAGCCCGAC
>JBBSGG010000091.1:0-5171 GCA_038254305.1 Pyrinomonadales bacterium
CATTTATTTCTAAACAGGACCTATTCTTCGTCCCGAGGTGAACGTTTCGCGGAGAGCAATTGTCGAACCGATAGCCACATAAACCGGGGATTTAGAATCAGATACCTGCGCCAGAGGCGTTTCGGTTCCTGAAAGAGTCGGAACAGCCATTCGAAACCTAGCCCGCTGATCCATAAAGGGCTTTCCTTTACATTTCCGGCAAAAAAATCGAACGAAGCACCGACGCCCATCAAGACGGAGCGGAGTTCGCCATTGTGAGCGGCCATCCAACTTTCCTGTTTCGGACAACCGAGGCCGACGAAAAGAATATCGGGGCCCGCATCGCGAATCTCGGCGGTGATCAGTTCATCCTCTTCCACCGTCAGCGGCCTGAACGGCGGCGAGAACGCGTAGGCCACTCGTAGCCCCGTAAAGTCGCTTTTCACACGTGCGAGAATCGCGTCGATCACGTCTGGAGCCCCGCCGTAAAAACCGACGGTCATCTCGTGCTCTTCGGCATAGCGGCAAAGCATTATCATCAGATCGTTTGCGCGAACGCGAGCGGCGTCTTGTTTACCTTGCAATTTCTGCATCCAAACGATCGGCATTCCATCGGGCACGATCATGTCCGCGGCGTTCACTAGGGCTCCGAACTCCGGCGAGTCGTACGACTCCATCACCATATGGACGGTCGAAAAACAAACGTAACCGCCCTGCCCCCGCCGAACCAGGTCAGCCGTTCTTTCGATCGCCGCTGTATGATCGAGCACGTCCGGCAACAGGCTAACGACCGGTGCATGCTCGCGCGAATAAATATCAGCAGTCATTTTATTTCGTTGTAGATCTTCGCGAGCCCGTCCATAAACCGATCGAACGAAAATTTCGTCCGCACCGTCTCCACAGCGTTCGTACGCAATTCGTGCCAACGTTTATTACCATCGGTAAGCAGCACCTTCAATTTGCCGATAGTCTGCAGCGTGTCGTTGGCGTCGATTAGAAACCCGTTGTAACCGTCTTTGATCACGTCGCCGACCGCCCCGCTTTCGGACATCACCGGAACGCAGCCGGCGGACATCGCTTCAAGAAGGGCAAGCGGAAGTCCCTCGTCACGTGATGGCTGAAAGAATATATCGGCTTCAGCCAAGGCATGATGTTTTTGATCGAAACGGGCGATGCCGCGATATGAGAAACGTTCGCCTAAAATGTTGTTCATTTGTGTGACGAAAGATTCGAGCTCAGGCCCGGCGCCGTAGCACACGTATCGAAATTTGAATCCTTGTTCCGTCAAGACGCGACACGCGGCGACGATGTGTTCAAGTCCTTTAGACGGATGTAAACGGCCGAAGAAGATGAAGGTTTTCTCGCGCCCGCTGACCCGTTCGTTTGTCAGCGCTTTGTCGACCTGGATCCCGTTTGGAAGTACTCGAATATTTGTTACCGGGAAATTCGACTCCAAGGCGTGCCGCTCGCGATCGGAAAACACGACTGTGACCTTTGTTAGGCGCAGCAGGCTGCGAACGGCGGTCTTAAGAGCCGTGCTCGTTATTTTCTCCATTACGAACGGGCCGCCATGGACATGCAAAACCACAGGTTTGCGGGCAAGCTTTGCGGCCGCGGCGAGCGATACATCACGAACGATAGCAAGCGGAATGAAAGCCGTGTTGATGTGGACGATCGCCGGGTCTTCTATTTTGATCCGTGCGAAAAATCTGAACGGAAGCATCGCCTGTTTCCCGAACCAGGCCGCGTCCGCGGCTTCACCGTCGCGCCGGCCGGCTTCGAAATGAGAAAAGTCAAAACGTCGCGATTCGATCAAGTTACGAACCATGGTCGAGATCCCGCTTACGTTACTATTTTCGTCCAGGCTGGGGGCTGTGATCAGGACTTTCATTGCGAATGCAAAGCATAGCCTAATCGCTGCCGCCTTGTCAGCACTGGCTTTCGGCGGAGCACTTGCAACTGCCGCGCGATTACCTTAAAAGTAAGGGAACGATGGAAGCAGCGACGGCAGCAAAATTACCGGCCAGGCGGGACAAGGTGGAAAACCGCGTGCCGACGTGGATAATGCCGGCAATAAAATGCACAGTTGTCGGGATCGACGCCACCATAGCCGCATTGTGTTTCGTAACTGCGTTCCGGTTTCGGCAAAACGCGCCGATCTTATCGCCGACAACCTGGGCATGGTCGAAGGAATTCGTTCCATATGCGGGTGTGCTTTATTTTACGGTGGCGGTACGGCTCGCGATGTTCTTCTATCAGCGGCTGTACAGATACTACGGCGCGTTTTCTTATACACGCGAATCGATCAAAATGTTCAAGGCCGTGTCCGTCGGCTCGCTTCTAATAGTCGCGTGGACGTTTCTTTTTCGCGGAGGTTTTGCCTTTCGCGAGTTCTCGTACTCGCGAAGCGTCTTTGTCCTCGATTTCGTCTTTGCACTTCTCGCCTTCGCGGTGTTTCACATTCTGCTTCGCGCCGCTCAGGCACGATTTCGAAGACGCGGCATCAATTTGATCCCCACACTAATCGTCGGAACGAACACCGAAGCGGAGCAGACATTGCAAGAGCTACGCGTACGCCGTGATCTGGGCTATCGCGTCGTCGGCGTGGTCGCGCCCGACGGCGACGAGGTTTTTCGCGAATCGCTGGCAAACGAAATGGTCGGACGGCTAAGCGAATTGCCGGATCTCATCCGTGAACTCGAAATTCAGGAGGTGATCATCACCGATAATAATTTGCCGAGCGAGCGTTTATTTGAATCAATGATGCAGATCGGACGGCGGCAGCGTGTGGAATTCCGATTCGCGCCGACGCTTTTCAACCTGCTTCCGCAAAAGACAAGCGTCGAGCAGATCGGCGTTCTGCCGATGGTGCGGTTATTTCGCGAGCCTTTGTCGGAGGCACAACGCTTTGTCAAACGGGCCTCGGACATCATTATTTCGGCTGTCGCGGTCGTGGTTCTGTCGCCGTTGTGGCTCGCACTCTCGATAATTATCAAGATGAATTCTCGCGGCACACCGCTGTTCCGCCAGGAGCGAGTCGGTATGGACGGGCGGATTTTTCTCTGCTACAAATTCCGCACAATGAGCGCGGACGCGTCCGAGGATCTTCACCGAAGAGCTTACGAGCAGAACATTGGCGGGCAGGACACTGCGAACGCGGGCGACAACGAGAGGCCGGTCTTCGGAAAGGTTCGCGATGATCCGCGCGTGACGAGCGTCGGTCGATGGCTTCGTCGCTCGAGCCTCGACGAAATGCCGCAGTTTTTAAACGTTCTGATCGGAGATATGAGCATTGTAGGGCCGCGTCCGCCGATCCCATATGAGGTCGAAAGTTATGACATATGGCATCGCAAACGCCTCGATATGAAGCCGGGAATTACTGGTCTTTGGCAGGTTTCCGGTCGCAACCGCCTGCCGTTTGACGAGATGGTAAGGATCGATCTTTATTACATTGAAAATTGGTCGGTATGGTTCGATCTCAAAATAATGCTTCTGACGATACCGGCGATACTTCGCGGCGACGGTGCGCGATGACGATCGCGGAAGCATTGCGGTACGCCGCTCGGCGTTTGGGCGAAAGCGGCGTTGCCGAGCACGCCCGCGAAGCGAATTCGCTGCTTCGTTTTATAACCGGCCGAGACCGCGCGTTTTTCGTCGCTCATCCCGAACGAGAGCTCACAGCAGGTGAACTTTCTCATTTTAAAAATGCAGTCAGCCGTAGAGCAAAACGCGAACCGCTGCAGTACATTACCGGAAAACAGGAATTCTTCGGGCGCGATTTTCTCGTAACGCCGGATGTACTGATACCGCGTCCCGAAACCGAAATGCTTGTCCAGCATGCGATCGAAATACTTCGCGATAACAGCGACGCGGTTTTCGCGGAGGTTGGCGTCGGTTCCGGATGCATAGCCGTCTCGATTCTGGCTGAATGTACAAATGCAACTGCAGCCGGCCTGGATATTTCACCTACTGCGCTCGCGGTGGCCAAGCGCAATGCAACGGCGTATGGCGTAAATCAGCGACTCGAGCTGCTTGAATCTGATCTTTTTGCGGCCGTCAATGGACGACAATTTACCCTTATCGTCTCGAATCCGCCTTATGTTCCCTTGGACGATCTCAAAACGCTTCAGGCCGAGGTAAGTTCTTTCGAGCCGCGGGTCGCATTAACAGATGGCGGCGACGGGCTTTCCATAATACGCAGGATCATTGATCACGCTCCGGGATATCTGCGCCGCGGGGGCGTGCTGCTGCTGGAGATCGGCATGGGCCAGGCGGAACGAGTCCTAACGATGTTCGATCCGGCGACCTGGTGCGAAATTCAATTTCACCGCGATTTTCAGGATATTCCACGCATTGCCCGTTCGGTTCTCAAATGACTTTGGAACTTATTGCGAACAGAGCTCGTTTAACCCATTGAACGAACGTAAAACGCTTGCCTTTTACGGATCAATGGGTTTACTATTAGCGCGTTTCAAGACAAGCAGTTTGAATGCTTTGCGAAGGGCGAAATCGTGATTCTCATAGCCCTTGGCGCTGCTATTCGCAGGATTGAAAAACAATCGATTTGGTCTTTCGAAAACCGGAGGTGATTTTTGTGAGCGGAACTATTAATGGTTTATTCGCAGTCGTATCCCTTTTGTTGACGGCCCTTTCCTTTTGGCAGTTCAAGAGCAGCCCGGGAAATAACACGATGTGGCTGGTCGCCGTCATAGTTTTCCTGATCGCAACGCTTTTTTTCGGCGGAATGTTTCTTTCTGGACGTGTGAATAAGAACGACGACGTCCACATCACCGAATAGTAATTTTTAGCGATCGGTTGCGGCCGACAGAGATTGCGGGAACGCACAGAGGCGCGAGGTTTCGCCCCAGCGTTCCCGCTTTTAGTTTATCCTCGTGGCCAATTAGTGATTGTTTGGCAAAACTGCGGTATAATGTTGACTAAAAGGTAAGGTTTCGATACCTGCCGCAAATGATCGAAAGATAGGTTTTATAGATAATGCCCAAGATCGCAGATATACAGGAAACGCCGAATCCGAACGCCGTTAAATTCATTTTAAAGGAACCGGTTTCGCACGGCACATCGCATTCGTTCAAGAATGCCGACGACGCTAAAAGCGACGCTCTTGCCAATTCGATATTCGACATCCCGGAGGTGGTCTCGGTCTTTTACATGGACAAGATGATCACGGTCGA
>JBBSGG010000092.1:0-4772 GCA_038254305.1 Pyrinomonadales bacterium
AGAGAGAGCGGTCAGCACCTCGAGCCGACGAAACGGCGAGTCTTGTTCACGCTGAAAGTTTTGCGCGCCCGTTCCCGAGAGGCGATCGCCTTTGTTCGACAGTCCCAGACTTTCCGCAGTCGTCAGGCCGGCGCCCGGAACAGTCTTTAGTGCGTCCTTTTCGTCGGCATTTCTCGCTAATCGATATTCGCCGGTGCCGGTTGGGTCGACAAACTCGATCTCCAGACCTTCGCCAACGTCGTCTAGATGACGATAGAACCATATCTCGAAAGGATACGTCGTGGTCGTTCCGCCGCCTTCGTAGCTGGGGCGATCATATGAACCACCGGACGCGTGTGACTCGACCGAATCGGGCTTGCCCCAGGCGATGTACGTCCGTCCGCGATCGGTCTTCCATCCGGGAATGCCAGACGTAAAGTGCTCGTTCGCATAAGCGATGCGTTCGTAATACTGGTCGCGGTACTCGTTTTCCTCGGTATCCGGATTCGGATCGCGTCGGCGCCAGAAATTTTCGATGAAGTTCTCGCGCTCTTCATCAGTAGTCAAGGCGTCGAAAGCACGTCTCTCTTCTTTCGTGATGATGTAAGCGACGTCGGTATTGCGCCATCGTTTGTAAGCTTCCTTAAGCTCGGGCTTGACGGTCCGAACATTCTGCGTCGGATCCTGGCTCGGTTTATCCCCTTTCTTTTGGGCCAATACAGGTACGACGGCAAGGCCGGCGACCGTCACGGTCAGCGCAAGATCCCGGAACAATTTCACGGAAGACATATTAAAACTCCTCGATTCTTAAAAAGAGATGACACGGCCGCCTAGGACGCCTCGCTGATTTTTCTTAAGAGATTTTAGACAGTAATGCCTATTTCTTCAAGATGCATCGATTCGCGGGCCGGTTGCATTTCAGATGATACAAGCGGGTCACGCGACCTCAGCGTCGGTCTGTCTCTTTTTACCAAAAAACCAGGCAATAAAGATAGAGACTATATACAGTACGAACATCGGCGCGGCAAAAAGCATCATGTTCGGGATATCACCTGTCGGCGAAGCGACCGCCGCAACGATGAGAATAACCACGATGGCGATCTTCCACGTCCGGATCATCAACCCCGCCGAAAGAATTCCGATACGTGCCAGAACGTAGGCGATAGCCGGCATTTGAAAGATCAAACCCATTGCCAGCATTATTATGACTATAAAATCCAGATAATCGCTGGCTTTCAATAAAAGCTGGAATTCCCCGCCGCCGAGACCCAGCAAATAGTTGGCCGCCGGCGGAAAGAGTACATAGTAGGCAAAAGCCGCACCGATAACGAAGGAAACACTCGACAAACCGACAAATGGCGTAACGTACGAACGTTCGTGTTTATACAGCGCGGGCGAAATGAACATCCATATCTGCCAGAGCAGCAGCGGAATCGAAATAGCGATCGCCGAATACATCGAGACGGTCACGTAGAGCGTGAACTGCTCGGGCGCCGTAGTTACGGTCATTCGCTCGTCAGCGTTCGGCTGGCTGACCGCGGTGTCGTTGATATATTCGACTGGCAAACGCACGCCTGCAGGAACGATCGCGTTGTTTGTAAAAAGCGGTTCGGTCGTAAAAAGTCCGAGTTTGCCTCCGGAATCTCGCTTGACCTCTGCAAGTACAGAGGTTCCCGATGCAAGAACTGTCGGGCCGATCGAAGTGGAACGGTCGATCGTGTATCGGCCGCTCTCGCCCTCTTTAACATCGGCAATCGGTAATATCTTTTCCTCGCCTGTGATGCCGCTCACCGGCAGATCACGACGTGCTGCTTCGGAAAGTGCTCGTCGAATCGGGATAGAAAGGAAGTTATAGATCCTGTCGGAAACAAACCAGCAGAGGGTAAAAGCAACTACTACAATAATTACGGAGCTTACGAGCCGCTTGCGCAACTCGTCGAGATGTTCGAGAAACGACATCTGTCCGCCCCGCAGTTCCGCCTGCTTATCGTCTTCGGATTCACTCAAATCTTTGATCTGCCGGGGATTCATCCGCGTCTGAGGGTTTACAGCCAGGACCTTTTGTCGGAAAGTTCGTTTCGTTCGGCAGGTGATCGGTCAGGCTCGGCAATTTCGCGGCTTTGCTCGATCGCCGCCGGTGCCAAAGCCTCGAACGCCTCTCGGTCGATCGATCTGATCTCGGGTGCGGCAGCCGTCGTCGCCTGACTGTGGATAGTGTTTTCGTTCGCAGGAACAGGTGGCAACTCGCCTGTTCGTAATGCGCTCGCTTCTTCTTCGAAATTCACTTCCCGTTCCCAAGTCGACTTGAATTCGTTGGTCGTCGCTTTAAATTCGTTCATCATCTTGCCCATTTTTCTCGCCATCTCGGGCAATTTTCGCGGGCCGAGAAAGATTAATGCAACCAAGCCGATCAGCATCAACTCTGAAGTTCCTATTGATTCGAAGATAAATAAGTACAAATCTTTCCTCTCGACTGCTTCTACCCGCTTCATCTCGCGTCACGCGAGTCGAAGCATGCAGTATTAACTTATCTTAATTGAATGCGTCGCCTTTGACGATACCGCGCCGATGATGCACGAGCCCTCGACTCGATCTAGAAACTCGATCGACCTTTCGCGTTCGATACTAATTAACAATCCACCGGCGGTTTGCGGGTCGAAAAGCGCACTTTGCATTTCTTTGCTGACCTCCGCTGCGAACGTCACGGTCTCGCCAACATATTCACGATTATTTTTATCGCCTCGGGTCAGCATGCCCATCGAGATCAACTCGATAACATCAGGCAGCAGAGGTACTTGTGAAGATTCGATGGTCAGCGTTACACCGGAGCCTTTTGCCATTTCGTAAGCGTGCCCGAGCAGGCCGAATCCTGTTACGTCCGTGCAGGCATTAGCGCCCAGTTCCTGCATTACTTTAGATGCAGATGCGGCCGATTTGGTCATCGCCGTGATCGCTGCTTCTACCGTCGCCGGCCGCGCCTTTGCATTTTTTACCCCGGTATTGATCGCGCCGGTGCCTATCGGTTTGGTCAGAATCAGAACATCTCCGGGCTGCGCTCCTGAATTTGTGACGACCTTCGTCGGGTCGATCACGCCGGTAACTGCGTAGCCGAATTTCATCTCCGCGTCGTCGACCGAGTGGCCGCCGATCACGACCACATCGTTTTCGTTCATCGCCGACTGGCCGCCGCGGAGGATCTCGCCGAGAATGTTGAAATCGCCTGTTTGCGGAAAGCAGACGATCGACAGTGCCGAAACCGGCCGTCCGCCCATAGCGTAGACGTCGTTCAGCGAATTTATCGCCGCGATCTGGCCGTAGGTGAACGGATCGTCGGCTACAGGCGTGAAAAAATCGAGCGTTTGGACGAGGGCGACGTCGTCAGAAAGACGGAAAACTCCCGCATCGTCGGAATTCTCGTATCCGACAATTACATTCTGTTTGCTTTGTACGGGAAGTTTGCTCAAAACTTGAGCAAGGTCTCGCGGTGCGAGTTTGGCCACTCAACCCGCGCACGAGACCATTTCCGTTAGCCGACGTTTGTCCATGTTTTTCCTCCGTTCTTAAGATTTGAGCGGGACGATCAGGCGGTATATCCGGTCAAGATCGGCGTCGTTAAAATATGCGATCTCGATCTTCCCGCCTTCGCCTTTTTTTTCCTTCGAAATATTGACACTTGTCCCCAACAGACGCCGAAGCTTTGTTTCGGCAGCCGTGATATTAGGATCTTTCGCCACTGTAATCTTTGTGTCTATTGCACTTAGCTTCTTTGAGCCCGCGGCTTTCACCGACCTTTCGGTCTCACGGACCGACATATTTTTCTCGAGCGCCTGCCTCGCCAATCGCCGCTGTAGGGCGGGATCATCCGTCATCAAGAGAGCTCGGCCGTGTCCGGCGGAAAGCCTTTCGTCTTCGATTAGTTTTTGAATGTCGGACGGCAGCTTGAGCAACCGCAGTGATGTGGCGACAAGACTCCGTTCTTTTCCAACACGCTCGGCGACCATTTCCTGTGTCATTCCAAGAGTTTCGATCAAACGCCGGTACGCCGCGGCCTCCTCGATCGGGTTCAGCTCCTGCCGCTGGATGTTTTCGATCAGCGCTAGTTCCAGAAGCTTTTCGTCCGGCACCTCACGCACGGCAGCCGGAATCTTCCGCAAGCCAGCACGCTGTGCAGCCCGCCATCGGCGTTCGCCCGCTACGATCTCGAAACCCCTTCCGGAGGGACGCACGACGATCGGCTGGACTACGCCGTTTGCACTGATCGACTGCGCGAGCTGATCGAGCTCCTTTTCAGCAAAACGCGTACGCGGCTGTTGGGGATTCGGCTTGATCAGATCAATATCGATCTCCCGAACCGTACGCGGCGATTCGTTGCTGTCAGTATCTTCTCCAAGCAGGGCACTTAGGCCGCGGCCGAGTGTCTGTCTAGCCATGACTTAATATCTCCTTCGCCAGATCGAAGTAGCTTTCCGCACCACGCGATTTCGGATCGTAGACCAGGATAGGTTTTCCGAAGCTCGGAGCCTCGGCGAGCCGAACGTTCCGCGGAATGACGGTTTTCATTACCTGCGGCCCATAAAAGTCGCGAAGATCTTTCGCTACAGCTGCTGAAAGATTAGTGCGTTCGTCGTACATCGTCAAAAGTAAGCCCTCGATAATCAGTCCGGGGTTAAGTTCACGTTTCAGCCGGGCGAGAGTGTCGAACAACTCGGTCACACCCTCAAGGGCGAAGTACTCGCACTGGATCGGAACCAACAACGAATCGGCCGCGGTCAGGCCGTTTACAGTCAAAATCC
>JBBSGG010000093.1:0-4665 GCA_038254305.1 Pyrinomonadales bacterium
CATTGGCGAGAAATCCGCCGATCCGCTGGCAATGTATCTGAACGATGTTTATACGGTATCGGCAAACCTAGCGGGCGTGCCGGCGATAAGTATTCCGTGCGGGTTGTCGTCGGACGGTCTGCCTATCGGGACACAGCTGATCGGCGATTTTTGGTCGGAAGCGACTTTGTTCAATCTGGCGTACAGATACGAGACCGAATTCCCGCTCGGGGCAAAGCCTCTGATCTTCGCGGAATAAAGACTATTGCATTGGGAGTACCGCATACTTGCTGTTGTCGGCGATCGCAAAGGACGGCGGCAGCGGAAGTATTTTCTCCCAGTTGAACTTGTCGGACAACATCTTCTCGATCTCGCCGACCGGCAGTCCCTTCGAAAATAGAAATCCCTGTCCGAATTCGCAGCCTAGTACACGGAGCTGATGAAACTGGTGGATAGTTTCAATACCCTCAGCGACGACCTCAAGCTTGAGTATTTTCGCCAGTGCGAGAACGGTGCGGACGATCTCGCCGTTTTCGCTGCCGACAAAGCTGCGGTCCACCTTGAGGGTATCGATCGGGAAACGATGCAAGACACGGCCGAATGACCGATTGCTCCCGCCAATTCTGGACAAAAAAGAAGGCACATGTTCTTTTAGCACGTGCCTCCTCATATTTTGAAACGTCTGCTAGCGGCTTACTTTGTGATGCCGACCTGCGTCAGTGCGTAAGCGTAATCGAAAGCTACTTCCTTCAGACGGTCGTAGCGGCCCGACGAACCGCCGTGTCCGGCGCCCATGTTCGTCTTAAGCAAGATCACGTTATCGTCGGTCTTCATATCTCGTATCTTCGCCGCAAACTTCGCACCTTCCCAATACGGGACCTGACTGTCGTTCAGCGATATTTCGATCAGCATGTTCGGGTACTTCTGCGCCTTTACATTGTCGTACGGCGAATACTTCACCATGTAATCCCACGCTTTTTTCTCGTTCGGGTTGCCCCATTCGATCCATTCCTCGGTGGTCAGCGGCAGATCGGCGTCGAGCATCGTGTTCATCACGTCGACGAAAGGCACCTGCGCGATGACCGCGTGGAACGTCTCAGGCGACATATTCGTCACGCCGCCCATCAACAGGCCGCCGGCGCTGCCGCCCTGAATTACGAGACGGTCGCTCGAGGTGTATTTGTTGGCGACCAGCCATTTCGCCGAATCGACAAAATCGTAAAACGTGTTGAGCTTTTTGAACATACGGCCTTCCTGCCGCCAGTGTTCGCCGAGCTCACTGCCGCCCCGAATATGCGCGATCGCGTAGATCATTCCGCGATCGACAAGACTGAGCCGTGCGGTCGAAAAACTCGGCGTCATCGAAAAACCGTACGAACCGTAAGCGTAAAGCAGCATCGGCGATTTGCCGTCGAGCCTGGTTCCCTTTTTCATCACGATGGAAACCGGAACCTTTACGCCATCGCGGGCCACTGCCCAGACTCGTAAAGTTTCGTACTTCGATTTGTCGTAACCGCTGGGAATTTCCTGTTGCTTTATCAGATCGCTCTTGCGTGTTTTGAAGTTGAATTCGTATGTCGAATTCGGCGTGATCATCGAGGCGTAGTTGTATCGAATGACCGGCGTGTCGTATTCCGGATTGGTCGACATCGCCATTGTGTACACGCTCTCGGGCGTTTCGATCCGTGCGGCCGCGCGGCGCGTCTTCATATCCATCACACGAAGATATTCGAGTCCGTTCTCGACCTCTGAAACGACCGCGTAATCCTTAAAGAAATTAATGTCGTCGACCTTTACGGCCGGATTGTGCGGGATAAAATCGGTCCAATTCTTTTCGCTCGGGTCCGTTGCGGGTGCCTTCACGACCTTAAAATTTTCGGCGTCTTTATTGGTGAGAATATAAAATTCGCCGTTGTCATAATCCGCTGTGTATTCGTGGCCTTCGCGTCGCGGGCTGACGAGTTTCCATTCGCCGGTCGGATCGTTGGCGGCCAGATAACGCGATTCGCGCATGGTCTTCGCGAACGACGAAATAAAAAGCATCTGTCGATCACGCGAACGCCCGACGCTCACCCCGAACAGGACGTCCTTTTCCTCGTAAACGAGATCGTTCTTGTCGGTGCCGACCGTGTGCCGCCAGACTTTGTCGGAACGTTTTGAGACCGGATCTTCCTGACCGATGAAGAGATATTTGCCGTCGTTCGACCATTCGACACTTGTCACACGTTCGACCTTATCAGGCAGCATCTGACCGGTGCGCAGATCCTTGATCCCGAGCGTGTACTGCCGATAACCCGTCGTGTCGGTGGCGAAAGCGAGATAATTGCCATCGTCGCTCGGTGCGAAATCGCCCACGGCGAAATACTTGAAACCCTTTGCCATCTCGTTCTGGTCAAGAAGAATTTCGGCGTCCTTGCCGTCCTTCGCTTTGCTTCGCAGGTAGGTCGGATACTGTTTCCCTTCTTCCGTCTTGTTGAAATACCAGTAATCGCCGAATTTATACGGAACGCTTTTGTCCGTCTGCTTTATGCGGCCGAGCATCTCCTTATAAAGGTCATCGGCAAATTGCTTATGCGGGCCCATGTGGGCTTCGGTATATGCATTCTCGGCTTCAAGATATTTGATGATCTCGGGGTTTTTCTTATCGTTGCGGTCACGCAGCCACGAGTAGTTGTCGGTGATCTCGTATCCGTGGATCTTGAGCACCTTCGGCTCTTTCTTCGCCACGGGCGGTTTCATGTCGGTCTGTGCAGATGTCATTGCGGTGAACAAAAGGATAGCAGCAAATATTGGGGCGATATCGCGCAAAAGCCTCATTTGATCTCTCCTGGGTGAACGGATTTAAGCGCCACATTTTACCACACGTCCGCAACCCGTCTAAATCCGCTTGACCGACTTCACCTCATTCAGATCGAGCACCAGCACGCCGCTCTTATCCACCTCGGCGGCCGTAAAACGCAGCGTTTCCTCCGGATAGATCGCGAAGCTGCGGCAAAAATTCGAGGCGTACAGCAGGCGGCCGCCATGCCCTTTCACTTCTTTTCGTTTCAGCTTGAATACTCCCGGCTGACCCGGACGGGCCGACGCCACGCCCACCGTACATCGCCGCCGGTCGTACATCAGCACGACAAGGTCCGGCCGCCCAAGCGCCTCGATCGCCCGCCGGTTAAAGAAGAAATTCCCGCGTCTATTGATCGTCACATAGATCCGCTCGCTCTGATTCTCCACCGGCCCGTGCTCAAAATATTCCCAGTTCATCTCCATAGATCTCCCGCATCTCCTCCAAAATTAACTGCCGGCCGTTCAACGGACGCACTATTGTATCATCTATGCAACAGCGGTTTCAAGTATTTTGTTCTGAACGATCTCGATGGAACATGGACGACACGAAGAACTCCCTCCTTGTTTAGGAGGGGTGGCCGAAGGCCGGCGTGGTAGTCCAAAAATCGTAAATGGCTTCGTCTTAAATCCCTTCACCACCTGCCATTCAAAACCATTTCGCAAACAAAGGCCTCGTCGGGTGACGAGGCCCTTTCTTTACAAACCACTTCTCTCTCGCTACTGTTGTTGAGACCAAATTTCCGAGGCCAGTCTCAAAACGCAGAGCGACCACACTTAAGAGGCGTCGCTGCGCGGAACGCCTTCCGCCTGACCTTCTTCCATTATGAAATATAAAGCCATTCGAGAAGAGGAGCTAAAGAACAAAGTCGGCGGGGACTGGTTCAGCGCATTCGATACGACTGAGATTATTGGGAATGTCGATTTTTGTGTTCTTCCTAAACAACACTCCCTGTTTCACCAAATGCCGCTTTTGTGGGCGGAAGCGAAAACGGGCGACTATGACGTGGCGACAATGTTCGTGCAGTTGATTATGACGATCGGCAAGGCACGCACGTTCGACAAAACGCTGCCGCCTGCATTTCTAGGTGCTTTCGATTTCAAAAAGATCGCCTTTGTTCCCTATGTAAGGGTTCAGGATATTTTCTATATAAATGACTTCGACTGGACGGTCACGTCTAGCAATCACTCCACAAAGGAATTCGCTCTCATTAAGAAACGGATCGAGGCTATCTTACATTCGGATACGCACCTCTACGATTTTGAGAAAGATGAAAAAGAACTCAACTTCTTCATCAAAAACAACATTGCAAAGGCGACCGAATCCGGCAAGATAAAGATCGACAAGAATAATTTCATTCCGATATATCTTCGTTGGCTGGAATTTGTAAAACCCGCCATCGGCGTAAACTGGGACGACCTCAAAAAAGCAAGTATTTTAGACAGCGACTTTTATCTGGCCGATCTCTTCGTGGATGACAAAGACACTCAACGGATGGAGGACGATACGACCATTCGGGACAATCTTTTTGTCATCTACGAAAATCAGGGCTACAGAATCGCAAAACAAAATATCAGACTTGTATTTGATGCCGCCTTCAGCATACGCAACAAAGACGCTTATCAGCAATTTTGGAAACGCTACAAACGCCCGCCTTTAACAGAATTTCAGGATTATATAATTGAGCGTCGCGACCTCCTCGTTCCGCAGGACATCCGCGAGCGAAAAGGCGCGTTCTTTACGCCGAGGAAATGGGTCGAGAAGTCGCAAGAATATTTAGCCAACGTTTTGGGTAAAAACTGGCAGGACGAGTGCTACGTCTGGGACTGCGCCGCAGGCACAGGCAA
>JBBSGG010000094.1:0-4340 GCA_038254305.1 Pyrinomonadales bacterium
ATCGTTCTCGCCGCCGACACTGCGCCTTACGCCCGCCTGCTGCTCGGTCTCGCTGGAAGGAACGCCTTCGCTGAAAACGCGGACGCGATTTCGGTTCGGCGACGCTTTTTGCGACGTCGTTCCGCCGACAATGTCATTGGTGAACATCGCTTCGATGTTCACCGCCTTTTGCTTTGCCTGTTCCGCAAAGTATGTGGCGCCGAGCAGGCCCTGCTCCTCGCCGGGAACCGTCATAAATACGATGGTGGCGTCGAATTTATGTTTCGACATTACGCGTGCAAGCTCGATCACGGCCGCCGTACCGGAAGCGTCGTCATTGGCGCCCGGTGCATCGCATTTTGCATCGGTCGGGGACGTACACATCGAATCGTAATGGCCGGAAACGACGTACACGCGATCGGGATCTGTCGTGCCTTTCAGCGTAGCGATTACATTGGTGAGATTGGTCGGTTCGGGTATGCGATTGGCTTTCGGCTGCAGGAAGGTCTGTTTTTCAACTGTCAGGCAATTGCCGCACGCCGCGCTTATCTTTTTAAATTCACCGAATATCCAATCGCGCGCCGCGCCGACGCCGTGGGCCGGATCGTCCTGTTCGGAAAGTGTGTTTCGCGTGCCGAACGAAACGAGTTTGCGTATGGACGCCTCGATGTTGTTAGGTGAAACTTCCCTGATCATTTTTTGGACCTCGACATTCGGCCTTTCCTTCGTTTGAGCGATACCGTCCGCGCCGAAAACGAAAACAAAGCAAGCCATCGCAAATAGGCTCTCGCACATCGATTCTTTCATAATCTTTCTATCTATTGTCCCTGATTGATTCGCAATACAAATGTAGTGCCAATGGCCTTGCCGCGCAAGTTTAATACACCTACAAGGCTTGATTTCTGATCTATCGGTGATAGAATTCCACCAAAAAACGCGGTATATTTTTTGATGCCGCGTATTCCGGATTTTCGGAGGCGCATCTCCCGAAAAATTCGAAGGAGTTTGTTATGAAATTCGTCGCTTTTTGTTTCGTTTTGCTTTTACCGCTTTTAGGTCTCGGACAGCACGGGCACGGCTCGCACGTGCAGCCCGAAAAGAAGACGGTCTGGCTCGACGACGGCCTCGGGAACGTCGATCATCCGGTCACGACCAAAAATGCCGTGGCTCAGAAGTATTTTAATCAGGGGCTTGAGTATCTCTACGCGTTCAACCACGCTGAAGGGATAAATTCGTTCAGGCAGGCCGCCGAGCTCGATCCCAAAATGGCAATGGCTCACTGGGGAATCGCGCTCGGTTTGGGATCGAACTACAACGTGACGGCCGACAAGGCTCAGTTGACCGAGGCGTATGCGGCTTTGCAAAAGGCTTTGGAGCTTGCGCCAAAGGCGAATTCGGCGGATCAGGCATACATATCGGCACTGACAAAACGGTACGCGAAAGACCCGGACGCCGACCACACAAAACTCGCTGCGGATTACAAATTCGCGATGGGCGAACTGGTCAAAAAATATCCCGACGATCTTGACGCTGCAACGCTTTACGCAGAAAGCATGATGAACCTGCGGCCATGGCAGCTATGGTCGCTCGACGGCAAGCCGGCCGAGGGCACGATGGAGATCATCGCCGTGCTGGAAGGCGTCATAAAACGCAATCCGAAGCACACGGGCGCCAATCATTATTACATCCACGCCATCGAAGCCTCGCCAAACCCTGAACGCGGAATGGCAAGCGCGATGCGGCTTGGCGCACTCGCGCCTAACGCCGGCCATCTTGTGCATATGCCGTCACACATCTATCTCCGCACCGGCGATTTTGATGAATCGGCCAAAAGCAACGATCTTGCGATAGTCGCCGACCGCAACTATATTCAGAAGAGCGGTGCGCAAGGCCTTTATCCGCTGATGTATTACAACCACAACATCCACATGCTCGCGGCTTCGCACGTCGGTAACGGCAATTACGCCGGTGCGGTAAAAGCGGCCCGCGAGCTTGAAGCAAACGTCGGCCCTAACGTCGCCGCCATGCCGATGCTCGAGATGTTCATGCCGTATCATTTGGTAACGCTTATTCGCTTCCATAAATCGGTCGAGGTGATGAAATACCCACAGCCGCCCGCGGCGATGAAGATCACGAACAGTTTTTGGCGACTCGCCCGCGGCCTTGCTCTTGTCGACAGCGGCAAACATGCGGAAGCGGAAAAAGAACTCGCCGCGCTGCTAGCGGTAGTGAAAACAATTCCGGCCGATGCGGGTCTCGGAAACAGCTCCGCCCACGGCGTTTTTAAGGCCGCCGCCGAAATGCTCTGGGGCGAGATCGCTTTTGCGAAAGGCGACAAGACGGCCGCCGTCGATGCCCTCAAACGAGCGGTGGCGGCGGAAGACCTCGTCAATTACAACGAGCCGCCCGATCTCGACATTCCGCTGCGCGAATGGCTCGGGCGGGCCTTGCTTCGCAGCGGCCGGTTCGCCGATGCCGAAGCCGTCTATCGCGAAGAGATCGCAAAACATCCGCGCAACGGCCGGGCGCTGTTCGGCCTGGCGGAGGCACTGCGAAAGCAGGACAAATCAACCGCCGCGGAGCTTGTCCAAAAGGAATTTCAAAAAGCCTGGTCGGGCGCCGATACGGAGCTTACTGCCGATCAGCTTTACGGACCGGGAAGCACCGCGGGGATGAACAGGAGATTTTGAAGGCGAAGCTTCCAAATTCGATACTCAAAATCTATCCCGACGCCGGCCGCGCACCGCATTAGGAACATCCTGAGAGGTTCGCCAGGGACATGCACGAAATTCTCGAGCGGGGTAGTGTAACGCCGCCATCCCTGGCTGCGTTACACTTCAGCGCTGGAGCAGATCGAACGCCTGCAGCCGCGAGCCGTCCGCCGAGTAGAGCAGATTCACCGTTTCGTCGGTCAAAAATCGCGGATCGGGATCGGACGTGAGGATGTAACGCGAATCGCGGCCGTTGTGGACGTTTACGCCTACGAGGCCTTTGCGGTCGAACGGCTTTGTGAGATCGGTGTAGAAATACATGTAGTTTCCGCGAAGCTCGGCAAGGCGTTTGCGGCGGAGCAGGTAATCCGACAAACGCTCAGCCTGGCGCGTCGGGTCGAGGCGGTCGAGCATGCTCTCGCGCACATCGGTTCGTGACGGCAGCGCGCGCCCAAGTACATTGAGACGCGGACGCTGAATCTGCAAACCCGCGATGCGACCGGCGGCGTTTGGCAGCCTGGCGAGCGAGCCGTAAGAATATATCTTTCCGGTGACGTAGTTTCGCGCCGTATTGCTTGCCAGCGTAGTCAGATCGAACGAACCGAACCGCGACCTCAATCCCGACCAGCGAAAAGAGTTAACGGTGTTTGCGAGATTCAGCCCGCCGCGTGCAAGGCCCAACGCCGAAGTTGCCAGACCGCCATACCGAAAATAAAGTGCGGTTGCACGAAGAGCGATGCCTGAGATGATCCTTAACGCTCCGCGGCCGGGTGCTTTGTGCCGCACGCGCCAGAGCTCGCCGGAACGCGGGCTCCCAGCCTGCAATGCGTTCGATGAACGTAAGAACGTATCGCCAAACGCATAATATTGCGGCGAAGCCCTCCGATTGCTACCGTTTTCGGTTCCGACACGAAACCCACCAGCTGAAGGAGGTGGTTCTGACCTGAAAGCGGCGATCTCGTCACGGCCGCCGACGACGGCGGCGCCGCTTTCGTTGATCAGAACGAACTGCGCCTTTTCGATATCGTGTTTGAAGCTGTCGAGCCGCTTGCCGGTCCGCGCGTCGATCGAGATCAGGTCGTCCTTGTCGGCAATCAAGATTGTGTTTAGATTGGCAAAGACAAAGTTCGTGAGACCCTTATCGGCGCCTTTGTAACGCCATTTTGTTTTTCCGTCCCGTGTATCGAGCGCCGATACGCCGTACGGGCCTTTTGACACGATCTCGCCGTCCTTTATTCGCGTAAACTGCCCGCCAGTCCGGACGAACAGCGTGGTTCCGATCATCGCCATTTCTGTTGCCGTGCCGAGGTCGTCGGCTTTCCAATCTACTTGTCCGGTGCGGCGGTTAACGGCGCGGATCTTGCCGCGTCCCGATGTGAAAATGTGCGTATCGTCAAAGACCGGATCGGCTTCCGTGAGTGCGAGGCCGTCTTCGTTGATCTTAAATTTCTCTCGTTCCCTTTCTTTTCCCGTCTCCGCGTCGTAGCTTGTAGAACCTTCGTAAAACAAAAAAAGCCGGCCGTCGATGATCAAAGGCGCCCGGTAATTGTCCAGCGTGAATGCAACATCACCGCCGGTTTCACCAAAGTGGGCCGGCATCATCTCGATCTCGCCATCAAATTCGCGCTTCCACAGTTCTTCGCCCGAAGA
>JBBSGG010000095.1:0-4144 GCA_038254305.1 Pyrinomonadales bacterium
CGGCGACATCTTTTCGATCGTTAGGTTTATTTTGTAGCGGACATCTGAATACCGAGCCGCCCGCCATATCGCCAGATCGTGCGAAACGCCCGGTTCGATCGACGGCGTTTGGCCAGGTATTCCGGAGGCTGACATCAGGAATAAAAGGATTACGAGCGTTCTATTCAACATTAGGATTGGAGATCGAACCCGACTAGATTCTGACTACTGACTAAAATTGTTAGGCGGCAGACCTCACGAAAAGGTTGCCGCCCGCATGAACCGAATCGATCAGATAATTAAAGATTGAAATTAAAGTTGACGAAGCCCGTCGCCTTTACCGGCTGCCCGTCACGGGTGAAGGGTTTGAACTTCCATTTACGGATCGCGTCTTTCGCCGAATTCTGCAGGAGCGGCGGACCGCTAGTCTTTCCCACTGCGGCAACATCGCCGGATTCATCGACCGTGACCTCAACCTTTACGACACCCGTCGCGCGGATGGTCCGGGCAGCAGCGGGATAAACCGGGGCGGGTTGCTTTGTCGCGTAAGCGATCAGCGAACCAACCTCAAGCGGCGAACCCTCGACGGCCGCCTTCGGCGGCGGAGCGATGTTCGGAGTAGCGGCGACATTTGGACGCGGCGCATCGGGCACAACGCGGTTCGGACGCGGCGTGTCTGTCACGGGTTTCATCACCGGCGAAATGTCCGGTTGCTGAACGCCCGCCTGTGAATTTGCGTCGATCTGGGTATTGGCAAGCGTCCCCGGCTTGCTGTCCATTACCGGGCGAAATATAGTCTGCGTTTGCACCGGCGCCTGCTGTTGGATAGGCTGCGTATTCATCGCAACGGTGTTCGGCCGAACAGAAGTCTGCGGAACGGATGTCTGCGTTACAGTTCCGTCGACGGCGTTCGTGATCACGCTGCGCGAATTCGCCAGTTCCTCGCGGGAATCGGCAACGGCATCACGCCATCGACGAGCGTCGTAATCATCGCGGGCAAGAGCGCTTCGCGAATTCGTAGCTTCTTCAAGCATCGCCATCGCGGCGGCTGTTTTTGTTTTATCCGCCGACATCTCCTTCGCCTGAGTGACGACGATCTCGAGCATCTCGCGCATTTTTTCGATATCGTTGAGCGCCTCAAGCGGCAGATTACGGTCGGATACGGTCAGCCCGAGTGCTCGGTAGCGATCGATCTGGTTACGTGAGCTTTTCACAACCTGGCCTGACACTGCGGCGTAAAATGCGGCCGCTCCCGGCTTTGTGGTTTTCTGCTGACTGTAGAGTTCGTTGAGGAATTCCTGAGCGCGCTTGTAGTCACCCTGCTCGAGATAGCTGTTCATGAGCAGTACATTTGTCACGGCGTTCACCGACGAATCGCTCGTCTCGCGGCGTATATTTTCGAGCTCGTAAATTGCGGCGTTGTAATTGCGGACTGCGATGAAGGCTTTCGCTTTTGAGATGCGCTCGCGCATCACCTCGGCAGATGTCGGAGCGGGCTTTGCGGCAACGATCTGCGGCGAAGCTACCGGTTGAACCGGCGCGGGCGAAGGCTGAACAGTCTGGCCGCCTGCTGCGGCCGCACCGAGCAATGTAAATAAAACCGAAGTGTAAAACCTTCTGACATTTACCGGCATTTTAGTCCTCCTGACGACTTAAATTTTCCGTAAAGGCCAAGCGAAACTACTTTGACGAAGGCTCACTTTTAACGACCTGAAACAAATACCTTCCGACTGCGACAAATCACGCGAATGCGTCCGTTTATCGATGCATCGACTACTTTCTTAAGCTATTGATGATTTTCGTACGGTAAGCGTTTGCGTTTCTTTTTATAGCATTTTCGTTTAACGTGAGCAATACTCGATCGGCCATCACCAGCCGCCCATTGATAATGACCGTCCGCACATCATTGGCCTTTGTCGAATATACAAGTGCGGAATAAATATTGAAATACGGCGTCTGATTGAGGTCATCGAAATCGACGATCGCGATATCGGCGCGCTTGCCGATCTCAAGCGAGCCGATCATTTTGTCCATGTGGAGCGCACGGGCGCCGCGAATGGTCGCCATCTCGAACGCCTGTTCGGCAGGCAGTGTTTTCGGATCGCCGCTTATCAGCTTATGCAGCTTTGCTGCGGTGTCGATCTCTTCCCACATATTCAGGTCGTTGTTCGACGCGGCACCGTCGGTGCCGAGGCCAACCGCAACATCTTTCGCGAGCATTCGCGGGATCGGTGCGACGCCCGACGCGAGCTTCATATTCGACTGCGGGTTGTGCGCGGCGCCGACGCCATTGCGTTTGAGCACGTCTATCTCTTCGTCCGTGATCCAGATGGTGTGCGCGGCGATCACGCGGTCGTTCAGAAATCCGATCTTGTTCAGGTAATCGACGGGCGTGTTTCCCTTTTGCGCGAGAATGTCGTCGCGTTCCTTTTTCGTTTCTGCGACGTGAATGACTATTGGAGCTTTTAGCTTATCGGATAGACGTTTGATGTCGAGCAGATGCTCGGTAGAAACCGTGTACGGCGCGTGCGGAGCTATCGCCGGCACGATCAGCGGATCGTTCTTCCATTTGTTGATGAAACGCTCGGCATAGGCCATAGCCTCTTCATGCGTTTTATTATCGGCGACCGGAAAATCGATGATCGTCTCGCCGAGCACGCCGCGCACGCCGGCCTTTTTGCTCTCGTCGGCGATCGCGTCTTCGAAATAGTACATGTCGCAGTACGTCGTCGTGCCGCCGCGGATCATCTCGGCCAACCCCAGCCGCGTGCCCGCACGAACGAAAGCTTCGTCAACGTTTTTCGCCTCGGCCGGAAAGATGTATTTCGTCAGCCAATCGTTGAGATCAAGGTCATCTGAGATGCCCCGAAACAGTGTCATCGGCAAGTGAGTGTGCGTGTTGATCAAACCGGGAATGACCATCTTGCCCCGCGCGTCGATCGTCCGCCGCGCCCGAAAACGCCGTGCGATATCCGCCGACGTTCCAACTGCAACGATCTTGTCACCCTTGATAGCAACCGCCCCGTCCTCGATAACGCGCCGCTCCCGATCCATCGTCACGACCGTTCCGCCGACGATCAGCAAGTCAACGACAACAGCCGCATTCGATCGAAAGCGAACCATCGGCGTCTTAGCTATTGTTGAAAATGAAAGGGATAAAAAGAGGAGAAATGCGAAGACACATTTGAGCTTATACATACAAGTATCCAAAATAATTTGTCGGTTAGTAAGACGTGTTTAAATGCAATCGATAGTAACACCTTTAATTCTGCTCTTTGTGCAAGGCTTGACCAAAATGATAAAACACCGGCCGATTGTGTCGCGGAAACGTCGGGCCGAATCGGGCGACGCGGAGACTCCGGGATCGGTCTCTTGCGGCTTGTCGATTTCAATATGCATCAAGACTTTTCAGATATTTCCGCTTGCATTCGACGCGACAGCTACTATCGTGCGGCGGCGACAGCGAGACGGTGTTTAAAACAGCAAAAACAGCATAAAAAGCGCACTTTTGCTCATTTTCGGCGATACGACCGGTCTAACCCCGTCGCTCCTGCGTTGACAGAGAATTGTACCGTCGCATTCGCGTCAACGGGAGCGGATGCCCTTCGCAGCTTACGCTGGGGAAATTTTTGATCTGAGCATACTCAGATGCTGAAAACGAATTTAGGTAATGGGTCAGTTTAAGAATGATTTTCGATTGATTTGTTTCGCGGAACAATCAATTGAAACAATGCTACGATCACGGCAATTTAAAAACTGAATCACTGCCCGAATTTAGTTAACCGACCGGATACGTTCGAGATATTCGACATCTGAAAGATCCTTATGGCGACCTGTCTCTTTTTTATTTGTAAGAAGGTCATCGAAGCCTATCAAGCTGACCTCGATATCCTCGCACTTGACGACTTTTCTTCGGGCGTATGCCTTCTCGAACTCCACACCGGTCAGGTAATTAAGAATATCGACAGCCAGAGGTTCGACGCCCATTACCACAAGGCTGTCCTTGCGAGTAAATAGTTCCGGAGACAGATCGGCGCCGGCAAATCCAAACTCAGTCAAGGCGGTTACTAGATTTTCGGCATTTACCTTATCGCCGGACACAAAAATATCGATGTCATTGGTCGATCTGCCATAACCATGAAAACCGACCGCGTAACCGCCAACG
>JBBSGG010000096.1:0-3842 GCA_038254305.1 Pyrinomonadales bacterium
ATTGGCTCCGCAGGTAAGACTCGAACTTACAACCCTTCGGTTAACAGCCGAATGCTCTGCCATTGAGCTACTGCGGAACGGTTCGCCGGAAAGCGAACTTAAACAGTAGAAATTTCCGCTTCTGTTGTCAAGTTGGGAATCTGACGGCGGTTCAGGCGAGGGTGAAACACGCGCAAGTAACGGATAAGGGATCGAAAACGCCTTCCGCGGACTTTTGGACGGGTTGAAAAACCGAAACGGAAGATGCCGTGCTCCCCGCGTTGAAGAAAAACAACCGAAACGAGTTCGCCGGGTTTGCAGACCGGGCGCGTATTTCGCGCGAGTGACCAGCGTCTCCGAAGCCATTGCTGGGCGTTAACAAAGAAATTCCTTTTCAAACTTGCCGATGTGGATTAGTATTCTTGTCAATCCCGCTTGCGTAGAAATGCGGAGCTCTCGCCCTTTTGTTTGATCAGTATTCGCAGTTAATCATTGATCGGACGAGGTCTTCATCTGATGGCCCGCATTGATCCGGCATCAACTACTCCCAA
The DNA here is from genome assembly GCA_038254305.1 of Pyrinomonadales bacterium. GTDB lineage: Bacteria > Acidobacteriota > Blastocatellia > Pyrinomonadales > Pyrinomonadaceae > OLB17. The sequence goes on from JBBSGG010000096.1 coordinate 531, forward strand.
TGAAAAATCCGCGTTACCTCACAAAATCCCGATTCAAGCTGGCTTGCGAATGCCCGACAAAGCTTTTCTACACAGGCAAACCCGATATCTATCCCGATAAGAAATCTGTCGATCCATTCCTGACGGCGCTCGCAAAGGGCGGTTTTCAGGTCGGCGAACTCGCGAAATGTTATTTTCCCGGTGGTATTGAGGTCAAAGCGGCTCGCGGAGATTACGACGACGCTCTTCGACAGACGAATGAACTGCTGGGAAACGACGACGTAACAATTTTTGAGGCTGCGGTTGCCCACGCCGGTTTTTTTATAAGGGTCGACGTGCTGATCAAAAGTGGCCGTCGATTGGAAGTGATAGAGGTTAAATCCAAGTCGTTTGCAGAAGGCGAAAAGCCCTTTTTCGGAAAGCGGGATGCTTCGGTCGATTCGACGTGGAAGCCTTATCTTTACGACGTAGCGTTTCAGAAATTCGTCGTACAGAACGCTTTCCCAGGTTATGAGGTCTCGGCTTCGCTGATGCTTGCCGACAAGACGGCAAAGTGTCCGACCGATGGATTAAATCAAAAGTTTCGTGTGGTGACGTCCGATGACGGGCAAAAGTTCGCCTTCGTTGCGACGCCGTTAACCGCCGAAGAGATCAGCAGTCGGATACTCTGCAAAGTGCCGGTCGATGATGCCTGCGAGCGGATTTTTTCCGGAACCGACGAAAAGACTTTGCCCGAGAAAAGCTTTGCCGACCGCGCTCGGGAATTCGCGGATTTTTATCAGCGCGACGAGCGTATCGGGGTGCCCGTCAGCGGAACCTGTAAGAGCTGCGAATTTCGAGCCGACCGGGACGAAGAAAGCGCGGGCAAGCGAAACGGTTTCAAAGAATGCTGGACAGCGGGTCTGGCCTGGACGGACGAGGATTTTCTATCGCCGACGATCTTCGACATTTGGAGCCATAATCATCATCATCGCAACCGGCTTATCAGTGAAAATCGAATAAAGCTTAGTGAATTTCGGGCCGAAGATATCACGATCAATACATCCGAAAAGACAGGAATGAGCGCGAGCGAGCGCCAATGGATGCAGATCGAAAAACTCGTCAGTAACGACGCTTCCTACTTTCTCGATCATGCCAACCTACGCGCGGAGATGAGCACGTGGAAATTTCCGCTGCATTTTATCGATTTCGAGACGGCAACGCCCGCGATTCCTTTTAATAAGGGCCGCCGCCCGTACGAGGAGATCGCTTTCCAGTTCTCGCATCATGTCCTACGCTCTGACGGCACGATCGAACACGCCGGACAATACCTGAATGACACGATCGGCGAATTCCCGAATTTCGCATTTCTGCGTGCTTTGCGCGACGAGCTAGACGGCGATGACGGCACGATCTTTCGATACGCTGCGCATGAAAACACATATCTCAACGCGATCCATCGCCAGTTAAACGAATTCACCGGAGACCTTGCCGATCGTGAAGAACTTTGTGCGTTCATTAGGAAGATCTCGAAATCCAAGAAAGACAGTGTCGAACCATGGGAAGGCGAGCGAAACATGGTCGATATGCGCGACATGGTGTTGAGATTCTATTTTGATCCGCGAACGAACGGTTCCAATTCCATAAAGCAGGTCCTTCCGGCGATCTTGAACAGTTCTCAATACTTAAAAGCAAAGTATTCAAAACCGGTCTACGGAACTGAGATCCGGAGCCTAAATTTCCCTGAGGGCCGAGCGTGGGTCGAATTTGACGGTGAAACGGTGAAGGATCCGTACGCTCTTTTGCCTAAGATGTTCGGCAGCGAAATGATAGACAGGCTGAGCGACGAGGACGAATTGAAGGACGGCGGAGCGGCGATGATGGCATACGCGCGTCTTCAGTTCGAGGATATGTCGGACATCGAACGAGCAGAGATCCGGAACGCGCTTCTAAGATACTGCGAGCTCGACACGTTTGCGATGGTTATGATCTACGAGGGCTGGCGCGAAATGTTAAAAGAAGGCTCCGCGTAAATACACATTTTTGAGGAGCGGAGATGGCCAAGGCAGAGCTTAAGACAAAGCAGACCGACGGAAGCGTCGGAGATTTTTTGAACGGCGTCGCCGACGTGCGTCAGCGTGCCGACAGTTTCAAGCTGCTCGAAATATTTGAAAAGACGACAGGCGAAAAGCCGAGAATGTGGGGAGCGGCGATAATCGGTTTCGGCCACCAGCTTTTGAAATACGACTCCGGTCGCGAACTCGATTGGATGATCACCGGATTTTCGCCGCGGAAAACGAATCTGACGCTGTACATCCTCAACGAATCGGCGAAAGGGTCCGGCCTTCTCGAAAGACTCGGCAAACACAAGACGGGCAAGGGCTGTCTTTACATCAAGCAACTCAGCGATGTCGACGAGCTGATCTTGACCCAGATGATCGAGGCATGCGTGAGGCGCGCAAAAAGCGGCGGCTGAAATACCGCAAAACAGTCGCATGATTTGAACCGAAACGGCTACGACGTATAATCGTTCCTACATATAAGGAGCGATTTTTTTTGCACCACGAACTAATCCTGATCCTCGATTTCGGTTCGCAATACACACAGCTGATCGCGCGGCGCGTGCGGGAACAGGGCGTTTACTGTGAGATCCATCCTTTTGATCTCGACCTCGATACGATCGTCGCAAAGTCTCCGAAGGGCGTTATTCTCTCAGGTGGCCCGTCGAGCGTCAGCGAGGACGGCGCTCCGCGCTTGTCGCCGGAATTTTATCAAAGAGTTTCCGCTCCGATTTTCGGTATTTGCTATGGCATGCAGCTGCTCGCGGTCGACCTAGGCGGAGCGTCCGAGCCGGCCGAGGCACGCGAATACGGACACGCGAAGCTGAAGGTGCTGAGCGGGCAGACCAAGCTGTTCAACGAGCTGCCATTCGAGATGGACGTTTGGATGAGCCACGGCGATCATGTGACGCGAATGCCCGACGGTTTTCACAAGACCGCGACGACCGGCGAAGTGATAACAGCAATTGAAGATCCAACCCGTGGAATGTACGGCGTTCAGTTTCATCCGGAGGTCGCGCACACGCCGCTGGGAAAGGAAGTGCTGCGAAATTTTCTCTTCGAGATCTGCGGCTGCCGCGGCGATTGGACGCCGACGCAATTTATCAAAGAAGCCGTCGAGGCGATACGCAAGACGGTCGGTGAAACCGGAAATGTCGTTTGCGGATTGTCCGGCGGCGTTGATTCGACTGTTGCGGCCGCGCTTGTTCACGAAGCGATCGGTGCCCGCCAGACGTGTATTTTCGTGAGCAACGGTTTGCTTCGAATGAACGAATTCGGAGACACCCTTAAGCTG
>JBBSGG010000097.1:0-3695 GCA_038254305.1 Pyrinomonadales bacterium
CGCCGATCCGACAGCTCAGCGAGATTTCGGAGCCCGGGACTGCGATCGATCTCTCTAACGAGCTGCATATTTTTTCGGCGATCTGGGTGACAGCATTCACGTTGCAGTTTGGGAGAAGGATCGCGAATTCGTCAGCTTCGATGCGAGCTAGCGTCGCTTCCGGATGAACGCATCGCTTTAATCTTACGGCAACCTCGGAAAGAATCCGGTTGCCTTCGACCGGCCCGTACGTATCGCGCGCTTCCTTGAAACGGTCCAGCGAAAAAAGCAATACAGCAACATTTTGGCCGCGATCAGCGAGCGCGATGACCTGCTCGAGACGATCACTGAAAAGGGCTCGATTCGGAAGCCCGGTAAGCTGATCGTAGAAATGCGCGCGATCCAATTCCGCGGTTCGCTTTATTACCAACGCTTCTAATCCGTTTTCGTGAGCACGTTTTGATATCAGGAGCCTGTGATGTGTGACGGCACGCTTGACGGCCAGTTCCACGTGTGCGAGTTCGAATGGTTTTTTTATATAGTCGAAAGCACCACCTTTGATCGCATCTATCGCGCTGTCGATCGTTCCGTTTCCGCTGATCATCAAGATCACAACATCTTCGACGATCTCGGAAAGTTTCGGCAGCAGCTCGATCCCGCTCATCCCGCCAAGATTGATATCGGAAATAACGACATCTATTGCCTGATCACTGACGACCGCGATCGCCTCTTCGGCGGAGGCGACTGCCGTGCATCGATAAGTATGCTTAAGAAGATTGCACAACAGACCGCGTACAAGGCGGTCATCGTCGACGATGAGAATATGAGATTGTTCGATATGAGTCGGATACATGTGTCAGATCATTCGTCTGCGTTTCCCGGTAGAAGATCGCCAGCACTTGCGAAATTCGGTTCGCATAGTGTTTGTGTGCAAATACCGCTCCACCAAATTGAACGCTCCGAAAATGAAAATTAGTCGGGAACTCTTGACGCGCATTCGGCCAAACTCTGACCAGTTCCGTTTGGTGATGGTCTCGGCCCCATGGCGAACCGTTACGCCTATTTGTTCGGGCAAGCAATCGAGCCCCCAAGTGAGGCGCTATGGTGCGGATTATTGACGCGCTCCGTACAAGAATTGATCGCTATTTCTTGAGCGGAAGAGTTTCGAAAAAAGCGGCATAACGGTAAGCTATCTGCTCCCCGGGCCGCGTAAAACGGTAAGCTTTTTCGCCGTGGGAAAGGTCGCTGATCTCGCTGGCGGAAAGTTTGCCGTAATTTTCCAAGACCCAATCGATAACAGCCGTCTCTTCACGGCTCAATGCATCGTTTCGGTCGGCGGATTCGACGGGTTTGATAAGTATTGATTTGTGTCCGGCAGGCATCAGTTCGACTCGGCCCGCGTCGGAAAGCTGTTCGAGTGCTTCGCCGTAGTGTTCCGGCACAGGGCCAAACGGCACGTGGACATATTTTGATCCCGAGATCGATGTGCCGTTCAGATAAAAATTAATAAAATCGCTATAAAACAGGAGCTTGTTCAGCTTTGTCTTGTACACTTCACGTCCGCGTTCGGCGATGTACACAGCCATCGCTCCGAGCCGCTCTCTCGAAAATTTTCGGTAACCGGTGAAAACGCTCTCTTCGGCATACTCGGCAACGTCGTCCAAAACGCGTGTGTCCGCGGTAGACGAAGCAAGTATTCCCGCGAATGCATTCGCCTCGCTACGTCCCGGCGAGGTGAGCAGCTCCGCAAGGTCGTCAACATAGTCGTCCGCTCGGAGAGCAAGCCAGCTGCGCACGGCACGGGCGACAGCCCAGAGCGGATAATGCGTACCGGTCTCGGTCTGGTGAAATTCCTGGACGCTCGTCGCGATGCTGTCGATGGTTCTGGCGTCGATCTGAATTGTCAAAGGGCCGTTGATCGTTTCCATACGCGCATGGTAACGCGCCCGGGCCACCTCTGTAAATACTGTTATTTGAACGGCTTAAGCATGTTTTTCGCGCTTAAAGGTTCGCGTGCCGCATTAGCGTTTTAGGGCTATCGCTATAACGAATATAGGGTTGCGACGAATGCTGACGACTAAGCCCGCCGGACCGGCTCTTTAAGCAATTCGGTCGTGCTTTCGACGACGCTGGGTATTTCGTGCAGAGAGTCGATCGGTGGAAGGTGGAGGGTCGGTTCAGAAGGCGCGAGGCTTGCCTGTGGGTGGAAGGACATTTGACGCGGCTTTTTGTAACGGCCTTTCGCGAGCAACGGCGTCACGGCGATCGATACCATGCCCATTATCGAGGTGACGACACCGATGAAAACGAGCAGTTCTTGATTCAAGATCATCTTGCCCGTGAGAGCGATGATAATTCCGCCGAAAGCGAGCAGGATACCGATCAATGCCGAGCGATCTCCGAAGTTCGAAGCGGTTGCTCGAAGCGCCGCGCCGCAGGAACGGCAAAATTGCTGATCGCCGTCGGCAGCGAGACCGCAGTTTGGACAATTCGTGAGAATAACTAGATCGTTTTGCATATTTAGCGAATATACGATGCGGCGTAGCCGCTAGTTCAACAATGTTCCGGACGTATCGGACGCATCGGTTTCAAGAAAGATCTTGCGAGAAAAAGTGTGAATGCTGAATCCGCTGAATGTATAATACTTCTTCTATGACCGCGGAATTTGAAATGCTGCAACACGATCCCGACCTCGAAGCGGAACGCGGCCCGGGCGGGACGCTTATTTTCCTCGATGGTCAGCAATACTGCGTTGTGGGTTCCGAGTTCGTAAGCGTAGAGGAGAGCGATTGCTACGCCTTCGGCGAAACCAGAGACCAAGCCATCGCAAATTATGCGATGAAACGCAAAGGACGACTTCCATTCAAATTGAACTCTTTTATGTGTGAACGCACAGGCAATCGCTCGCAGGGCTACGCTGGTAATGCGAAAGGTGTACACTTGATGAAATTGACGGCCTTACGAAGCCCTCATTTTCCCCTCAGTGACGAGCTAGAAAAAGGAGAATAAAATGGTTTCTTTAATTATTTGGTTGATCTTAGGATTTTTAGCGGGCTACCTCGCCAAATTTATTTTGCCCGGCCGCGACGGCGGCGGCGTGATCCTGACAACAGTTCTGGGGATCCTCGGAGCCGTTGTCGGCGGTTTCATCGGTAAATACTTCCTCGGGTATCCGATGATAAGTTCGTTTGATAATATCGGCCGTAACTTGCCCAGTTTTATATCGTCCGTAATCGGTGCGATCGTCGTCCTGTTGATCTTTCGCCTGGCGAACGGGCGAAGGTTATAGCGGCAGACAGCTGGATATCTTATTTAGAAAAGAAAAGGCCCAGCTTTGCGGATGGCAGAACGATCTACGAAACGCTTCTTGAGAATTGGGGTGCACCGTCCGGATGGCCCGGTCTCGTGACCGCCGCCTGCCAGTCTTTCGAAGACGCATTCGGCCTCCGGGACTCAGCCACCGCCAGCCGCATCGCCGCCAACGTCGATATCAGCGCCGACCTCGACCAGCTCACCCGGCTCAAAGGCTCTCTCCGCCACCTCGTCAAAAACTACACGACAACAAACCCCGGCGCCCGCGCCGCCTGGACCTCCGCCGCCCACATCGAACGTCCTCCCGTAATCTACCCCTAAAAGTGCACAGTTTATAAATAGAGATTTTCTGACATCATTGAAGATGGAGGAAAAAGGATGAAGAGGTCAAAGTTTAGTGAGAC
>JBBSGG010000098.1:0-3430 GCA_038254305.1 Pyrinomonadales bacterium
AGGGAACAGGCAGCAATAAACACGACGCGGACATTAAGTCCCCCAAACCACAAAGCTGCCAGCAATGGGACAGACATGATGGCCGCCCCTATCAAGAAATATGAGACCGGCGTCCCTTGATACTTCGTACTAACAATTTTCTTGGCGACAACGAAGTGGATTATGGCGTCAACCCCGATTCGGATAGACCACGCGGAAGCTATACCGATTATCCCGAATTGCGTCGCAAGAAACCAAAGTAGCAAAATGTAAGGAAAAAGCTCGCTCCAATACAGCTTTGGAAGGATGTCCGCCCGGCCAGCCGCCAGTATCGCGGCTCCGGGAAGATATGCCTGCAAGTTGAAGAATAACCCACACAGCAGGATATAAAGGGGAACTGTGCTTTCACGACCGAATTCTTCGCCAGCCCAAATTGTAAAGAACGGCTTGGCAACAAGAGCTACCAGGACGATCATCGGGATAATTACCAATGCATTGAGTCGAATTCCACGAGAATACAGTGCATTGAATCTATCTCGATTAACGTCGCCTTGTAACTGTGAAAAGGCCGGTAACAGAGACTGCATCATCGAAGCGGCAAACAAAGAAATCATTGAGGCTACGGTAAAGGCAACGGAATAATGTGCGAGAGCGGCGAATGAAACGACGCTGGGAAGAATTCCTTTCTCTGCATTTATCAATACGACCAAGGCAATGGCGGAAAACGCGATCGCGCCACCGAATTTTAGCAATGGCCCGATTATTGAGCGGTCGATAATAATGCTGAAGAGCTGAGGCAATAGACTTCGGGAGATGACAAGATGGCCAGAGAGGTTTAACATGCTTGCCGCCAAAAGCACGGCGGCAACGCCACTCACACCGAAACCTAGATAAAGAACTATCGGAGCGGCGATCAGACTCAGAATGCGCGAACCGGCGTTGATGAAGGTATTGAGATCCATCCGGAGCCGTGCGAGTTGCGGCGTGTTGAAAATACCGCAAAGAATATTGATAACGAAACTAACGGAAACGAGTTTTAAAGCAAGTGCAGCATCAGCATGAAGATGGTCTGGAACGTTGAAAAGCTTAATTATCGAACCGGAGAAAATGTTCAGCAATACGGCGACGGGAATCGATGTGGCCAAAGCGATCAGCGCGGCGGTGCGGACGATGCGGGCTTCCTTGTCCGCGTCCCCTTCCGCATAGGCTTCGGAGCCGAACTTTGTAGATGCCATCGGCATCCCGAAATCGGCAAAACCGAGATAGGTCGGGATCAGCCCGACGAGGATAAGCACGCCGTAGCCTTCGGCTCCGAGAAGGCGAATCACGAACGGAGTTGCGGCTAGCGACACGGCGAGCGGAGCGACTTGACCGGCAAGCGTCCAGAGACTGCCTTTAACGACCTTCGTGGTCATGCCGGCGGTGGATGGTGCGTGTAGTTGTGTGGCTATGGGAGCCGCAGAATTGTCTGGCGTCACTGTTGAAGTGTATTTTTTTACCGGGGGAAGTGTCAAACTGAGGTTTACCGTGTGGAGGATCGGTTAATTTTCTATTTTTATAGGAGATTTTCGAACAGCAATGATGCTTTGTCCTACTAAATTTTCCGGTTTTTGGATCATTTAATTCCCATTTAGTGTGATAGTGCATGTTTTTTTGATTGGTTCGATCGTATTTTTTGACGATTCGGAAGTGTTTTGTAAGAATCCGAAAGATATTTAGGCGAAAGCGAGGGCCTGTTTCAAAGGTGCCGAGAGTAGCGGTCCGAATATGTTGCATCGGTGAAATATTTATTGTCAAATGCAACACGACTATGCTACATTCGTATTAGAAACACAACACACGTTTCACAAGACAAATACTCAAACGAATGGAGCGAAAGAAAAATGAATTTTAGAAGACTCGGCGAAGCGGATCTTTCGGATTTTGCAAACAACGTCAGTACACTACTCAGGGGCGGCAAATTGACGGCGATCGATTCAAACGTTCGTTCCGATCTGGTAACTGCGATCGGGGTGCTGCCTACTACGCTGGCGACGCAGACGGCAGCCGCGTCAACTGCGGAAAGCGACCGAAAAGCCGCGGTGAGCGAACGGAATCAGACAAGCACGCAGATAAGGGCGCTGATGGGCCAGGTTCGCGATGCACTGAAAGCGGGGCTTGCCGCCAAGGACCAATACGACCTGTGCGGCTTTGATTTTCCCGCGGCGCGTGGCACCTATATCGCGCAGGATCCGACCAAGCTTTCGGCCTTCGGATTTTCAAATGGCGTGAATGAGATCAGATTTTCGGGAAACAATAAGCCGGGCCAGGCAGTTTATGAAATCTGGCGCCGAAGCGGCGATGATACACCGTGGGGACTGCACGCGACGACGAAAAAGCAGAGTTATAAGGATACGGGCGTCAAGCCGGGGCAATATTACGAATACCGCGTGCGAGCCGTAGCAGCAAAATCGGTCTCGAATTTTTCGAATTCCGCGGTCGTCTACGGAGTGGTTTGAACAGATAAATCAAAAACGGTAGAGGAAAGACTGGGAAAGGGCACTACCGAGCTGGGTAATTCCCTTTTTCAGATTGAAAACCGGGGGATCGTTTATTCCCGTTAGAGCCGTTGTAGAAACAAGCCCAATTGTTCCCGGAGCGACTGCGTATCGACAACCAAGTCGGCAATGTAGGGAGCGTCAGCGTCGTTTACCGCGGGGCATGTCAGATAGTCGAACTCGTAGCAGAGAGCGCATGCCAAATCGGCGAAGCAGTTTTCTGCCCGATCGCCGTTTTTTCGCAACTCCAGGATGCGGCCGCCGGGCGGCATGAAAAGCATGTTGGCGAGGCCGGCACCGTGGATGGAGACGAGACGGCTCGCGGACGCGAATAGCCGAATCTGTTCGACGAAGGAAAAATCTTCGGCAAAGATCGTTTCGAAGCCGAAGTCTTTTAGGACGACGAGAACCTCGTCCTCGTTGATGATCTTCCGGCGTTTTGCATGGCTACGGCTGATATAGATACAACGGGCGGGCAACCCGCTCGCGGCTACACCATGGGTCAAAATCCGCCTTACTTCCTGAATCGTTGCCGGATCGAATTCGCCGGATTCGGCGGCATGCACGGGCAGATAAAGTCGATTCGCTCGTACGTTCTCGCTGTTTTCCACGAATTCGAAGTTCGAGATTCCAAAGCGCGTTAACGATACGTCGACCACCTCGGAATCACGAAATCGCGCGGGAAGCAACAGTTTGGAATCGCGCAGGAGGTGAGAGGCAGCTACGAGCCTGGGCAGCACGTCGGCGAGCCAGTGATAGTATCCCTTGGACCAGTCGTCGGTTATCCACACGGCGCTGTCGATTTTTCGGACCGGCCGACTTGAAACGGTTTGCCCGTACCGCTTGAACGAGCGTTTGCGCGTGAACCGGCGAAAATTCTCCTCGCGGGCGAACGATTCAACCATGATCTGATC
>JBBSGG010000099.1:0-2779 GCA_038254305.1 Pyrinomonadales bacterium
CTCGAGAAACTTTCGCATGGAAACTACGATCTGCTGATCAGCGATATCGGAATGCCCGGGACCGACGGCTATGAACTGATTCAAAGTATTCGGAGATCTGGCAATGGAAGCGCGTCGATCCCCGCGATCGCACTCACCGCCGACGCCTCTGAGGATGACTGCCGTCAGGTTCTCGACGCGGGCTTTCAGATGCACCTCGCAAAACCGGTGGATTTCGGCGAACTATTGCAAATTATCAAACGCTTGATCTAAGTTGCCGAACTGCTCTCTTCCTTCATCAATTTCGCGACAAAAAACAAGTAGTGCAGTCCGGACGCGAATGCCAGCAGCACCACGATCGTGTAAACGGTGGGCAGATAAAAACTGACCTTGAAGACGGCGGCGAGCAGTATCAGCGTCACCGCAACAACCTGAACCAGCGTGCTTAGCTTCCCCAGCCACGACGGCTTGAAGCCGCGAAAACCCGTCATGATGTTTATCGCGGCCGCCACCGTGATGATCAATATGTCGCGTCCGAGCACAGCAGCCGTCACCCAAAACGGCACCGGCAGGTGGCGAACCGGCTGCAGCACATTTGGCAGCGTAAGAATAATGAACGCCGTGGTCATCAGCAGCTTGTCGGCGATCGGATCGAGAATTGTTCCGAGCTCGGTTTCCTGATTGAACCGGCGCGCCAGAAAACCGTCGATCCCGTCAGATATGCCGGCTATCATGAAAACGATCAGTGCCGTGCCGGCATAATCGTAAAAAAGCAGGCTCGCAAAAACGGGGATGAGCGCCATCCGCAGGGATGTCAGCAGGTTCGGGATGGTCAGGATCGATGAGGACATCGGTTCGGGCCGCAGATCAGGCGGGTCGCAGTTCTAACAAGCTAATTTCCGGCGGACACTGATATCTGACCGGGAGCACGACGGTTCCGATGCCGCGAGTTATGTAGATCTGCGATTCGCTGCGTTTGTGCAGGCCGCTGGAAAGCTTGCGACGCGGCAGAATTCGTTTTTCGGCATCGCGAACGCGAATCTGGCCGCCATGCGTGTGACCGCTCAAGGTCAGATCGACACCGTTGCGGACCGCCTGCCGAAAGATCAGCGGATTGTGCGCAAGAAGCAGCTTCATTTCATCCGGATACGAACCGTGAAGCGCCGCTGCAATATCCGTCTTTCCGACCATATGGTCATCGACACCCGCGAGCCAAAACGATGCATCGTTGGCTTCAAAGCGAAAGCCTTGATTGACCAGCATGTTAATCCCGACCGTGCGGAAACTACTCGTCACAAGCTCGGCATCCGTCCAGTGATCGTGATTGCCGAGGCAGGCATACGTGCCGAATTCGGCGGTCAGTTCGCCGAGCAGGCGAGCGACCGGGGCTATATATTTTCGGTCGTGCGAAACGTAATCACCCGTTAACACGAACATGTCGGGCTTGATCCTGTTCGCCACTTTGATGGTCCGCGCAATGTGCTCAAGTCCCGTAAACGGGCTGTGATGAATATCGGAAAGATGGATGATGCGAAAACCGTCGAGCTTTTTGGGAAGCCGCGGGATCGCGATCTCGACGCGTTCGAGCGAAAGGCTCGTCGCCTCGTCCATCGCGTATTTTGCAACCTTTGAAAGATTTCCGGCGATCTCGCGAAGCGGTTTTTCGGAAGGAGCAAAACGGTTTTGAAGTCTGTCTTTTCTTTTTCCGGCTATTCTTAACGGCATAGTAATTGGATGCTTTGGACGACTATCCGGGATGGGAGTAAATTATAGCGGCCGCTTGCGGGAATCACAAAAGGTCAGAATAACGGCAACGCGATCGTACTCGAAGCGTTTGCCATTTTTGCAAGGTAGAATGCGACTGAAATCGAAAATCGTACATAACCTTTGCCGATACAGAAACTTCTATTTATTCGAGCCCGGCGGATTTACCCCAGAAGGCAATGATGGCGACGATCAACACGATAAATTTCATATTCGAAGACGGTGCTCGTTCATTTACCTATAACCCGCAAAAACTTAAGCTTCCCCACCTGTACCAAAAGCTCCACGTCCGGCTTTATGTCGAACTCGGCCGCGACGGACGTGGCCTTTTCGCCGTTAACCCTGACGCCGCCTTGCTCGATAAGCCGTTTGGCCTCGCCTTTTGAGGCAGCAAGCCCGGTCGTGGTCAATATCTCGGGCAAGCGGTGGACTTTCGCCTGCAACTCTATTTGGTCGATTTGGTCGGGCACTTCCTTCTGGACAAAACGGCGGTTGAAATCATCCTCTGCATATTTGGCAGCCTGCTCGGAATGAAAATCGCGGATTATGCGTTTCGCCAGATCGACCTTTATGTTTCGCGGATTGTCACTGCTGCTTTTCAGCTTTCCGATCTCGTCAACGGAAAGGTCGGTGAGCAATTCGAAATATTTCCACATCAGATCGTCCGATATCGACATCACCTTTCCGAACATATCGGAAGGCGCCTCGTCGATGCCGATGTAATTGCCGAGCGATTTCGACATTTTCTGAACGCCGTCGAGACCCTCGAGCAGCGGCGTCGTCATGATCACCTGCGGCTCTTGCCCGAATTCACGCTGTAAATTGCGTCCCATCAGCAGATTGAACTTCTGATCGGTGCCGCCAAGCTCGACATCGGATTCGAGTGCGACCGAGTCGTAACCTTGAACAAGCGGATAAAGCAGCTCGTGGAGTGAGATCGGCTTTTCTTCGCGCATGCGCTTTTCGAAATCGTCGCGTTCGAGGATCTGCTTTACGGTCGTCTTTGACGTAAGCTTTATAAAATCCGCCGGCGTGA